>CBJLMA010000006.1:0-93130 GCA_966424035.1 uncultured Sphingomonas sp. | reverse complement strand
TCCTGATTGTCTTCGCCGCCGTCGGCATGAGCGTCATGGTCTCGGCGACGAGCCTCGTGGCCCTCTATGTCGGCCTCGAGCTCAACAGTCTCGCTTCATACGTACTCGCGGCCTATCGCCGCACCGACGAACGCTCCGCCGAAGCCGGCCTCAAATATTTCGTCCTGGGCGCCCTGGCGAGCGGCATCCTGCTCTATGGAATCTCACTGCTCTACGGATTCACCGGAACAATGAGCTTCGCCGGTCTCGCAGCAGCCTTCGGTCGCGGGGCGCCGACACTCGGCCTGCTCTTCGGTCTCGTGTTCGTCCTCGCCGGTCTCGCCTTCAAGGTGAGCGCCGTGCCGTTCCACATGTGGACGCCCGACGTCTACGAGGGCGCACCGACGCCGGTCACTGCCTTCTTCGCCTCCGCTCCCAAGGCAGCCGCGGTGCTGCTCGCGACGCGGCTTTGCATCGAAGGCCTCGGTCCGGCAACCGACGCATGGCGGCAGATTGTCATCTTTGCAGCGCTGGCGTCGATCTTCCTCGGTGCCATCGCGGCGTTCGGCCAGACGAATATCAAGCGACTGCTCGCTTATTCGTCGATCAACAATGTCGGTTTCGCGCTGATCGGTCTCGCGGCGGGCGGCCAGCGCGGCGCCTCGTCAGTGCTTTTCTACATGGCCGTCTATGTGGTGATGACGCTCGGCGCCTTCCTCTGCGTCCTGTGGATGCGCGATGAAGAAGGTCGACCGATTGAGGACATCGCCAGCCTTTCGGGTTTGGTGCAGACCCGATTCGCATATGCCATGGGCTTGGCGTTCTTCATGTTCAGTCTTGCGGGAATTCCGCCTTTGTTTGGCTTCTGGCCCAAGTTGGTGGTGTTCAGGGCTGCGATCGCGAGCGGCTATGTTGCGCTTGCGGTCGCCGGCATTCTGGGAACCGTCGTCGGCGCCTATTATTATCTGAAGATCGTGAAGATCATGTTCATGGACGAACCTGCCGAGCCTTACGCTCGCGTTCGTGAGCCGATTCAGGGCGCGCTGATCTTGTTGGCGGCGATCCTGATTTCGCCAGTGGGATATTTGCTGATCGGCCCGCTCAGCGCCTTGACCGACAAAGCAGCGGGAAGCCTGTTCTGAGCCGTATCAATATCGTCGAGCGCACCGGTTCGACCAACGTCGACCTGCTCGCCGATCCGAATGCCGTTGAGGGTCGCTGGCTGATTGCGCTCGAGCAGGAGGCAGGCAGGGGACGCCAAGGCCGCCCCTGGGTTTCGGCTCCGGGCAATTTCTTCGGCAGCACGCTGGTCGAGCTGCGCGCTTGCGATCCGTCGGCACAAACGCTGTCGCTTGCCGCAGGATTGGCCCTCATCGAGGCCGTAGACATCGCCGCGCCCGGTCAGCCGCTGATGCTGAAATGGCCCAACGACGCGATGCTCGGAGGCAAGAAGCTCGCGGGGATTCTGCTTGAACGCAACGGCGAGCGGATTGCAGTCGGATTCGGCGTCAATCTGGCGAGCGCGCCGGTACTGGCCGACCGCGAAGGGGCATCCCTGGCCGGCAAGATCGCTCCGGAAGCCTTCGCGCCGCTGCTTGCTGGCAGTTTCGCGCGGATGCTGGAACTTTGGCGGCAAAGCGAGCCGGCTATGCTCTCGCGGGCCTGGCTCGCGCGCGCGCATCCGCTGGGGACGCGCCTAACCGTTCACTCGGCGGTCGATGAACTGATTTCGGGCCGGTTCGAAGGTATCCAGTCCGACGGCGCGCTCCGCCTGCGTCGCGACGACGGCATGATCGACATTGTCCGGGCCGGCGACGTCGAGTTGTGATCGCCAACCGACACAGCTAGGGCGCGGCCATGATCCTGGCCGTCGACGTTGGCAATACGAACCTGGTCTTTGCGCTCGTCAGCCAGGGTGAGATCCAGGCGCGCTGGCGCATCGCCACCGACCCGCGGCGCACCGCCGATGAATATGCAGTCTGGCTTCACCAGTTGCTCGAGCTCGAAGGGTTTTCACGCGACGATATCGACGGCGTGATCATTGGGACGGTGGTTCCGCGCGCGCTTCACAATCTGGAGGTCTTGTCCGAGAAATATTTCCGGAAGACGCCCTTGATCGCCGGCCAGGGGGCCGCGGCCTGGCCGCTGCAGTTCGATGTCGACGAGCCGGAAAATGTCGGCGCGGACCGTGCGCTCAACGCCATCGCCGCGCATTCCAAATACCCGGGTGACCTGCTGATCATCGACTTCGGCACGGCGACGACCTTCGACGTGGTGAGCTCTGCTGGTGCCTATACCGGCGGCATCATTGCTCCGGGCATCAATCTCTCGCTCGACGCGCTGGTCAGCGCTGCGGCCAAGCTTCCGCGCATTGCAATCGAGTCGCCGCAGGGCAACAGCGTGATCGGCCGAACCACTCAGAGCCAGATGCTCATCGGCATTTATTGGGGCTATGTCGCGATGCTCGAGGGACTGACCGAGCGGATCAAGCGCGAGCTCGACCGTCCAGTGACGGTCGTTGCAACAGGCGGCCTCGCCACGCTGTTCGACAGACACACCAAAGTGTTCGACGCGATTGAACCCGATCTCACCATCCAGGGGTTGAGCCTTTTGCACGACATGGCAGCGCACAGCTCGAAATGATCCCAGGAGAGGAACTGCTGTTCGTCGCGCTCGGTGGCTCGGGCGAGATTGGAATGAACGTCAACCTCTATGGCTGTCGCGGCCAGTGGATCATGGTCGACCTCGGATTGACTTTCGCCGATCCCAGCTATCCGGGCATCGAGCTGATTCTTCCCGATTTGGAGTTCATCGAGAACCAGCAGGAGCGGTTGGCCGGGATCGTTCTCACCCACGGCCACGAGGACCATATCGGCGCACTTCCGTACCTTGCGGAGGAGCTGAAATCCCCGCTTTATGCGACGCCGTTCACTGCCGGCCTGATCGCCGGCAAACTCGAGGAAGAAGGGCTTACCGGCGCCGTAAAGCTCCATGTGGTGGAGCGTGGCGGAAGCATCGAACTCGGGCCCTTTCGTGTGAGTTTCGTTGCGCTTTCGCACTCCATTCCCGAAGGCAATGGCGTGCTGATCGAGACGCCGTTCGGAAACGTCTTTCATACCGGCGACTGGAAGATCGATGAAACTCCGGTGATTGGCGAGGCGCCGAGTCCGAACCTCCTGCGCGCGATCGGCGACCAGGGCGTGCTCGCGCTGGTCTGCGACTCGACCAACGTCTTTCAAAATCAGCCTTCCGGTTCGGAGGAAAGCGTTCACGCCGGTCTTCTGGCGAAGGTCGCCGAGGCGACCGGACGCGTGCTCGTTACGACATTCGCCTCGAATGCAGCCCGGCTGCGGACCATTGGCCGGGTCGCGCTAGAGACCGGGCGCAAGCTGTGCATTGCCGGCCGTTCGCTCGAGCGAATCCTGCGTGTTGCGCAAGCGACCGGCTATCTTGAGGATTTCCCGCCGCCGATCGCCTTCGACGAGGCGATGCGGCTGCCGAAAAGCGAGCTTCTGATTATCGCCACCGGCGGGCAGGGCGAGCCGCGCGCAGCGCTCGGACGCATCGCCGGCGGGACTCATGAACTCAAGCTCAGCGAAGGCGACACCGTCATCTTCTCGTCGCGGGTCATCCCTGGAAACGAGGTCGCAATCGGGAGAATCATGAACCAGTTGTCCGACCTCGGTGTCCGGATCATCACCGAGCGTCAGGCTCACGTCCATGTCTCCGGCCATCCCGGCCGGCCTGAGCTGATCGAGATGTACAATTGGGTTCGGCCGGAGATCGTCGTTCCGGTACATGGGGAAGCGCGGCATCTCGCCGAACATGCGCGCCTGGCGCTCGGTCACGGAGTTTCTCGCGCCCTCGTGCAGGGAAATGGCGACGTGATCCGACTCGCGCCCGGCGAGCCGAAGAAGATTGATGAGGTTCGCGTAGGGCGCCTGGTACTTGACGGTGACGTGATCCTGCCGGCGGACGGCGCAACCGTGAACGAGCGGCGGCGGATCGGCTACGGGGGGCTGATCGCCGTCGCCGTACCGATCGGCGAACGGGGACGGCTCGCGGGTACGCCGTTGGTGCGCCCGTTCGGAGTTCCGATCGAGGAAGACCGTGATGATTTCATCGCCGACGCAACCGATGCTGCGACGCGCGCCTACAGTGCCGGGGCGGACGAGGACATGGTGCGCGAATCCGTGCGGCTTGCAGTCAGGCGTTGCGCCACGCTGTGGACGGGCAAGAAGCCGCTTGTCGAGGTCATGATGCTACAGGTGAAGCAGTAAGGACCGATGGCATTCACGTCGATTATCGCAATCTATTTCCTATTCTTCGCATTCAGTACTTTCGTGCTGCTGCCGTTTGGCGTCAGGACGACCGAGGAAAGCGGGGGTGAGAAGGTGCCCGGGCAGGCGGACAGCGCACCGCACAGGTTCGACCTCAAGCGTCATCTCATCAGGGCGGCAATCGTCGGTGCGATCCTGTTTGCGCTTTACTATGCCAATTGGACCTACGGTTGGATCACGCCTGACGACCTTGACCTTTACCATCCCCGCTAGGTCGGGGACCTTATCGCAACTTGTCGATCGCTTGTGAGAGCCCGGCATAGAGCTTGCCCATGTCCGACGACATCAGAGTGACCGCGATCATGCCGCCGTCGCGCTCTGCAAGCACGCGGCGGAGCATCGCCTCGAAATCGGCCACATAGCGGTTCACCGACCGCTGGAACTCGCTGTCGGTCTCGTAATGAGCCCGGATCGCGCGGGTTTCACTGCCGCCGATCAGCCGCACCGCGCGGCTGGTGAACACGCCACGGTTGCCCTTGAGATAAGAATTCCAGGCTTTGTCGTCGATCTCATCCGCCATAATCTTGCCGACGTCGATCGCGGCCGAATGCATCGAATCGATCAACAGCGCGACCCGCTTGGCAAAGGCTTCGCTGTCCTTCTCGCGTTGTTCCTTGCTGGTCCGTTCGATGTGGGCTTCGAGGGCGGTGGCGGTCTGGCCGATGGTGATCATCTGCTGCGTCAGCCGGTCCGATGCTGAGCGCGCCGACTCGACCGCGTGCGCCGCGACCGTCTCCACGTCGCGCAATCGGTCTTCGATGCTCTCGCGGATGACGCGTTCAAGCGCCTGCGCTGCCTCTTCCGAAAGCTTGCCGGCGGTCTCGGGAATGACTGCCTGGATCGACTCGCGAGCACGCTCGGCCGCGTGCACTGCCGCTTCCTTCACCTGCACCAGCGAGGCGACCAGCGCCGGACCGGTTTCCGAGCTGAGGTTCGCTGCTTCTCGCTCGACCTGCGCAAGCGTCGAAGCGAGCTCGGCGAGTCTCGATTGTGCATCCTCGACGCCGCTGTCCACGCTCGCCAGCAGTTCCGAGAACCGCTCGCGCTGCTCCGCAATTTCGCAATTGGTCGCGCTGAGCTTTTCGCTCGCTTCGATCGTCGCGTCGCGCAGCCAGCCGATCTCCGGCCTTGCCGACGCTGCGACCTCGACGAGTCGATCGGCACCTTCCTGTGCCTCACCAATTGCGGGCCCGACTTTCTCGCGGATCTCAATTGCGAGGCGCTCGATGCTCTCGCGCAGCATGGCAGAGCGTTCTGCGAGCGACCCGATCGCGCCTTCTTGCGTTCCTGCCTGGGCAGCGAGCGTGTCGAGCTCGGCGCGGGCGCGGGTCAGTGATTCGAGGAAATGGTTGGCGCGTTCGTCGCCATTGGCGGCGAGTTCGGAGAATCGCTGGTCGATCAGCGCGAGGCCTCGATCAATCTCGGCAATCATCTGCTGAGAGGCTCGATCCTGTTCCGCAACGCGCGCCGACAAGCCTTCGAGCGAGCTGCTCGCGCGATCGATGTTTGCTGCCAACGACTCTGCAGCGTCCGCGCCGGCCTTGCCGATCCCGGCTGACGCCTGGGCGACGAGTGCTGCCACCGCTGCCGCCTGGATGTCGATCCCTCGTCGAATTTCGTCGAGCGTCGTGGACGTCCGCCCGAGAAGTGCGTCGAGCGTTCCGGAATAAGCCGCTTCCGCCTCACTGGCGCTGCTGACAGCCGCAATTCCCGCAGCTTCAATCTCTGAAAGGCGGGCCGCAAGTCGGTCACTGGCCTCGCCGACGAGCTGGTCGGCGCTGCGCGTCCGATCGGCAAGCTTGCCCACCTGCTCGCCGAATGTCTCCGCTTTGCTCAGGGATTCGCTTCCGATGGAGCGGATTTGCTCCGCGACAGATCGCGCGGACTGCTCGGCTTTGGGCAGATCGTCCAGCAAGACGGCTATGTCGTTGCGGGCAGATTCTGCGGCGCGGTCGAGCGCTTCACCGTGAAGCTTCAATTTCTCGCTGCTGCTGTCGAACTCGCGCGTTATTCCGCCGAGCTTGCCAGTGGCATCATCGCCGAGCTGCATCAGATGTTGCGAGATCATGGACAGTTCGGACCTGCTGTCGTTGATCCGTTGCGAAAGCACCTCGAGCAACGCCTCGAGCGAGCGGGCTTCGCTTCGCATTGTGATGACCGACCGGGTGAAACGTTCGGCCTCCTTGCGTCTGGTGCGGCCAAACATCAGCCAAACGAGGCCCATGAGAGCGAGCGGCCCGGCCGCAATCGCCATCCATTGCGCTATGAGCGGCGACGACAGGGGCTGGCCGGCGAGCGTTCGTCCAGCCGACCAGGCTGAATAGCCGATCCACAGGCCGGCAAGGATGATCAGCGCGGTCGCGAGAACCTGCCGGCCGCCAGCACCGCGCTCCTCCGCCGTCTGATGCAGCCACTGCTCTTCGTCGAACGAGGGCTCGACGAAGTCGACGCTGCTGCTCAGCAGATTCGGGGGCGCTGCCGGATCTTGGGCCGGAGGCAGCGGTTCGGCTCGCTGTGGGTGTGTCATCTCGAATGACAGTTTACCATCTTTGACGATGCACGAAAGCGATTAGAGAGACATTGGATGCTGGAAAGGGGAGGGGCGTTGAGGCAATGGCGATCGGCGCGCTGATCGGAGCCTATCAGGAGGACGACAGCGACGGCCTGCGCGCCTTGCTTCCGCTCGCCGGGCGTACTCTCATTGAATATCAGGCGCGCTGCGCTTCCGCTGTTGGTGCAGCGCCGATTGTGGTCGTTGTCGAGCGGGTTCCTCAGGCGCTGCAGGACGCATTCGAGCGGCTTCGGCTCGACGGCATCGGCGTGTTCCCGGTCAGCGACGTCACCGAGGCGGTCAGCCGCTTTGAGGCAGGCTCGATGATCCTCTTGATCGGCGACGGAATCGCGCCCCCCGTCAACTTGGTTGCAACCTTCGCACAGGAGCTCGAGCCCGCCGTTGGTACGGTTCCTGACGATGAGCAGCATGCGCACTTCGAGCGGATCGACGCGGAGTCGCGCTGGGCCGGTCTGGCCGTGGTCGACGCTCACTTGCTCGGATCGACTGCAGCGATGCTCGGCGATTGGGACCTGCAGTCGACATTGCTTCGCCGGGCAATACAGGACGGCGCCCGTCGAGTTGCCGTCGGTGGAATTGGTAGCGAACCCCTGCTCGCGCAAAGCGCTGACTCGCTTGCCGGTTTCCAGCGTCATCTGGTCCAGGCCTCGCGAGGCGATCGAAAGGACTGGGTCAGCCGCTATCTCCTCCCGGCGCTCGAGGACCTCGCCACCGAGCAGCTGATGGAAACGCCGGTGCGCCCGCTGTGGCTGGTTTGGGCGGCGCTCGCGCTGACGCTCGGAGGCGCAATATGCTTTACCCGAGGCTGGCTCGGAGCGGGGCTGGTGCTCATACTTGCGTCAACGCCGCTCGATTTGATCGCCGCTCGCCTTGCGTCGATTCGGTTGAAGCCGCTGCCGATCCGGATGTTGAGCAGACTTGCACTGTGGCCGGCGGCGGGGCTGGCGCTTCTGGCGATCGGGTTATGGGAGATGCGCCACGGAACCGGTTGGGGTGCCTTGGTGACCGCGGCCGCGGCCTGCGCGTTCGCCGAGGCCATGCGGACCGAAGAGGCAACAATGCCTCCCGGCGGCGAGCTGTGGCTCCTGTCGCGTCGGAACGCGATCTTCCTGGCTATTCCTTTCGCGCTCGGCGGCGTCTGGACCGCCTATCTGCTTGCGATTCTGCTCTACGCGGCCGTGTCTTTCTTCATCGTTCAGCGGGTCAGGCATCGGCCCTCAAGTTGACGCGAAGTTAACCGAAGTCGGATAAGCTTGGTTCGATGATGCCGGAAGAATGGCCGATTGCTGCCCCAGCAGCGGACGGGAACGCGCCCGCGCGCCTCGCGGGACGTGGCCGCTTGGCGACGGTTCGTCGCGACTTTTTTCTCGATCCTGCAAAGCGCCTGACCGAGCAGGAACGGGCGCTGATGACGGCTATGCTCAACTGCCTCGTCAGCGACATCGCCGACGCGATCCGGGCTGTTCTCCCCAATGGACGTGTTGCGGCCAACGATGAGGGAGACGCCGGACTCATCGAGGCCTTGACTGCGTCCGGCCTGCTCGACGAGCCGGGCCTGATGGCGCTCCTTCTTCGCCGCGCGGATGAGGAAAGGATCGCAAGTGCGGCACGCGCCCGCAGCGGACGCCGCGAGGCGCGCGTGCTGCAGGGACTGGTCAGCCACGATTATGGCGCGGTGGCGGCAGCGGCGATGGCGCTGATCCTTGGGCGAGGCCGCCGGCGGGACCGCTTTGGCCAATGCCTGATCGCTTATGACGATTTGCCGGCCGCCAGCGCGGAAGCGCTGGTCCACGGCGTCGCTGCAGGGTTGCGGGTTGAACTCGCATTGAAGCGTGGCGCACCGGCGGCGGACCTCGAACTTGCCGAGGCAAGCGGCAAGGTCCTCGAGGAGCATGATGGAGAGCGGGGCATCGATTCGCTGACCGCAGCACTCGTTCATTTTCTAGACGAGGCTGGCGGTCTGACCGACGATCTTGTGCTTGCGGCGGCCCACGAAGGCGAAGTTGCCTTCGTTGCCGAAGTGCTCGCCCGTCGTAGCGGAATTCCGACCGATTCGGCGGTCGACGAATTGCTGTCGGGGGAAGCCGTTCATGTGATGGCGCTGCTCCGCATGGCGGCCGTTTCGCGCGAGCTGAGCGCGGGCCTTCTCGCCGGCATTGGCGACCTCCTTGGCATCAGCGATGCCGGCGCTGCGATCGGTCTTTTCGATCGGATGAGCGACGAGCAGGCCGGGGCTGCCCGCTCGTGGCTGTTGACGGACCGTGCCTATCGCGCGGCGCTCGAGCGTTTGGGCCAGGCTCGTGGCTAGCGCCCCGTCCGAACCGAAGCCGGTTCTCGGGCGGCTCGATCGGGAAGGGCGGCTGATTTCCGCCGATCCCGAGCTCGAGGCGTTGCAGCGCGAAGCTGGATCGAGCCTTGGCCAGCCACTGGCTCTGCCGCAGATCGCCGTAGTTGCGCAGCTTGCGCGAAAGCTAAGGACGCCTGTTTCCCGGCCGGCCCTCACCGCTTCGACCGATTATGACATCGAACTGTGGGTTCAGGCGACCCCCGAAGGCGACGAGGTCGCGCTATCGCTCGAGGGCTGGACCGTTCGCGCGCCCTCGGGGCCGCGGCTGGCGGCGATTCTCGGCGGAGGCGCCGAAGCCGATACCGGGGGTGCCCGCAACGAATGGGCCGCCGACGAGGAGCTTCGGATCATCTCCTTGTCGCCGGACCTCGCCGAATTGCTCGGCGTCGATCCCGACGGCGTTGCCGGTCAGCCGCTCACTCGCATTATCCGTCTTGAGGAAGATGAAAATGGCGAGATGCCGCTGATCAGTGCGCTTGCTGCGCGCCGCGGCTTTGCCGGGCAGCATGCCCGCAGCCGGGCCGACGACAGCCGTTCGGTGGTGCTTAGTGGTGAGGTCGTGACCGCCGCGGATGGCAACTTTGCCGGATTTCGTGGGTCGGTGCAGGCGGAAGCCCCGATCGGTTCGGCAGCCCCTGCGCGAACGACAATGTTCGACCATGCGCTGGACGAAGTACTGCGTTCCCCGCTCGACCGGATCATCGAAAGCGCGGAGCGGATTGTCGAGCGCGCCGACGGGCCCCTCAGGAGCGATTATGCGAGCTACGGCAATGACATCGCCGCAGCTGCGCGTCACCTGTTGTCGGTGCTTACATCGATGAGTGAAGAGCCAGTCCAGGCGCAGCGTTCGATCGATCTCGCAGCACTTGCCGCCGAGGCGGTCGTGATGCTCGATTCGTCGGCCGAAGACAGAAATGTCACGATCGAGCCCGAGGGAAGCGATCCGCTTCCTGCGAGCGGTGAGGAGCGCGCGGTCATTCAAATCCTGGTCAATCTTCTCGGCAATGCAATCAGGCACTCGCCCGACGGAGGCAGAATCCGGCTGATCTTCTCGCGAACGCCCGGAACAGCCTCGGTAACGGTATCCGACGAAGGTCCGGGCGTTGCGGCCGCCGATCAGCAGAGAATCTTCGAGCGGTTCGAGCGCGCCCATCCCAAGGAAGGCGGCACCGGCCTCGGCCTTGCAATCTCGCGGCGCCTGGCTCGCTCCATGGGCGGCGACGTTACGCTCGACACTGCACCGGGCGAAGGAGCGCGCTTTACGCTGACTCTTCCCGCAGCCTAACGCTTGTCCGCCGCTATGTAGTCGCGCTGCGTCGCGCCAGTGTAGAGCTGGCGCGGGCGCCCGATCTTCTGGTCGGGATCGGCGATCATCTCGTTCCACTGGGCAACCCAGCCGACTGTTCGCGCAAGCGCGAAGAGCGCAGTGAACATGTCGGTGGGGAATCCGATCGCGTTGAGGATCACGCCCGAATAGAAGTCGACGTTCGGATAGAGCTTCTTCTCGATGAAATAATCGTCGTGGAGCGCAATTTCCTCAAGCTTCTTGGCGACGTCGAGCACCGGATCGGAGATGTTGAGCTCCTTCAATACCTCGTCGGCGGTCGCCTTCATCACTTTCGCACGCGGATCGAAATTCTTGTAGACACGGTGGCCGAAGCCCATCAGCCGGAACGGATCATTCGGATCCTTCGCCCGGGCGATATATTGCGGGATATTCTCGACCCGCCCGATCTCCCGCAACATGTTGAGCGCAGCTTCGTTGGCGCCGCCATGCGCGGGACCCCAGAGACAGGCGATACCAGCGGCGATGCACGCGAACGGATTGGCGCCCGACGAACTTGCCAGGCGAACCGTTGAGGTCGAGGCGTTCTGCTCATGGTCGGCATGGAGGATGAAGATCCGTCGCATCGCATTCTCGATGATCGGATTGACGACATAGGCTTCTGCCGGAACGCCGAATGTCATTCTCAGGAAATTGCCAGTGTAGCTGAGGCTGTTGTCCGGATAGAGGAAAGGCTGACCAATGGAATATTTAAAGGCCATGGCCACCAGGGTCGGCATTTTGGCGATCAGCCGGTGCGAGGCGATCATCCGTTGCTCGGGGTCGGTAATGTCGGTGCTGTCGTGGTAGAAGGACGATAGCGCCCCGACGACGCCGCACAGAATGGCCATCGGGTGGGCGTCGCGCCGAAAGCCCCGGAAGAAAGTTGCGAGCTGCTCGTGCACCATGGTGTGGCGGCTGATGGTATAGCTGAACTGATCGAGCTCCTGCTTCTTCGGCAGTTCGCCGTGAAGCAGCAGATAAGCCACTTCCATGAATGTCGAATTCTCTGCGAGCTGATCGATCGGATATCCGCGGTGCAGCAATATGCCTGCTTCGCCGTCAATATAGGTAATCGCGCTCTTGCAGCTCGCCGTCGAAGTGAAGCCGGGGTCGTAGGTGAACATCCCGGTTTCGCCGTAGAGCTTGCGGATGTCGACGACTTCGGGACCGACTGACCCGTCGAGCACGGGCAATTGATGATTGGACCCCTCAATCGCCAGGGTCGCGGTCTTGTCGGTCATTGATTCGGCTCCATCTGATCCGCGATGCGGGCAAGGCTTTCGTCCTTCCCAAGCAATGCGAGAACTTCAAAAATCCCGGGAGATGTCGTGCGCCCCGTGAGGGCAGCGCGGAGCGGCTGGGCAAGCTTGCCGAGCTTCACGCCACTTCCCTCCGCGACCTCGCGGATGGCCGCCTCTAGCGACGCACCGTCCCAATCTGCAAGGGCAGCAAGCCGGTCGTGTGCAACACGCAATAGCTGCCTGGCTTCGCTGGTCAGCAGCGCCGCTGCGGCCTCTTCGAGCCCGAGCGGGCGATGAGCGAAAAGGAAACGGGCACCCTCGGCAAGCTGCAGGAGCGTTTGTGAGCGCGCCTTGAGTTCGGGCATTGCCTCGACGAGCACAGCCTTCTGCGCTTCGGCCAGGCCCAGTCGAGGTGCGACAAGATCGGCAAGGCGCTCGTCATCCGCCTCGCGGATATAATGACCGTTCAAATTCTCGAGCTTCTTGAAATCGAACCGCGACGGCGATTTCCCCACCTGCGGTAGGTCGAACCAGGCGATTGCCTGATCCCTGCTTATGATCTCGTCGTCACCATGACCCCAGCCAAGGCGAAGCAGGTAATTGACGACCGCTTCGGGAAGCAATCCGAGCTCGTCGCGATAGGCATCCACACCCATTGCCCCATGGCGTTTGCTGAGTTTTGCGCCGTCTGGACCATGGATCAGCGGCACGTGGGCATAGGTCGGCTCGGGCCATCCCATGGCGCGAATGATCGCCAACTGCCGGAATGCATTGTTGAGATGATCGTCGCCGCGGATCACATGAGTGATCCCCATGTCGTGATCGTCGACCACGACTGCAAGCATGTAGGTCGGTGTTCCGTCCGACCGCAGCAGGATGAAATCGTCGATTTCTGCATTCTGCACGACCACACGGCCCTGGACCTGGTCGTCAATGATGGTCTCGCCTTCTCTCGGCGCCTTTAAGCGGATGACCGAATCCACCCCTTCGCGAGGCGGCTTGGAAGCCTCTCGCCATGGGCTGTTGATCCGGAACGGCCTGCGCTCCGCCCTCGCTTTCTCGCGCTCGCCGGCGAGTTCCTCCTGGGTCATGTAGCAGCGATAAGCCGCGCCCCGCTCGAGGAGGCGGTGGGCGATTTCGGCGTGACGCGACCAGAATTGCGACTGGTAATATTCATGGCCGTCCCAATCGAGCCCGAGCCACTTCATGCCGTCGAGAATCGCGTCAATCGCTTCCTTGGTCGACCGCGCCCGATCCGTATCCTCAATCCGCAACAGGAACTTGCCGCCGTGGTGCTTGGCGAAGAGCCAGTTGAACAAAGCCGTGCGTGCACCCCCGATATGCAAATAGCCGGTCGGGGAGGGGGCAAACCGGGTAACGACAGGTCGCGAGCTGCTACTTGCGCTCAAGCGCTTTCCTTTTCTCTATTGTGCAGTGCAATGAACGAGCGCCCCTAACATAGGGAAGGCGGCTCTTCCACAGCACGCTCGGGCCTGTCGGAAGTGCGGTTTTTCCGCCCTTGGCGGGATGGAAAAGTTCCGCGAAAGTCGCCCGAGCACCTCCCGGGACGCTGCGAACCGCGCTGAAGCTCGACAAGCGCGCTCGCCCACACGGGCGAAGTTGCGACCTAGCTGCGCAATTGCCCCTGCCGGGAATCTTGGCAACCGCGCGAAGTGTACACCTCGAGCGAAGACCAGCTCAGTATCTTCTGATGAGACCCGTCAATCGTCCCTGGATCTGGACTCGCCGTGGATCGTAGCGCTGCGGCTCATAATTGCGGTTCGCAGGGTCGAGGCGGATCATATTGCCTTCACGCCGGAACGTCTTGAGGGTCGCTTCCTCATTGTCGATCAAAGCCACCACGATCTCGCCGTCGTGCGCAGTGTCCGCCTTGCGAATGAGCGCGAAGTCGCCATCGAGAATCCCTTCGTCGACCATCGAATCTCCGGCGACCTCCAGTGCATAATGCTCGCCAGGTCCGAGAAGAGCGGAAGGAACCGAGAAGGTTTCGGTGCCCTGTAGCGCCTCGATCGGTGTTCCGGCTGCGATTCGGCCGGCAAGAATGAGCTCCATCGTATCATTGGCCGGAGCAGGGGCGGCCGGTCGGATCGGCACGACCGGGGCGGTGCTCCTCACTTCAGGCAGCTTCACCACCTCAAGTGCACGAGCGCGATTTGGCAGCCGGCGAATGAACCCGCGTTCCTCCAACGCCGAGATCAGCCGGTGCACCCCGGACTTTGACTTGAGATCGAGTGCTTCCCGCATCTCGTCAAAACTTGGGCTGATGCCGCTTTCCTTCAGGCGAGCATCGATGAAAAGCAGTAGTTCACGCTGTTTGGCGGTGAGCATCGGCCATCACTCCCCCGAAAGAACGAACGGAGAACTTTTAGGCAACAAAAGGCTGAACGTCAAGCAGCGGTCAACCGCTCGTTAGCCGCCGCTGCTTATCAGCCGCGCCCTGAAGCTTTCGATTGCGCTGTCGTTGCGCTTGGCCTTCATTTGACGCTTGAGATCGGACGTGAACTGTTCGGCATAATCCTCGGAGGTTGCCTGACCGAGATCGCGTTGCACCTGGCTGATCAGACCGGGCGCGAGGAGAGCATTGCCCGGCATGATCTTGTCGACCTTCACGACGAAGAAGCCGCCTTGGGGGTTCGCTCCCATTTGGCTCTTTCCAGCGCTGATGGAGAACAGAAGCTTCAAGGGCGGCGGAACATTTCCTTGTGCAGTTGCGATCTGAATCCGCCGCGCAGCGATCTGCTGCGGTGCTGGAAGCGTCACACCAGCGCTCTTCATTGCATCAGCGAGCGAAACGTTGCCTGCTGCTTTGCCTGCGATCTGAATAGCTGCTGCGCGGGCGCGCTGGCTCGCCTGGTCGCTGATCCAGTCGTTTGCGACCTGATCGTGGATGCTTGCGAAAGGCGCTGGTGCCGCGGGCACGACCTGGTCAGGCGAAACCACTGCAGCGCCGGCATCGCCCGGCAAGGTGACGATGTCGGGCGGATCGCTCTTCGCGAGGTCGAACCCGCTCTTCAGCACTGGAGCGAGCTCGGGCGGAAGCTTGTAGGAGGGGTCTGCACGCGACGTGCCGTTCGCAGTTATCAGAGGCGTGTTCACCGCAGTCAGCTTGGCTGCGGCTAGGGCTTCGGTGAAATTGCTGCCGCCATCGATCGCGCTCTGCACCTTGTCGACCAGATCCTCGATCGCCGACTTGCGCTTGTCGGAAGTGAGCTTGGCGGCGATTTCCGCGCGCGCCTGGCCAAGCGTTTTTCCTCCGCTCGAATTCGCTGAATCGACCTTAACAACGACCCAACCAAAGTCCGACTTGATGGGCCCGACCACCGATCCGACGGGCGCCGAGAATGCCGCTGTCGCAACCTTGTCGCCCGCGACGCCCACATAGGACTCGCGAGTCTGATCTTTGAGCGCGGTTACTGCGGCATTGCTTCCGGCAGGAGCGGCGGCCGCAGCCAGCGCTTGGCCGCCTTTGGCGCGCTGCGCAATCGCATTCGCTGTCGCCTGGTCGGGGACGACGACCTGGCTCAGCGATCGCTTGTCGCTCGGGGCGTAGATCGCCTTGTTGGCATTGTAATATGCAGTGATCTCCTGGTCCGAGGCGGTCACATTTGCGACTTGTTCCGGACCGATCCGCGCGATTCTCAGGACCCGCTGCTCGGGAATTGTGTAGCGGGCCCGGTTCGCAGCATAGAATTGCTGGAGCTGCGCTTCCGACGGACGAAGCCCGGCCTTGAACGGCTCAAGCGGGATCAGTGCAGCTTCGCCTTGGCGCGCCTCGAGCAGCATCGAAGCATATGGTTTCGCCATTCCAACCGAGATGCGCGCATTCGTCGCGACCGGAGTGAGCAGCAAGCGACCCAATAATCCGCCGGCGAGGATCTGCCGTACTTGGGCATCGCTCAATCGCTCCCGGGCAAGAAAGGACTGGTAAGCCTGCTCGCTGACCTGTCCGTTCAGTCCCCTGGTCCCTGGAATCTGGGCAATTTCAGCATCGACGAGACGCTTGGATAATGGAAAGCCGTACTTGTCCGAAAAGGCCATCAACGTGCGCTGCTCAAGCAACGCGTCGAGCACCGTATTGAAATCGCCAATGATGCTTCGATAGTCGGCGTCCGGCCGCTGCTGGCGTATTTCCTGGAGACGCCGCTGCATTGCATCCGACAGTTCGCGCTCGTTCACCTGCTGGTCGCCGACTTGAGCAAGAGTCCCGCTGCTCATTCCGAAACCGAGGCTGCCGGTACCGAAGTTGGAGAGATCAGCGAGCGCAAAACCGGCGAGGATTGCCAGTCCCACGGCGGCAACGATCCAGGTGCCGACTTTCGATTTGGATACGCGACGGAAGAAGGAAAGCATGGGGTACCGATGCGAATGGAAGTTGGGCAGTGTCTTAGGAGCCGGGCTGGCGTGCATCAAGCCGCGCCGCTACGTCGCCGGAAGGAGGGTATCGAATGGCGTTGAAGAAGCTCGTCGCCGGCAATTGGAAGATGCACGGCCTGTCATCCGACCTCGAGCAGGTTCGAGCGATTGCGGAAGCGTCCAAAAGCTATCCGGACGTGGATGTCGCACTGTGCGTTCCGGCGGTCCTGATTGAACGCGCAGCGCGCGCGGTCCCGGGCTTTGCAATCGGCGGACAGGACGTCCATCACTCGGGACAAGGGGCTCATACCGGCTGCACCTCTGCATCGATGCTGCTGGACGCGGGTGCCACTCTCACCATTGTCGGTCATAGCGAGCGCCGCGATGCCCAGCGCGAGAGCGATGAGGAGGTGAAGGCGAAGGCGGAGGCCGCACTGGCCGCTGGTTTGGCGGTCATCATTTGCGTCGGCGAGAGCCTCGAGCTGCGCGAACGCGGCGCCGCAATCGATACCGTGATCGCGCAGCTCGACGGATCGGTCCCCAATGGCCTTGAAGGCGAAGCCGAACTGGCGCTCGCCTACGAACCGATTTGGGCCATCGGCACCGGCAGGATTCCCACATCCAGTCAAATTGCCGAAATGCATGGCGCGATCCGCGCCAGGCTCGTCGAGCGATACGGCCCAGATGGGGCAGAGGTGCGGATTCTCTACGGCGGGTCGGTGAAGGCTTCGAATGCGCGTGAAATCTTCTCCATTCCCGATGTCAACGGAGCGCTGGTAGGAGGAGCGAGCCTGAAGGCCGCCGACTTTGTGCCGATTATCGCTGCGGCCGAAACTGGCGATAGCTGTTCAGTTTCAACTCACAATCGATTCGACAATGTCGAAGGCTCAAGCTCGGGAAAGGATTTATGCGACTGATTCTTGGTACATGCACTGCTCTTGCATTCGTTGCCGCCGCTCCCGCTATAGCGCAATCGGTCGGCATGCAGGTCGTCGATACGACCGGCGCTCCGGTCGGCACCGTCACTGCAATCAAGGGCGACAATATCCAGATCAAGACCGACAAGCACGAAGCTTTGCTGCCCAAGGCCAGCTTCACCGTCGATGGCGGCAAGCTGCTGTTCGGAATGACCCAGGTGCAGCTCGATTCCAAGATCGAGGAGAGTGCCGCGGCGTCCCAAAAGGCGGTAGTCGCCGGAGCAACGGTGAATGGTACCGGCGGTGCGACAGTCGGCAAGATCGAGACCGTCGATAACGGCCAGGTCACCATCGCCTTGACATCGGGCAAGCGACTCCAGGTGCCGATCACCGGCCTTCGCGGCAATGCCGACGGCACGGTGACCATCGGCTACACCGCCGAGCAGCTCGATTCGCTCACCGCCGGCGGCGCGGCCGCCAGCACCTCCGGCAAGTAGCAGCGGTTGAAAGGATGCGCGGCGGCGATTAAGTCGCGCCGCGCATCACCTTCTTGAAAGTCCGACATGTTCGCCTTCCTCCTCATCGTTCAATCGCTCATCGCACTCGCCCTGATAGGCGTGATCCTGATGCAGCGTTCCGAGGGCGGCGGCCTCGGCGTCGGCGGCAGCTCCTCGGGTTTCATGACCGCGCGCGGCGCGGCCGATTTTCTTACACGTTCGACTGCCGTCCTGGGCGCGTTGTTCGTCATCCTGTCGATTGTCATGGCTGCAATTGCTGGAGCGACCCGCGAACCGACGAAAATCGACACGTCGCTGGCCGGTAAGACCAGCGCTCCGGTCCAGCAAACCCAGCCCGCGCCGGCTCAGCCGACGCCTGCGCAGCCGACCAGCAGCAATCAGCAGGCTCCCGCGGTGCCACCGGCACAATAATTTCCAGGGAGGAGAATTTTTTTCTGCATCCCGGCTTGCGCCGGGCGCAGCAATACCCCTAAGCCCCGACTCCCATGGCGCGGTTCATTTTTGTCACCGGCGGCGTGGTTTCATCGCTTGGTAAAGGCCTTCTTTCAGCGTCCCTCGGGGCGCTTCTCCAAGCGCGCGGCTACAAGGTCCGGATCCGGAAATTCGATCCCTATCTCAACGTCGATCCGGGGACGATGTCGCCGTATCAGCACGGCGAAGTCTACGTAACGGACGATGGTGCGGAGACCGACCTCGACCTCGGCCATTACGAACGCTTCACGGGTGTCTCGTCGAGGCAATCCGACAATGTCACTACGGGCCGGATCTATCGGGACATCATCACAAAAGAACGGCGCGGCGACTATCTGGGGGCAACCGTCCAGGTCATTCCCCACGTCACCAATGCGATCAAGGAATTCTCGCTTGCCGAGGTGGAAGGCCTCGATTTCGTGATTTGCGAGATCGGCGGCACGGTCGGCGATATCGAGAGTCTGCCGTTCATCGAATCGATCCGGCAGCTGAGGAACGATCTCGGTCGCTTTAATACGGTCAGCGTCCACACGACGCTCGTCCCGTGGATCAAGGCCGCTGGCGAGCTCAAGACCAAGCCGACGCAGCATTCGGTACGCGAGCTCTCGAGCCTCGGAGTTCAGCCCGACGTCCTCTTGTGTCGGACCGAAAAGGAAATCCCGGACAGCGAACGCGCGAAGATTGCGCTCTTCTGCAACGTGCCGCAATCGGCCGTCATTCAGGCGCTCGACGCGCGCAACATCTACGATGTGCCGCTGCAATATCATTCTGGCGGCCTCGACGACGAAGTGCTGCGTGCCTTCGGAATCGCCGACGCTCCGCCCCCCGATCTCACTCGCTGGAACGAGATCATGGATCGAATCGACCATTATGACAGCGAGGTGACGATCGGCGTCGTCGGCAAATATGTCGGTCTCCCTGACGCGTATAAAAGCCTCCGCGAAGCACTGGTCCATGGCGGCATCGCCAACCGGGCCAAGGTCAACATCCAGTGGATCGATGCGGAGCTCTTCGAGCATTCGGATGCGGAAGTCGCGGCCGAGCTTGAACCTCTCCACGGAATCCTCGTGCCCGGCGGATTCGGCGAACGTGGCAGCGAGGGCAAGATTGCCTCGGTGAAGTTCGCGCGCGAACGCGAGATTCCCTTCTTTGGAATCTGCCTTGGCATGCAGATGGCCTGCATCGAGGCTGCGCGGAATCTGGCTGGAATCAAGGAAGCTTCGACGACCGAATTCGGCGAAACGGCCGAGCCGGTCGTCGGAATGATAACCGAGTGGATGAGTGCAGAAGGCCTGCAGAGACGCGCTGCGGGGGGCGACCTCGGAGGGACGATGCGGCTCGGCGCCTATCCCGCCAAGCTGGCCGGCAACAGCGTCGTCCATTCGATTTATGGACAGGAGCTCATCAGCGAACGCCACCGTCATCGCTACGAGGTCAACATCCACTACCGGGAAGCCCTCGAAAGCACGGGTCTGATTTTCTCCGGCATGTCGCCCGACGATCAGCTCCCGGAAATCATTGAGCGGCCGGATCACCCTTGGTTCATTGGCGTCCAGTTTCACCCCGAGCTCAAGAGCCGCCCGTTCGACCCGCACCCGCTCTTCGCAGGATTCATCGGAGCCGCAGTCAAACAGAGCCGGCTTGTCTGATCCACATTAGCCACACGGAACAGGTCGGCCGCTAAGTTGTTACGCATGCGTTCCCGAGACAACAGGGAGGAATAAACATGCTCCTCACCATTGCGGTAATCATCCTCATTCTTTGGGCGCTGGGTTTCCTCGCATTCCATGTCACTGCCTGGTTCATCCACGTGCTGCTTGTGATCGCGATCATTGTTTTCATCGTACACTTCATCCGCGGTCGGTCGGCGCCGTAGAGGTCACGCGTTTTCTCGCATTGCCGCGCGGGTAGGCGCACCCTAAATCGCGACGCATGACGAACAACATTTCGACGCGTCTGGCGGTGCTCGGTTCCGGACCAGCGGGCTATACTGCCGCGATTTATGCGGCGCGTGCCGGCCTCAATCCGGTAGTGATCCAGGGAATCCAGCCGGGCGGACAGCTGACCACGACTACGGACGTCGAGAATTATCCTGGTTTCCGCGAGGTCATCCAGGGTCCGTGGCTGATGGAGGAAATGCAGGCCCAGGCAGAGCATGTCGGGACCAAGATCGTCTGGGATCATATCAGCGCGGTCGATCTGTCGCGGCGGCCATTCCGGCTGACCGGGGACAGCGGCACGCAATATTTTGCGGATGCTCTGGTCATCGCGACCGGCGCGCAGGCAAAATGGCTGAACCTCCCGTCAGAAGAGCATATGAAAGGCAGGGGCGCCTCGGCATGCGCGACCTGCGATGGGTTCTTTTATCGCGGAAAGAAGGTCGCGGTCATCGGCGGCGGCAATACGGCGGTCGAGGAGGCGCTCTATCTCACCAACCATAGCCATGACGTCACCTTGATCCACCGCCGCGATTCGCTGCGTGCCGAAAAGATCCTCCAGGACCGGTTGTTCTCGAATCCAAACATCAAGGTAATCTGGGACAGCGAAGTGGTTGAGTTCGTCGGCGGCGGCGACCCTGAGGCGCTCGTCGGGCTTGATATCCGCAACAGGCGCAGCGGCGACGTCAGCCGTATCGAGGTCGAAGGCGCGTTTGTCGCCATTGGTCACCAGCCGGCGACCGAATTGTTCAAGGGACAAATCGACCTCGATGCCGACGGCTATATCAAAGTCGAGCCGGGCACGACGCGCACCAGCATCCAAGGCGTGTTCGCCTGCGGAGACGTCATGGACAAGATCTACCGGCAGGCGGTGACCGCCGCCGGAACGGGATGCATGGCAGCGCTCGACGCCGAGAAATATATCGCAGCGCAGGAATATGAGGCGATTGCCGCCGAATAGCGCGGCTCAGGCGGCGCGAACTTCCAGTAGAAACGCCGATACGCTTTCACCCAGCGCCGAGGCGCCGCTTCTGAGTTCGTTCGCCATCCGATCCAATTCCCGGGCGCTGCTCGAGGCAGAACGCACCGACTGCACGATGGTCGAAGCAGCTTGTTCGATGGTCCCGCTGGCCTGACCTGCGTCGGCGACGCTGCGGGCGATCAACCGCGTCGTATCCGCTTCCCGTCCCACGGCCTCGTCGATCTCGGCAGCGCCGGCGGCCATGCTCTCGATCGCTTCTACGACTTCCGAATAGTCCGCGGCGACCAGTTCAATGCCACTCCGCAATGCGTGAACCTGGCTGCCGATCGCCTGCGTCGCTTCCTGGGTCTGGTCGGACAACTTTCGGATCTCGCCCGCGACCACTGCGAAACCCCGTCCGGCAGCTCCTGCTCGGGCGGCCTCAATCGCAGCATTGAGCGAGAGCAGGTTCACTGTTCCGGCGATGTCGGCGACGATGGTCATGACCCGGTCGATCGAGCGTGCAGCTTCGAGCAGCTCGCGGGCTCGCTCGCCGCCGTCTTTGACGCGAATCGCGGTCGCTCCAGCTATGTGTCGGTTGCCGGCAACGATTCGTTCAATCCGGCCAAAGGCCTCAGCGAGGCCGCGCCCGCGGCCGGAAAGACCAGTCAGGCTGTCGCGGGTTTGGACCGCGGCCGATGCCATTGAAGTTGCCTGGGTACCGGCGATGCCGGCCCGATCGGCGGTCGCCTCGGCCAGGCGCTGGACCGAATTTGCGAGCTGGACCATCTGTTCGGCAAGCGCTCCGGCCTGAATCTCGAAACGCGAACCTGCTGCGGCAATATGTTCGGCGCGTGCCAGGCGCCTCTGGGCCTCTTGATGTTCGTGCTCGGCCGCGAGCATCAGGAGCCGGCGGTTGGTCAAGGTTGCATAGAGCCTGCCTCCGACGGTCACGATCATTCCCTCTCGACCGTTGGAACGGCGGTAATGGTCGATGAACAGACCGACATTGTCGGACAACTCTATCGTCGGGCAGGGGCGCAGATGTTCCGACAGGTTCTGGTTGACGCTCGGATTGCGCAGCAGTGCATGACCGAATGGATTGAGCAGCAGGCGACGGATGTCCTTCTCGAAGATTGCCCCCGTCGGCTCGCCCTCGCGGTTGACGACCGGCAGCAAACGCAGGTCAGTATCGGCCTGGAATGCCTCGACCGCATCGGCGAGAGTCCCATTGGCGGCGAGCTGCCGTGGATTTCGCTCGGAAAGGGTGAGCTGAAGGATCTTGGAGCTGCTCGTCATAGCCGGGTCGGTTAATCCGTGCTGGTAAATGCGACCTTCACGGTTGCTGACAGTTTCGTGACAACAACGATTTTATTGCGCGTACCAGGCTTCGGCGAAATAGAGGCCGTGGGGCGGAGCGTTGAATCCGAGTGCCGCGCGATCGCGTGCCTCCAGCGCCTTGCGCATGTCGTCCGGCCGCCACTGACCGCGGCCGACCATCGCCAGGCAGCCGACCATCGAGCGAACCTGGTGGTGGAGAAAGCTTCGCGCTGCGGCGGTGACGTGAATCTCCTCGCCAACATTGCTGACCTCTAGCCGGTCGAGCGATTTCACTGGGCTGTTCGACTGGCATTGCGCTGAGCGAAACGTCGTGAAGTCATGACGTCCGACGAGGTGCGCAGCCCCCTCGCGCATGGCCTCGACATCGAGCGATACGGCAATTGGCCAGACACGGCCTATGTCGAGTGCGGGCGGCGCTCGGCGATTGAGGATGCGGTAGAGGTAACGCCTTCCGACACAGGAGAAGCGGGCGTGCCAGTCCTGTGCGACACTCTGTACTTCGAGCACCGAGATTGGATGTGGGCGAACCAGCGCGTTGAGGCCCTCGCGCAGCCGATGGGCAGTGAGATCGCGGTCTATGTCCACATGGGCGCTCATCGCCAGCGCGTGGACCCCGGCATCGGTGCGGCCGGCGGCGGTGAACTGCGCCGCCCGGCCGGTCATCCGCTGCAGCGCCTCCTCAAGTGTCTGCTGGACCGATGGCCCATGTTCCTGCCGCTGCCACCCCTGGAAGGGGCCGCCGTCATATTCGATGGTCAGTCTCCACCGGGTCACGGCAGGACTGTTGCCTTGGCAATGGCGAAGCCGCGGAGCAGCTCCTCCGAGCTCATCGGTGCCCGGCCAGCCCGCTGTACCTTGAGCGGGCGGAGCGCCCCATGGCCGGTCGCGATGGTCAGTTGATTGTCGAGCACTTCGCCGGGCGCTCCACCCGCTTCGTGAAGGATTGCAGCTTCGAGCAGCTTGATGCGCTCTCCGTTCGCTTCGAACCAGGCGCCTGGCACCGGGTTGAACGCCCGGATCTGCCGCTCGATTTGGTCGGCACTTTGAGACCAGAGGATGCGTGCCTCGGTCTTGTCGATCTTAGCTGCATAGGTTGCGCCGGCGATTGGCTGCGGTTCGGGCGGAGTCGGCTTGTCGAGCCAATCAATCAGCATTCGACTACCGAGATTGGCCATCTCTTCCGCGACTTCGCCAGCAGTCTTGTGACGAATATCGAGCGTCTGGCGGGCGAGCATCGGCCCGGTGTCCAGGCCTTCGTCCATGAGCATGATCGTCACGCCGCTGATTTCGTCGCCCGCCAGAATTGCGCGCTGGATCGGTGCGGCGCCGCGCCAGCGGGGGAGGAGCGATGCGTGCACGTTGACGCAGCCTCGCTTGGGTCCCTCGAGGATCGGCTTGGGCAGGATCAACCCGTAGGCGGCAACGACCGCAAGATCGGCATTCAGAGCCCGAAATTGCGCCTGCTCTTCCTCGTCGCGAAGGGTCCGTGGAGTGCGCACCTCAATCCCGAGCTCTTCCGCCCGCTCATGCACCGCAGTCTTGCGCTCAACCTTGCCGCGACCCGCGGGCCGAGGCGGTTGGGCGTAGACCGCTACGACCTCATGCTCGGCTTCGACGAGCGCATTGAGGCTGGGAACTGCGAAATCGGGCGATCCCATGAAGACGATGCGCATGCCACTCCACTTGCGGGGCCGCTCAAGCGCGGTCAAGGATGGCGAACCATGGCGTCACAGGAGATCGAAGCTCTCTCGCAAGCGCTCGCGCGCCTTCCAGGGCTTGGGCCGCGCTCAGCCCGCCGCGCGGTGCTGCACCTGATGAAGAAGCGCGAAACCGCGCTTCAGCCGCTCCTTGCCGCACTCGGACGAGTTGCCGAGAAGCTCTCCACCTGCTCGGTTTGCGGCAATGTCGATACGTCGGACCCGTGCAGCATCTGCAGCGATCCGCGGCGCGACGAAAAGCTTCTGTGCGTCGTCGAGGAGGTCGCCGACCTTTGGGCGCTCGACCGGTCGAGATTATTCCCTGGCCGTTACCACGTCCTCGGCGGGAGGCTCTCGGCGCTTGACGGCGTTCGCCCCGAGGACCTCAGCATCGACCAGCTCGTCAGGCGCCTGTCCAAGGGCGGCGTCGAGGAGGTGGTGCTCGCGATGAACGCGACGCTCGAAGGTCAGACGACGGCCCACTACCTCGCCGAACGGCTTGAAGGGTTCCCAATCAGACTCAGTCAGTTAGCGCACGGGCTTCCGGTCGGAGGTGAGCTCGACTATATGGATGAGGGTACGCTTGCCCAGGCCTTGCGCGCGCGCCGGCCGGTTTCTTGAACCCCCCGGCCCGAAAGACTAAATCCTCGAGCATGGCCATTCGTCCGATCTTCGAGACTCCCGACCCGGTTCTCCGCCAGATTTCCAAGCCGGTTGAACGGTTCGACGACGAGCTGAAGACGCTCATCTCCGACATGTTCGAAACGATGTACCACGCGCCCGGAATAGGGCTCGCGGCCGTCCAGGTCGGGGTTCCGATCCGCCTGCTGGTCATGGACCTGCAGGAGCGCGAAGATCCGGAGGATCCGGAAAGCCCGGTCATCAAGGAACCGCGGGTCTTCATCAATCCCGAGATCCTCTGGGCGTCAGAAACCACCGTGCCCTATACCGAGGGCTGCCTCTCGGTCCCCGACCAATATGCCGAAGTCCTTCGGCCCGACCGAATTCGAGCCAAATGGCGGGACGAGACGGGCGGCATTCAGGAGGCAGAACTCGACGGTTTGCTGGCCGTCTGCCTGCAGCACGAGATGGATCATCTCGACGGCATTTTGTTCATTGACCACCTGTCGCGACTGAAACGCGACATGGTGCTAAAGAAGCTTGCCAAGCTTCGGAAAGAGCGCGGTTTAAGAGCCGCCTAGCTACCGATCGACTCCGCTGCCACGCGGCAATCAGCAGCGCATTCGCGGCACATCTGAGCGCACAGCCTGCAATGTTCGTGATCCTGCTTTTCGCACTCCGCCGCGCATTCGTCGCAGACCCGGGCGCATAGCTCCAGCATCTCGCGCAGCACCTGCTCGTTCGAGCCCGTCCGGCGCACGGCGAGCTTTCCCGTTGCTTCACACACGTCCGAACAATCGAGGCAGATGCGGATGCACTGGCGCATATCCATCGTCTCCGCAGCGCATGCGTCTGCACAGCTCAGGCACATGCGTGCACAGTACATGAGGTGGTGCGCCGCATCGCCGAGCGGCTGGTTGACGTGGCCGGCAACAGCCGGATGCAGTGAAATCATCTTTCGGATCGACATGCTTTTCTCCTCGAGGCGGGCAAAGCTGTGGATAGGCGCTCCGGTTCCGCTTGTCGCGCCCCGTCGCAGAGCGTAAGTTCGCTTTCTGTTCCGGGGGAGTATCGGGCATGGATGCGGCCGTTGTCACTTTCGTTCTGCTCGCGCTGCTGGTGGGCGCAACTATCGGCTGGCTGGGCGGCAGCCGCGCCGCTGCAGCCGCGAAACAGACCGTCGCCAACCTTCGACTTCAACTCGAGGAGGTGGTGAAGGAGCGCGACGCCAACCGCGATGCGGCGATCAAGCTGGCGGCAGTCGAAGCGTCGCAGTCAGAGCGCGACAGAGGTTTTGAGGCGCGAATCAAAGAACTGGTCGAAGCCAAGGAGGCGCTGTCCCGCCAGTTTGCCGACATCAGCAACAAATTGTTGGCCGAGGCCCAGGAGACTTTCCTCAAGCGCGCCGACCAGCGCTTCCGTCAGTCCGAGGAGAGTGCCGGTCAGAATCTGAAAGCTTTGCTCCGACCTGTCCACGAGCGACTGGAGCGTTATGAAACCACGGTCGAGAAGATCGAGGCGGAGCGCCGCGACGCCTTCGGGCTCCTGTCGGGCCAAATCGAGGCCATGCGCACCGGCACGGAGCGCGTCTCTGCCGAAGCGGCCAAGCTCGTGAATGCGCTTAGAAATGCGCCCAAAGCGCGCGGCCGCTGGGGCGAGCAGCAGCTTCGCAATGTGCTCGAGACGTGCGGACTTTCCGAACATTGCGATTTCGCGACCGAGGTGAGCGTCACGGATGGCGAGGGTGCGCGGTTGCGTCCCGACGTCGTCGTCAGGGTTCCGGGCGGCCAGTCGCTCGTGATCGACGCCAAGGTATCGCTGAATGAATATCAAGACGCATTTGGCGCGATCGACGAAACCGACCGGGCAACACACCTGTCGGCGCATGCGTCTGCAATTCGCGCGCATGTGAACACGCTCGGAGCGAAGGCCTATTGGTCGCAGTTCGACGACGCACCCGATTATGTCGTGATGTTCATCCCCGGGGAGCATTTTCTCACCGCGGCGCTCGAGCAGGACCACACTTTGTGGGACTATGCGTTCGACAAGAAGGTGCTTTTGGCTACTCCGACGAACCTGATCGCGATTGCCCGCACGGTCGCCGCGGTCTGGCGACAGGAAAGGCTGGCCAAGGAGGCACGCCAGATCGGGGAGCTTGGCAAGGAACTTTACGAGCGCCTTGCAAAGGCCGCTGAAGATCTTCGAAAGGTCGGGAGCGGACTGGCGACGGCAGTTAATAATTACAATAGTTTCGTGGCCAGCTTTGAGACAAGATCGCTGGTTACTGCACGCAAGTTCCGGGAGCTCAATATCGAGCCGGGGCGGCGTGAGATCGAAGTGCTCACGCCGGTCGATGCACTTCCGCGCTATGCGGACGAGGAACTCGATCTGAGCGAAATCGAGGCCGACGACCCTCCGCAGATCGCTGCGGAATAGGCTTCAGCGTCGGCCGTCCGCTCAACAGCCGCTCATCGAGAGCGAGAGTTGTCGCGAGTTGGTTGTTCAACGCCAGCCGGCGTTGATTGCGAAGGCCATGACTGCGGCAGCGATTGCAGCGTTGAGGCTGTCGGCACGCCCGGCCATCGGGATTTTCACGAGCAGGTCGCATTCGGCCTCATATGCTGCGGGCAGACCCTGTTGCTCGTTGCCGATCAATAGGAAGCAGGGCTGGCGATACTCCGCTTCGAGATAATCCCGAGTCGCCTTGAGGCTGGTGCCCACAAGCTGGCCTTCGCCCGAGCGGAGCCAAGCCAGGAACTCCCCCCAGCGCGCCGTCGCAATCTCCTGCGTGAAGAGCGCTCCCATCGATGCACGCACGGCTTCGACCGAGAATGGGTCGGCGCTGTCGTCGATCAGGATCAATCCTCCGGCGCCGGCGGCATCCCCGGTCCTGAGGATTGTCCCGATATTTCCCGGGTCGCGCAGCGCCTGCGCGACAATCCACAGCGGGGCCTTCCTGCGGTCGATTCGCTCGAGCGACGTCGTGGGCTGACGATAGGCGCCGAGCAGCATTTGGGGATTATCCTTGCCGCTCATCTTCGAAAGGATGTCAGGGGTCGTTTCGAGCGCATCGCCGCCGGCCGCCTCGGTCGCAGCGATGATCTCGGCGGCAAGGGGATGCTTTGCTCCTTCGGCCGAGAAGGCAACGATCTCCGGGAGCCGTCCGCTGTCGCGGGCTTCGGTGATGATCCTTAAACCCTCGGCTAGGAAAAGACCTTCGGCGCGCCGTGCCTTCTTGTCGCGCAGCGAGCGAAGCAGTTTCACGGTCGGATTGGAGAAAGCGGTAACCTGCCGGGGCATCAATCTTCCCCGAACCGCTCCTCGACGAGCTCGACGAGCTTCGCCAACGCGCCGTCCGAATCGGGGCCTTCGACGTGAATGACGATCGTGTCGCCCATCGCGGCGCCGAGCATCATCAGACCCATGATCGAGGTGCCGCAGACGCGGTTGCCGTCCTTCTCGACCTCGATCTTCGCATCGATCTCGCTCGCCAGCCCGACGAATTTGGCGCTGGCTCTCGCATGGAGCCCGCGCTTGTTGGAAATGAGGACCTCACGGCTGACCGCGGTCAAGCGGCGGCTTCCCCGAGAATCTCGCTTGCGACCGAGATATATTTGCGACCGGCCTCCCGCGCCGCGGCGACAGCGGCGTGGACCGGCATCACCTTGCGTGCTCCCTCGAGCCGGATCAGCATCGGCAGATTCACGCCTGCGATGACTTCGATATTCTCGGTCTTCATCAGGCTGATCGCCAAGTTCGAGGGGGTGCCTCCGAACAGGTCGGTCAGGATGATTACGCCCTGGCCCTGGTCGACCCTCTGGATCGCCGCGGCAATATCCTTGCGCCGTCCTTCCATGTCGTCGTCCGGGCCGATGCAGATCGCTTCGATCGCTTCCTGAGGGCCGACCACATGTTCCATAGCGGTGACGAATTCGGCCGCCAGACGGCCGTGGGTCACCAGCACCAATCCAATCATCGACTCAACTCGTCCTCGCTCTCCGGAACGCGCCCGGAGTGTCGTTCGATCGTGTCGCTCGGCTGCGAGGCGAGATCACGGTGACGCACATTGGGTGCAAATCCGGCACGACGTAACCGTTCCGCCATTTCTACTGCCGCGGCCACCGAGCGGTGCCGCCCTCCTGTGCATCCAAATGCGACGGTCACGTAACTTTTGCCCGCGGCCCAGTAGCGGGGAATCCAGTCGATGAGAAGCGATTCGATGCGGTCCATCGTCTCGACCCACGCCGGGTCTCGTTCGAGATAGGAACGGACGGGCTGGTCGTTGCCAGTCATGGGCCTAAGCTCCTCGACCCAATGAGGGTTGGGGATGAACCTCAGATCGAACACCAGGTCGGCCGTCCTGGAAATCCCGCGGGCGAAGGCGAAGGAGGCGATCGTCAGCACCGGCTGCTGCCGGTCGCTGCCGTAGCGCCGCCTCAGTTCTTCGCGGAGCTCTGCTGGCGAGAGGTCGGTCGTATCCATGAGGCTGTCGGCCGCGGTTCTGAGCGGCCAGGTGAGCTGCCGCTCGCGCGCGATACCATCCTCTGCCGGGCGGTCCTGCGCGAGTGGATGGCGGCGCCGCGTCTCGTCGTATCGGCGGATAAGTTCGGTGCCTGCACAATCCAAATAAAGGAGCTCGGCATCCACGCCCTCGATCGAATGGATGAAATCGGTGAGCGTCGCAGGATCGAAGCCGCGACTGCGTACATCCATGCCGACGGCGACGTCCGCAGTCCGGCATTGGCCTCCGCCGTGGACGAATTCCTTCAGCAGGTCGGCGGGAAGGTTGTCGACAATATCCCAGCCCATGTCCTCGAGCGCGTCGAGCACGGTGGACTTTCCCGCCCCCGACATGCCGGTGACGAGGAGCAGCCGCGGCGGCCGGCGCTGGCCGCCATTGGTCATCAGAACTTCAGGCCCATGCGATCGAGTGCAAGCGCGACCTTGGACGGAGCCGAGGCAGTCATCGCATCGATGCTGATCAACGGCAGCTTCACGCCGAGGATCGGCCGCTCGCGACTGTCATCGGGCAGTCGCTGAATGTCGCTCGTCAGCTCGACGAGCAGACCGACCGGCACGTCGTCGACCCGCTCCATGTCAACGATCCCGATTCCACGGATCTCCAGCTTGCCTGCAATGGTCGGCGGTGCAGAAGCGAGAAGGCGGTTGCCATCCCTGCGGACGATCGTCTGATCGTCGCTGACGAGCGTAAAACCGCGATCGAGCAGCCGAAGCGCCAGATCCGACTTGCCGGAACCCGACGGGCCGGTGATCAGTACCGCCCGGCCTTCATTTGCGACGGTACTTGCATGGACGGTTTCGGCGCTCAGTCGAGGACCGGGCACGTGATCGATCTTGCTCATTCGCGGTCTGCTGCTGGAAGGCTGATGGTGAAACGGGCTCCGGATGGAGCGTCGTCACGGTCCTGCACGTCAATCTCCCCGTCATGGCCATTCACGATTGCCTGGGCGATGGCAAGGCCGAGGCCCGAATGGCGACCGAAATTCTCTCCTTCCGGACGTACTGAATGGAAGCGGTTAAAAATCGCCTCACGAGCTTCGGGTGGAACTCCGGGTCCCTCGTCGTCGATGCGGATGCGGACTTCGTCGCCGACGCGGGCTACTGCGACTTCGACCAGGCCCCCGGGAGGCGAGAAACTCACCGCATTGTCGATGATCGCGTTGATTGCGCGCGCCAGCCGATCGGGCTTTCCCATAACCACGGCCGTATCCTTGCGCGGCCGGGCGAACGCGATGCGAGCGTCGCCGGTCTCCCGCCGAACCTCTACGCTGTGAACGAGCTGCTCGATCAGGCGGCCGAGATCGACTCGCTCGAAGGTCGCACGAGCGAGCTCGGCATCGGTCCGCGCCGCTTCGCTGATGTCGCTGATCAGGCGATCGAGGCGCGCAACATCCTCCCGAACGATCTTCTTGAGCTTCTCTCTAAGTTCGGGATCGTCGACACGGTCGAGGCCATCAACTGCGGACCGGAGGGAGGCGAGCGGGTTCTTCAGCTCATGGGTCACGTCTGCAGCGAAGGCTTCGATCTTATCGATCCGGTGTCTCAGCGACTGGCTCATGTCGGAAACCGCCCGGGCGAGAAGCCCGATCTCGTCGCTTCGCGAGGGCAGGCGTGGCACATTCACTTCGCGGGAGCGGCCGAGCCGCACCCGGTGCGCCGCCAGTGCAAGTCGCCGCAACGGCCTGACGATCGTGCGCGCGAGGAACAGCGAGAGAAACACGGAGATCGCCACGAGCACTGCCATTGCACCGGCGATGATCCCGCGCTGGCTGCGAACCGTGCGCGTGAAGGCGCGATCGTTGGTGGTTGCGAGAAGGATTCCGGCTTTGGCGGGAACCGCTGCCGAGAGGACGGGCGTTAAATCCGGCGCATTTCGGACCGCAGTCACAGGCTTGCCCGTGGCCTTTGCCTGCACCGCTTCGGGCCAAGACTGCAGCCGGTCGGTCGCCGGTTCGACGAATTCTTCGAGCGGCTTTGCGCCGACCAATGTGTTGAAGCCGCGATCGAGCGCCCGCGCGACATTCTTCTGCCAGCTTTGGGTGCTCGGATCCCTCAGCTCATAAGTCGGCCCGGTAAGATGCCAGCTATCCGCAATCAGCCCTCCGTCGGCCCCGAAAAGGCGCAAGCGGCTTCCGGTCGATTTGGAAACGGTGGCAAGAATGGCTTCGCGGTCTTCGGGACCGGCAACGCTGATCGCCATTGCCGTGGCCGTGGCTTCGATCCTGACTTGGCTCGAGCGTTCCTTGCTCAGCCGATTGCGGAACACATCGAGGTAAAGGGTGCTCAGCGCAACGAGAAGCACCGTGATAAGATTGAGCGCGAGAATGCGATGAGCGAGCGACCACCGGCCAGACCATTTCAGCCGAAGGTCGGCCTCCTCACTGCTCGTCGAAGCGGTATCCGACGCCATAGAGGGTCTCGATGGAATCGAATTGCGGATCGACTGCTCGGAACTTGCGCCGGATCCGCTTGATGTGGCTGTCAATGGTGCGGTCGTCGACATAAACATCATCGCTGTAAGCCACGTCTAACAGCTGGTTGCGCGACTTGACGACCCCTGGTCGCTGCGCGAGCGCTTCGAGGATCAGGAATTCGGTGACCGTGAGGCTGACGTCGCGGCTGTCCCAATGCACCTTGTGCCGCGCTGGGTCCATGAGGAGCCGTCCCCGCTCGAGCCTCGGCGGTTCGGCCTCGGCATTGATGGCGTTTGCCTCGCCGCGCTCCAATTCCTGTCGCCTGAGAATCGCGCGGATACGGGCGATGAGCAATCGCTGGGAGAAGGGCTTTGAGATATAATCATCCGCGCCCATCGCAAGTCCAAGCGCCTCGTCGAGCTCGTCGTCCTTCGAGGTAAGAAAGATCACCGGCATCGAGCTGAACTCGCGCACCCGGCGCAGCAGTTCCATCCCGTCGATGCCCGGCATTTTTATGTCGAACACCCCGAGATCCGGCGCATTGTCGCCGATCGCTTTGAGCGCGAGTGCCGGGTCGGAGTAGACGCGGGTGACGAATCCCTCGGTTTGCAGGGCGATCGACACCGACGTCAGGATATTGCGGTCGTCGTCGACCAGGGCGATCACTTGGCTCATTGCGCCTCTTGCCGTGGCCTCAGCCGATGAAGGACAGCGGGATAGCCAGAGGCACGAATGGAGACAAGGCGCGACGCCGGTTGATCACTGAATTGCCTGGAGTGTCCGCCCTTGGGACGCTGTTAGCGCTACCTTCGGACCTGACGGTCGTCAGTAGCGCTATCCTGTTTTGACCGCGCAACTTTTTCGGGGTTATAGGGCCGCTCATCATGCATACGTATGCGGCGGCAGGCCCTACCGGTCGCCGCCGCTTTACGCATCCAAAGGGAAGGAAAGCTTGCCAGTGAATGACCGGGTTCCGCGCAAGAGGCTCGATGCGCAGGGTATCGCGACGGGGGCGGAAATCTTCTGGAATCTCCAGACGGCGCCGCTGATCGAGCATGCGGTTCGTCGCGGCGAGGGCCTGCTCGCGAAGGACGGCCCGCTGGTCGTGCGCACCGGCAAGCACACCGGCCGAAGCGCACAGGACAAATTCATCGTTCGCGATGCCGTCACTGAAGGCACGGTCTGGTGGGGCAAGACCAACAAGGCGATGGACGGAGAAGCGTTCGAACGCCTGTACGACGACTTCCTGCTCGCCCTGGCCGACAAGGACATGCTGTTCGTTGCCGATCTCTACGGCGGCTCGCAGCCCGAGCACCGCGTCAAGGTGCGGGTGATCAACGAGCTTGCCTGGCACAATCTCTTCATCCGCACCTTGCTGGTGCGGCCGGAAGTGGACGAGCTTGCAGGCTTCGAACCCGAATATACGATCATCGACCTGCCGAGCTTCCGTGCCGATCCCGAGCGGCACGGCTGCCGCAGCGAAACCGTCATTGCGGTCAATTTCGAAAAGAAGATCATCCTCATCGGAGGCACTGCTTACGCCGGCGAGATGAAGAAGGGCGTGTTCGGCCTCTTGAACTTCATCCTTCCTCCCGAGGGCATCATGCCGATGCACTGCTCGGCCAATATCGGGCCGAAGGGCGACACAGCGATCTTCTTCGGCCTTTCCGGCACCGGCAAGACGACGCTCTCGGCCGATCCGAACCGCACGCTCATCGGCGACGACGAGCATGGTTGGTCGGATACCAACGTGTTCAACTTCGAGGGCGGCTGCTATGCCAAGATGATCCGCCTCTCGGCCGAGGCCGAGCCGGAAATCTATGCGACAACCAAGCGCTTCGGTACTGTCCTCGAGAATGTCGTGATCGACGAGGTCACGCGCGCGCTTGACCTCGACGATGCAACGCTCGCCGAGAACAGCCGCGGCGCTTATCCGATCGACTTCATCCCCAATTCTTCGGCCGAGAATATGGGGCCGCTGCCCAAGAATGTGGTGATGCTGACCGCCGACGCGTTCGGCGTGCTTCCGCCGATTGCCAGGCTGACTCCGGACCAGGCCATGTACCACTTCCTGTCGGGCTATACGGCCAAGGTCGCGGGCACCGAGATCGGAGTGACCGAGCCGGAGGCAACCTTCTCGACCTGCTTCGGGGCCCCCTTCATGCCGCGCCACCCGTCGGTCTATGGAAATCTCCTCAAGGAACGGATCGCCAAAGGCAGCGTCGACTGCTGGCTCGTGAATACCGGCTGGACCGGCGGAAAATATGGTGTTGGAAAACGCATGCCGATCAAGGAAACGCGTGCGCTGCTGAATGCCGCGCTCGACGGCTCCTTGAAGAATGTCGAGTTCCGCAAGGATCCGAACTTCGGCTTCGAAGTCCCGGTCGCTGTGCCGGGGGTCGACACGTCGATTCTCGATCCGCGCGGCACTTGGGCCGACCCTGCTGCATATGACGCGATGGCAGCGAAGCTCGTCGATTTGTTCGTCGAGAATTTCGCCCAGTTCGAAACCCAGGTGGACGAGGCCGTCCGCCAGGCGGCGCCAAAGGCTGCGCAACGACAACAAGCGCAAGTGACCCCAACCCAGGCCACTCCAGCCTAGCCGCCCGGTCATCGATCGGGCCACACAAGGACCCGATCAATGACCGACTTTCGACCCAGATTCTTCGATTCCGACGCGGAGATAGTCCATGTCGGCGAGGGCCTCCTCGCTCGCTCGCTGCAGCGCGAGGAGTGGACTCACGAGGCCCATCTCGCAGCGACAATCTACCTACTGTTGCGACATTCCGAGCTCGAGCTCGATTCAGAGCTTCCGGACCTGATCCGCCGCTTCAACGAGAGCGTGGGCGGGGTGAACGACGACACGCAGGGCTATCATGACACGATCACGCGCACCTTCCTGCACGGCATTCGCCTGTTCCTCAGCGAGGCCGACCTGCGCTCACCGCTGCACCGGCTAGTCAATGCGCTGCTTCTCTCGCCAATGGGCAGGCGCGACTGGCCGCTGCGCTTCTATTCGCGCGAGCGGCTTCTGTCGGTTGCGGCGCGTCGGGCGTTCGTGCGTCCCGATATAGCCCCGCTTCCGTAGCCGTTGCCGAGCACCATGCGACGAACCAACTCGAACCGGCCTTTTTCGAAGGTGCGTACTTCGTCCGGATCGTCGAAGCGGCGCAGGATGACGTCGAGCTTGTCGCTCATTTCGGCCGCTTACGCGCTCCGTTTGGTTCGGGCGATATAGTCTTCGATGTTGCTTGCGAGCACGTCCATCGGGACATTGCCACCGAGTACGACTGCATCGTCGAACGCCTTGAGGTCGTACCTGTGCCCGAGCTCCGCCTTGGCGTGATCGCGCAGGCGATTGATGGTCGAATGGCCCACCTTGTACCCACAGGCCTGCCCGGGCCAGCTGCAATAGCGATCGACTTCGCTCGCTACTTCGAGCGGGTTCGAGCCGTTGCGCTGGACGAAGAAATCGACTCCCTGCTGCCGGGTCCATCTTTTGGCATGCATCCCGCTATCGACCACCAGCCGGCAGCAGCGAAAGGCGATCGACTGCAAATAGCCCAACCGGCCGACTGGGAAGTCGTCATAGACTCCGAGCTCGTCGACCAGCTGTTCGGCGTACAGCGCCCAGCCTTCGGAATAGGCATTGAACGCGAGCAGCGTTCGGATCAGCGGCAGCTTGTTCGCATATTCGCCCTGCCAGACATGGCCGGGGATAGCCTCATGCGCTGCAAGATCAGGAAGGCTGTACTTGCTGTGGAGGTCGGTGGTCCTCAGGTTGATCCAGAATTTGCCCGGTATCCTGCCATCGATCGAACCCGCGCCTCCATAGGCGGCAGGAGCGCCCGGCTCTTGCTCGGGCGACATGCGTCTCACTTCGAGATGACCTGGGACGAGCGTATTGAAGGCGCGTGGCAGCACCGCGCGAATCTTCGCCAGTCGCTCCTGAATATAAGCCTTGATCTCCTCTCGTCCCTTGTCGCCTTCGCTGAACTTGTAGCGAGGGTCTTTCGCGAGTGCCTGCATGCGCTCTCCGACTGTGCCTTGCGTGTAGCCCAGCGACTTGAGGATCGGATCCATGCGGCCTTGAAGTTCAGCCAATTGCTCAAGGCCCATCTGGTGAACTTCATCGGGGCTGAGATTGGTCGTTGTCGATGCCTTGAGCGCCCAGCGATAATATTCGTCACCGTGCGGGCGCGACCACATGCCGGCAATGTCGCTGGCGACTGCGCGCTCCGCTTCAAGCTCGGCGATCTGCCGCTGCAGTGCAGGAACGACCTCGACCGTCGCGATTCTGCGGGCTCGGGCGTCCCAATTTCCAGCGATGCCTTTTTCCTTCGCGCGCCGCACGAGCGAGTCGACAATCGTTCCGCCCTTCTGGGTGTTTTTCAGCGCGATACCGAGCTGGTTCAGCGCCTTGTCGATCAGGAAATCGGGCGGGACGAGGCCTTTGCCGCGCGCTGCACGCATGCGTGCAAGCTCGCCATCGAGTTGAGCCGGATATTGGGCGAGCCGGCTGAGATAGGCTTCGGCGTCCGAGCGATTCTCGACAGGATGGTCGGTATCGAGAAACTGCGGCGTGTCGATATAGGCGCCCACGTTCTGGATCACGACATATGGCGTGTTGCGCCATCCTCCGACCGCAACGTCGCCATAAGGCTGGGCAAAGCCCTGAAGCGCGGTTCGGTAAGCGCTCTTCACGACCTCGACGCTGGTGCGGACAGGGAAGGCTAGGCGGCTCGTGTCGATCGCTTCGGCGCGGGCGAGGTCCGCCTTCAGCGTCGCTGCGATTTGAGCTTGGCCAGCCGCCGAGCGGTTCTCGAGCCGGTAGCGATAGGAAGCACGCGCGCCTTTATCGATTCCGAGCGAGGTCGCCTGCGTCGGTTGCAGGCGGAGCAAATTCTCGGCGAAGGAAGCAAGCAGGGCATTTGCCTGGGCTTCGCTTGCGGGGACAGCAAAGCCCGGCGCTGCTTTGGCGACGAGCGGCACTGCAGCGCCGGCTGCAAGCGCTGACAGGGCTTCGCGGCGGGTGAACTCGAACAAGGCTTGCTCCATTGCTCGGCGCGGACGATTGCGCCGGTGAAGATGTCGCTGAAGACCTATCAATCCGGCGGCACTCGGTCAGGGAAATTCGACAAGATACAGCGAACGGCCTCCGAACGTAGGGCTTGGAATGATGCGCTCTAGGACGTCGGGAGCACGTGCTCCGGCTCGACTTTGAGGCAATTGCCCTCGACATCGACGATCCGGACCCGATCGCCTACCGCCGCTGGACCGCCGCGCGCCGACCATTCGCTGTCGCCGACCCGGACCCGCCCGCCGTTTGCATCGATCGGCTTTACCGCAACGACGACTTTGCCAAGCAATCGGCCTGCGCGGTCGTTGAGCAATGGATCAGCGCTATAGTCGTAGCGCGAGGCGTAGAAACGGCGACCGCCAATGCGCACGGCAAGGAAAGTGGCTGCCGCAAATGCAGCGACCTGCAGCGCGAGGGGAAGATGAAGGAGAAGCGACAATAAGCCGGTCGCCATTCCAGCGAAGCCGATGAAGATCAGGAAAAATCCCGGCGCGATGACCTCGGCGATCAGCAGCACTACTCCACCGATCAGCCATAACCACGCCGGATCGAGATGAATCGGGCTCATTGGGCAGCTTTTGGAACGCCCGGCGTCGGCTTGGCCTTCGGCGCGATCGGCGCAACCGCAGGGCGTCCGGCGGCCTCCTTGGCCAGCTCTGCGATTCCGCCCAGAGTGCCGATCAACTGTGTGGCTTCGACCGGGAAGAGGATCGTCTTCGCATTCGGCGAACGCGCGAACTCGGCTACTGCATCGACATATTTCTGCGCGACGAAATAGTTGATTGCCTGCGCGCTTCCCTGTTCGATCGCATCACTCACCGCTTTGGTCGCAGTGGCTTCCGCCTGGGCTGCTCGTTCCCGTGCCTCGGCTTCGCGGAACGCAGCTTCGCGCGAACCTTCGGCCTGGAGGATCGCCGACTGCTTCTCGCCTTCGGCCTTGAGAATTGCCGACTGCCGCATGCCTTCGGCTTCCAGGATGACTGCGCGCTTCTCCCGTTCGGCCTTCATCTGCCGGGTCATCGCGTTCACGATGTCCTGCGGTGGGCGAATGTCGCGAAGCTCGACGCGCGTGATCTTGACGCCCCAGGATTCGGTTGCCTGATCCACGACCGCAAGCAACTTGGTGTTGATTTCATCGCGCCGGGACAAGGTCTCGTCGAGATCCAGCGAGCCCATGACGGTCCTGAGATTGGTCGTGGAGAGGGCGGTGATTGCCGCATAGAGATCGGCGACCTCATAAGCTGCCTTTGCCGCGTCGAGCACCTGGAAGAAAACCACGCCATCGACCGCGACCATTGCGTTGTCCTTGGTTATGATCTCCTGGCCGGGGATCTCGAGGACCTGTTCCATCATGTTGATTCTTCGGCCGACGCGGTAGAAGAAGGGGGTCACGTAATTGAATCCGGGCTCGGCGACGCGCACGAACCGGCCAAAATGCTCGATGGTGTAGCGATAGCCCTGGCGGACGATTTTGACGCCGGTCATCACGACCAGGAAAATAAGCACCGCAAGCGCGGTCATGAACATTGTTAGCATGAGCTCTTCCCCGACCTCCCGTTTCCCGGGCATGATGCGACGGACATGAGACGAGCGGAAGCGAAAAACGACACGAGCCTCGACCTGTTCGCAGTGCGCTCGTTGCTGTTCCTTCCAGCGTCCAACCCGCGGGCCATCGCCAAGGCGCGCGAGGCTGGATCGGACCTGGTCGTGCTCGACCTTGAAGATGCAGTGAAGACCGACGACAAAGTCGCGGCGCGCAATGCCGCGGTCGAGGCAGTGGCGACCAATTGGCCCGTGCCAGTCGCGATTCGCATCAATGGGACTGGCACGAGGTGGCATTCGCTCGATCTTGATGCGGCGGCGCGGTCGAAAGCCGATCTGGTGGTCGTGCCGCGAGCGATCTCGGGCCATCTCGTTCATGAAATTGCCGAAGTCGTCAACAAGCCCGTTCTGGCGATGATCGAGACCGCGGCGGGCGTGCTTGCCGCACCGGAGATTGCCAAGAGCTGTGCCGGGCTGATCGCCGGAACGAACGACCTTCGGGCCGACCTTCGTCTGCCGCTCGATGCGAGTCGCGAGCCGATCTCGGCCTCGCTTCAGATCATCGTGCTCGCCGCCAGGGCGGCGGGAATCGCCGCTTATGACGGCGTGTTCAATAGCCTCGCAGACGCTGATGCCTTTGCGGAGGAGGCAAGCGCGGGCCGCCGATTAGGCTTCGACGGGAAGAGCCTTATCCATCCTAGCCAGATCGAGCCCTGCCACCACGCCTTTGCGCCAAGCGCTGCCGAGGTCGCGCGCGCAAAGGCGTTGGTCGAAGCCTTCGATGGCGGCGCAGAGCGCTTCGGCGATGAGATGATCGAGCGCATGCACGTCGAAGCCGCGCAGCGGGTCCTGGAGCGCGCGACTTAGCGCAAGGCTTGGCGAATCGCACTTTGCCTGTCATGGGCCGATATGGCCCAACTCACTGACTCCCCTGAAATTCCGCTCGGACTGACGTTCGACGACGTTCTTCTGCAGCCGCTGGAATCATCCGTGCTTCCGAGCCAGGCCGACACGCGGACGTTTCTTACCCGCGAGATCCCGCTCAATATTCCGATCCTTTCGTCGGCGATGGACACGGTCACCGAAGCCGATATGGCAATTGCGCTTGCCCAGCTCGGCGGCATCGGCGTGCTTCACCGCAACCTCAGCATCGAGGAGCAGGCGACGGCGGTTCGCCAAGTGAAGAGGTTCGAGAGCGGGATGGTGATCAATCCTATCACCATGGCACCCGACCAGACGCTCGCCGAAGCGCTCGAACTGATGAAATCGCACCGCATCAGCGGCATTCCGATCGTCGAAACCTCGGGCAAGCTGTGCGGAATCCTGACCAATCGCGACGTCCGTTTCGCGGAGAATCCGCATCAGCGCGTGAGCGAGCTCATGACCAGGGACAATCTGGCGAAGGTCCGTGTAGGGACCAGCCAGGAGGAAGCGCGCCGAATTTTGCACCAGCGCCGGATCGAGAAGCTGCTCGTGGTCGACGAAGACGACCATTGCGTCGGACTGATTACCGTCAAGGACATCGAAAAGTCAGTCGCAGCGCCGTTCGCGACCAAGGATTCGGAAGGCCGGCTGCGCGTCGCAGCGGCAACGACAGTAGGAGATGCAGGTTTTGCCCGCTCCGAGGCGCTGATCGACGCCGGCTGCGACTGCGTGGTGATCGACACCGCCCACGGGCATAACAGCGAGGTGGCCGCGGCCGTCGAGCGGGTGAAGGCCCTTTCCAATTCTGTCCAAGTCGTCGCCGGCAACGTCGCGACCGCCGATGCTGCCAAAGCACTGGCCGACGCGGGCGCCGACGCGATCAAGGTCGGCATTGGTCCTGGATCGATCTGCACGACTCGAATCGTCGCGGGCATTGGCGTTCCTCAGCTGACTGCGATCATGGATGCATCGCGCGCCGCAGGCGACATACCGGTCATCGCCGATGGCGGGATCCGTACCAGCGGTGACATGGCCAAGGCTCTTGCCGCCGGCGCATCGGCGGTCATGGTCGGATCGCTGCTCGCCGGCACTGAAGAGGCGCCGGGGGAAATCTTCCTGTACCAGGGCCGCAGTTACAAATCCTATCGTGGCATGGGCTCGGTGGGAGCGATGGCCCGCGGCTCGGCCGATCGATATTTCCAGCAGGACATCAAGGATCATCTGAAACTCGTGCCCGAAGGGATCGAAGGGCAGGTGCCATACAAGGGTCCGGTCCGCGAGATCATCCATCAGCTCGTCGGCGGCGTAAAAGCCGCTATGGGCTATACGGGTTCGAAGACGATCGCCGAGCTTCAGAAGCGGGCGAGGTTCGTTCGGATCACCAACGCCGGGCTGTCGGAAAGTCATGTGCACGACGTCGCGATCACGCGCGAGGCACCCAATTACCCGACGCGGTGACCTGTGACTCCCGCCGCGCGCCTGCAGGCGGCGATCGAGATTCTCGATGAAGTGATTGGTTCGACGCGGGACGATGGTCCTGCTGCCGACGCCATCGTGACCCGCTATTTCAAGCCACGCCGTTATGCCGGATCGAAGGATCGGCGCGCGGTGCGCGAGCTGGCGTTCCAGGCGATCCGGCGCTCGGCCGAACGACCGGAGAGCGGGCGGGCCGCAATTCTCGGCTTGGCGCAAGACCAACCGGCGCTACTCGAGCTGTTCGGCGAACCGCGCGGCCCCGAGCCGCGAACGGCCGGCGAACGGCCTGCTGCCGCCGGACTCGTTCCTGATTGGCTGCGTCCGGAACTCTCGCCGCACCTGTGCGAAGAGGAATGGGCGGCGCTGCTCGAGCGTGCCCCGGTGGATCTTCGGGTCAACATATCTCGTGCGTCGAGAGACGAGATCCTCAGGCAATTCGATGGTGGAACGGCGACGCCGCTCAGCCCGTGGGGAATTCGACTGCCGCCCGACAGCCGCGTCGACGACCACCCTGCTTTTGAAGCCGGCTTCGTCGACATTCAGGACGAGGGCAGCCAGTTGATCGTGCTGGCTTGCGAGCCAAAGGACGGCCAGCGCATTCTCGATCTTTGCGCAGGCGCGGGCGGCAAGTCGCTGGCCCTGGCTGCAGCGGCAGCCGAGGCGACCGTGCTGGCTGCCGACAGCAATCGCGGGCGGCTCTCGAGACTGGCTCCGCGGGCCAGGCGGGCAGGGGCCAGGATCGAAACCAGGCTGATTCATCCGCCAAGGGAGCTCGAGGGACTGGACGACTGGCGTGAGACTGCCGATCTCGTGCTTGTCGATGCGCCCTGTTCGGGCAGCGGTACGTGGCGGCGCAATCCCGAGGGGCGTTGGCGGCTCACCCCTGAGCGGCTCGACCGTCTCGTGCATCTCCAGCAGCGCCTGCTCGACCTTGCCGCGCGGCTAGTGAGGCCCGGCGGCCACCTGGTTTATGCTGTCTGCTCCTTGCTGTCCCGCGAAGGGTCAGGACAGATCGATCGCTTCCTTCGGAACCGTTCATCGTGGATTAGTGAGGAAACGGTCATTGCTGCTGGGCGTTCGGACGGCGCTGGACGGTTGCTCACGCCAGATCACGACCGGACCGACGGCTTTTTCGTCGCGCGGCTCAAGCGTCCGTGCTAGTTGTCGGTGACGAGTGGAGAGATTGATGCGGTTATTGCCTAGCATGTTGCTCATCGGATTTGCCGGACTGGCCCTTGCTGCGCCGGTCGCCGGCCAGCGCACCGACGATCAAATTGTCCCGAAGTCCATCGAACTTCAGCGCCAAGCGAAGGAGCTGGTCAGCGCCGGCAAACTGGAACAGGCGGAAGACCTGCTGGAAACTGCCCTTGCGGTCGATCCGCGTAACCGCGGCGCCTTCGTCGAGATCGCTCGCGTCGCCGAGAAGCAGCACCTCTACGGCAAGGCGATCCGCATGACGAACAAGGCGCTGCAGCTCGAGCCCAACGACGCTGACGCAATTGCCGTTCAGGGCGAAGCGATGGTGGAGATGGGGGCCACTGCGCGTGCCCAGGCGAACCTTCAAAAGCTGCAGACCATCTGTGGTGCCAAGCCCTGCCCGCAGGTCGCGCAGCTGTCGGCGGCAATCACCCGCGGCCCGACCGTCGCTTCGGCCAAGGCGCCGGAAAGCCCGAAGTCGAACTAGTCGCCGAGCGCGCGGGCGAGCGATATCCATTCGTCGACGCTGAGCGTTTCTGCCCGTCGCTGCGTGTCGATGCCCAGCCTTTGGGCTGCACCGAGCGCATCCGGCACGGCTTTCAGGCTGGAGCGCAACATCTTTCGCCGTTGACCAAATGCCGCTTCGGTCAGCCGTTCCAATGTCCCGGGTCGAACTCCGGAGGGCTGTTCTGCCGGCACGATGTGGACGATCGCCGAAGTGACCTTGGGCGGCGGGACGAAAGCCGAGCGATTGACGATCAACGCAATGCGCGGTCGCGAACGCCACTGGGCCGCGACCGACAGTCGCCCGTAAGCATCGGTTCCCGGTTCGGCGACGATTCGATCGGCCACTTCCTTCTGAAACATGAGGGTCAGCGATCGCCACCAGGGCGGCCAGTCGCCGCCGAGCCATTTGAGCAGCAGCGCAGTGCCCACATTATAGGGAAGATTGGCAACGACATGCGCACCGTCACCGGCGACCACGCGCTCGTCGATCTGGAGCGCATCGCCCTCGACGAGCTCGAGCCGGTCACCAAATTTCTCTTTGAGCTCGGCGAGCGCGGGGATGCAGCGCCGGTCGCGTTCCACGGCAACGACCGATGCGCCGGTCTCAAGCAGAGCGCGCGTCAGGCCGCCCGGTCCAGGACCGACCTCATAGACACGCTGGCCGTCGAGCGGTCCGGGAATCGCCGCGACCCGCGCAAGCAGCTGCCGATCGAGAATGAAATTCTGTCCGAGCGCCTTGCTTGCCCGAAGTTGGTGGCGAGCAATGACGTCGCGGAGCGGCTCGACCGTATTGCTCAAGCCGATTCGGCGCGCTGGATCGCATTCTCGGCAGCCATTCGGATCGCGGCGGCCATCGGGCGAGGGTCGGCCCGATCCTGGCCGGCAATGTCGAAAGCAGTGCCGTGATCCGGAGCGGTGCGGACGATCGGGAGCCCAAGTGTCACATTGACCGCATCTTCGAAGTGCAGCGCCTTGATCGGGATCAGCGCCTGGTCGTGATACATGCACAAAGCCGCGTCATAATCGGCTCGCGCACGGGCGTGGAACATGGTGTCGGCGGGGTGGGGACCGCTGACTCGCCAGCCCTCGGCGGCAAGGGCAGCGATCGCCGGCTCGATGATCTCGAGTTCCTCGAGCCCGAGCTGGCCTCCTTCGCCTGCATGGGGATTCAGGCCGGAGATTGCGAGGCGGGGCTCGGCGATACCGAAATTGCGCTGGAGTCCGCGAAGCGCCGCGCGACCACGCGATTCGATCAAGGCGCTGCTCAATCGTGCCGCCACTTCGCCGAGCGGCAAATGGGTCGTTACAGGAATCGTGCGCAGTGTCGGTCCGGCAAGCATCATCACCACGTTGCCCGGCGCAACGCCGCACCGCTCGGCGACGAACTCGGTCTGGCCCGGGTGCTGGAAACCGATCGAATAGAGCTGCTCCTTGGCGACGGGTCCGGTGACGACCGCGGCAGCAGAGCCCGAGCGCGCCAGGCCAACTGCGATCTCGAGCGAATCAAGCGAAGTATGCGCGCCGGCGACGCTGGGATGGCCGGGGACATCCAGATGGGGAGCGTTGAGCTGGATCAGAGGAAGCCCGTAATCGAATGCGGCATCCGCCTGGCGCGGGTCATCGACGACCTCGATCGGACCGTCCCAAATTGCTGCAACCGAGCGCGGATCGCCAATCGCAACAAAAGGCGGCAGGCCGAAGCCGTCGCGATTGTCCCAACATTTGGCGATCACTTCGGGTCCGATTCCGGCGGGATCGCCCAGTGAAACCGCAAGCGGAGATTGCAGTGCGCGAGGCATCGGCCGCGGCCTTAACGGAAATATTCGATCAGCGGAATTCGATCACTGCATCGCGGCGCAAATCACGCAAATAACGGTTGGCGCGCGAGGTGACCCGCTCGTCGTTGATCTGCTGGTAGATGTCGTCGTAGCTCGGAGCCGATTGATTGACCTCGTCTCGGCCGCAAATCACCAGCACGCGTACACCTTCATCAAGCGATCCAAAGGGTTGCGTCGCCTGTCCAACCTGCATCGGCAGCATCAGCCGCTGCAGGGCCGGCGGCAGGTCGCGCATCTTGACCTGGTCGCTGCTTACGACTTCGCCGTGAAAATCCGCGGCGATCTTCTCGGCGCCGCCGCAACCGCCGACATTTTTCGCGGCCTCGGCAAAACGCGAAACGATCGGCTCGGCCGTTTCCCGCGTGGTGCCCTTGGGGAAGTTGATCGATACCTGCTTGAGACTGAGGATCGCGTCACGCGGGTCGGGCGTTAGGATCTTGCGGGTTTCCTGGACTGCAATGATCGAAAAGCCGCCGGGCACTGCAATCGGGTTGCTGATTGCACCGTCGGTCATCTGACGGAGCGCGTCTGCAAGCGGGGTTGGCAGCTGTTCGGGCCTGACCCAGCCGAGATCGCCGCCGACAGCGGCCGTCGAAGCTTCCGAATATTGGCGCGCATAGCCCGCAAAGGAGGCGCCGCCGCGCAGCTGGGCGAGGATCTTGTTGGCATTGTCGAGGGTCTGCGACTCCGTCGCCGGCGTCGCCGTCAGGAATATCTCGCCAACATGATATTCCTGGGTGCCTTTCGAGGCGTTGAGTTTGTCCAGCACCGCCTTGACCTCGTCGTCGCCGACGCTGACCTCGATCTTGGCGCGCTGCAGCCGCTGCCACGCAATTTCTCCCTCGATCTGGCGACGCAGCGATTTGATGTTCGAACCGCTCGATTCGAGCAATTTGGCGAGCTGGTCAGGGGTTTTCTTGACCTGTCCAGCGACCCGCAGAACGGTCTTGTCGATGTCGGACGGCTTGATGTCGATCTTCTCTGTCTTGGCCGCCTGAATCTCGAGAGTTTCGTCGATCAGGTTGCGCAGGACCTGTTCGCGCAGGCGCTGGACTTCATCGGCGGGAATCTGGCCACCATTGGCCATTGCTAGAAGCGCGAGCCGTTGGTCGATATCGGTCTGCGTGATGACATCGCCATTCACTATGGCGGTCGCCTTGACGACCGACGGCATCGTATTGCCGAACAGCTGCGGGTTCTCAGGGAGTTTCAGTGACTTGCTGCTGTTGACCGCCGGCTGAGCCTGCGGCTGGCTCGTCTCTTGGGCAATGGCACCGCTCGCGACGCCAAATGCCATTGCGGCGCCGGCGATCAATGCGCGCGTCCTGTTCACTCGAAAAGCTGATGCCACGATGAGATTTTCCCTTAATTCCCGATAATTATGATTGCCGGAAGCCCGCTGAACGCAGCCTTAGCGGCTCACCCCCTTGAAAGCCAAGTGAATGGCGAAGGTGCTGCCCTTTCGGAAGCTGCCGATACGCTCATAGTCGCGGCGCCAGGTAAGGCCAAGCGTGAGACAGTCGTCCTCATATTGGATTCCGAGCCGAGTGCGCACCGGCTGCCATCCGTCCGCAAACGACACTGGATCTTCGGCTTTCGTTGTCAGGTCGACGACAGTCGCTCCGAAGATGGACCAGTAATGCTGGATTTGCGCTCTTGCAGCAAAACGCAGCTCCTCCCTGTCACGAAGGTCTTCGATGGTCGGATCGATGTGGCGGTTGAGTTTCAAATAACCGACCTGCGCGTAGCTTTGAGTGGTCCCGAGCGTCAGGTCGATCTCGTTCCTTCGAACTGCGAAATTGCTCTTGTCGATCCGGTAGCGATGGGTGATGTCGATGAAGCGGCCGTAGCGGATGCGGGTCCGGCCGACGATGTCCGAAACTCGGCCGTCGAGTCCGGTGCCCTCGGGAAAGATGCTTCTCAGCCGACCAAATCGGAAGCTCTGGCCGATCGTACTGTTGATCGAGAGATTCTTTCGTTCGAGCGACCAATCGACGCCGTAGGTCACGCGCGAAGCGTCCTCCCAACGGTCGTAGCCGGGGAAGCGATTGAGTGCGAAAAGGTTGCTGTCCTCAAGCTCAACTGCGCGCGCGTCTTCGTTCGGGATGTCCATGTTCGGAGTCTTCGGGGTGAGGACGAGCTGAACGCGCGGGACGAGCCGCTGTACCCCGCCGAAAAGTTGACCGATGAAGGGCCATTGAACGTCGGCTGCAAGCGCTCCGACCGCGCGGCTGTGCCAACCGTTGGTGCCGCGGTAGATTGAGACCGTCGTGTCCTGCGCGTCGCTGGTGTGGTAAACGTCACCGCGACCATAGGCAGTGAGGGTAACTTCCTGTCCCCACGGCGTTAGCCGCCGCAGATCCCATCGGAGACTGGTGAACGCGCGCTGCGTGTCCTGTCCGTCTATCCTCAGGATTGCGAGGCTGTTCGCCTCGATCTCGGCATGGCCGCCGGCTACATCGTCGAAACGAAAACGGGCATCGATCGCCGGAAGCGCAATTGGAATTTGCTTCTGCTCTTCACCGACCCGAAGCCCCTGAAAGGCCCAACCCGCAATCGAAATGTAAGTGTCGGGGGTGATCCGCTCGACATTGATGACGTTGCGCAGCCTGTCGTCATTGGTGATGTCGTAGCGGCGCGTGACGGTCTTGTCGCTTGCAACCCTGAGCGACGTCGTGACCGACCATTCGGGGTCGAGCTGCCACCTCCCGTTGGTGTCGAAGTAGCCGCGTAGCTGCCTTGGACCGAGCGAGCTGTTCGTGCTGCTCGTCTGATCGACGCGCCCATAGGTAAGGAAACCCTGGGCCTGGAAAGCGCCCAGGCTGTTGAGCTCGCGATATTTCACGTCGATCGCAGGAAGAACGCTGGTGTAGAGACGCGGCGTGAGGGTCGCATCGCGGTTGGTCGCAATCTGCCAATGAAAGGGCGCAGCAAACTCAAATCCATTGCGGCTCGAGATTGCCACATCGGGCACCAGCCAGCCGGTCACGCCGCCGGTGCCCCGAGCGATGCTGACGACCGGCAATAAAGGGAGGTTGATACCGAACAGCTGGAGCCTGCCGCCTTCGAAACGAACTCGCTTGCTCTTGGGATCGTCGATCACCCGAGCCGCAGTAATCGCCCAGCTCGGCCGCTTGGGACATCCGCTGTCGGTCGTTACCGGGCAAGGCGAATAAATGGCGTCTGTGAAGGTTGAGACCCCGTTCAGCCGCGTCCCGTGCCGCGCTGCAATGCGTCCGCCGCTTTCGAGGACGACCGACAGATTGTCGACTGCCCCGTTACGCATGTCGTCGGTCAGCTGGACATTGTCTCCGACCAGCTTGTCGCCCGCGGGAGTCACGAGCACGACATTTCCCCTGGCGTAGACCTGGCCCGATTTTCGATCCCAGATCACCTGGTCGGCGGCGAGGAAGTTCCCCTCCCGGTTCATTCGAACCTCGCCGCTGGCCGTCACGACATCGGCCTGGTCATCGTAGGTCACCTGATCGGCGCTGAAGGCGACGATCTGATTTTGCTCGGGCGCTGGAGTCGCAGCGCCGCTCGGAGCCAGTGGCTGCGGGGAGGTCTGTGCCCAGGCTGCACTCGGGAGCGCCACGACCAGAGGAAGCGAGGACCACCAGACAAATCTCGTCCGCACGCGCTTCCGTCGCCCCGCTTGCTTGAACCTTCGACGCTCGCGTGCCTAGAGCCTCGGAGGCGCTGCGACAATCGCCTCCGAAAATCCAGCGGGCGGCTCCTTTGCCAAGCCCGAACTTGCATCCTAAAGGCCGCGACGAACGTTCGCCTGAATAGGGTTGCTACAAATGCAGATTCGTTTCGCCGATGACCGGCCCGCGGGGGATTATGCGCTCGTGTTGCCGGTCGCCGGCAAGGACCGTTCCGCTCTTCGAACTCTTGGTCCGGGGCAGGGGGCAATCGGGGCTGCGCTCGACCGCCAGCGATTTGAAGGCGATGCGTCGAACGCATCCGAGCAATTCTTTGACGACAATGGCAGTGTCCGGCGCCTGCTCATCGTCGGCACGGGCGCTGGATCTGTGCCGCGCGAGGCTGCAGAGAAGCTCGGCGGGACCGCCGCCGCTCGGCTGCAGACATCGGGCGAGACCAAGGCTGCGATCGACCTGACTGGCCTAGGCTACGATGCCGACGCGACCGCTCGGGTCGCACTGGGCGCGACGCTGCGTTCGTGGCGCTACGACCGCTACCGGACCAAGCTCAAGGAGAATCAGAAGCCGACCCTTGAAGAGATAACCATCGTCGGCGGAGATCGCGGAGCGGCCCAGCGCTACGAACAACGCTGGGCGCCGGTCGTCGACGGCGTGTCGCTGACGCGCGAGCTCGTCACCGAGCCGGCAAATATCATCTATCCGCAAAGCTTCGTCGAACGGGTTCGCGCCTCGACCAAGGGCAGTGGCCTGGAAATCGAAGTGCTCGATCGGGCGGCAATGGAGAAGCTCGGAATGGGCGCGCTGCTGGGCGTCGCTCAGGGATCGATCCGCGAAGCGCGGCTGCTGGTTCTCAAGTGGAACGGTGGAGGCAAGGGGGGCCAGCCGGTCGCCTTCGTCGGCAAGGGCGTGACGTTCGACACCGGCGGCATATCGATCAAGCCTGCGGCCGGCATGGAGGCGATGAAGTGGGATATGGGCGGAGCCGGCGCGGTGGTTGGAGCGCTCAAAGCGCTGGCGCTGCGTAACGCCAAAGCGAACATCGTCGGCATCTGCGGCTTGGTCGAGAACATGCCTTCAGGCGCGGCGCAGCGGCCAGGCGACGTGGTCACGACGATGTCCGGCCAGACCGTCGAGGTGATCAACACCGATGCCGAGGGCCGACTCGTGCTTGCCGACGCCCTCACCTACGTGCAGCGCAATTTCAAGCCATCGACAATCATCGACCTTGCCACCCTGACGGGCGCCATCCTGATCAGCCTCGGCCACGAATGGGCGGGACTGTTTTCCAACAATGACGAGCTTGCCGGGAAGTTGCAGCAGGCCGGCGAGGAGAGCGGCGACAAATTGTGGCGGATGCCTCTTGCGGAATCCTTCGATCGGCTGATCGATTCGCCGATCGCCGACATGAAGAATGTCGGCCCGCGAGAAGGGGGGTCGATTACTGCAGCGCAGTTCATCCAGCGGTTCGTCGAGAATGGCATCAAGTGGGCGCACATCGACATGGCCGGCAAGGCATGGGCGGACAAGCCGGCACCGACCTACGACAAGGGCGCAACCGGCTTCGGAGTTCGGCTGCTCGACCAATATGTCGCCGATGTGCTGGAAAGATCATGAGATTCGTAGCCAAATGAACCGGAGGACTTGGCCGGATTGTTTCGGCGCTTCGCTCATTGCAATGACGGTTCATGCAGGTCGACTTCTATCAGCTCGCGGGTACGCCTCCTGAGCAGGTTATCGCGAGCATCTCGGAAAGGGTGCTTGAAAATAATGGGCGGCTGCTGGTGGTGGCCGAGGACGAGGCGTTTCTCGCGCGCCTGGACCGAATCCTCTGGAATCTGCGCCCAACCAGCTTTCTTCCGCATGGGATCGCAGGGGGCGCCGACGACCCTCGCCAGCCAATCCTCATGTCGACCAGCCCTGACGCGCCCAACCAGGCGCGCAACATGCTGATCGCCGATGGCCTATGGCGCGAGGCGGCGCTGACCTACGATCGCAGCTTCTACCTGTTCGACGAGAACACGCTCGAAGGCGCACGGCTGGCGTGGAAGCTGCTTGCGGGCCGAGAAGGAATCGAGCGCCGATATTGGGCTCAAGAAGGCGGGAAATGGGTGAAGAAGGGCTGAGGCTTGCCCGCGGCGCTCGCCCCGGCTAGGCGGCGCTCCAAATCCACTCAAGCCAAGCACAGGAGACCGCCCGGTCATGGCCGTGACGCGCACCTTTTCGATCATCAAGCCCGATGCCACCCGCCGCAATCTCACCGGGGCAATCACCAAGATGCTCGAGGAGGCGGGCCTGCGCGTCGTCGCCTCCAAGCGCATCCGGATGACCCGCGATCAGGCGGAAGGTTTTTACGCAGTCCACAAAGAGCGGCCATTCTATAACGATCTGTGCACGTTCATGACGTCGGGACCGGTCGTGGTTCAGGTGCTTGAGGGTGAGAATGCAGTGCTTCGCAATCGCGAAGTAATGGGCGCTACCAATCCGGCGCAGGCGGACGAAGGCACGATCCGCAAGACCTATGCCGAATCGATCGAGGCCAATTCGGTCCACGGCTCGGACAGCGACGAAAATGCCAAGGTCGAGATCGACTTCTTCTTCGACTCCGCCGAAATCGTCGGCTAACGGCTGAGCCCCACGAGCCGAAGCGAACGGCCGCCGAACAGCCCGCCGCCCTCCCATTTGTAACGCAGAACGTAGCTGCCGCCGCCGCGGCGGTCGGCGCCGGATTCGACATAGCGGGCATCGATCCGGACGGCGACGCTCTGCGTGACGCCCTTGGTTTCTTTCTCGCGGTCCTTCAGTGCTCCCGCGACGTCCCTTGCCGAGAGTCGCCCGTCGCTGCCCACCTCGATCGGAGAGGCGCCCTTGATGACCAGCTCGAGCGATTCGAGCGCGTGCGACGGATCCGCCGGCAGGATCGTCAGCGTCTGACCATCACTCTCGGGCGCGCCGCGGAGCGCAAGCGGGACTGCAGAGCGCTGCTCGACGATTCGCGTCGGCTTGTCCTGCGTGCTGCTCTTCCACGCAATCCATACGCCGATCGCTGAGACGATCAGCGCGGCGAGGGCGATCAGCTCGCCAAGGCTGACCAATCTGCGGCGGGTCCGTTCGTCGCTCATCGGCCGCCAGCTTCCAACAGCCGGCGCGGCGCCGCAAGCTCCCAGCTTGAAGCGATGCGGTCGGCCACGTGCGTCCAGTCGACGGAGCCGCTGAGATTGATCGAGATCCAGCCGGCGTGGTGGAGATAGGCTGGCTTGGAATAGGTTGCTGCATCGGATTCAAGAAGCATTGCCTGTTCGTCGAGACCGCTTGTCCTGACGCACACCACGACCTTGCCATCTGCGTGATGATTGTCGCGGAACTGCGCGAACTGTTTGCCGGCGACAAAGAAGCTTGGCTGCCCGTGGGAGAGCTTTTCCTCCGCTTCGGGGAGAGCGAGCGCAGCTGCGCGCACCTTTTGAAGTGGGTCGCTCATCGCTCGACAAACTCGCTTAGCACCTTGGGGTATAGCTGATGTTCGGCAGCGAGCACGCGACGTTCCAGACTTTCGGAGGTCTCCCCAGTCAGAATCGGCACTTCGGTCTGGCCGAGAACCTCGCCGGCATCGAGGTCCTCGGTCACGATGTGCACCGAGCATCCACTGACCGCATCGCCAGCCGCGATTGCACGCGCATGAGTGTCAAGGCCGCGATACTTCGGCAATAGGGAGGGGTGGATGTTGAGAATTCGGCCACGCCATTTTTCGACGAACCACGGTGACAGGATGCGCATGAAGCCGGCGAGCGCGATTGTTCCGACGTCATGCTCGTCAAGCACAATGCTCATCAGTCGGTCGAATTCCTGTCGTTCGACGCCCTTGCTCTCCAACTCCCAGGTCGTCAGTCCATGTTCGCGCGCCCAGCGCAAACCAGCCGCTTGCGGCTTGTTCGATGCAACCAGCACGACTTCATAGCCGCTCGCTTGCTCGACAAGCGCTCGCATGTTGCTGCCGCGGCCGGAAATCAGGATTGCGACACGCCTGGGATCACGCATTGTGGGTCGCGGACCAGTCCTCGTTGGAGTTCCAGCTGCCGTCCTTGCCGTAGACGGTGCAACCGCGCGCGCCGGCATCGATCCGGCCGATCTCAAACAGCTCTTCGTCGCCGAGGCCTTCCTGCCCCTCGACAATCGCCTCGGCAGTTTCCGGTGAAACGATGACCGCCATGCCGATCCCGCAATTGAAAGTTCGGGCCATCTCTTTCGCCGTGATGCGCCCACCCTGCTGCAGCAGGGCGAAAATCGCCGGAAACTCCCATTTGCCGGCATCTACGGTGGCATGGCAATCTTGTGGCAGAACCCTCGGAATATTTTCAAGAAGCCCGCCACCGGTAATGTGTGCAAGACCCTTGAGCTGCCGCTGCTGTACAAGCGCAAGCAGGCGCCGCACGTAAATCCTTGTGGGCTCCAGCAACGCCGCGCCGAGCGTCCGGCCGAGGCTTGGAAAACTCTGTTCCAGATCCCAGCCCTGCCGTTCGACGATCTTGCGGACCAGCGAAAAGCCGTTGCTGTGCACGCCCGAACTCTTGAGTCCGAGGATAATATCGCCGGGCTTGATCTGTGCTCCTGTAACCACTTTGTCGCGATCGACCGCACCGACGCAGAAGCCGGCCAGATCATAGTCGCCCGGCGCATACATCCCCGGCATTTCGGCTGTTTCGCCGCCGATCAATGCGCAGCCTGCGCGCCGGCAGCCCTCAGCGATGGAGGCTACGACCGCAGCCGCAACATCGTTGTCGAGCCGCGCCGTCGCATAATAATCGAGAAAGAACAAAGGCTCGGCGCCTTGAACCATGAGATCGTTGGCACACATTGCGACGAGATCGATTCCCACTCCGTCGTGGCGTCCAGTCTCGATTGCAAGCTTGAGCTTGGTCCCGACGCCATCGTTGGCAGCGACGAGAAGCGGATCTTCGTAGCCCGCTGCCTTTAGATCGAAGAAGCCCCCGAACCCGCCGAGCTCCGCGTTCGCACCTGGCCGGGCCGTCGAACGGGCAAGCGGACCGATCGCTTTGACCAGTGCATTTCCGGCATCGATGGACACTCCGGCGTCGGCATAGGTCAGCGGCTTTTGACTCATGCGCGGGGCCAGTAGAGACAAGCCGCTTGGATTTCCACGCCGTTGTCGCCAAAAGACGCTTTCGAATGCCCCGTCACCCTCTTCTCACCTCGATAGTCGTCGCGATTGCGCTCGGAATCTCGGGCGCGATCTACGCGCAGCTGGAGACTGCCGACCGCGGCATTCTGCCGCTCGACAGCACGAATACGCTGGAGATCGGTGGAATCCACGTCGACGTCGGGGCTGCGGACGGACAGACCGCTCGCTACGCCGGCTGGCGCATCGCGCAGCGGCAAGGATTCAGGGCGCTGTGGGCGAAGATGCATAATGCACCGATCACGGAGGCCCCGAACCTGCCTGACGGGACCCTCGATCAGATTGTCAGCTCGATCAATGTCGAGCGTGAGCAGATCGGACCTCGCCGTTACATCGCCGATCTCGGAGTGCTGTTCGACCGTGCGCGTGCCGCGCCGTTCCTCGGAGTCGACGGCGGCGAGATCCAGCGATCAGCCCCGATGCTGCTGATCCCGGTGACCGTCTCGAGTGGAACCGCGACCGGCGTCGAACTGCGTAATGCCTGGCAGCGGGCCTGGGCCCAGTTTCGAACTTCACAGAGCCCGATCGATTATGTCCGAGTCAGCGGCATGGGTGCGGATCCCCTTCTGATCAACGCCGCGCAGGCCATGAGGCCTGGCCGCGGTTGGTGGCGCAACCTGCTCGACATGTATGGCGCGAACGACATTCTGGTCGCCGAGGTCCAGCTGCAGCGCCTCTATCCAGGCGGGCCGGCTCGCGCTCGGTTCATCGCCCGGCACGGTCCTGACAATGAAATCATCGGCGGCTTCACGCTGACCGCGCCGAACAGCGAGGCCATTCCTGCAATGATGGCCGAAGGCACGCAGCGCATCGACCAGATCTACGCCCAAGCGCTTGCGGCCGGGCGACTGACGCGCGATTCGTCCCTCAACATGCCGCCGCCACCGGTGCTTCCGCAGGTGGCTGAGCAAAAGGCTCCACCGCCGGTCAGCGAGTATAATTCGTTCCAGGTTCAGGTCGTTGGCAAGAACGTCAACTTCTATAATTTCGCAATGGCGCACCTGCGCTCGCTACCGGGAGTCAAATCCGCGGCTCCGCAGCAGATCAACCCGGGCGGAACCAGCTACATTCTGGTCAGCTACAAGGGATCTCTCTCTCAGCTTGCAGGGGCGCTGAGCAGTAGGGGCTGGGTCGTCGACCTCGCCCAGGGTTCAGTGGTCAAGATCCATTCGGACACGGAGAAGCCGCCGGCCCTGCCACCGCCGCCCGTGCAGCCGCAGCCAACTGCGGGCGCGCAGCAACCGCCAAAGGCCAGCCCGCCAGCGAACCAGCAACCCAAGGGCCTGCAGTGAAGCACGGCCCGGACCAGATCGCGCTTCCGCTCGACTGGCCCCAGACCGAAGGCGACGCCCGATTCATCGTCTCTCACGCAAACCGTGAGGCGTTCGATCATTTCCGGAAGTTCAGCATGTGGCCGGTCAAGGCGACCATCCTGACCGGGCCGCGGCGCTCGGGGCGCACGCTTCTTGCCCGCAGTTTCGTCGAGCGCGTGGGTGGACGACTGTTCGACGAAGCCGATCAGCGTGACGAGGAAGAGCTGTTCCACGCCTGGAACCACGCGCAGGACACGGCTCGACCTCTGGTCATGGTGGCCGATGAAGCCCCGCCGACCTGGAGCCCCAGGCTACCCGATCTGAAGACCCGGCTGGCCATCACTCCCATCGCCCGTATCGGCCATCCCGACGATGATCTTTTCACAGCGCTGATCCAGCTCCATTTCGCCGACCGCGGCCTCCACATCCCGCCCGAAGCGCTTCGCTTCATGAACGAAAGGCTGCACCGCGATTATTGGACGATCGAACGTGCCGTCGAAGCGGTTGACCGCTACGCGATCGCCGAGCGTGCGCGGCTGTCGCTGCCGACGATCCGTCGAGCGCTGATCGATGCGGGGATGATCGGAGAAGCGGCTTAGCCGCAGGTGATCTTGGTGATTTTGCGATCGGCACCGAGGTAGACGGTCACCCGATCCTCGCGATAATCCATCGTCAGCATATAGCCCGGCGGCGCCCATCGCAGCACTGCGGCGCGGCTGGCGCGTTTGATTGCGGCGCCGGCCTCGCTGGTGCCTTCCTTGCCGATGAATTGGCTGGTTCCTGCAGTTCGGCACTTGTGCCCGGGCGTTACGCCGTGGATCGGGATCGGCTGCGGCGGGCCCGCGCTATCCTGCGGCGGCGAGCTGGCTGCGCAGGCGGCGAGCAGTGCGGGGACGAACAGTGAAATCTTACGCATCCACCGTCTCCTTGGTGGCGACTCGGCTCATCATGAGCTTGCCATTCTCGATTCCGAACGCGAGCCGGCCCTCGACGAGGTCGAGCGCGTCCTTGCCGAACTGCTCATAGCGCCACCCCGACAGAATGTTGAGATTCTTGCGAACACCCGCGGCGAGAGCTTCCAGATCGTCGGAACGGGCGATGAGCCGCGCGGCCACCCCGCTTTCCTTGGCCCGGATCTTGAGCAGAAGCTTCAGCAGATCGCTGACCAGGGCCGCGTCCTTGGTGAGACCAGGGCGCCGTGGTTCGCGATCGGGCATTTCGCTCGACTCAAGGGGCTTGGAGTGGTTGATTGCGCCCATCAGCCGGGCGCCGATGTCATTGGTCTTCCATCCGGCCGAAAGCCCGCGAACGCGCCCGAGATCCTCCTGGCTCTTGGGCGGATGGAGGACCATCTCGTTCAGCGTATCATCCTTGATGATGCGGCCGCGGGGCAGATTCTTGGAACGCGCTTCGGTCTCGCGCCACGCAGCCAATGCCTTGAGCCTTCCGAGCACGGTCGCATTCCGGCTGGGCAGCTTCAGCCGCTTCCATGCATCCTCCGGAGCAAAGGCGAAGCTCGAGGGGTCGGCCAGGCGCTCCATTTCCTCGTCGAGCCAGGCACCGCGGCCGGTCTTCTTCAATTTCTCGACCATTCTCGGAAAAACGGCGGCGAGGTGCGTCACGTCGGCGATCGCATAGTCGATCTGCCGCTTGTCGAGCGGACGCCGACTCCAGTCGGTGAACCGCGCGCCCTTGTCGAGACTGTGGCCGAGGAGGCTTTCGATGAGGTTTGAATAGCCGATCTGCTCGCCATGGCCGAGCGCCATTGCCGCGATCTGGGTATCGAACAGGGGGTGGGGGACCTTGCCCGTCAGATTGTGAATGATTTCGAGATCCTGCCCACCGGCGTGGAAGACCTTCAATATTTGCTCATTGTCCACGAAAAGATCGAGGAGCGGCTTGAGGTCGATGTCCGCCTTCGGATCGATTGCCGCCGCCTCGTGCGCGCTCGCGACCTGGATCAGGCAGAGGTCCGGCCAATAGGTATTCTCGCGCATGAACTCGGTGTCCACGGCGACGAACGGTTCGGCGGAGAGGCGGTCAACGAGGGCCTTGAGGTCTTCGGACTTGGTAATCAGTGGGTGGATACGCATGAGTCTGGCGCGGCTTTAGCGGGGCCCTCGCGGGTTGACAAAAAGCTTTGTGCCAGTGAAGCGCGGCACTCGTTTTTCCACGACATTTTTCCGCTAGCGAGCCGACTTCATCATGCACGCCTATCGTACCCACACCTGCGCTGCGCTGCGCCTCGGCAATGTCGGCGAAACGGTTCGCCTTTCGGGTTGGATCCACCGCAAGCGCGATCACGGTCACCTGCTGTTTGTCGATCTGCGTGATCATTACGGAATTACCCAGATCGTCACAGATACGGATTCGCCTGCGTTCAAGACGCTCGACCGGATTCGGGTGGAGTCGGTGGTCACGATCGAGGGCGAGGTCGTCGCCCGCTCCAGGGAAACGGTGAACTCAAATCTTCCAACCGGCGAGATTGAGGTCCGTGCGACCGATGTGACCGTGCAATCGGCCGCCGCCGAGCTTCCAATGCCGGTATTCGGGGAACAGGAATATCCCGAGGAAATCCGGCTCAAATATCGCTATCTCGATCTACGCCGCGAGCAGGCGCATTCCAACATCATGCTGCGCTCGGCCGTCATCGCCTCGATTCGACGTCGAATGATCGAGCAGGGCTTCACCGAGTTCCAGACCCCGATCCTGACTGCCAGCTCGCCGGAAGGCGCACGCGACTATCTCGTTCCGAGCCGCGTACATCCGGGCAAATTCTACGCGCTTCCGCAGGCGCCCCAGATGTTCAAGCAGCTGATCATGGTGGCAGGTTTCGACCGCTATTTTCAGATTGCGCCCTGTTTCCGCGACGAGGATGCCCGCGCCGACCGCAGTCCGGGCGAATTCTACCAGCTCGACTTCGAGATGAGCTTCGTTACGCAAGACGACGTGTTCGGAGCGATCGAACCCGTGCTCTCTGGCGTCTTCGAGGAATTCGCCAAGGGTCGGTCGGTGACCGCGGCCGGCGATTATCCTCGTATTCCGTATAAGGAAACGCTGTTAAAGTACGGAACAGACAAGCCGGATCTCCGTAATCCGCTGCTGATCTCGGACATTGGGGAGCATTTCAAGGGCTCCGGCTTCGGGCTGTTCGCCAAGATGGTCGAGGCTGGAGGAGTTGTCCGCGCGGTCCCGGCGCCCAATACTGCTGGGCTGAGCCGCAAGTTCTTCGATGACATGAACGAATGGGCGCGCAGCGAAGGTTTCGCTGGTCTCGGCTATGCAACGCGCAAGAGCGGCGAATGGGGTGGACCGATCGCCAAGAACCACGGCGAGGAGGGGATGAACCGCCTCGCTGAGCAGATGGGCCTTGGACCCGACGACGGAATCTTCTTTGCCGCCGGCAAGGAAGCAGACGCGGCAAAGCTCGCGGGCCTTGCCCGCACCCGCGTCGCCGAGCTGCTCGACCTGATCGAACAAGGCGCCTTCCGCTTCTGCTGGATCGTGGATTTTCCGATGTTCGAATTCAACGAGGAGCAGCAGAAGATCGACTTCAGCCACAATCCGTTCTCAATGCCGCAAGGGGAGATGGAGGCGCTCGAGACGAAGGACCCGCTGGAGATCCTCGCCTGGCAATATGATATCGTCTGCAACGGCGTGGAGTTGAGCTCGGGCGCCATTAGAAACCACCGCCCGGACATCATGTACAAGGCGTTCGAAATCGCCGGCTATAGCCGCGAGGAAGTCGAGACGAACTTCGCGGGAATGATCAATGCCTTCAAGTTTGGTGCTCCGCCTCACGGTGGGTCGGCCCCTGGAATCGACCGAATCGTGATGCTGCTCGCCGACGAGCCGAACATCCGCGAGGTGATCCTCTTCCCGATGAACCAGAAGGCGGAGGACCTGATGATGAATGCCCCAGCTGCGGTCATGCCCAAGCAGCTGAAGGAGCTGCATATCCGCGTTGTCGCTGAGGGTTGACCCAAAATAGGCCACGCCCGGGCGCGCGCACCGTTGTACGTTTCGTTAATTGCGTTAACACCATCCCCCTCTCGTGCGCGACGGTGGGAATTTGGCATTGAGCTCGGCGCTTGCGGCACTTCGGGATCATCTGAGCGAGCTGCAACTGCCGCAGATCGCGCATGGGCGTCGTGCGATCATCCTGTTCGAAGGGCCCGAAGGTGCCGGCAAGAAATATGCCCTCAAGCAGCTCGCGGCCGCTTTCGACCCGTGCCACTTCGTTGTCCACTCCATCGAATATGATCGTCGAGAAGCCAGCGAGGGGCACTGGCTGGCGCGCTTCTGGCGGCAGCTTCCCACTGCGGGCTTTACGTCGATTTTCTTTCGCAGCTGGTACCGGCGCGCGCTCGCCGATCGAGTACTCGGCCGCACTCTCGACGAATCGGTCTCGCGGCTGTTCGACGAGATTAACGAATTCGAGGCGCAGCAGCGCGACTACGGGACCTTGCTCGTCAAGCTCTATTTCGACGTAAGCGCCGACGTGCAGGAGCGGAGGCTTGCCGATCGGCAACTGAGCCCGTGGCGCCAGCGCCGGGCCGACGATGAGTTCATCCGCGCCGACGATCCAGCCTATCAACGCGCATTGGAAGAGCTCCGAGCGAACACCGATACGCGCTGGTCACCGTGGCGGACGATCGACGGCGACGATGAGGAACAGGCAGCGCTGGCCGCCTTGGAAGTCATTGCTGAAGCCTGGGCGAAATCGATGCCGGCAGAGCCGCCGCACTTGGTGAGGGGCGCCCAGCTGGCTCAATCCGGATAACGGATCGCGATCACTTCATAACATTTCTCGCCCGCCGGCAGCCGGACTGTGCGCTCGTCGCCGACCCGTGCGCCGATCAGTGCTCGGGCAAGCGGGGCGCTCCACCCGATCAGGCCAGAGGCAGCATCCGTCTCGTCGTCGCCGACAATCGTCACCTTTCGGTGATTGTCGTCCTCATCGGCTAGCTCGATCGTCGCTCCGAATCGAACCTGATCGCGATGCTGCTGCCTGGCCGGGTCGACAACCTTCGCATCCTTCATGATCCGAGCGAGATGTGCGAGCTTGCGGTCGATCTCGCGCAGGCGGCGCTTGCCGTAGATGTAATCGGCATTCTCCGATCGATCGCCCAAAGATGCCGCCCAGGAGACGGTCTCGACGATTTTCGGGCGCTCCAGAGCGAAGAGCTCATCATATTCGGCGCGGATGCGCGCCAGTCCTTGGGGGGTGATGAAACGGTCGGTCACTCGAGACGACTATCAGCCTGGACGGTCCTTCCCAAGATAGCGCGACACGTGGATTGCGGTTTGCTGCGGCTGGTTCGAGCGTAGCGAATCATAGACGACGCTATTCTCGATCACTCGCTGCACGTAGGCGCGTGTCTCGCTGTAGGGGATCGCCTCAATCCACTTGAGCATGTCGACCTGGCCGCGCGGGTCGCCGTATCGATCGATCCACTTTCTGACGTTGCCGCTTCCTGCATTGTAGGCCGCGACCGCAAGCGGGACGCTGCCATTCCAATTGCTGAGCAGGCGATTGAAATAGGCCGAACCGATGAGGACGTTGTAGCTTGGATCGCTGATCAGCCGATAGCTGTCGAAACCGACACCCATTTTTCCGGCCTGCTCGCGTGCCGTGCCCGTCATCAGCTGCATCATCCCGCGCGCGCCGGCGTGGCTCAGGGCATAGGGATCGAACGAGCTTTCCTGACGGCTGATCCCATGCGCAAGCGACCATATCTCACCTGAGACCGAAGTCGGCAGCGTGGGATAGGCCTGGCGTACGTAGAACATCGAACCCTTCACCCGCGCCATGCGGGAGGTCCATACTGCAAGGTCGGGTCGATTGATCTGCTGGCCAAGGTCGAGCGCAAGGTATCGGTCGGTGTCGTTATCGAGCGATTCTGCAAGCGCCTTCACGAACAAGGCCTGCTCGGTCGAGCGGCCCTGCTGGCCGAGCAAGCGAACCGCCTGGACGATCGGTCGGCTGTTGAACAAGGTTCGTTGCAGCTGGGTCGTCACATATTGCGGCAGGGCCGCAGGCGGTGGCGCGACCGAACGACCGAGTCGCTCGAGCGCGAGCTGCCCGTAGAACAGGTCGGAATAAGCTGCTGCGCGTTGAAAGTAGGAATTGGCGTCCTGGAAGCGTCCGGCCGCGAGCGCTGCGCGTCCGGCCCAATAATAGCCCTTCGTCTGAACCTGGAGCGAGCGGCCTGCGCGCGCGTAGCGGTCGAACATCGCAATTGCGCTTTGCGGGCGGTTCATCCGGTCGAGCGCTATCGTGCCTGCGGTCCAGGCGAGCGTCGTATAATCGTCGCGGATACCGGTCGGCTGCTCGGCTATGTTGGTGCCCGCCGGAAGGACGTCGTCGACCTGGCTGGCGATGCTGTAGGCGGTTTGCCAGTTGCGATCGTCGACCGCATCGCCGGCGAGCGCGATCAGCATATCCATGAAGCGCTCGGGATCGGCAGGTTTGTAGGCGAAATCATGCTCCCGGGCAGCGAGCCGCTGGGCCGCTGCATCGAAGTTGTTGGCGCGCAGCCAGCGAGCTCGGTCCATCATCAGCCCGGCGTCGCGCGTGACGCTGCCGATGACCGCGCCATATCGGCTGTCGGCATCGCTCGCGTTCTGCTGCATCGAGATTCGCGCTGCAAAGGCCGCCTGTCGGTCGGGACTGGCGGAGGTCAGGAATCTTGCCGCATCATCGGCCTTTTTGGCGAACAGCAGGGCATCGATCCGATTGTCGTTGTCGGCGCGCGTCAGGCTGGCCCCATAGCGTGCCCAGATCGCCTGTTCGTCCGTTGCCCCGAGGTCTGCAGAATTCCACGCGTGCCGAGCAGCGTCGAGCGCCTGGGGCATTTGTCCGGTCGCCGCGTAGGAATCGGCAAGTCGTGCCCAGCCATTTCCGGTCTTGGGCTTTTGCGCAGCAAAGAAGGCGAGGACAGTCTGCGCATTTTCGCCCGGCTGCATCGCCTTTTCGGCCCAGCCGCGCATTCGAGTGGTATCGGGCCAGTCGGGATAAGCGATCAGAAATGGTGCATAATCGACAAACCGGTAGTCGCTGCTCTGGCGAAGGGTCCGCCAGCTGTTCAGTGCAGAGGCCACGCTTTGGCTCGAGTAAGCCGGCGCGGCGTAACCGGCGGGCGCGATATATTGCGCCGAGCTCGAAGGCGCGGTGGTCAGCAGGACCGGGATGATCGCAGCAACACGCCACATGCTGGACATCTTGCCTCACCCCTCCTTATCAGGCCGTGAACGCTCGCTCCGGCGCACATGGTTTTAACTCCCCTTTGATGAGGCAAGTTCATGTTTTTCGGCTCGATTCCGGCGCTGGTCACGCCATTTTCCGGCGGCCGTGTCGCAGAGGACACATTCCGCGACCACATTGAATGGCAGATTGCCGAAGGAAGCTCCGCCCTCGTGCCCTGCGGCACCACCGGCGAAAGTGCGACCATGTCGATCGAAGAACATAATCGTGTCCTCACGATCTGCATTGAGCAGGCAAAGGGCCGAGTGCCGGTCATCGCCGGCTGCGGCTCCAACGATACCAGCGTAGCGCTCGAGCATATGCGCCATGCCAAGGCCGCGGGAGCTGCTGCAGCGCTCGTCGTGCTGCCTTACTACAACCGGCCAGGACAGGCCGGGCTTCTCGCTCATTTCCGACGCCTAGCGGAGCAGTGCGATCTGCCGATCATCGTCTACAACGTGCCCTCGCGCACAGTGACCGACATCGCGGTCGAGACTCTGGCGGAGCTGGCGAAGCTTCCGACCATCGTGGGCATAAAGGACGCGACCGGAAATCTTGGCCGTGTATCGGCGCAGCGGCTCTCCTGCGGCGAGGACTTCTGCCAGCTCAGCGGCAATGATGAGACAGCGCTGGCCTTCAGCGCAATGGGCGGCGTAGGCTGCATCTCCGTCACCGCCAACATTGCGCCGAAGCTTTGCTCGGAGTTCCAGAAGGCAACGCGGGACGGGCGTTGGGACGCCGCGCTGAAGCTGCAGGACCGGCTCTACCCGTTGCATGTGGCACTTTTCAGCGACGCGTCGCCGGCGCCAACCAAATATGCTCTCTCGCGCGTGCGGCCTGGCTTTCCGACCGAAATTCGTCTGCCGCTGGTCGAGGCTTCCACGGCATCAAAACGGGCCGTGGATGATGCATTGGAGCACGCAGGCCTTATTTGACGCAAATGCCGAAACCGCTTCCGCACCCTTTCGACAAGCAGAAGGTCGTGGCTGAAAACCGCCGCGCGCGCTTCGATTATTTCGTCGAGGAACGCTTTGAGGCGGGAATCCAGCTTTCGGGCACGGAGGTGAAGTCGCTGCGCCACGGCGAAGGCTCGATCGCCGAATCCTATGCCGCGGTTGACGGCGAAGAGGTCTGGCTGATCAACAGCCACATTCCGGAGTACAGCCACGGAAATCGCCTCAATCATGAACCGAAGCGAGCTCGCAAGCTATTGTTGAAGGGCCGCGAGATCGCGAAATTGCAGGGGGCGGTGACGCGGCAGGGGCTGACGCTCGTTCCACTGTCCATCTATTTCAATGGTTCCGGGCGCGCCAAGGTCGAGCTCGCGCTTGCCCGCGGCAAGAAGGTGCACGACAAGCGCGAGACAATGAAGGAGCGAGACTGGAAGCGGGAGCAGCAACGGCTGCTCAGAGCCAATGGCTGAAGCGAGCCCGCAAGCACGTTTCAATTGGTTGACGCGCCATATTCCGACGCGCGACACCATCGACCAATATCGCTTGCTGCGGCCATTCGCGCCTCATCTTCGCCATCCTTCACTCTGGCGAATGACCCGCCGCTCGGTTCCCCGGGGAGTCGCGGTCGGTCTTTTCGTCGCTGTGATCATTCCGTTCATGCATACGGTGATTGCCGCGCTTGTCGCGATCCCTGCACGCGCCAATGTCGCGGTTGCTGCGGTGCTCACCCTGGTTGTCAATCCGCTGACCATCCCGCCGCTCTATTATGCCGCCTACCGCATTGGTTCATGGGAGCTGCACCATGATGCGGCTCTCCTCAATCCCGCAGCCGCCGAGCGATTCTCGAGTGAACTCAGTCGCTTGCTTTTCTGGATTCACCATGCCTCGGGCCCGATTGCGGTGGGGGTCCTCACGATCGCCGCCGCTTCTGCAGCCACCGGCTATCTGGGTGCGGCACTGGGTTGGCGCTTTTGGCTCCGCAGTCGCCGGCAACGGCGACGCAAGCAGGGCTGATCGCCTGCTGGCCCGCCCGCCACCTCCATCTGGCACGATCCTGCTCAGCTGGTAGGATGCGTACTGTCTAGATGTTGTACCAGGAGCTGCCTCGCATCGACTCGACGCCACTGGACCGGTGGGGGCGCTGGTTATCGCCTGCGTTGATCGGGGCCGCCGCACTGACTGCGGCGGTGGTCTTGCTTCTGCTCGGCGACGAGCTCTTGGCTCTGGTGGTGATGGTTGCCGGCCTCGGCGCAGGCCTTGCCGTGCTGCGCAGGCCGGCGCAAGCCGACGTTCCTCCCCAGGCGCTGGTCGCTGGGCCGGATTATTCGCTCGTCGGCTCGGCACTCGGCCTTGGTCGCGATCCGGTCGCGCTCACCGATGGCGGAGGTTCGCTGCTGGTTGTCAACAATGTCTATCGCGAGCGGTTCGGCACTAGGCCTCCCCTCGAACTCGCAATCAATGATGAGGCGCGGCGCGGGCTCCAGCTGGCACAGACGATGGCCTGGCGCGATCGCGCTGGCTGCGTCGCTGCGATTGACACCGAGGCCGGCACCAGCCCCGTCGAAGTCGAGCGGGTCGGCGCTCAGAGCGACCTCTTGCTGTGGCGATTCCCTGGGCCGCCACCCCCCGATGCACTGTCCCTTGCTGTCAGGCAAATGGAAGGGGTCGTCGGTGAGCGGCTTGCAGGCGCAGGAGTCCTTGCCGCGGTCATCGACGACAAAGGCGCCATTCTCTCGGCCAACAGCTTGTTCAGCGAACGTGCGCTGACGCCTGAACAGTCGCTGCAAAAGATGCGCTTCGGTGAGCTCGTCGAAATCGGCGAGGACGACCAGATGCGCCTTGTTGCCGAAGGCGAGGCGGGGCAGCCAGCCCGGGCCGTTCACATCCCGGCGGACCTCGCGGGCGAGTGCGGTGCGGGCACCTTCCTTCTTTTCGATTCGCGTGCCGCCGCCTCGGTTGCCTATTCGTCGAACCTCCAGGCGCTGCTCGACGTGCTGCCCATAGGCTTGGCCCTGGTCGATCGCGACGGCCGGTTCATTACGATGAACAGCGCGTTTCGGCAGGCGGCGGGACTGAAGAGCTCGGCGATGCCGGTCTATCCCGGCGACCTCGTGGTCAAGGAGGACAAGGCGCCTGTCGCCGATGCGGTGCGGCGCAATGCGCGGGGTCCTGCGATGTCGGGCGATTTGGCGGTCCGCTTGGCAAACCAACCCGCAGAGCCGGTGGCGCTGACAATTGCCGGACTGCGAGGCCTTGGTGATGCGGCGGTGCTGCTCCTGCTCAAGGACAACAGCGAGGAAGCCAAGCTCAAGCGACAGGTCGCGCAGGCCACGAAGATGCAGGTGGTCGGCCAGCTCGCGGGCGGCGTGGCACACGACTTCAACAATATTCTGACCGCAATCATCGGCCATTGCGACCTTATGCTGATGCGGCACACGCCCGGCGACAGCGACTATGACGACATCCAGCAGATCAAGTCGAATTCGAACCGCGCAGCGGGCCTCACCCGGCAGCTTCTGGCCTTTTCGCGACAGCAGACTTTGCGCCCACAGGTGCTTCAGCTTCCCGACGTGGTGTCGGAGGTGTCGCATCTCCTGAAACGCCTGCTCGGCGAGACGGTGGAGCTGGTCGTGAAGCATGGCCGCAGCCTGGGCCCGATCCGCGCAGATCCGGGCCAGCTGGAGCAGGTGATCATCAATCTCGCCGTCAATGCCCGCGACGCGATGGCCGCAAAGGGCGGAGGAACGCTCACCATCCAGACCTATTCGGTGAAGGCCGACCAAGTCGCCGAACTCGGCTCCGACATCCTGCCGATCGCCGACTATAGCGCGCTCTCGGTGACCGACACCGGCACTGGCATCTCACCAAGCGTGCTCGGAAAGATCTTCGAGCCATTCTTCACGACAAAGGAGGTCGGGAAGGGGACCGGTCTGGGGCTTTCGACCGTCTACGGCATCGTCAAGCAGTCGGGCGGTTTCATCTTCGCCGATTCGAAGGTCGGAGAAGGAACTCGGTTCGTCATCTATCTGCCGGTGCACCGCGAAGAGGCTGGGGCGGTGCGGACGAGGAACAGTGAAAAGACCAAGAAGGACGAGCTTTGGGGAAGCGGGACCGTGCTGCTGGTCGAAGATGAGCCCATGGTTCGTTCGGTTGCCGAGCGGGCCCTCACCCGCCACGGCTATACGGTGATCACTGCCGACAATGGCGAGGATGCGCTCGAGATCCTTGCCAAGAACGAGCCGATCGACCTGTTGATCAGCGACGTCGTGATGCCTGGGATGGACGGCCCGACGATGGTGCGCGAGGCCCGGCTGAGCCGGCCAGAACTCAAGATCCTGTTCATGTCGGGCTATGCAGAGGAGCAGCTGCGCAAGTCGATCGACATTGAAAATGTCAATTTCCTGCCGAAGCCCTTCTCGGTAACCGAGCTGGCCGAGGCCGCGCGTCGAGCGGTCCTTCCCAAATAAGCTATTTGCGGTTCAGCATCTGGGCTTTATGCGAAGCAATGGAATGACGGGGCGCTCCATCCTGATCGTCGAAGACGAGCCGCTAATCGCAATGATGCTCGAGGACTTCCTCGATTCGCTCGGCCATTCGGTGACCGGCACCTGCGATACCGTCGAATGCGCGCTCGAGCAGGTCGAGAAGGGTCAATTCGATCTTGCCATTCTCGACGTCAACCTGAAGGGCGAAAATGTGTGGCCGGTCGCGGCCAAGCTGCGCGAACGAAACGTGCCCTTCGTTATCGCCACCGGCGGTCATGTCGATCCGCCTCCACCCGAGTTCAATGACGCTCCGGTGATTGAAAAGCCCTATACCGTCGATCGGGTTACGCCGGCCATCGAGGCGGCGCTCGCGGCCTGAATGTCGCGACCGGCCCTGCGTCGATGTTCGAATTCCAGACGCAGCTGATCTTTCCGGTCCATGGCGTGCCGGCTGCCGGGCCGCCGCCAGTCGGTTCAGCGCCCTTGTCGGTGCAAACGCCCGATGGCGAAACGCTCGTCGGAATCCACATTCCCGCCGACGAGCTGGACGAACGGGCGAGCATGAGTGAACCGTTGCAGGCTCCAGATCAGCCGCGAACGCTCATTCTGGGCTTCGGCGGCAACGCCTGGAACGGCCAGGATGTCGCCGAATATCTCCATGAGCTCTATCCAAAGCACGACATCGTCGCCTTCCATTACCGGGGTTATGCGCCCTCGACCGGCGCGCCCTCGGCCGAAGCGCTGATCAGTGACGCGCCCTTGGTCTTCGATGCTGCAGTCAATCTGGTGAAGCCGGTGAGGATCGTCCTCGTCGGCTTCAGTATCGGCACTGGGATCGCCGCGCAGCTCAGCTCCCAAAGAAAGCTTTGGGGGCTGATCCTCGTCACTCCATTTGACTCGCTAAAGGCGGTTGCCCAGTCATTGTATCCGTGGTTGCCGATCGGCTCGCTGTTCGCCCATGAAATCGATGCCGCGGCTCCGCTGGAGGGCAACCCAGTTCCAGTCGCCATTATCGCGGCCGAGCGTGACGAGATCGTGCCGGCACGGCGTACGGATGCACTCCGACGAATCATTTCAAATCTCGCCTTCGACCGGACGATACGGGGCGCCGGTCATAACGACATTTATGCGCGATCCGATTTTCAGCTTGCGATGCGCGAGGCTCTCTCGTTGCTGCTGCGCGCCGGAGCCAGGTGAACCGTTCGCGTCTATTGCGGCTGAGTTGCGCAGGTCCCGGTCTTTGGAGCTTTCTTCCTTGGAGGAGGCGGGTCGCCGGTATCCTTTCCGACTTTTGCGGAAGGGTGGGCGGTCTTCGCATCGCTGCTGTCCGACTTGTTGGTCGTATCGCATGACGAAGCCGCATCACCTGCGCCTTTGGGACTCGTGGCCGGGCTTTGCGTGTCGGACGCGCCCTGGGTTTGGGTAGCGCCTTGCCCCGCTGGAGTTTGCGCGGCCTGCGATGCAAGGGCCATCGCGGGTGCGAGGACAATGGCGCCGGTCAGGAGAGCCAGGTTGAGTTTCATGAAACGGCTCCTTCACTGCCTATGTCGTTCAACTCGGACGAGACGCTCCGCACTCGAAACGTAAGCGGAGAAAAGCCGTTCCGTGCCTGGTTTCGGGAACAATCCTCATTCGACTGGTTGCGGGAGCCTCTCTTCGGACATGGCGCTGCCTGGCTGGTCGCAGCCTGAGCCCTCTCCAGGCGCCCTAAGCTGGGACAGACTAAGGTTACCGGCCGGCCTCACGGCTCTTGCTACAAGCCAGACCTCAATCCATATTCTTGAAACTAAAGGACCAATCGCTGAGCGGGATACGTTAACCGACCTGCAGAGTTGATTGTGCCATAAAGCGGGCTAGCATGCTCAACAGCAGACGGTCGTTCGCGACCGGGACATAAGGACGGGAATGACCAAGCTTTCAGGCGGCGATAGCAAAAGCACCCTCTACTGCTCTTTCTGCGGTAAGTCGCAGCACGAGGTAAGGAAGCTGATCGCTGGACCGACTGTGTTCATCTGCGATGAATGCGTCGAACTTTGCAACGACATCATCCGCGAGGAATCGAAGTCGGCGCTCGTCAAGACTCGCGACGGGGTTCCGACTCCGGCTGAGATCTGCAAGGTCCTCGACGATTATGTCATCGGGCAGGACCGCGCCAAGCGCGTACTCTCAGTTGCAGTCCATAATCATTACAAGCGCCTTTCGCACGGGGCGAAGGCCGGCAATGATGTCGAGCTCGCCAAATCGAACATTCTGCTGATCGGGCCGACCGGCTGCGGCAAGACCCTGCTCGCGCAGACGCTCGCTCGAATTCTCGACGTTCCATTCACCATGGCAGACGCGACGACGCTGACCGAAGCGGGTTATGTCGGCGAGGACGTGGAGAATATCATCCTGAAGCTCCTCCAGGCGTCCGACTATAATGTCGAAAAGGCGCAGCGCGGCATTGTCTACATCGACGAGATCGACAAGATCAGCCGCAAGTCGGACAATCCGTCGATCACCCGTGATGTGTCGGGCGAGGGCGTCCAGCAGGCGCTACTGAAGCTGATGGAAGGTACAACCGCTTCGGTTCCGCCGCAGGGCGGCAGAAAGCACCCGCAACAGGAATTCCTCCAGGTCGATACAACCAACATCCTGTTCATCTGCGGCGGCGCGTTCGCGGGTCTGGAAAAGATCATCTCCGACCGCATGCAGGGCAAGTCGATGGGCTTCGGCGCTCACGTCGCTGCGCCGGACGAACGCAAGACCGGCGAGATCCTCAAGCATTGCGAGCCGGAGGACCTGCTGAAGTTCGGCCTGATCCCCGAGTTCGTCGGCCGTCTCCCGGTCATTGCTACCCTGCTCGATCTTGATGAGACCGCGCTGGTCCAGATTCTGGTCGAGCCGAAGAACGCGCTCGTCAAGCAATATGCCAAGCTGTTCGACATGGAGGACGTCCAGCTCGAATTCACCGACGACGCGCTGCACTCGGTTGCAGTCAAGGCAATCGAGCGCAAAACCGGTGCTCGCGGGCTGCGCTCGATCCTCGAGGGCATCCTCCTCGACACAATGTTCGATCTGCCCTCGATGGATGGCGTCGACGAGGTACATATCGACAAAGACGTGGTCGAAGGCCGCAAGGAGCCGGTCCGCGTCTATGCCGCCAAAGACAAGGCTGGAACGGGCGACGCAGCCTGACTTCGAGCGCGCCGTCGCTGATGCCTGATGCACCCTGTGCGTGAGCAGCTCGACTTTGCGTCCGCAGCTGGTCTGCCCTGCAGCGATCTCAATCCCGGCAGCTGACGCATTTCTTCAAACATGGCTCGGCTCTCCTGGGCCCGAGAGGCAGCCCGCCACGGCTCCATGCCCATGGCCGCTCAGGCGAACGGCGGGGCTTAATATCTAGAGACCGCGCACCGCAGCCATCAGTTGGCTGCCAAACCGCTCCATCAGATGGGCATCACGGCCATAATGGTCCGGCTGGAACTCTATGCCCTTGGGCGTCGGCTGCGCAGTTAGGTAGGTCATGTAGACGGGGATTGGCTTGGGAAGATCGACCTCGTCTTCTACCTTCGGATCCTTGCCCTGCGGAACCACGCCTCCGAACAGGAACTTCGCCAGGCGCTTATAATCCTCGACCCGGACGCAGCCGTTGCTGATCCACAGCTCGTTCTTGGTGAAATGGTCCTTCTCGGGCGAATCGTGGAGATAGATTCCGAAATAGTTGGGCAGCATGAACTTCATCATGCCCATGGAATTGGCGGGGCTCGGAAGACGGCGCAGCCGGACTTCCTGGCGGCCGTCGACCACGGCCTGCCAATCGACCGTGTGCGGATCGATTGCCTGCGCATCATCGCTATAGTCGGTCAGGACCTGATATTCGCGGTCGGTGAGATAGCGCACGCCCTGCGCGACGACCCGCGGCGCGACCAGGCTCTTCACCAGTTCGGGCGGAACGTTCCAGTACGGATTGACGCTCGCATATTTGATGTAAGCGGCCATCATCGGGGTCGCGGTTTCCGCCTTCCCGACGATGACCTTCATCTCGTCGACCTTGCGACCATTCTCCCACATTGAGAGGCGCGCGTCGCCAGCGTCGACAATCACATATTTTCGCTGTTCCTCGGGCGCTGGGAGACGCTTCGCGCGCTCCATGTTTATGATGATCAGCTGCTCATAATATTGCGCGCCGCGATTGAGCGCCTCGATCGTGCCCGCGCCGGCGATTCCATCGGGCTTGATCCCGTGGACCGACTGGAACTCCTTCACCTGCGCAGCAAGCGGCGCATCATATCTCGCGCCGCCGGCGAGGCCTAGTCGGGTACGAAGTGCCGCAACCCGTTCGCCGCTCATGCCAATCTTGAGAGCGGGCCCGGCGGGAACCGGGATCTGCGGCAAGTCGCCCCAGCGCTGCTGATATTTGATCAGCCCCCGGCGCAACTCGGTATAGATCGGGTTGACCGAGGTGAAGAGGTCGACCGGCGCTCCGCTCCAGGCAGCGAAGCTCATGTCTCCAGTCGCGCCGCCATTATCATGCACCGCCTTGGGAACCAGATCCTCGTCGATGTAGATCATGTCGACCCCCTGCTCGATGGCTGGGGGAAGATCGATCGGCTCGAGCGCAGGCGCCTTATTCGGCTGCGCCGCCGGCGATTGCCAAGACTGTCCCGTCGGAGCCGGGCGTGCCATCCACGGCTCTGCAACCGGAGCCGGCGGTGCCTGGTAGGGCTGGACCGCCGGAGAGGATTGAGGCGGCGGCGGTGGCGGCACGGGCCCCGGTACGGGCCAATTGCCGTTCCATTGCGCGAAGGCAGCGGCCGGAAGCGAAAGCGCACTGAGCGCGAAAAGGAAATTGCGCATCGTCACACGGCCATAAATAGTGAAAGAAACTGAACGATTACAGAATCGCTCGTTAACTTCTGCCGCAATTCACTCACCTTCTAGCGGAAGAGTGTCGCGCTTCTTTCGCATCGACGGGGCGTTGAGCGCTTCTGCAGCCTGTTCGACTTGTTCGTCGGTCGGCGCCTCCGGCAGCTCTTTCTCATTTGGCGCCAGAGAATCGTCGGGAATTCCGGGGCCCGTACCGGCAATCGTCTCATTGAGCGGCTCGTCATTCGGGCCGGTGCTGATCTTCTCGCGATCCTGCGCCATGCCTCGTCTCCTTGCGTCCATTCGTGCGTTAAGAGCGAGCGAAGCCAACCGAATGTTCCTGCCTTTGTTGCGTGGGCGAGGGGGTCAGCCCATATACTCAGTCATGACTCGCTTTCTCCCTATTCTCCCGCTTCGCGATATCGTCGTTTTCCCGCACCGCATCGTGCCCTTGTTCGTCGGGCGCGAGAAATCGGTCGCTGCGCTTGAGGCCGCGATGGCTGCGGACAAGGAGCTTTTCCTGGTTGCCCAGCTCGATCCAGGCGAGGACGACCCCGACCGGGACGCACTTTATGATCTCGGAGTCGTTGCCACCGCAATGCAGCTTCTGAAGCTTCCCGACGGCACTGTTCGAGTGCTGGTCGAAGGCGTGAAGCGTGCGCGCCTGGTCAACATGGTTTCGCGCGACGGCTTTACCGCCGCCGAGATCGAAGAGGTTGACGAAGAGGGCGCGGACGGACCCGAGACCCAGGCATTGATGCGCTCGGTCATCGACCAGTTCGAAAATTATGCCAAGCTCAACAAGCGCCTTCCGCCAGAAACCGGCATCCAGCTCGGCGAGATCGAGGAGGCGTCGACGCTCGCCGACGCGGTTGCTTCGAATCTCTCGATCAAGGTTGCAGACAAGCAGGCTCTGCTGGGTGAGCTGAACCCAGCGCGGCGCCTTGAGATGGTATTCGCCTTCATGGAGGGCGAGCTCGGCGTTCTCCAGGTCGAGAAGAAGATCCGCAGCCGCGTCAAGCGCCAGATGGAGAAGACGCAGCGCGAATATTATCTGAACGAACAGCTCAAGGCGATACAGCGCGAGCTCGGCAATGAGAGCGAGGAGGGCGGCGACGAGCTCGCCGAACTCGCCGAGAAGATCCGCAAGTCTCGCCTGTCGAAGGAAGCGCGCAGCCGCGCCAATGCCGAGCTCAAGAAGCTTCGGGCGATGGCGCCGATGTCCGCCGAAGCTACGGTTGCCCGCAACTATCTCGATGTCCTGCTCGGCTTGCCCTGGGGCAAGAAGTCGAAGCTCAAGAAGGACATTGCCGAGGCGCAGCACGTCCTCGACCAGGACCATTATGGTCTGGAGAAGGTCAAGGACCGGATAGTCGAGTATCTCGCGGTCCAGGCCCGGACCAACAAGCTCAAAGGGCCGATTCTCTGCCTCGTCGGCCCGCCGGGCGTCGGCAAAACATCGCTTGGGCGCTCGATCGCGCGGGCGACGGGCCGCGAGTTCGTTCGCCAGTCGCTGGGCGGGGTACGCGACGAAGCCGAGATCCGCGGTCACCGCAGGACTTACATCGGCTCGCTTCCAGGCAAGATCATTTCCAATATCAAGAAGGCCGGGACGTCAAATCCTCTGTTCCTGCTCGATGAGATCGACAAGCTCGGCCAGGACTTCCGCGGCGATCCATCATCGGCGCTGCTCGAGGTGCTGGATCCGGAACAGAACAACAAGTTCCAGGACCATTATCTGGAGCTGGACTATGACCTTTCGGACGTGATGTTCGTGACCACTGCGAACTCGCTCGACATGCCCCAGCCACTGCTCGACCGCATGGAGATCATTCGGCTCGAAGGCTACACCGAGGACGAGAAGGTGGAGATAGCCAAGCGCCACCTGATCCCCAAGCAGATGGATGCGCATGGATTGAAGCCCGAAGAGCTGACGTACAGCGACGACGCGCTGCGTGCGATGATCCGCCATTATACGCGCGAGGCCGGAGTCCGTACGCTCGAGCGCGAGCTTGCCAAGGTTGCACGAAAGTCGCTTCGGCAGATCCTCGAGAACAAGGCCGAGAAGGTTGAGCTGACGGCTGAGAACCTCGGCGATTTCCTCGGAGTCCGGAAGTTCCGCTATGGGATCGGCGAGGAAGAGGATCAGATCGGCGCAGTCACCGGCCTCGCCTGGACCGAGGTCGGCGGCGAGCTGCTGACGATTGAAGCGGTCACTGTGCCCGGCAAGGGCCAGATCAAGACAACCGGAAAGCTCGGGGAAGTCATGCAGGAGTCGATCCAGGCTGCGATGAGCTTCGTCAAAGCCCGGGCTCCGGCCTATGGCGTCAAGCCGTCGATCTTCGCGCGCAAGGACATCCACGTCCATTTGCCCGAGGCGGCCGTGCCCAAAGACGGTCCGTCAGCAGGCATTGGCATGGTCACTGCAATGATTTCGACATTGACCGGAATTGCTGTGCGTCGCGACATCGCAATGACTGGCGAAGTCACGTTGCGCGGCCGGGTGTTGCCCATCGGCGGTCTCAAGGAGAAGCTGCTTGCGGCGCTGCGGGGTGGTATTCGCACCGTGCTCATTCCCGCCGAGAACGAGAAAGATCTCGTTGAGCTTCCTTCGAGCGTCAAGGAAGGTCTTGAAATCGTGCCGGTCGACCATGTCGATCAGGTACTGGCCCGGGCATTGGTCGAACCTTTGCAGGCGATCGAATGGACCGACGCCGACGAGCATGCTCCGGAACCGCCGGTCCATGCGCCGGCGTCCGAATCCGGCACAGCGATTCGTCATTAGAGCCACTGGACAGGCGGCCGGAGTCTTGCCTTAAATGCCAATGCTCCGTGCGCGCGAGTCTTGCGGCCGGTGAGGGAGAGCTTGGGGCATGAACAAGCAGGAACTGATCGGCCACGTCGCGGATCGCTCTGGGATCAGCCGCAGCGACGCGATGCGCGCCGTCGAAACCATGCTCGAGGTAATCACCTCGACCTTGAAGCGGGGCGACGAAGTGCGCCTGGTCGGCTTCGGCAATTTTTCCGTAACGCGGCGAAAGGCTTCGACTGGGCGCAATCCGAGGACTGGCGAGCCGATGCAGATCAAGGCGAGCTCGCAGCCCAAATTCAGGCCGGGCAAAGTGTTGAAGGACGCGGTCCAATAGCTCTTGAGTCAGCTCGTCCAGAGCTGACCCGCATCGGCTTCGGCATGGCTGGACACGCGCTGCGGCGGCACTATATCCGCGCACTTCCTGCTATGATGTGGGCGCGTAGCTCAGCGGTAGAGCACACCCTTCACACGGGTGGGGTCGTAGGTTCGATCCCTACCGCGCCCACCAGGCATCGCTGAAGCCGCAGCTTCAGCAAGCCGGCGATGACTTCCGCGGGACGCGCGCAAAGGTTGCGCGCTCGCCGCTGGAAGGGCCGCTACGGGAGCTCCTCGCCGCCCGACGGCTCCGCTACGTGCAGCTCATTCTCGGGCGGCACGAGCACCGGTGCAAGCCTTCCATTCTTGAGCTTCTGATTGAGCTGCTCGAGCTGGAGCGCGCGGACTTGTTGCCAAGCTGCCCAATCGGCATTCACTTTCGCAATCGTTTCGGCTGCAGTCGCGCGCATTGCGGCAGTGGGCGGAGCATCGCTCGCCTCCGCAGCAGTCTCAAGCGCGGCGAGGATGGCGCTCTCACCCTTGAAGCCCGAGTTTGGCTCGTCCGACGGCTGGAGCTTGCTGATCAATGCCTGAGCTTCGGAGCGCAGAGTCGGATCAGCGATCGTCGGCAGCCGTTTCCCGAGCTCCTCGCGAAGCGCTTCGCTTTCGGCATGGCCGCGCCACGCTCTTGCCATCGGCTCGTAAAGCGAGCCCGAGAAGGACGCCGCCGAATGGTAATCTGCGCCAGTCGCACGGGGATCGGGAAGCACGTCGAGGCTGGCCTTCTCTTCGCGACCGCCCGCAGTCAGGATGATCGTATATCGCCCCGGCTCGACCAGCTGACCCCGCGGATCGAGCGGTGTGGTCAGGCCCCAGACGGCGGCAATGCTGTAGCTATATTCAACGGCGGCGGGACGCTCTCCGCGCAGGTTCCATACCCAGCGATGCATTCCGGGCGAAGCTCCGAGGACCGGCTCCGGCTTTAGCCACCCCGGAGCAAAATAGCGGTCCGCGGGAAGCGGTTGCGGAACATCCAGGCTGGAGAACCGTCGGACGGGCCTTCCCGATGAATCGCGAATTTCGAGCGTCACGGGGCCTTTGGCCGCCGAGCCGAGCCAATAATCGATTGCTACTCCATCGGGCGGATTCTCTCCGACCGGCGTCTCGGGCGCGAGCGGTGTGTCGTGATTGTTATTGAATCTGACGCGCACCGCAGGGGCGGGAGCAAACAGCCGGAGCGGCGCAGCCGCGTCGCCTGGACCCAATTGCCTAAGCAGGGAGAGGTCGCCCAGTATCCAGATCGCGCGACCTTGGGTAGCAACGATGAGATCATCGCCGTGGATCAGCAGATCGCGCGCCCAGGCAGTCGGCAGGTTCTGCTGGAGCGGTTGCCAGTCGTCGCCATCGTTGAAGCTGACAAAGACGCCGCTTTCGGTACCGGCATAAAGCAGACCTGGGCGGATCGGATCGGCGCGGACTGCGCTGACGATCTCGTCGGCAGGAAGGCCGCTGTCAATTGCAGCCCAGGTCCGGCCGTTGTCATGTGTACGAAAGACATGAGGGGCGAAATCGTCCAGTCGCTGCCCATCGACGGCGACATAGGCGGTATCATGCTCGCTTGCGGAAAGGTCGATGCTCGAAACCTTGCTCCACGGTTGAATGCCCGGAAGGGTCAGTTGCGACCAGTGGACTCCGCCATCGCGAGTCATGCTCACGAGGCCCGTGTCGCTGCCCACCCAGAGCTCGTCGCCTGATCGCGGCGAAGGTTCGATCGTGGTGATGGTCCCGTAGCCGCAGGCCATGGCGTCGGCGACCTGGATCTTGTCGACGCAGCGCGGCGCGCCGGCCATCTTTCCGGTCAGGTCAGGGCTGATTTGCGTCCAGTTGGCGCCGCGATCGGCGGATTTGAACAGGACCTCGCCGCCAAGGTACAGTGCAGGCGGACCGGCGCGCGAGGCGACGAGCGGGGTGACCCAGTTGAAGTGGTGCTTCACCGTCGTGGGCCTGAGACCATAATTGGGGACTGGCCAAGGGGAGATGTCAGCGACCTGACCGGTGCGCTCGTCCCAGCGACTTACATGACCTCCAAGGCCGGAACCGTAGACGATCCGGGGATCTTGCGGGTCGGGGATATCATAGTCGCGTTCGTCGCCTCCGACGGGGTGCCAGTCGCGCCAATTGAGCGATCCATAGTCGCTGCGGCTTGCAGTTGCGACCGTTCCGCTGTCCTGCTGGCCTGAGTAGATCCAGTAGGGGAAGCGATTGTCCGTCGCGAGATGGTAGAATTGGCCAGTCGGCTGGTTGTACCAGCTGCTCCAGCTTTTGCTGCCGTTCACCGAAATTGCAGCACCTTGATCGGATCCGGCGGCCATCCGGTCAGGATTGCGCGGGTCGAGCCATATCGAGTGGTAATCGTCACCCCCCGGGCTTCCGCGGAAGATCTCGCAGCGCGCTCCCCCGCGGTCGCATCTGCGCATCGACTGGCCGACGAGGTAGACGACGTCAGGATCCCTCGGATCCGCAGTCACACGATTGAAATAATAGTTGGCGTAGGCCTTCTCGCTGTTGACGCGGCGCCATTGCGCTCCCCCATCGTCCGAGCGCCAAAGACCGCCGTTCGACTTGGAATCGACGACGGCATAGACGCGCACGTGTCCGGATTTGCGGGTCGCCGCCAGGCTGATCCTGCCAACTGATCCGCCGGGCCAGCCCCCGCCTGAGAGCCGATGCCAATGAACGCCGCCGTCGTCGGAGCGATAGATCGCACTTCCCGGGCCTGAGATTTCGGTGAAATAGCTTTGCCACGGCCATTGCCGTGCTTCCCAGGCGGAGGCGAACAGGATTTTCGGATTCTGAGGGTCGGCTGTGATGTCGTTGACCCCGGTCCACTCGCCGGGTGCCAGCGTATGCGACCAGCTCCTCCCGCCGTCGGTCGAACGATAGATGCCGCGGGCAGCACTCGGCCCGAAGAAATGCCCGACTGCGCCGACGATCACGTTGTTCGGATCGGTCGGGCTGACCCAGATCCGACCAATGTAGCGGGTCTCGTGGAGCCCGAGGTCGATCCACGTCTTTCCGCCGTCGGTTGATTTGTAGACGCCGCGTCCGGATTGAACGTCGTATCGCGGCTCAGGCTGGCCGGCGCCAATGTAGACGATGTTCGGGTTCGAAGGCGCGATTGCGATTGCGCCAATCGCCGAGCTCGGGCCCTTGTCGAACAGCGAAGTCCAGGTGCGGCCCGCGTCATCGGTGCGCCAGACGCCGCCGCCGGATGCTGCGAAGTAGAAAATCTCGGGCTTGCTGGGGATACCCTGGATCATCTCCGCCCAGCCGGCGCGGAACGGCCCGATCAGTCGCCAGTGCAGCTGGCTATAGAGGCGGGGATCAATCTTTGCCGCGGTCGATGGAGTTGCCGCCGCAAGCCCGACTGCGCTCAAGAGAGCTCCGAATGCGCATCCGGCGCGAGAAATCATCGCCTGTTCCTCAGCTGTACAGATCGCCTAGCTAGCCGAGGAAGCGGCGCTTATTCCAGATAGGCCGGCTGGAAGCTCGCGACGCGGCGCATTTCGGCCCAATCGGTGAACTCGATCTCGCGGCCCTTGCGCTTGATCAGGCCTTGCCGTTCCATGTCGGCGAGAACGCGATTGACGTTGACCGACGTCTGACCAGTGATGTCGGCGATCTGTTGCTGCGTGAACGGATTGAACAGATGGCCGTTGGCAACGTGCATCCGTTCCGCGGTCTCGCACAGCAAATGGGCTACACGGGCAGTGGAATCGCGGCGGCCGCAGTTGACCAGCCATTCGTAGCCGATCGCCTCGTTGCGCTGGAGCAAGCGCCAGAAGAAGCGCTGGAGTTCCGGATTTTCATCGACGATGGCGTTGAAGTCCTTGGCTTTGCCGACCAAGACTTCGCTTCTGACGATCGCCTGGATTCCGAATGGCGCTGGTCCGTCGCGCGGCAGGATTCCTTCGCCTGGAAAGCGCAAGGCAACAATCTGCCGGCGGCCCGACGAATCTGTCTTGAACTTCGAGAGAATCCCGGAACGCACGAAAATGACCTCGTCGCGTGCCGCACCAGGCTCGCGAAATGGCCGGCGCGGTTCGACCTGAACTATCCGATGCGGCATTTTGTCGAGAAGATCTGCGAAACGAGGCTCGAGCCCTGCCGAGATCAAAGTATCTCGCAGAGATACACCTTCGCCGGGCGATTTCGTACGCCGACTCGCCATTCGGTCTCTCTCCCCAACCCGGAAGATGCGCCTCCGCAACGGTCTACGCAAGGGGATTTATCATACATTATATTTGGTTAGGTTAGCAGAAGTTTGACGCGACTTCCGTCACCAATCGAGCAAGCTGTTCGCGGTCGAGCTTGATTGCGGTCTCGAGCCGAGGCGGGCCGGGCCACCCGACGTCGGGGAATAGGATTCCGCCCCAGCTCCTGGGTTCGGAATAGCGCGGAATGACGTGGAAATGGACATTTCTGTCGACCATCATCAGCATCAAATAATTGATGCGTTCATATTCGACGAAACGTGCCAGCGCATGTTCGATTGAAATGGCTGCGTCGGCCTGTTCCGAAAAAGCATCGCGCGGAAGCGCACCCAGAGCAGTCGCATCGCTCTTTGCAGCGAGGACAAGCGAGCCAAGCGTCACTTGCGCCGGTCGCAGCAGGACGACCCAATGATCGAATTCCTTGAGCAGGGTCGATGGGTAGCCGAACTTTTCAACAGTCGGATTCATCGCTGCTCCGCCCTCGCTTGCGTTCGACCGCGTCGCACCCTAAGTGGCGCGCGCGCCGAAGGAAACTGCAGAATGGGCGGTGTCCACAAGCGCTCTGAGGCGATCGTAGCTCAGCTGGTTAGAGCATCGGTTTGTGGTACCGAGGGTCGGGGGTTCAAGTCCCCTCGATCGCCCCATTTCACCCTCGTTGAAACCGGAAATTCACAAACAGATGACCACGCCTTGGGGCCTGCCCGATTTCGACGCGCATGAAGAAGTCCACTTCATCACCGACGAAAAGTCCGGATTAAGGGCGATCATCGCCGTTCATTCCACCTATCTTGGCCCAGCGGGCGGAGGCGCTCGTTTCTGGCATTATGCGAAGGACGGCGATGCGCTGAGGGACGCCCTTCGCCTGTCACGGGGCATGAGCTACAAGAATGCGATGGCAGATCTGCCGCTGGGTGGCGGCAAGGCAGTGATCCTTGCAGACGAGGCCCGTTTCAAGTCGCCGGAGATGCTCCACGCATTCGGCAAGGCGGTCGATGGTCTGGGCGGACGCTACGTCACCGCAGAAGATGTTGGCATGAGCGTCGCCGATATGGTCGAGATCGCACGCTCCACCAAATATGTGGCGGGCCTGCCGAACAGCGCCGGCGACGTTGGCGGTGATCCCGGGCCGCACACCTCGCTCGGCGTGTTCCTCGGCATCAAGGCCGCAGTGAAGCGCACATTGGGCAAGGACAATCTCGCCGGCTTGCATATCGCAGTTCAGGGCGCCGGCAGTGTGGCGACGGGTGTTGCGCTTCATGCCTGCGCCGAAGGGGCAAAGCTCAGCATCGCCGATGTCGATCAGGCGAGGGCGGAGAGACTCGCCGATCGAACCAACGGCAAAGTCGTGGCGCCGGACGGGATTCTCGGGCTCGACGCCGATGTCGTCAGTCCCAACGCATTGGGCGCAATCCTGACCGAGCAATCAATTGCGGCGCTCAAGACCCCCATTGTCGCCGGGGGAGCGAACAACCAGCTGGCGACACCCGAAGACGGCAAGCGCCTGCACGCGAGGGGAATACTCTACGCGCCCGATTACGTCATCAATGCCGGCGGTATCATCAACGTCTGCACGGAATATCTTGGCGACGGCGATGCGAGCGTCGTCCGCCGCCGAGTCGAGGCTATTCCAATGCGCCTTGAACAGATCTGGAGCGAGAGCGCACAATCCGGCCGCGATCCGGCATCCGTTGCGGATGCTATGGCGCAAAGGCTGATCGGAAGGGCATAATCTCCCGCGCAATGCACGCCCTGGCAAACCCCGCACGCTTTTTGCGCTTCGCTCGGCCGGCAACGAACTGGCTGCTGCTTATCGGTGCTGCGCTTGCGGTTGGTGGCATGGCGGCGGGACTGATTCTCACGCCGCCCGATTACCTGCAGGGTGAGACGGTGCGGATCTTGTACATCCATGTGCCGTCGGCCTGGCTCGGAATGGCCGGATGGCTGGCCATTGCAGCGGCGTCGATCAGTCAGCTCGTGTGGCGCCATCCGCTCGCTGCCGTGGCTGGCCGGGCGGCTGCTCCGGCGGGCGCGACATTCGCCGCAATCTGTCTCATCACCGGCTCGATCTGGGGTCGACCGACGTGGGGCACGTGGTGGGAGTGGGACGGCCGGCTGACATCGATGCTCGTGCTGTTCTTCATGTACCTCGGCTATGTCGCTCTGGCGTCGGCAGAGCGCGAACGCGGCGGTGACGGGCGAATTGCGGCCATCTACGGCTTGGTAGGGGCCATCAATCTGCCGATCATTCATTATTCGGTGCTGTGGTGGCGCACGCTTCATCAGGGCGAGAGCATCGGCCTCGCCGGCTCGACCATCGATCGGTCGATTCTCTGGCCGCTGCCGCTGACGATGATCGGCTTTACCTGTTTGTTCGCAGCTGCTGCGCTGATGCGGATGCGCGCCGAGCTTGCCGAGACCAAGGTTGAGGCGCGGATGCGCAGGATGGGCGCGTGAATCCCTGGCCGTTCGTGACTGCGGCCTATGGAGTCGCCATTGCCCTCACGGTCGCATTATTGCTGTGGGCCTTTGCGTCCATGCGTCGCGCAGAGGCTGCCGCCGACGCGCTCAAGCGCAAATGAAGCCGAAGAACCAGCGGCTGATCCTGGTGAGCGCCGCGCTGGTCGCAGCGTTCGTTGCAGTCCTGCTCGCAATGTGGGGTCTTAAAGACCGCGCTTCCTATTTCTATACGCCCGCCGATGTCGTCGCCGGCAAAGCCGAGGAGGGGCGGGCGATGCGGCTCGGAGGCATGGTTGAAAAGGGCTCGTTGAGGCGTGAGGCCGATGGAGTGACGATCCGCTTCCTGGTGACCGACGGCAAAGCTGAGACTCCGGTCGTCTTTCGGGGGATTGTTCCGGACCTGTTTCGTGAAGGCAGCGGCGCCGTCGCCGAGGGCCGCCTTGAGCACGGCACATTCGTCGCCGACACGATCCTGGCCAAGCATGACGAGCGTTACATGCCGCCGGAGCTCGGCAATCTGGCGGCGGAGCACAGGGTCGGAAAGACACTCGAAAAATGATCGCCGAGGCGGGGCTTGCGGCATTGTGGTTGGCATGCGCGCTCGCGGCTTATCAGTTCCTGCTGATGATCGTCGCACTGAGGAGCAGTGTTGAGGTTTCGCGGCCGATGCGCGCAGTCGCAATTCTCCAGGGCCTGCTCACCCTCGTCGCCTTTGCAATGCTTCTGCTGGTGTTCGCGCGAAGTGACATGTCGGTCGCGCTGGTGGCCGAGAACAGCCATAGTGCGAAGCCCTTCATCTACAAGATTGCCGGCGCCTGGGGAAACCACGAAGGCTCGATGCTGTTGTGGGTGACGATCCTCGCGGTCGCCGGGGCATCCGTCGCTTTATTTTCGCGCCGGACGAGCGAGCGGACCCTGATCGCCAGCCTGGGAAGCCAGGCGGTTCTTGCACTGGGCTTCTATGCATTCCTGCTGGTCGCTTCCAATCCTTTCGCAAGGCTCGTTCCAGCGCCGCCCGACGGACAGGGACTTAACCCGCTGCTCCAGGATCCCGGACTGGCGTTCCATCCGCCCACGCTTTACCTTGGTTATGTCGGGCTCTCGGTCGCGTTCAGTCTTGCGGTTGGGGCATTGCTGACCGGTGAAGTCGACAGCCGCCTAGCGCGGGCGATGCGTCCGTGGGTGCTGGGTGCGTGGATCTTTCTGACCCTGGGCATCACTGCGGGAAGCTACTGGGCCTATTATGAGCTCGGCTGGGGCGGCTACTGGTTCTGGGATCCGGTCGAGAACGCATCGCTGATGCCGTGGCTCGCGGCCACCGCCTTGCTGCATTCGATCAACGTGCTCGCTGCACGCGGCGCGCTCAAGGCGTGGACCATGATGCTCGCAGTGATTGCTTTCTCAATGTCGATGGTTGGCACCTTCCTTGTCCGCTCCGGTATCCTGACGTCGGTCCATGCATTCGCAATCGATCCGCAGCGCGGCACCTTCTTGCTCGCGCTGCTTGCGATCTATGTCGGCGCTGCGTTCACCCTCTTTGCGCTGCGCGGCCCGACGTTGAAGGAAGGCGCGCCGTTCGAACTGATCAGCCGCGAAAGCGGGCTGGTGATCAACAACCTGCTTCTCAGTGTCATCCTCGGGATCGTTTTCCTGGGGACGCTCTATCCCCTATTCGTCGAGGCGGTGAGCGGCGAAAAGCTGTCCGTTGGCGCGCCTTATTTCAATGCAGTTGCCGGCCCGCTTGCGCTGCTGCTTGCCATCCTGGTCGGAATTGGTCCGCTCTTAAGCTGGCGCCGGGAGCGGCGCCCATCGTTCAATCGGCTGAAGCTCCCGGCCTTGCTTGGGACTGCTGCGCTTGCGATCACTATCATCCTTTCTCCCGATATCGGCATCCTGCCGCGGCTTGGGTTCGCCGTGGCCGGCTTCCTCGCCGGCGCAAGCTTCCTCCCGCTCGTCGGCCGTCACCCGCTGAGGACTCCGCTGCCCACCTGGGGGATGGTCATCGCCCATTTTGGAATTGCGGTGGCGCTTGCTGGAATGGCCGCCAATGCAGCGTTCACCACCGAGCGACTTGCAGTTGCAAGACCGGGCGAAATCTTGGGCGTGGGTCCGTGGCTTGTGCAACTGCAAGGTGTCACTCCGGCTGCAGGCAAGAACTATACTGCAGTCGAAGCGGAGCTTCGCGCAACGCGGGGCGGGGACGTCGTCCTGCTCAATCCGCAGATGCATTATTACAGCGATCCGCCGGCGGAGACGAACGAGTCGGCAATCCGCACCTATTGGGACGGCCAGCTCTACACTGTCGTCGGCAAAGCCGATCCGAGCGGCTCCTGGCAGCTGCGGCTTTGGTGGAAGCCGTTCGTGACCTTGATCTGGGCGGGCGGCGCACTGATTGCATTGGGCGGCGCCCTCGCGCTGCTCGGACGATCATGGATCTTGCGCCGGCGCGCCACCGCCTCCGACTGGCGCCGGGAGCGCTACGCTTGAGCCGCGCAGTCCGCTTTGCGCCCTTGGCGCTGCTGCTGCTGATCATTGCCGCACTCGTCTGGCGGCTTGCGACGCCGGTCGACACGACGGTGCACTCGAAGCTCGAGGGCAGGCCGGTGCCCCACTTCCCGCCCGTCGCAGCAGCCCGCTCCAGCCTGCCTTTCGGTTCAGCAGAGCTGGCTACCGGGCAGCCGCACCTGGTCAATTTCTTCGCAAGCTGGTGCGTACCCTGCGTCAGCGAAGTGAAGGTGCTCGAGGGACTGAAAGATCGCGGCATCGTGATCGACGGGATCGCCGTGCGAGACCGCGCTGAAGACATTGACGGCTTCCTTCAACGGAACGGCAATCCCTATCGCGCGATTACCAGCGACCCGCATAGCGACTTGCAGATCCAGTTCGGTTCCTCGGGCGTACCGGAAAGCTTCATCGTCGATGGCAAGGGGATCATCCGCTACCAACACATCGGCCCGATCGAAGCAGCCGATGCGCCGATGATCCTCACCAAAATGGAGCAGGCGCGGTGAGGCTGCTCGCGCTCCTTGCAGCGCTCCTCCTTGCCCAACCGCTGCTCGCCGACAGCAATCTTCCGCCTGCCTATTGGGCAAACCGCCAGCTGCCGGACCCGGCGCAGGAGGCCAAAGCCCAGGCATTGATGGCCGAGCTCAGGTGTTTGGTCTGCCAGGGCCAATCGATCGCCGATTCCGACGCTGAGCTCGCCGGCGACATGCGCGATCTCGTCAGACGCAGAATCGCGGCGGGCGAGAGGCCGAGCGCGATCCGCGGCTGGCTCGTCCAGCGTTACGGGACGTGGATCAGCTACAGGCCGAACGACGAGCCGGCGGCCTGGCCGCTTTGGCTCGCGCCCATCATGCTCCTGCTCTCCGGCATTTGGCTGATCCGCCGCCGCATCTGTCCGAGGGCCGGGAGCTGATGGGCTGGCTCATCCTCCTTCTGCTCGCTGGGGCTTGTCTCGCTTTCTTGTGGCGCATGGGCGTTCACGGCGGTCTCCTGACGGCGAGCGCAGCGGCGCTTTTGCTCGGGGCATCGGGATATGCGCTCCAGGGCAGTCCAAATGTGCGTGGAGCTCCGGCGCAGGGCGGCGGGGCACATGACATCTTCCCGCTGACCGATGCCCGCCATGCCTTCTTCGGCAATTTTACGCCGGCAGAGAGCTGGCTTCGCATCTCCGAAGCGCTCGCCCGCGACGGCAAGAGCGAGGACGCCGTCGGCATCCTCCAGAATGCCGTGAAGCGCTATCCGGCCGATCCGCAACTGTGGATCGGCCTAGGCAATGCGCTCGTCGACCATGCCCGCGGCCTGACGCCGCCGGCCGAGCTCGCCTATCGCCGCGCTGCCGAGCTCTCGCCGGGCTATCCCGGACCGCCGTTCTTCTACGGACTTGCGCTCGCGCGCTCGGGCGACCAGGCGAGCGCGCTCGCCATTTGGCAGCATATTCTCGTGACCGCACCGAAGGACGCCGAGTGGCGTCCGCTGGTCGAGCAGGGCGTGGCGGCGCTCAGCAAACAGCCGGCCGCCGCCAAACCTCAGGCCGCGACGGGCTCGTAGGGAAGGTCGAGTGCCTCTGCGACCGCCTGGTGACGGATCCTGCCGCCCGAGACATTGAGGCCGTTCGCAAGATGCTCGTCCTGGCGCATCGCTTCTCCTGCGCCCAAATTGGCGATCTTCAGAGCAAAGGGCAGCGTCGCATTATTGAGTGCAAAAGCGCTCGTACGCGCGACCGCGCCAGGCATGTTGGCGACGCAGTAATGGATGATTCCGTCCACTTCATAGACGGGATCGGCGTGGGTTGTCGCATGTGAGGTTTCAAAACAACCACCCTGGTCGATCGCAATGTCGACCAAGACCGAACCACGCTTCATCGTCTTGAGCATGTCGCGCGTGACCAGCTTCGGAGCAGCGGCGCCAGGAACGAGGACGGCGCCGATCACCAGCTCGGCTTCCTTGACTGCATTGGCGATTGCCGCGCGCGAGGCATAAGCGGTCTTGATCTGGCTCGAGAAGAACATGTCGAGTTCGGCCAGGCGATCGTTGTTGATGTCGTAGATGGTCACGTCGGCGCGCATTCCGGTTGCCATCTGTGCAGCGTTAACCCCGGCGACTCCGCCGCCGAGGATCGCGACTTTGGCCGGCGCGACACCGGGCACTCCGCCGAGCAGAACGCCACGGCCACCCTGTTCCTTCTCCAGATAATGGGCGCCGACCTGGACGGACATGCGGCCCGCAACCTCGCTCATCGGCTTCAACAGCGGCAAGCCGCTCCGGCCGGTCACCGTTTCATATGCAATGCAAGTCGCGCCCGATTTCATCAGCCCCTCGGCCTGGGCCTTGTCGGCGGCGAGGTGGAGATAGGTGAAGAGGATCTGATTGGGCTTGAGCAGCGCAATCTCCTGTGGCTGCGGTTCCTTCACTTTCACGATCATCTCGGCGGCATCGAATATTGATTTTGCGTCGGGAAGAATCTTCGCGCCGGCCTGTTCATAGGCGGGATCCGGGCAATCAATTCCCTTGCCGGCGCCGCTTTCGACGAACAGCTCGTGACCGTGCGCGACCAGCTCAGCGACCGACGCCGGCGTCAGGCCGACGCGATATTCATGGACTTTGATTTCCTTGGGCACACCGATGCGCATTGCGAGGACTCCAGATTTTGGCTTCCCGGCGAGTTTAGCCGATTGGCGGCGGGATTTGTTCTGTTTGTTGCCCCAGGCCGACATTGGTTCTAGAATTGGATCCGATATTCGCACATAAATTTCGGAAATGCTCCGATGGACCCGGTAGATCGCAAGATCATTGCCCTTTTACGCGCCGATTCGTCGGTCACTAGCGCGGAGCTTGGCGACGCCGTCGGCCTCTCGCCCTCGGCTGCACATCGTCGCGTCAAGCTTCTTGAAGAATCCGGATTGATCCGCGGCTATTGCGCCCGCCTGTCCGCTGCGGCCCGCGGCAATCCGTCGATCGTCTTTGTTGCGGTCACTCTCAAGGATCAGGCGCGGGAGACGCTCGAGGCATTCGAACGACAGCTCGGCCGCTGTGGCGAAGTCGCCGAGGCACATCTCATGAGCGGCGAACATGATTATTTGCTCAAGGTCGAAGTCCGAAAGGACGACAGTTATGAACGCGTCCACCGCGAGGTTCTTGCAGGACTGCCTGGGGTGCACCGCCTGGTCTCGCATTTCAGCATCCGTTCCGTGGTGGAGCCGCTTGGATGAGCCTCAATTGCCGTCGGACGGCGACGGTGTTAGTGGCGCCCGCCACAGGCACTCGCTGGTGCAACAGGTAGAGCCGCGGTCGCGGCCGATGAGAAGGCAGACAATAACGCGATGAGCGATACCGCGAGCGCATCCGCCGGGGCGGAGATCCCCACGCAACCGGCTGATCGTCCTGCAGGCCACGTACCCAAGGGCGCCAGCACCGCAAAGCTGACGTTGCTTGCGATCGGCGTCGTCTACGGCGATATCGGCACGAGCCCGTTCTACACCTTCCAGCAGTCGCTTGCCGGCGAGCACCCGTTGCCGCTGGTTGAGGTTAACATCTTCGGCGTCCTGTCGATGATCTTCTGGTCGCTGCTGATCGTCGTTACGCTCAAGTACGTGACGATCATGCTGCGCGCCGACAACAAAGGCGAGGGCGGCAGTCTTGCGCTGCTCGCGCTGATCATTCGCAAGGCCGGACTGAAGCGCTCGCGCGCAATTGTGATGCTTGGCGTGCTTGCGTGCGCCTTGTTCTATGGCGATTCGATGATCACGCCCGCGGTCACCGTCGTATCCGCAGTCGAAGGTCTTGAGACGGTCGCAAGTGAGTTTGCGGTTTTCATAGTCCCGGTTTCAATCGTGATTCTGGTCGGCCTCTTCGCTGTCCAGAAATTCGGCTCTGGAGGCATCGGCACCTGGTTTGGGCCGATACTTTCCATCTACTTCATCACCATTGCCATCCTCGGCGGCATGGCGATCTGGAATTACCCTCGGATCCTCCTGGCGCTTAGTCCGACCTACGCAGTTGCATTTCTGTTGAACGATCCGTGGAAGAGCTTCCTTGCCGTCGGCTCAATCTTCCTCGCCGTGACAGGGTCCGAGGCACTCTACGCCGACATGGGGCACTTCGGCCGCAAGCCGATCCGCAACGGCTGGCTATTCTTCGCTTTCCCGGCCCTGATGCTGAATTATGCCGGCCAAGCCGCGCTCTTAATGGGCAATCCGCACGCAATCGCGAATCCGTTCTATTTGCTCGCTCCGGTCGGCTTCCGTCTGCCGCTGGTCTTTATCGCGACGGTCGCCTCAATCGTTGCCAGCCAGGCGGTGATCTCCGGTGCCTTCTCGCTCACCCAGCAGGCGATGCAGCTCGGCTTCGTGCCACGCTTGAAGATTCTTCACACGAGCGCATCGCAGGCAGGACAGATCTATCTGCCGATCGTCAATTGGACGCTGATGGTTGCCGTCGCCGTACTCGTGATATCGTTCAAGAATTCGACGAACCTGACGGCTGCCTATGGCGTTGCTGTCACCGGTGCGATGCTGATCGCGTCGATCCAGCTTTCGATCGTGCTCTTCCGCATGTGGAAATGGCCCGTTTGGCTCTCGGTCCCTCTCCTGACCCTGTTTTTCATTGTGGACATCGGCTTTTTCTCCGCGGCGCTCATGAAAGTGCCGCAGGGCGGCTGGTTCCCGCTCGCCGTTGGCATAGTCATGTTCACAGTGCTGACGACCTGGGCCAAGGGTCGAGCGCTGATGATCCGCAAACTCGACGAAGCGGGCATCCCCATGCCGGTCTTCATCAAGTCCGCCGCGCCAAGCGCCACGCGCGTGCCGGGCACTGCGGTCTACATGACCACTTCATCGGAAGGCGTTCCGCATTCGTTGCTGCACAATTTGAAGCACAACAAGGTCCTTCACGAGCGCGTGGTGTTGCTGACCGTGAAGGTCGAGGACGTTCCCTATGTCGACGAATCTCGGCGGATCGAGGTCGATGACCTGGGCAACGGCTTCTGGCGCGTGATTTCGCACTACGGCTTCATGGAGGAGACGGATGTCCCGGGCGCGCTCAAGCGCGTCAACCAGTGCGGACCCGAGTTCAAACCGATGGACACCAGCTTCTTCCTCGCCCGCCAGACGCTGATCCCGTCCGCGCACGTGCCCGGGATGGCGCTATGGCGCGAGAAGCTGTTCGCCTGGATGGTTCGCAACGCGGAAAGCGCGATGGAATTTTTCAAGCTACCTGCAAACCGCGTGATTGAGCTTGGCAGCCAGGTCGAAATCTAGTCGCAACGGAGCAAGGCTATCTCCCGATTAGGCGATACCCAACTGCCGGCTCATTGACGATGATCTCCGGCCCGAGCTTCTGCCTGAGCGCGCGAACCGCGACCCGTAGATATTCGGTCTGCCTTTCCTGCGCGGGTCCCCACGCGGCGCGCAGGAGGTGGGCATGAGTGAGCACCTGGCCCGGATGTTTCGCGAGCTCCGCGAGCACTGCATATTCTTTCGGCGTCAGGTGTACTTCATGCCCATTGCGAAAGACCTTGCGCCGGAACAGGTCAATGGCAACGTCGCCGGCTTCGATCCGCTGCTGCTCAGCTTCGGGATCGAGCTCGACCAGATTTGAAGCGTAGCGCCGAAGTCTGTTTGCTTCCGCTTCGATGGATGTGACGAATTCCTTCTCGCTGGTCCGCTTGCGTCGCTGCTCGCGCGCCGCGTTGACGATCGCAGATAGTCCGGGTTGAAGATCCCTTCCAATTGAGGCGAGCAGCACTGAACGCACACGGCTCCGCTCACGCAGGTCGGCAAGTTCGCGCGCTTCCTCCTCGAGGCGCGCCCGCTCCAGAGCGAGCGCAACCTGGTCGAGCAAGTTCAACAGTAGCGGCAGCTGCTCGTCTTCGACCGGCGGCCTTCCGTCATCCCGCGCGAGACCTGCCGCCGCAAGCACGCGCTCGTTAGCGCAAACGGGGTAGAACACCCATTCTGCGGCCTGACTTCGGGTTCTCCCGCGGCCGGCGGGCTCGGCCGTTTCGATCGTCACCGCGGCCGCCGCGATATCGGCGGGCGTGAGACGATTGCCCGCCGGAACGGCGGCGATGATGCGGGACTGCGGCAGGCCAGCCACGAGAATGGCGTTGCAGCCGAACAACGGACCAAGCTCGCTGCAGGCCGTAGTGGCGATTTCTTCCTCACCGCTCGAAGAGAGCAAGCGCCCGGCGAAGCCGGCGATCGTCGCATTGCGAGCGGCATGGGCTTTGGCGAGCCGCGCCTGGCTGCGAATTCCGGCGGCAAGACGGCTTGTCACGAGCGCGACCGTCAGCAGCACGACCACGGTCACGATATCAGGCACGCGATCGATGCGGAACGTGTGGACAGGGGAGGTGAAGAAGAAGTCGTAGGCCAGCGCGGCCGCGATGCCGGCGAGCAGCGCCGGACCAAGTCCCCATAGCACAGCCGCTGCCAGGACCGCCGGCAAATAGATCATGTCCACGGCGGCCGTGCCCCACTGCGGCGCCATCCACAGGCCGACGATCGTCGAAAACGCAACTAGCGCCAACGCGCCGACGTAAGACTGAATTCGATCGCCGAGCGCTGGACGGGGCTGCATATCGATCATGACCATTAACTGCCCGTCGGCCGGCCGCGCGCCAAGAGGCCGCGGATGCATTTCACGCGATTTGCTCTTGCGGGCGCGATGTAAAACCACATGGAATCTTTATACCGTTCGGCACCATGCGCCGCCGATGGCGACCATCGTTCAAGATTCCGCGCCGGCCGCGGACCAACCAGCAACTGAGCACCAGCCCAGGGAAGCATTGGCGACGTTGATGCTCGGCGCGACCGGCGTCGTTTTTGGCGACATCGGCACGAGCCCGCTTTACGCGCTCCAGGCTACGCTCGACCCGCGTTATCACCTCAACACAAATGTGACCGATCTCTTCGGGATCATCAGCCTGATCTTCTGGGCGTTCGTCTTTGTGGTAACGATCAAATATGTCTTCATCGTCATGCGTTGCGATAACGAGGGGGAAGGGGGCAGCCTCGCGCTATATGCGCTGATTCAGCGATGCTTGGGCGCGGCTGCTCCGCAGCGATGGCTCCTTGTCGGCGCGTTGTTCGCGACAGCATTATTCTATGCCGATGCAATGCTGACGCCGGCTATTTCGGTGATCTCGGCGGTCGAGGGGCTTGGCGTCGTCAGCGCCGTATTCGAACCCTATATCGTGTGGATCGCGCTCGCGATCCTGATCAGTTTATTCGCACTCCAGCGACACGGCACAGATCGTGTTGGCAAGCTCTTCGGACCGATCATGCTGATCTATTTCGCGGTCATTGCCGCAATGGGCGTGCATCACATCATTGCCTATCCACAGGTCATTCGCGCGCTCAGTCCGGCCTACATATGGGGTTTCTTGCTTGCACACCCCCTCTATTCGTTTCTGTCGCTCGGAGCGGTGGTTTATGCAGTGACGGGTACAGAGGCGCTCTACGCCGACATGGGTCATTTCGGCCGCAAGCCGATCACCTTTGCCTGGCTCTACCTTGTTCTTCCGGCCCTCATGCTCAACTACATGGGCCAGGCAGCGATGCTCATCCAGCATCCGCAATTTGTGGATAACCCGTTCTTCCACATGGTCCCGCCTTCGCTAACGCTTCCGTTGCTCGCCATTGCAACATTGGCGACAATCATAGCCAGTCAAGCGGTCATCTCCGGTGCATTCTCGGTAACCCAGCAGGCGATCCAGCTCGGCGTCATCCCGAGGCTGCGCATCACTCACACCTCGTCGCGCGCTAAAGGGCAAATCTATTTGCCTGCGATCAACTGGGCGCTCGCAGCAATGATCGCCCTCCTAGTAATGGGTTTCCGCCACTCAGCAGCCATGTTGCCCGCGTACGGACTGGCGGTCGTGGGCACGATGCTGATCACGACGCTGATGCAATATGTGGTAGTGTTCCGCATTTGGCGCGCGCCACTGTGGCGGGCGGGAATTGGCTTTGTGGTTTTCATTAGCGTGGATCTGATCTTCCTCGCCTCGGGATCGGCTAAGTTGTTCGAAGGTGCCTGGTTCCCAATTCTGGTCGGTCTCGTCATCTTCACGCTGCTCACCACCTGGGCGAAGGGGCGGGCCTTGATGCGCGAGCGACTCGAATCGGCGCTACCGATGCCGGTGTTCATCAAGTCGACGGCTGCGTCGGTTCATCGAGTGCGAGGAACGTCAGTGTTCCTGTCGGCCTCACCCGAAATCGTCCCGGCTGCGCTGCTCCACAATCTAAAGCACAACCAAGTGCTGCATCAGAGGGTTATCATCCTGACGGTAAGGGTCGAAGACCTACCGCACGTCTCGCCGGAGAAGCGAGTCGAGATCCACGACGCGGGACAGGGCTTCTATCGCGTTATCCTGCATTATGGTTTTATGCAGGATGTCGACATTCCGCGCGATCTCGCTGACATAAAGACGTGCGGCGAGCCCTTCAACATGATGAGCACCAGCTTCTTCTTGGGACGGCAGAAGCTGATTCCGTCGAAGAAGGTGCCGGGGATGGCGCTGTGGCGCGAGAAATTGTTCGCATTGATGCTCAAGAGCTCGGAAAGCGCGATGGAGTTTTTCAAACTTCCAACCAATCGCGTCGTCGAGCTTGGGAGCCAACTGCAGATCTGAGACGCGCTTGGCCGGTGCACTGATCATCACTGCAGAGATTTCGGCTGTTGATCATTCATGGCTCGAACGATTGCGGCAGGCGCATTATCCCCCCGAGCGCAACCAGGTTCCAGCCCATCTCACCCTGTTTCACTCGCTGCCGCCATCGGCGGAACGGGAGGCGCGTTCCACGCTCGCGCGGCTTGGGTCAGAGCCGCCGCCGCGCGCCTCGGTCGCAGGACTGATGGACCTTGGGGGAGGAATGGCCTTCCGCATTGTCTCTCCCGATCTCGACCGCATCCGCCGGCAGCTCGCCGAGGATTTTCATGGGCTTCTGAGTGCTCAGGACGCAGGGGGTTGGAGCCCGCACGTGACGATCCAAAATAAGGCATCCCGGCGCGAATCGCGGGCGTTGATTGCGACGCTTGCAGCGGATTTTCAGCCGCGTCCGCTGGCGATCAGCGGACTTGGCCTTCATCGCTACCTTGGGGGCCCCTGGGAGAAACTCGCCATCTATTCCTTTCGGGGCCGTTAGGAGAGGTCCCCTATGCCGTCGCAGCTGAGATCGAAGGCAGCGAGGCCCGATTCGAGCACCGAGGCGAGCATCGGCTGTTCCATCAACTCGTCGATCGCCTCTTGGGTGCTCTCACCAACCAGATCCTGCGCCTCCTGCGTTGCTTCGTCCCAGTCAGCGGCTTCATAAGTGCCCTGTCCCACCCAGCAGAACGCCAGGACTTCGGCCAGCTGATCCTCGCCCAGATCCTCGAACTGGGAGCGAAGCTCTTCCTCGACGCTGTCATTGATCTCGTCCTCGAGGACAGAAAGAGTGCCTTCCTGCTCGTCGTCGACATTATCCGGGTCTTCGTCGCGATCGTAATCGCTCGCGGTCTGGGCCTCATATTCGCGAGCCCTGAGAATGATCCGGCAAAGAGTATCGAGCGGAGTTAAGGGGTCCATCGGAGCCTCATTCTATTCCCCGCTCAACGAGAGCAGCCGTAAGCGGTTCCTCGCGTTGACCGGTCCGCGCAGCGCACCTATATGCCGCGCCTCCAGCGCCCTCAACAGGGGGCGGTTTCCAAGCCTCGGGGCGGAGTAGCTCAGCTGGTTAGAGCAGCGGAATCATAATCCGCGTGTCGGGGGTTCAAGTCCCTCCTCCGCTACCATCTCTCGAAAGGCAGAATTCCCGTCTGCGGCGCTGAAGCCTCTTAGCCAGGCCTCGTGCGTCGGCATATTGGTGACCGCCCGCCGGATATTGCCGCCAAGGTTCTCCAGCGCGTCCTTGAGCTGCTGTTCAGCCATCATCCGGGCGGCGGGAT
>CBJLMA010000005.1:0-93146 GCA_966424035.1 uncultured Sphingomonas sp. | reverse complement strand
AGCGCCTGGAGCGCGGCGATCGCCACTGGGATGATGATCAAGGCATAAACGAGAACGCCGCCAGCGCGGGCGAGGCTTGCGCGGGTCGCCCCGGGAGCGGCACCAGACGGCACCGCTTCCGGCGAGGTCCGCACGGTCCCTTCGGTCGAGCCGATGCCGATCCGGGCGAGCAACCCATCGACATTGGCAGCGATCAGCACGGTCTCGACCAGCCTGCGCACGATCCGAGCAACGACGAGACCGACGAAGAAGATCAGCCCCGCTGCTATCAAATGCGGCAAGAAGGCGAAGATTTCAGTCACCAGCTCGTTGATCGGGGCGAGAATCTGACCGAGGTTCAGGAACTGCAGTGCAGCCATGATTCCCACCAGCCAGATGATCAGCTTGGCGATCGTGCCGAGCTGGTGGCCGACCGTTTCTTCGGGCGCGCCGCTCACATGTTTGCGAAGCGCAGGAGTTCGGTCGATCGCTTTCTGGATCACCCATTTCACCGCGCGAGCGACGATCCAGGTGGCCACCAGGATCAGAATTGCAATGAGGATCTTGGGGCCCCAGTTCATCAGTTGGGCCTGCCAGTAGGCGCTCGTATCGTACATCTGTGTGCTCCCTCCAGACGTTGGCGCTGCTAATCCGCTCTGTCGCTGCCTTGTTCCAACGCTTTGCGCCGCTCGTTCCAATAGTCCAGCCGTTCTTTGACGCGCGCTTCAAAGCCGCGATCGCTCGGTCGGTAGAAGCTCTGCGGCTCCATTTCTTCGGGCCAGTAGTTCTGGCCGGAAAATGCCTCCTCGGAATCATGGTCGTAGGCATAGTCTTTGCCATAGCCGACCTTCTTCATCAGCTTGGTCGGAGCATTGAGGATGTGCATCGGCGGCGTCAGCGAACCGGTTTCCTCCGCCGACCGCCACGCCTTCTTCTGCGCCACATAGGTGGCATTCGATTTGGGCGCTGTGGCGAGATAGAGGCAGGCCTGGACGATGCCGATTTCGCCCTCCGGTGAGCCGAGGAAATCGTACATCTCCTTGGCTGCAAGGCACTGGAGGAGCGCGTTTGGGTCGGCCAAGCCGATGTCCTCGACCGCTGCACGCGTGAGGCGCCGAAGCACGTAGAGCGGCTCTTCGCCGGCAACGAGCATGCGCGCGAGATAATAAAGCGCAGCCTGCGGATCCGAACCACGGATGGTCTTATGCAGTGCGGAGATGAGATTATAGTGTCCCTCGCGGTCCTTGTCGTAGACCGGCACGCGGCGGTGGAGCAGGTCGGATAATTCGGCTGGACCGAGCGGCTGGTCGAGCCCGATCGAGAACAGAGTCTCAATCTGGTTGAGAAGGAAGCGGCCATCGCCGTCGGCGCTTGCGATCAGCGCTTCGCGGGCTTCGGGCGTTACCGGCAAACGGCGGTCCTCGAGCGCCTCAGCGCGGCTAATGAGCTCGGCGAGCGCCTCGTGGTCGAGACGCCTCAGGATCAGCACCTGGCAGCGCGACAGAAGCGCGGCGTTGATCTCGAAACTGGGATTTTCCGTCGTCGCTCCGACCAGCGTGACGGTACCGTCCTCGACATAGGGCAGGAAGCCGTCCTGCTGTGCCCGGTTGAAACGGTGGATCTCGTCCACGAACAGCAAGGTCTGCTGCCCGGCGCGTGCAGCGGTGCGCGCCTCAGCGAAGACCTTCTTCAAATCCGCAACTCCCGAAAACACCGCGGAGATTGCGACGAAGCGCAGGCCCACAGCGCCCGCGAGCAGTCGGGCGATAGTCGTCTTGCCTGTCCCCGGCGGACCCCAGAGGATCATCGAGGCGAGGCGGCCTGCGGCGACCATGCGACCGATTGCGCCTTCAGGGCCGGTCAGATGCTCCTGGCCGACGACCTCGTCGAGCGTCTTGGGACGTGCGCGATCGGCGAGCGGCGCATTCGCCGCCGGCGCGTCGGGCGCGCGCGTCGGAATATCCTCGTCAGCGAACAGATCGGCCATTGCGACCAATTCATAATGCGGGAGCGGAAAAATGCCACCAACAGGCTTGATGCAGATATTGCTAAGATATATCTAAGACACATCGAAAGGAGGCGAGTCGATGACTCACAGACCATATGGATGCGGTCCGCGCGGCCGTTTTGAAATCTGCCTGCCGGAAGGCCTGATGGCGATGCGCGGCGGACGCGGCTGGCACGGCAGCTGGGGACCATTCCATTTTGATTTCGAAGGTGGCGAAGGACGAGGCTGGCGCGGACGTCGCAGCCGGCGGGTATTCGAAAGCGGTGAACTGAGGCTCGTGCTGCTGAAGCTGATCGCGGATGAGCCGCGCCACGGATATGACCTCATCCGAGCGGTCGAGGAGCTCACTGGGGGCGAATATGCGCCAAGCCCAGGAGTCATTTATCCGACGCTGACATTGCTCCAGGACATGGGGCTGATCGAAGAAGCAGCCGGGGACGGCGCACGCAAGCCGTTCCAGATCACGGAGGCCGGCACTCAGCACCTCGAAGAGAATAAGGAAGAAGTCGAGGAACTGATCGTTCGGCTTCAGCGCCTGAGCCCCTCTCCCGAGGGCGTCTCGCCGGTGTGGCGCGCAATGCGCAATCTCGGCATGGCAATCCGCAACCGGATGACGCGCGGAGATGTCACCGAGGAGACGGTGCACGAGCTTGCGGCACTGATCGACGAATTTGCCCAGCGCGTGGAGCGGCTCAAGTAAAGCTCACCGGCCCATCATCCGCGCGAGCCGTCCGCGCTTGACGATCGCATGCTTGTAAGCACGGATGACGGCCGAGTTGATCGTGTCCCAGTCCATTGCTTTGGCGACCTCGAGTCCCCCTTGCCCATGGCGGCGGCGGAGCTCGGGGTCGCGTGCGTAGGCGGCCAGCGCGTCGCTAAATTCTTCGGCACTTCCACCGTCGACGAGAAAGCCCGTGATCCCCGAACGGACGAGGTTCGTCGCTCCGGTTGCCTCCGCTGCAAGGACCGGCAGGGCGCTGGCCATGGCTTCGAGGGTCACGTTGCCGAAGGCCTCGGTGATCGAAGGATTGAGCAGCAGATCGGAACTTGCGAGCGCTCGAGCGAGATCGGCGCCGGTCAGCTGACCGACGAAGATTCCTTCCGGCAGCTGCTGCTCGAACCACGGCCGCGCCGGTCCCTCGCCGATGACCAGCACGCGATGCTTGAGCCCGAGTGGCTCAAAAGCGTGGATCGCATCCGTAAAGATGTCGAGACCCTTTTCCATGACGACCCGGCCGAGGAAGGCGATGACCATCTCATCGTCGCCAATTCCTTGAGCGCGTCGCCATTCCATGTCCCGCCGCTCGGGATTGAACTGCTCGCGATCGACGCCCCGGCCCCAGATTGTGATGTCGCGGTTCATCCGCTGTGCTCGAAGGATCACAGCAATCGATTCTGCAGGCGCCATCACGACTTCGCATCGGCGATAGATTCGCCGCATGATCCCGCGCGCGAGCGGCTCGAGCGCCTGAAGATGATAATAAGCGAGATAGGTATCGAACCGCGTGTGCACCGAAGCAACGACGGCGATCTTGTTCCGCCGCGCCCAGGTCACCGCGCGATGCCCGACGATATCCGGACTCGAAATATGGACGACGTTCGGGTCGAACTTCTCAAGATCGCGGCGAACGCGCGCGGGCAGGGCGATCGGCAAACGATATTCCGACCGGCCCGGGATTGGGAAAGCCGGTATGTCGACGAGATCGCCGGTAGCCGGGAATGCCGGCTCTTCGACGGTCGGGGAATAGATGCGGACGTTGACGCCCTGTCTCAGCAGATATTCCACCAGCCGGTTCAGCGCCTGATTGGCGCCGTCCCGGACATAATTGTAATTGCCCGAAAAGAGGGCGACGCGGAGGTCGGAAGGCTGCACGCTGATCGCTCTAGCGGCGGAATTCCCAAAGGCAAAAGAGGGAAAGGAAGATCATGGGAGGTCCGCTTCGAACCGGTTTGAAAGTCGCCGCTGCAATGCTTGGCTTAGGACCAATGAGCGTGGTTGCATGCGCCTCTGATTTCACACCTGTACAAGCGGCTCACGCGCGGATCGGTCCGACCCCGCTGCTTGGCAAATGCATCAATCTTGCAAATACGCTCGAGCCGCCGGGAGAAGGCGACTGGGGCCCGCCATTCCGTGACGAAGATGCGCGCATCATCCATGGGGCAGGATTTTCGACGGTTCGGATGCCGGTGAACTTTCTCGGGCACTCGCTCGCGAAACCCCCGTACACGCTCGACCAGAGGTTCATGGCCCGCACGCGCCACGTGATCGACGCACTGCGCGCCTCGGGTCTCGGCGTCATTGTCGACCAGCACAACAACCAGGACCTGTCGAATTCGCCCGAGGCGAACCGCGACCGGCTCGCAGCCGTCTGGCGGCAGATTGCAACCGAGCTCCGTGACGAGCCTGCGAACGTCTGGTTCGAGCTCCTCAATGAGCCGCACAACATGCTGACCAACGGCAATCTCCTCGCGACGCTTGCACCGTCGCTCGCAGCGATCCGCGAGACCAACCCGACGCGCATTGTGGTCATCGGCGGAGAGCGTTGGTCCGGCGTGGATTCGCTCGCCAGTCTGCCTCTGCCGGACGATCCCTACGTCGTTCCCACCTTCCATTATTACGATCCGTTCGAGTTCACCCACCAGGGCGCGCGTTTCGTTCAACCCTCGCCCCCCTTCGGCCGGAGATTCGGAAGCCCAGCAGACGCGAGCCAGCTTCGCGGCTCGCTGTCCAAGGTTCGCGCTTACGTGGCGCGCACCGGACGAGTGCCGTTCGTCGGGGAATATGGAGCGATCGAAACCATTCCACCCGACCAGCGCGCCGCTTACTATCACGCCGTCAGCGCCGCTTTCGCATCGCTCGGGGTCGCGAGCTGCGCCTGGGGTTATCGCAACGCCTTTCCGCTGTGGAAGGACGGACGCTGGCTACCTCGAATGGTCGAGGCCATTGCTGCTCCGCAATGACTGCCGAGCGCCGGACTTCTTTTCCGCCGATCGCACGCGCCGACGCCCGGCTGTTCGTGCTCGGCAGCCTGCCGGGTGAAGCATCGCTCGCTGCGCAGCGTTATTATGCACACCCGACCAACCAATTCTGGCGACTACTGGGCCTCGCCATCGGGGAGGAGCTGCAGGCATTGGATTATGCGGCGCGGCTGGAACGCCTTGCAGAACGCCGGATTGGGCTATGGGACGTGATCGCCTCCGCGAGCCGCCGCGGCAGCCTTGATCAGGCGATCCGCAAGGCCGAGCACAACCGGATCGAGCATCTGCTTCATGATTTCCCACATCTCAGAGTCATTGCCTTCAATGGCTCGGCTGCATCCCGTGCCGGTCGCAAGCTCATTGGCGTGTCGCAGGGGCCAATGCTGATTGACCTGCCGTCGTCGAGCGCTGCGAACACCAGGCCTTTCGCGCAAAAGGCGGCTGCTTGGCGGCAGCTTGGGGAATTCCTGCAAGCTTAAGGAGCCTTTCGCTTGCGCGGCGCGTAGTTCACTGCATGATCCCGGTCATGACCCCAACCGAAGAAGACGTCAGCGAAAGCGACAAGCAACTGTCGATGGTGGACGAGGCACTCGTCGCGGGCACCATCGCCAACACCAACGGCCTGCTCGTGATCCTTGCCAAGCTGGTCGCGAAGGGCGTGTTCGACCGCTCTGACCTTCAGGCCTTTTCCGACAGCTACTCAAAGCCTCTCGACCATGTCGGAATGCGCGAGAACGAGCTCGTCAGTCAGATGCAGGACCAGATGGAATCCACCCTCGCAGAGCTGATGCGCTACCTGAGCGAACGGGATCGGGAAGGTTGAACTGGAGCCGGCAATATCATCGCTGGCGAACGCAGCAGATCGCCGATATCGAAAGGGATGATGGGAGCCTCTGGCCATCGCGACCGCTGCAGTTGACGAGCGCGGCCCCAGCCCACATATGGCGCCCTCTCTCAACATTGGCCCCTTCGTCTAGCGGTCCAGGACGTCGCCCTCTCACGGCGAAAACACGGGTTCGAGTCCCGTAGGGGTCACCAACGATTTCAATGATTTAGCGAATTGCAGCCAGTTTAGCGTACAGAATGCCGTAAAGAACCGGCCTGCCAAGCTGCGAATCCCCTTCTATCACACCGCAGCATAGCGTCTCATAGCGATCGGCAGCGGCGCCTGGGTCCCGGGTTTCGCAGAATATACGGCGAAAACATGCCAAGCTCTGAGGACTTGTGGAAATCGCGTGAACCGGCCGATAGCGGGACGTCGGCTTCCGAGCGACAGCACGTAAGAGCCGACACTAGCCCGCACAGGCAGGTGAACTCACCGAGACCCGCTAACCAAGGATTAGACCCTCAACGCCGCCAAGCTACGGTATTCAAGTGCAAATCCCACGCACAAGCGAACTCAGTCGTAGCCTAGTAGGGCCGAATGTCGAGGAGCAGCGCGCCGCAGCGACGTTATGCACGCTAACGATACAGCGTAATTCATTCGACTCACTGCATCCGCGGGCGTAAATCGCAGTCCGGAGGTGGGGCTGTCTTCGCCGGGGAGACTCCCGTGAAATTGTTATCCCATTGGATCGCGATTGCTGCGACAATCGCCGCCGGGTTAGCCATCGCTGGCTGTCAGCAGAAAGCCTCGAACACCGCCACGCAATCGCAGGCGCCACTGCAACCCGGCGAATTCGGGCGGGCCGTTGAAGCGGGACTTCCGGCACAGAACATCCAGAAGTTCGATACGCTCGATTTCGATGTCTTCTCGAACCAGAAGTGGGACCGGCTAAGCGAAAGCCACGCAGACGACATCATCGTTAGCTGGCCGGACGGTCACGATACGCATGGCATCAAGCAGCATATCGAAGACTTAAAGAAGCTGTTTGTTCACGCGCCGGACACCGCAATCAAGATTCACCCGATCCGGATCGGAACCGGCGAGTGGACGGCGGTCACAGGCATCATGACCGGGACCTTCACGAAGCCAATGCCGACGGGGGATGGAAAGACCATCCCGCCGACCGGCAAGAAGTTCAGCCTGCCGATGGCGACGATCGGCCATTGGAAGAACGGCAAGATGGATCATGAATGGCTGTACTGGGACAATGCCACATACATGTCGCAGCTCGGCATCAAATAGTTCGGGGTTAGCAGAATGTAAGCGTCTGGTTGCTTAAGGTCGGATCAATACCTTGAGCGCCTCGCGATCGTTCATGGCGCGATAGCCGTCGGGTACACCGTCGAGATCGACGGTACGATCGAACACCCGGCCGGGGTCGATGCGGCCTTCCAGCACGTCAGGCAGCAGATCGGGGATATAGGCGCGGGTCGGCGCGGGGCCGCCCGCGACGATGACGTTATCGTAGAACATGTGCTGCGCGCCAGGGATCGCCTCATAGTGCGGGACCCCGACGCGGCCGACTGCGCCGCCGCGGCGGACGATGCCCATCGACGTGTCCATCGCCTGAGCGGTGCCGACGCACTCGAGGACGGATTGCACGCCGAAACCGGCGGTGAGATCGCGCACGCGCGCAATGCCTTCATCGCCGCGCTCGCTGACCACGTCGGTCGCGCCGAACTCCTTGGCGAGCGCGATGCGGTCGGGATGCCGGCCCATGATGATAATCTGCTCGGCGCCGAGGCGCCTGGCGGCGAGAACTCCGCAGATGCCGACCGCGCCGTCGCCGACTACAGCGACGCTGCCGCCGCGCCGGACGCGCGCACTGACCGCGGCGTGGTGGCCGGTGCCCATCACGTCCGATAACGTTAGCAGCGACGGCATCAGCGCGTCGTCTTCGGCGACGTCGATCGGATAGAGCGTGCCGTCCGCCATAGGGATGCGCAGCGCTTCGGCCTGCGCGCCATCAAGCGTTCCGTTGCCGAAGAAGTCGCGATGGATGCATGCGGCCGGCAGCCCTTCCTCGCAGAACAGGCAGGTGCCATCGGAATTGACGAACGGCATGATAACGACCTGGCCGCGCTTGATCGTTTGGACGTCGCTGCCGACCTCCTCGACCACGCCGATCGCTTCGTGGCCCATGCGCTGGCCCTCGACGTTGGGGCTGCCGTTGTAAGGCCAGAGGTCGCTGCCGCAGATGCAGGCGCGGGTGACGCGGATCACCGCATCGGTGGGATTTTGAATAGCGGCGTCGGGTACGTTTTCGATCCGGACGTCGTGCACCTTGGGCATGATGGTTGCGCGCATTGTCTCTTTTGCCTTTCGTATTCGGTTGCAGCGGCGAATCCGCTCAATCGGTCTCCGACATCGCGAGGATCGCTTCGGGCAGCCGTTCGCCACGGATTTCAATTCGCGATGAGCCTTCGCTGGCATTGGTGAGATCGGACTTCTGCTGGTCGGTTTTGCCCGGCCAGAGCTTGACGATGATGTGGGGCATTGGGGTTCCTTTCAGGCCGTTGCTCTTTGGCTTAACGGACCTGCGTCCATGTCCCGATTAGCTGGATGAATTTGCCTCCGACTACGGAGCTGGCCATGCAAACTCCTTCCGCGTAGTCCTCGATGTGGGTGACGAAGTCGTTGGAGTCAGGTTCGGTCCATCGCACGACGTGCAATCCATCGCGGAGCTTGACCGACGCATAGTCTAAACTCTGGAACCGGCCCTTGATGTCACCTCCAGTAACGAGGAATCTGAGTCGGGTCGGAGATTCGAAGGTAATCTCTCCACCGTGAAGTGACCCAGCGGAGTGTCCGGGCCCAGGTCCGCGAGCCAAGTCTGACCTACGGCGGGCAGATCGGCATTAGTTTCAAAAGCCATAGTTGTTTTCCTTTCTCGACCGCCCGGGATCACGGGATCAGCCCAGGAACTTGAGGACTTCCTTCGCTAGGGGGGCAGAAGAGGCCGGGTTTTGTCCGGTGATAAGCGTCCGATCTACGACGACGTACGGCGCAAACGGCTCGCCGGCAGTGTAGTCGGCCCCTGCGGCGGTCAGTCGGTCTTCAAGCAGCCATTTCGCCCGGGCGGCGAGCCCGGAAGCCTGCTCTTCGGCGTTAGACAACCCGGTCATGCGGTAACCGGCGAACGGGAAGCTCCCCTGCGCGCCGAGAGTGGACAATAAAGCGGCCGGGCCGTGGCAGACGAGTGATAGCGGCCTGCCCGAGGCCAGCGCCTGCACAAGCAACTGTCCGCATGCAGCGTCGGAGGACAAGTCCTCCATGGGTCCCCAACCGCCAGGAACGAAGATGGCAACATAGTCGTCGAGGTCGACCTGCTCGAAGGATCGCGGGCTTGCGAGTTCGCTCGCCGCCTCGAGCGCGCGTTTCATATCTTCGGCGGCGTCGGGTCCGCCATTATACTCGGGCGTGAGACTCTGCGCATCGACTGTGGGCTGCACGCCGCCGGGCGAGGCAACCTCGATCTCGTATCCGGCCTCCTTGAAAATCCGGTAAGGGGCCATCGCCTCCTCGGCCCAGAACCCGGCTGGTTGTCTCGTGCCGTCCGACAGCGTCCAGTGGTCGCTTGCGGTCATTATGAAGAGGATCTTCTTGGGCATGCTTGGAGCTTTCAAACAAAGGGAGACAGGACGCTGGGGGAATCTCGGGAGCTAGTGCCCCAAGGCTCGCTGGACGACGTGGCTGTCCGCGGCCTGCTTCAGAGCGGCGAGCTTACCATCGCGCACGGTCCAAAGGTGGATGAACCGGACGTCGGCCCTGTTTCCGTCCTTGGTAACACCGTGGTACTGACCGAATACAAAGACGTGGTTTTCGTCGTCACCATAATACTCTTGAGCCTCGGCGTGCCAGGAGTTGAACAGCGGAACGAGCTGTCCAAAGAAGTCGCTCATCATGCTGTCGTAGCCGCGATAGATACCGCCGAAGGGAAAGCCGGGGCTGATATCCCACACAAGGTCGGGGGCCATGATTTCCCGAGTGACGGCGGGATCGGCACCGGAGTCGTAGAGCCGGCGGGCAAGCGCAATGTTGTCTGCCTTGGACATGGCATTCTCCATTTAGGATCGCGTTCCGACTAACTTTGCTGACCAAGAGTCTCACGCTCGCGCACCGAGGTTTCGGCCGTCAGCGGTGCGCCGAGATGTTGGTTGAAGAAGCTGGTGATCTTGTCGAACGGGATCTTGTCCAAGCGATCGTAGAGATCGGTGTGGACGGCGCCGGGAATGATCATCAGCTCCTTCGGCTCTGCCGCGGCCGCGTAGGCGGTTTCGGCGAAGTAACGCGAGTGCGCCTTTTCGCCGTGGACGAAGAGGACGGGGCGCGGCGATATCTCCTTGATGTAGGTCAGGATCGGCATGTTCATGAACGACAGCGGGGTCGTGACCGTCCAAGCGTTGCCTGAGTTGACCGCCCGCGGATGATAGCCGCGCGGCGTCATGTAATAGTCATGGTATTCGACTGCGAACTGCGGTTCGCCGCCCTTCAGCTCGTTCATGGGCGGTCCGTAGGCTTGGGTTCCTCTTTCGGCATCCTGCCAGCGCTGCCGGCTCAGTTGCTCGAGCATCTTGGTGCGCTGGTCGAGCGTGACAATGTCGTTGTAGCCCTTCGACATGAGGCGGGTCATGTCATACATCGTGCTGGCGACGACCGCCTTCACGCGCTTGTCGACCGCGACCGCATTCAGGGCGAAGCCGCCCCAGCCGCAGATGCCGATAATGCCCATTCGCTCGCGGTCGACGAACGGCTGCCGGCCGAGATAATCCACCGCTGCGCTGAAATCCTCGGTGTTGATGTCGGGCGAGGCGATATTGCGCGGCTCGCCGCCGCTTTCGCCGGTAAACGACCCATCGAACGCCAGCGTGGCGAAGCCGCGCTCAGCCATGGTCTGGGCATAAAGCCCCGACGACTGCTCCTTGACCGCGCCGAACGGCCCGCCGACCACCAGCGCCGGAAGCTTCCCTGCACCGAGCTGCTTCGGCAGGTAGAGATCGGCCGCCAGCGTGATGCTGTAGCGGTTGTTGAAGGTCACCTTGCGGTGCTCGACCTTGTCGCTCTTCGGAAAGACTTTGTCCCAGTCCTGAGTGAGCTGCATGGCACTCCTCCTTGTGTAATTTGCATAAGCGGCCATCGGTAGCGCGCCTGCGACCATCAGCGCCGCCGCGCTGGCGCCGGTCAGCTGGAGCACGTCGCGCCTGTTCAAGTCGGACAGCGGCTCGGTCATTCGACCTCCGCCGCCGCGAGATATTGATCGTCGGTGACTTGCTCCATCCAAGTGACGGGCGAGCCGTTCAGCGATTCCTGGATCGCGATGTGAGTCATTGCGGTCGTGTCGGTCGCGCCGTGCCAATGCTTGTGGTTCGGCGGGCACCAGATCACGTCGCCGGCGCGGATCTCGACGCGCTCTTCCCCCTCGCACTGAGTCCAGCCGGTTCCTGAAGTGACCACCAGCGTCTGGCCAAGGGGGTGCGTGTGCCACGCGGTGCGCGCACCCGGTTCGAAGGCCACGCTGGCAACGCCGACGCGTGACGGCTCGGGTGGATTGCTGAGCAGCTCGATGCGCACGTCGCCAGTGAACCATTCGGCTGCCCCCTTCTGAGCGGGCCGCGTTCCGCTGCGCTTGAGTACCATCTGATCTCTCCTCGGCTCAGGCGGCCCGAACGACCGAAATGTTGAAATCGAAGGTGTCGAGCTTGTCCGCGAGCAGGAAATAAAGCTGCATGTACATTTCGGTGGCGCGCGCGGCGTAGATGCCGCCGAGGTCGATGATGCGATCCTGTGGCCAGCCGAACTCGCCAAGCAGGACCTTGGTCGTTTTCCTGGCGTCGGTGTCGTCGCCCGCGACGAAGATGTTGTGCTCTCCCGGCACGCGGCTCGGGTCGATCATCACCTCGAAGAAGACCGTGTTCAGCGTCTTGACGACACGCGCGTCCGGAAAGGCGCGCTGGATCCGCTCGCCGAGACTGTCGCTGTTCGCATAGAGGAGCTTCGGCGGCATCCCCTCGGAGAAGTCGAGCGGTAGTGCGAGGTCGATCAGCACCTTGCCGGCGAGGTTGGCTGCGCCAACTCCCTCCAGTGCGGCGAGGGACACCGCGCCATGCGTCGCGTTGACGATAACCTCGGCATGCGCGCCTGCTTCCGTGAAGGGTAACAGCCGGACCTGGGGATGAGCCTTCCACCACTCGGCATAAGGCGGAGTATCGAAAGCGCCGGCTTCGGTTCGCGCCAGCGTCTGCTCGACGTTGCGCGTGCCGATCACGACGTCGTGGCCGAGTCCGGCGAGCCGGCCCGCGACGCCGCGGCCGACCATGCCGGTTCCAATTACTGCGATCTTCATGAGCGACGATTTAGTTGATGCGTGGTTCCACGATTAGACGGTATAATACGCATGAACCTTTGAATCGGATTCAGTAATGGCGCGCGAGACGATGGCGGATTTGATGGCGTTCCTCACCGTGGCGCGGGAACAAAGCTTCACTCGCGCGGCGGCGTTGCTTGGCGTTTCGCCCTCGGCGCTCAGCCACACGATGCGCCGGCTCGAGGAGCGTGTCGGCGTGAGGCTGCTCAACCGCACCACGCGAAACGTCTCTCCGACGGAGGCGGGCGAACGTCTGCTGCGCACGCTCGGGCCGCGCTTCGACGAGATCAACAGCGAGATCGAGTCTCTGAGTGAGCTTCGCGACAAGCCCGCCGGGACGGTCCGCGTCACCACTGGCGACCACGCGGCCGTCACCATCCTGTGGCCGACGCTTCGCAAGCTCCTGCCCGACTATCCCGACATCATCGTCGAGGTGAATGTCGAGCAAGGCTTCACCGACATCGTCGAAGGCCGGTTCGACGCCGGGATCCGCCTCGGCGAGGCAATCGCCAAGGACATGATCGCCGTGCCGATCAGCGGTGACCAGCGCCTCGTCGTAGTCGGTTCGCCAGCCTATCTCGAGAACCGACCCGCGCCACGCACGCCCCAGGACCTCGCCGGGCACGCTTGCATCAACTACCGTTTCCCTGGCTCGGGCGGAATTTACGCCTGGGAATTTGAAAAGCGTGGGCGGGAGATCCGTGTGCGCGTCGAGGGCCAACTCGTCTTCAACACCGCCGAGATGGTGTGCAGAGCCGTGCTAGACGGCTTCGGGCTCGCCTATTTGCCCGAGGACATGACGACCGAAGCGGTCGCCGAAGGGCGGCTGCTGCGGATGCTCGACGACTGGAGCCCGCCTTTCCCCGGCTATCATCTCTATTACCCGAGCCGACGGCAGCAATCGCCGGCCTTTGCGCTACTGGTCGAGGCGCTACGTTTTCGGGGCTGAGCCAATCGAGTCCAGAGGTCGACATTCGACTGGTCTTGAGGCTTTGGCGACACAGAGTGAAGTTAGGAGGGACCTAAAAACGTCGATTCGGTGGGAGGAACGGATGACCGACAGACAGCCGCTTCCCCATTTATTGCATACGCGCGACGCCGCTAGGCTCTTAGGCGTCAGCGCCGCTTGGTTCGAGCGTAAACGGTGACAGAGACAACCGCCTCGGTACGTTCGGATCGGGGGTCCAGGTGGTCGTGCAGTTCGATACCGCGAAATCGACCTGCTGGACTATATCGAAGAAAATACTGTCGAATTTCCTGCCCGATCGATTGAAGGCGAGCGGCGACCCAAGGGCCGCTCTTGAGTAAAGTTTCAGGGCTCAGAAATGACCGAGAAGGGCGCAAATTCGCCTTCATTCATCTGCCCATTGTCGCGTTTCAGCTGGCCTGATGATTGCACTTCAAAGCCCGGTGGCATGCTCACCGATTCTTGCCAGGATCTCGCCAAGCGATGGCTGGCCGCGGTAGTAGAGCGCCCGTGTTCCTTCGTACGCGCGCTCGAACACACGACGAACGTCGGCGTCCTCAAGACGGAAAGCTGGGTTTTCGGCAATCACTTTGTTGTCTGCGGCTGGAAAGCGAGCATCCTTGTGGGCGACGTATTCCGGCGAACCGATGAACTCCTGTACAGCTGGATCCGCGAGCAGGCAGTAGACGTCGTAGTAATGGCGCAGGAAATTCTGCGGCATACTCCCGTCCTCGGAATGCTTGCGAAATTTCGTCGAGATAGTCTGGAGTTTCTCGACAAGCGTATAACCGGGCTCATAACACGGCACATCCAGCGCCCGGTTATCAACCAAATCGTCCAGTCCGTCCTCTGCGGCCTTGTCGTATGCCCACGAGCTAATAGGGCAGGGGCGATTTGGAGCGACCTGATCGAACCCTGCTTCGAGCAGGATACCAGTTTTGACGCCTCCTGGTAGCGCATGCGCGCTCGGATAATTCAGTCGGATGCCTCCACTTCGCATGCGTTCGTCGTCGAATGCTTCGTCTCGCGCTGCACTCTCAAATCCTGGGATCGAGAGCCTGGGTGGCAAGCTATCGTAGAATGCCCTGCGGGCATTCACCTGCGAGGTCTTGTTCTGGTTCTTGCCGGTAGGCAGCTGGCCTTCCGGGTGGATCAGGATGTCGATGTCTTCCGAGAAGCGATGGATGATTCCATAGCCCTTCGAAAGCGAGGTACCGCCCTTCAACTCGAAGGAGAATCCAAGCTGTTGCAGGCCCCAGAGGGCGTGCATGATCCAGTAATCCTTCTCGACCAGGCCCGGGTCGACGGCTTGTTCGCGCGCGACGACGGAAAGCAGGTCTGGAAAGTCTGGACTCTCGTGCAACAGCATCGGAACCGGGTAGCCGCTAAGCCGCGTCGAGCACGGGCGCGAGAAGGCGTTCCGCGCGTGCGGAGCCGAACTCTTTCACGGCCCGTGCAAGCCTTCCGCGATCCATCTCTCCAGCCTTGGCAAGGGCGCGCAGTAAAACCGCTGACTTGTCCTCCGGCAGGCGATCCAGATTATGCAGGAGGTCAACGAGCAGAACTTCCTTTGTGAGGTGCTTGGGCACGGACGGCCGCATCCTGAAATCATAGATGCGCCCATCGAGCCTAAACCTGCCGTGACGCTTGTGATTGTAGACCACGGGCTCGTTGTGGAGTTGGGTCGTGCCCACGCCAAGTCCGTTGTAGGCGTTGGGTGAGACGACGAGGAAGCGATCACTTCCCAGGAAAGTCTCGACGACCTTCTCCGTTTCGGCCGGCGCGGGACCGAACTTCGTCTTGCGCGGCACCATGTAAACACCGGCGGAAACCTTCTCCAGCCGCCCCTCCTGGACGAGCTGGCGGACATGGCGGTCGACAGCATTTGACCAGCGCGCAAGGTCCTTGCGGCGATACACTTGCCCAGGTCTTAGATGGCGATTCAGTTCGGCAAGGGCTGACATGGACTGCTTCTCCAGGCGGAGAGATAAGATCCCGGGCCAACATTTGCAAGAAAGCTCATTAAGAATTCATGCACTCGCTTGGTCGCGTATAATACACCTTCTCACGGCGAGAGCTCCCTGCGGCTACACGCCGGCGGGTTCGATCAACGGCACAACGGCGCGGGCGGCCAATTCCTCGAGACCGTCGACGATATATCGGGCGTAGTGACGCTCGATCATGACTACGCTCGTATCGTGTATGGCGGCGACCAACCTGATCGGCAAACCCGAGCGGATTGCTCGCACGATCGACGAATGGCGCAGTGCGTAGGGCACTGCATTCTTTACGTGGAGGCTTTCACATATCGCGTACCACTGCCGGGTGATCTCTGAAGCAGCAGTCCACGGACCGCGCCTGTCTTTTACCCAGAGCTGTCCCTTCGCCTGCACATATCGCCAACGGCATAATAGAACTTCATCCGAAGGGCGGTCATTGAGCACGGGGCGGAGCGCATCGATCACGTCCTGGCCTACCGGAACGGCATAGTGGCCCGCAACTCGCCCGTGACCCTTCCGGCTGCTCGGGACGAAAATGCGCCGCTTATCGACCTGGACATCGCCGACCGTGATGCGCTGCACCTGGGAGAAGCGAGCGCCAGTCGCGGCTAGAACGAGGATCATGCGTCCGACGTCGCCCTCCTCATCAAACTCGGCCGCCGCTCGAACGATCTTGCGAACCACTTCATCTGACAGGATCTGGTTGGCGCGTGCGCGCGGTGCCGAGCTCTCGTTCGTCCTGACGGCCGAGAGACCGACCTTTACCACCTCGCCAAAATCGACTGGCAGCTCCTTGCGGTACTGCCGATGCGCAAGATTGAGGGCAGCCTTGAAGTCGTTGACGGTCCGAATGTTGGTCGTCGGCTTAGCCTTCTTTGTCAGACTACTCGTCCAGTTGGCCAAAGTCTCCTCAGAGAGCTTGTCGAGATAAGTGCTGGCGATCCCATGGCTAAGGACGAACCGGGTCAGTCTGCTCGCTGCATCGGATCGCTTTCGGCCCCCTGCTGCTTGCGCGCGGATGCGATTGTCCCGCATTTCAATGTAGGAATTGACGGCCGATCGTACTGAATGACGTGAAGATGCCCTCTCGCGTCTGCGAGACGCTCGCTTGGAGGCGACGAATTCCCGTCCCTTTTTGGCGGCCTGGTCGAAGGAGAGATTGCCTTCGGCAATGATGTCATCCGCGAGCCCCAGCACCGCGCGATGATAATTACCCGAACCTATATACCACCGGACGAGCCACACACCGCCTGCGCCATGCTTTCGATATCCCAGGTGGATGTCGCCATCGAGTTGACGCCAATGGAGTCCCGCGGGCAGCAACGCGCGCGCACCACGGGTAGACATTCTGACTTCTTTAAGTGCGCCCGCCATATCGGACTCCGTGCAGCAACCGTACAGAGTATTCCTTGAAACGCGATGGTATGGCGCGAACAGAAAAATCCGTCAAATATCTGAAACCATGAATCTTTATGAGCTTTCGTGAGACATGGGAAAGCAAAACCTTGCTGACTCTCACGGCGAAAACACGGGTTCGAGTCCCGTAGGGGTCACCATTTTCAATTAAGATCAGATAGATAATCATCGCCGCCGCCGCTGCCGCGCGCGGCGCCCCCGTGCCTTATTTTCCCGATCGGGAAAAAAGATGCTTGACACACGCAGCCTGAGCACCCATTTTCCCGATCGGGAAAACGAGGTGTGTGATGAACCGTGAGATTGGAGCAGAATACGCGCGCTTGCTTGGATCACGAATCCGCGCGCGGCGAGAAGCAATGCATCTCCGGCTCGACGATTTGGCCGCAGCCTCAGGGGTGGGACGGCGCTTCCTTCATGAGCTCGAAACAGGCAAGCCAACCTGCCAACTCGGCAGGGCTCTCGCAGTGGCGGCGGCAGTGGGAATGCAGCCAGCTGATCTGCTGGTCGAGGAACTAAGTGACGAATACGACCTCCCACCACTCACGAATAATTGATGCTGCCGGTCTATTTTGAAGACTACCTGGTTGGAACCATCAGCACCGGCGAGGGTGGTCCTGCGTTCGCCTACGAGAGAGAGTGGCAGGAGCTGCGCGGAGCATTTTCAGTTTCGCTGACGATGCCGCTCAACCAACGGGAAGTGAAGCCAGAAACCTTCGTCCCTTGGGCAGCGAACCTCTTGCCAGAAGCAGCGCAGCTCGCCGCAGTCGGTCGCCAACTTGGCGTCGCGCCGGGTGATGTTATCGGTCTGCTCAGCGAAATAGGTCGCGACACCGCAGGAGCGCTCTCGTTTGGTGAGCCGGGATCAACCGCATCAGATGATTGGCGGTTGATTGAGAATGAGGCGGCACTTCAACGCATAATCGACGAGCTTCCCAACAAGCCCTTCCTGGCAGGGGATGAGGGCGTCTCCATGTCACTGGCGGGAGTTCAGTCGAAAGTGGCTGTAGCCGTGGATGACAGAGGCGCGATCTTCATTCCCCTGAATGGCTCACCTTCCACGCACATTCTCAAACCAGATTCCGAGCGGCTCTGGGGAAGCGTCGAAAACGAGGCATTTTGCCTCAAACTAGCTGAGCTATGCGGCCTTTCGACCGCCAGATTTACAACTGGACGGGCGGGACCACGAAAGTATCTGCTGGTTGCGCGATATGATCGACAGCAGCGTGATGGTCGCTGGCGGCGGTTGCACCAGGAGGACTTCTGCCAAGCTCTTGGGAAGCCGCCGTCAGCGAAATATGAGCGCAATCAAATTGGCGTTCGCGGACCGACTTTGGTTGACATGATAAAGCTCGCGCGAGCGCGCATGCGCCCTGGAGACATACTATCCCTGCTCGACCTCGCTATTTTCAACATCCTCGCGTGCAATACAGATGCGCACGCGAAGAACTATTCGATTCTGATCCGAGGAAGAGCGGATGCGAGCTTCGCTCCTGCCTATGACATCATGTGCGCAGAGCCCTACGAGGGCATCACTCGAAACCTCGCACAAACCATTGCCGGCAAAAACCGCGGCGAGCACATCAAGCGTCGGCACTGGGAGCGCTTTTTCCAAGAAGCTGGCTTGGGCGTCAGAGCGTCGCTTGGGCGGGTGAGTAAGATGGCGAATGCGGTCATTGATTTGGCTCCTGCGGCCCGCGAGCAAGTAGCACTCATGCCCGCCGTCGAAGGGGCCATGCTTGGGCGGTGCGAGGAGAGTGTGCTTCGGCGAGCGAGAGCTGTGCTCGACGGAGTGAACGACAAGACTTGCATCGCCGAAGATGATCAGAGAGAGGTTGAGGAAGCGAAGTCAGTCTCAGGCCGGTAACGATCAGGCCGCGACCGACGTATCCATTGGTTGCGCCCTCGTCGGAACTTTCAGTCCCGCGAAGTTCAGAGCCTGGAACTCCGCGTAGGTCTCGGCGGGGTCGCCAGCCACCCGTATGAAGAAGTCGTGGGCGCGTTTCATATTCACCCGCCTGCTCTCTGCAAAAGCGCCTGACTTCCGGTGCTCAGCAGCCAACTCACTAAAAAGGTTCGTCCGTTTCGTTTGTCCGATACTTACGAGCAATCGGCGAGCTATCGGTAGGGGTCACCATCAAAATCAGCGTCTTGGCGCTGCCTCTCATGCCCTGAGCTCGACCTTCCGCAAGAGATCGGCAATGAGCTTCACGCGATCTGCGGACCTCAGCCGGCAAATCGGCGTCAGCCTGACTCAATTGAAGCTGGTCCCGTGCGGCGAATGCCTCTCTTGCTGTTCACATTGGCCGAACCGCTGGCTTTTTCCTGATAGAGGTCCGCGATGTCGCTGTGGATTGACTGGGTTTCCGTAGTGGCAGCGGCCCGAGAGCGCTCGCGCTCCTCTTTGCCGCGGCGAGCATAATATTGCTTATCGGTCTCCTTCATCGGCAACGCTCCGAATGACCATCACCGGCGCGCAAAATGGTCTTCTTCGAGAATCGTTCCGCCTCACATTGGGCTCCCTCAGCGAAGCGCCGGAAAGGCCTTCGCGAACAGGGCTGTCCGCCCGCGTTTCAGTCCAAGAGTTCTCGGGCCGGCTTGGGGGACGCGTTCGCATACCCCAACTCCGTCGCTTCGCCGTCAGTCTTCCTCTGGAGTCGAGTGAACCTCGTGCCAAAGGCCATTGAGGATGGCGAAGGCGACGGCAAGGCCGAGGCCGAGGATCCAGGAAAAATACCACATGAGCCTGCTCCTCAATAGAAGTCGGGGTTGGTGCGGACTTCGCCAAGCGTGACGCGGCCGAACATCACCTTGAACGCCCAGCTCGTGTAGATCAGCACGATCGGCAGGAAGACGACCGTTACCACCAGCATGATCCATAGGGTCGTGTGGCTCGACGATGCATTCCAGGCGGTCAGGCTCGAGTTCGGATCGATCGAGCTCGGCAGGATGAATGGGAACATCGAAGCCCCGACGCTGGCGATAATGCCGATGGTGGCGAGGCTCGAACCCGCGAAGACCAGCAGATCCTTGCGTCGCTTGATCCCGAGCCAGGCGATCAGCGGCCCCAGGAAGCCGACCAAAGGCGCGAACCACATCCACGGATGAGCGGCGTAATTGGCGAGCCACCCGCCAGCCGCCCGTGCCGCAGTGGTGTCGAGCGGATTGGAGGGGGCGGCGGGGTTCACGGGGCCGACGAGCCGGTAGCCGATGTCGCCGTAGGCGAGCATCACGTAGCCAGCCCCGTAAAGCAGGACCACGGCCAAAGACGCGACCTTGCCGAAGCGCTGCGCACGATCGAGCACCGGCCCCTTTTCCACCTTGAGCGAAAGCCAGCCGGCGCCATGCAGCACGAGCATTGCGACCGAAAGCAGTCCGGCGAGCAAAGTGAAAGGGGTGAACAGTCCGAAAAGACCGCCCTCGTAATGGAGACGGAGATCACTATCGAAGCGGAACGGCGCTCCCAGCAGCACATTGCCGACCGCCACGCCAAACACCAGCCCCGGCACTACTCCGCCGACGAACAGCGCCCAGTCCCATCCGGAGCGCCAGCGGGCGCTGGCCCGCTTGGACCGGTACTTGAAGCCCACAGGGCGCAAAATGAGCGCCGACAGCACCAGGAACATGGCCAAATAGAAGCCGGAAAAGCTCACTGCATAGACGAATGGCCAGGCCGCGAAGATCGCACCGCCGCCGAGAATCAGCCAGACCTGATTTCCTTCCCACGTCGGCGCCACGCTATTGATTACCATCCGCCGTTCCTCGTCGCCCTTGGCGACCCATGGAAGCAGCATCGCGACTCCGAGATCGAAGCCGTCGGTGAGCGCGAAGCCGATCAAGAGGACGCCCATCAGCGCCCACCAGATCACTCGCAGGATCTCATAATCTACCGGAATCGGCATTGTGATTGCTCCTTATTCAGCGGCGATCGGGGCGTAGCCGCCCGGAAATTGCGCTTGGCCTTCCTCGACAGGTCTGGTGACTGGCTCGGGACCATTGCGGATCGCCTCAAGCATCAGGCGCACCTCGATCACGGCAAGCCCGCCATAGAGGAGCGTGAACCCGGCGATGGTCGCCCACAGCTGCGGGATCGTCAGGTCCGACGCGCCGAGGAAGGTCGGAAGTACGCCGTCGATCGCCCACGGCTGCCGCCCGATCTCAGCGAGTATCCAGCCAAACTCGATCGCTATCCATGGCAGCGGGATGACCCAGACCGCGGCTCGGAGGAACCAGCGCCGGTCGAACTGCCTCTTCGTCGCGAACAGAAAGGCCGCGCCGAAGAAGGCAATGAGGAAGAAGCCCAGGCCAGCCATCACGCGGAAGATCCAGAACATCGCGGGCACGTTCGGCACTGTCGTCCACGCCGCTCGATCAATGAGCCGTGCGTCGGCCTTGCGTGGATCAGCGATGAAGCGCTTCAAGAGCATGGCGTAGCCGAGGTTGTCCTTGTTGCGCTCGAACTCCTCGCGCGCCGCCGCATCGTTGCGGTTGATCTTGAGCTTCTCGACCCCGTCATAAGCGAGAATCCCGCTGCCGATGCGCTGTTTGGCCTGATCGACCAGCTCGTTGATTCCGGTAACCTCGCCCGACAGGCTGCGCGTGGCGATCAGCCCGAGCACGTAGGGAACTTTCACTTCGGAGGCAGTCGCGCGCTCCGAATTGCTTGGCAGCCCGAAAATTGCGAAGCCGGCGGGCGCTCTCTCGGTGTGCCACATGGCTTCGATGGCGGCGAGCTTCATCTTCTGGTTGTCGGTCAGGGTGTATCCGCTTTCGTCCCCAAGGACGACGACGGAGAGCGTGGATGCAAGGCCGAAGGCCGCCGCCACCGTGAACGAGCGTCGGGCGACCTGCGTCCATTTGCCCCTCAGCAAATAAAATGCCGAGATGCCGAGCACGAACACAGACGCCGTAACGTAACCGGCGCTGACGGTGTGAACGAACTTGGCCTGGGCGACCGGATTGAAGATGACGGCACTGAAGTCAGTGACTTCCATGCGCATCGATTGCGGATTGAACTTCGCACCGGTCGGGTGCTGCATCCAGCCGTTCGCAATCAGAATCCATAGAGCCGAAAGGTTCGTGCCCAGCGCGACCATGAATGTTACGGCCAGGTGCGCCTGCTTGGACATCTTGTCCCAGCCGAAGAACATCAGTCCGACGAAAGTCGCTTCGAGGAAGAATGCCATCAGCCCTTCGATGGCAAGGGGCGCGCCGAAGATGTCGCCCACGTAATGCGAATAATAGGCCCAGTTGGTGCCAAACTGGAACTCCATCGTGAGACCGGTGGCGACGCCCAGGACGAAGTTGATTCCGAACAGCTTAGCCCAGAAGCGGGTGACCTGCCGCCACACCGGGCGATTGGTCATCACGTAGAGGCTCTCCATGATCACGAGCATGAAGGAGAGTCCGAGCGTCAGCGGAACGAACAAGAAGTGGTAGAGCGCTGTCAGCGCGAACTGCAGACGCGATAGCTCGATCACCGTCATATCCATTGGGCGACTACTCTCTTATTGCGCTCCACCGTCGATGGAGCAGATGAGTTCGTACACATGCACTCGCACCGAGAAGCTCGTCCCGATGCACCCCCGCCAAGACCCCCCATCGCCTCTTCGGCCTGGTGGATTGCCGACAGCATCGCGGCGGCGCTCTTCGCCTGGGCGCTGGCGATATCGGTGCAATCGCTCCATCAGCGGAATACGTATTGGACCGTAGTCGGCGCAGGCGGCATGGCGACGGCCGCGCTCCTTCGAGCCGTCGTGCAGACTAGGGCCGAGGCGGCAGGTCTGCGGGCGGCAGATCACGCCAAGCAGCGCGTCCGGGGATCGCTTTTCCCGAAGCTCCTCGCCACGCGCGCGTCGGCCAAGCGCTTGCTCGGCGAAGATATCTCGACCGCGGTCGATCAGGTGGCTGCGCTGACGGGCTATTACGCGCGTTTCCAGACTCTCAGGCGAGCCGCCGTCGCCGGACCTTTAGTCGTCGCTGCACTGATCGCTTGGGCAAGCCCGATTTCCGCCGGCATTCTCATCGCGACGCTGCTTCCGTTCGGGCTCGGAATGGCGCTCGCGGGGGGCGCGGCGCGGCGCGCTGCCGATGCACAGGTTCTCGCGCTGTCGCGACTTTCGGGCCTGTTCGTCGATCGGATTCGGTCGCTCCCGATCATTCTTGCCTTTGGGGCCGAGGATCGCGTCACGCGGCAGGTCGATACGGCCGTACACGACGTCGCCGACCGGACTTATGCCGTGCTCCGCACCGCCTTCCTGTCCTCCGGAACGCTAGAATTCTTCTCGGCGATTTCCGTCGCCTTGGTCGCGGTCTATTGCGGATTCAACCTGCTTGGACTGCTTCCATTCCATGTCCCCGAGCAGTTGGACCTCAAGCGCGCATTCTTTGCGCTGGCGCTTGCCCCCGAATTCTATTTACCGCTGCGACGCCTGTCGGGCGCTTATCACGAAAAGCAGCTCGGCGAAGCGGCATTGGCGGCGATTGCGGAGCGCGAAGCCGAGGCCCGTGAGCCGCGGCGCCGTGTGCTATTCAGCCATCCGATCGAAAGGATGGACGTTATTGATGCGTCGATCGACTATGGCGGCGGCCGGACCGTCGGACCATTCAATCTTTCGGTTTCGCGAGGCGAGCTGTTGGCGCTCGTCGGTCCGACCGGAAGCGGCAAGACGTCCCTTCTCCACATGATAATTGGCTTGGTGCCGCTTTCGCGAGGCAGACTTTGCGTCAACGGAGAGCCGATGAGCCCCGGCCTGGCAAATGACCAGATCGGATGGGCCGGCCAGCACGTCATCCTCGTCCCGGGAACGATCCGCGACAATGTTGCGCTCGCCGATCCAGGCGCGAGCCCGGATGCGGTCGCTGCCGCGGCCGCCCGTGCCGGCCTGGACCCGTTGCTCGCATCCCGGCCGGACGGCCTCGACACGCTGATCGATGCGCGGGGCTCCGGCCTTTCCGGCGGCGAGCGGCGGCGCATCGCCATTGCTCGCGCGCTCCTTGCAGATCGACCGCTGCTTCTGCTCGACGAACCCACCGCTGATCTCGATGCCGAAACTGCAAGCTCGATCATTGCGCTGCTGAATGAGCTCGCCGCCACCAAGGGGATTGTTGCGGCCACGCACGATCCGGCGCTGATCGCCGCCGCCACCCGCCAGGCGACGATCGCATGACGGGCCTGCTTCCCGCTGAGCTCGCCGGTTGCGCAGCGCCTTGGGGCACGACCCGGCGAATTGCGGTGGCGGCGGGGATCGTCGTCGCGCTTTCTACCGTGGGACTGCTCGCGCTCGCCGGCTGGTTTCTCACCGCGGCCGCGATAGCCGGGAGCGCGGGCGCGATCACTGCCCGGGCTTTCAACTATCTCATCCCAAGCGCTTTCATTCGCTTGTTCGCAATCTTGCGCACCGTGGGCCGCTATTTCGAGCGCTTGCTCAGCCACCGTGCGGCTTTGTCGACACTCGCTTCAGTCCGAACGCGCCTGTTTGCGAAAGCTGCCGCGGCCGAGGCAAACGGCGCGGTGCGGTTGTCGGGAGGCGAGGCCGCGGCACTGTTGGGCGGCGACATCGACCAGCTGGAGGACCGGCTGGTCCGCGGTCCTGCAATCGCCGCAGCAATAGCCTCAGGCGTGTCGGCGGTGGCAATTGGCGTGCTTGCAGGACCTGTGCCGGCCGCCGCAATCGCCTTGGTCCTGACAGTGGCGGGATTGATGACGCGGCGGCTGGCGCGCCGCCTTCTTCCGACTCACGCGCGAGAAGCGGCGGCAGCGCTCGGCGAGCTTAAGCATGAGCTGACCGAAAATGCCGCTGCTGCCGGTGAGATCGCCGTCTGGGGCCTGACCGGCCGCGTCGCCGCCGATCTCGAACTGACTGCGGCGCGGCACGATCTAGCCTTGTCGCGGCTGGCCAGGCGGGAAGCGGCAATCGCGATCCTCGTGCCTGCCGCCGCAGGCATTGCGAGTGCGCTCGCAATAGCAACGGCCAGCCGCGGCCCCGCTCTTGGGGCGATGGCAGCACTGGCGGCCGCCGCGGCAGGAGAGGGGATGGCGGGGCTCGCGCGGTCGGAAATTAAGGCTCCTGCGATCGATGCAGCGCTGGAGCGTTTGCGTGCACTCGCGTCCGTCCCGGACCCCGAATTGGCCGCAGCAATCGTTCCGAACCCAATTCTGCAAATCGAGACAAAGCCGATCGCGCCCGGCGAGCATCTTGCAATTGTCGGCCGGTCCGGGACCGGCAAGACGCGCCTTGTTGAAACGCTTGCCGGGCTGCGAAAGGACGCGCCGCAACGACTGCTGGTCGGTGGACAGGATGCGGCTTCACTAGGGCTCTACCGGCTTCGGCAGCTTTTCGCCTTGGTGCCCCAGAACGCAACGCTCATCGGCGGCACAATCCTCGACAATCTCCGGATCGCCAGGCCAGGCATCGCAGAATCCGAAATCTGGGCTGCTCTGGAGGTTGCGTGCATCGTCGACGAAATCCGGGGCTTGCCCGATGGATTGCAGCAGTGGATCGGCGAAGGTGGATTCCAGCTGTCAGGGGGACAACGCAAGCGTCTGGCGCTCGCGCGCGGGCTACTCGCCAGACGCCCTTGGCTGCTGCTCGACGAGCCTTCAGAAGGGCTTGATCGAAAGACTGAGGCGATGCTGACGTCATCGCTCGGGAAATGGCTCGATGAAACCGGTACTGGCTTGATTCTGATCAGTCATCGGCCGGCCTTGCTCGGCCTCTGCCAGACCCGCTTGGACCTGTCTTGAGGCGAGTGTTCGACCGGCTGCTCTGTCGGTCTTGCAGGCTTGCAACCGGCAGCGGGGCGCCAAGCTGCGTGCGTTTGTGGGATGACCGAGTGAAACGCCCAATCGATCGAGAAGTCAGGCGGTTCGGCGATAGTCCGGCTTGGTACCGGTCTGGCGCCAGTAACGCTCGAGACCGACCTTGTTCAGGAGATCGGAGAAACGCGGATCGGGACGCGCGGCCGCGAAGGGGCGGCTGAACAGGACGCCGGTCGATCGCCGGGTCAGCGGCCCAATCGGCGATGGCGCGCCGAAGCTGCCGCTATCGAAAAAATAGCGCTCGAGGCTCGTGTAGGCCAGGTCATTCCGCCCGAGAAAGGCAAATACGCTCGCCGAGAATGGAGTGTCGGTCACATGTCGCTGGGCGGCCTTGGTGTAGTCGGCAATGCTCGCAGCGACATCGCCGCCATGACCTTCGGCGGCCCGGGCGAGCCGGACTCGGCGTGCGACTTCTTCTTCGTTCACTGCTGAAGGCCGCGCTTCGGGATCCATCAGAAAGGCGGCAGCGGCCTCGGGCCTGCCGCTGAACAGCAGAAACTCGTATTTCACATCCCAGAGGATCGGATGGGCAGGCCATACCTCCAACGCCTGCTTGAGCACTGCCTCGGCGTCGTCGATCAGCCCAAGCGCGGCAAGCGCCGGTACCATGTAGGCGTAAGGGATCGGCAGCAGGGGATCGAGCTTGAGCACTTGCCTGTGGATAGCGACGCCTTCGCTGAGGCGCCCGACTTCGTACAGGAGAATTGCGAGCCTTCCGTGGATGAGCCAATGTCGCGGATAGCGCTCCGCCAATTGCCGCAGTTGTCGTTCCCGGTCGGTCCAGTTGCGGAAGCTGGGTTTGATCATCACGAGCGCCGCGCGGGCGTCGGCATTATCCGGATCGAGTGCGAGCGCATGAGCCGCGGCCGATTGGATGCGACCCGGCAAGCTCATCGGATCGGACACCTCATTGCCCTCGAGGAGGTGGGTGTAAGCCAGCGCCAGGCTGCCCCAGGCATCGCTGAAGCGCGGGTCGAGCCGAACCGCCTGCTCATAATAAGAGATCGTTTGCCGCGACTGATCGGCAATGCCCTGGCGCTCTGCGATCTGGGCGCGACCGTAGAGGTCCAACGCCTCGGCCGCAGGGCGATGCCGCCACGGGAAACCCCATAAGACGCCGATCGCGGCTGTCGCTGCGGCGGCGCCCCCGGCGATAACCAATCGCCGATCGATCTGGCCGCGTTGCCCCGCTGCTATTCCTTCGGGAAGCCCCTCGCTTGACCGGGCGACCAGCCGGTAACCGACTTTGATGACCGTCTCGACCTCGAACCCGCCGAACTCGCGCGCGAGCGCGCGAAGCCGGGAGATGACCCTATTGATTGCATCGTCGCTGACCGCCCGGCCGTCCCAGCAGGCCGCGATCAGGTCGTCGCGACTGAGGATTTCTCCTCGAGCGCTGGCGAGCGCGACCAATACCTGCATGACGCGCGGCTCGAGGACTTCTCGCTGCGTTCCGTTGAGGATTTCGCGACTCGCCGGCCGAATCTCGACGTCCCCGATGCGAAACGGCCGCAGATGGGCGAGATCGACCGATTTCACCGGCCTGTCGGCCGCATTCATCGGCAAAAGATCAGCAGGAGATCCGCTCTTCATCAGGCCAGCCGCCGTCCTTGAAGTCATCTTCTACCGATCGGGCGCGGCACGCAACGACGGATAGATCCGCTCCGTCCGCGGCCCGGGATGGAGGCGACAATGAAGACAATCATTCCCTTGGCGACCGTCATTTTGTTCACCCCGCTTACGCCTGCGGTGGCCGCCGAGCCGGCGAAAGACGGTTCAGCGACCGAAATGGTGAGCTACGCCGATCTTCACCTCGACTCGGCGAGGGATCGCCAGCGACTTGAATGGCGCGTGCGCTCAGCCGCTTCGCGCCTGTGCACGGAGGGCAATCGCGCAGCTCCGACCTTTTATGTGAATTCCGGCTGCTTCCGGGCGGCGATGGCGAGTGCGCATCGGCAGATGGACGAGGCGCTCGCGCAAGCGCGCGGCGGGCCGACGCTGGTGTTGGCGCGCCCGATGTTGACGAAGCCTCAGGCGCGGCGATGACAGCGATGCCCATGCCGGCAAGCGGAGCCAGTTGCGTTTCGCGGCTGGGATTTCACCGATTGACGGCGAACCTGCGCCGGCTCGTCACTCCGTCTGTTTCGTGCTGGCGAGGTGCATGCTGCCGCGGGCCTTGATCTCCTCGACCAGCTGCTTGAGGTCCGCCATCCGGCTAAGCGGAGCGACGAGCACTGCATTGTCGACGGCGATCACGGCCATATTGTCGAGACCGATCGTGGCGAGAAGGGGACCGCCATCGCTTCGCAGCAACGAGTTTCTGGTGTCGAGCGCTACGATCGGTCCCTTCATCACATTGTTTGCCGAATCCTTTGGCGCAAGCTTCCACACCGCATCCCATGAACCGACATCCGACCAATCCATTTCGACAGGGACGACGATCCCGAGCGAGGTCTTTTCCATGATCGCGTGATCGATCGAAATATTCGCTGCGCTGCCGAACGCATCGGCGTCAGGCCTGACGACGAGGCCCTCCGTGGAAGCCTTGTCGACCGAGCGCAGGATTGCATCGAAGCTGGCTTTGAGGAACTGCCGCATCTCGTCGAGAAGCGTGCTCGCTTTGACCAGGAAGATGCCCGAGTTCCAAAAGAATCGGCCGGTTTTCAGATATTCTTCGGCTTTCAACGCGTCGGGTTTTTCGTGGAAGCGACGGATCCCGAATGCGCCGTCTCCGAAAGCTGCATCGGCCGCTGCCTCGATATAGCCATATTGAACATTCGGTTCGGTCGGCTTGGCTCCGAATGTCACGATCCGGCCATCTTGCGCGTGCGGGAGCCCGATCTCGATCGCTTTCAAAAGAGCCTTGCGGTCACCGATGACATGGTCCGAGGGCATCAGGAGAAGAATTTCGTGCTCGGCTCTGTCGCCGAGCCAGGCTGCAGCAACTGCCGCTGCCGGCGCAGTATTCCGGCCAACGGGCTCGAGGATGATGGCTTCGATCGGCGTTCCGGCATCTTCGAGCTGGGACATGATGAGCGAGCGCTGGTCCTGGCCGCTAACCAGGATCGGGCTTGCAAATTGCCCACCCGAGACCCGGATCGCGGTCTGCTGGAGAAGCGACTGATTCCCCATTAGCGGAAGAAACTGTTTGGGCATGCTTTGGCGCGACAGCGGCCAAAGCCGGGTTCCGGCGCCGCCGCACAGGATCACTGGACGGATGATGGCTGAGCTCCTTTGGGCGATTGCAATTGACCTGCTTTACTGCCGAATGTCATCACCGCCTAATCGCCTTCGCTATGTCACTGAAAAATATGAAACTTGGCGTTTAATTTCAGTTTACGACCAGCAACGGTCCGGCGCAGCCGGTGAGATACGACGATGTGAGGGAAAGCTGCTGCCGAACCGCATCCCGAACTCATTCTATCGTAAACAAATATTAACTATCTCGCCCGATCCTCCACGCCAGTGCAAAAGTGCTGTTTGGACCGGGGGGTGGGCTGAAATTGTTGTTTGATTCTTCGCTGCTGCGTCATGCGGCAACATGCAAAACAAGGCTACTTCTGCGCCTCCTCGCGGCAGCCGCAATGCTCGCCGCTGGCCTCGGCGCGTCCCCCGCATGCGCCCAGGTCATGGACATCTCCCCGGATGGAATCGTTTCTGTGCGCGAGGGCGCCGGTGCAGCGACTTGGCAGGTCGTCAGCCCCAATTCCGATACCAATGAGGATGACGGTATCGTGCGCGATGTGCCGGAAGGCGCGGTCACCAGCGTCAACAGCACCAACGTACCTCAGCAATATGTGACCGCGGTCAATTACGCGGCGGCATCGGCCAACATCAGCCCGACTCTTCTGGCTTCCCTCGTATGGCAGGAGAGCCGCTGGAATGCCCAGGCGGTCTCCCGCAAGGGCGCTATCGGCCTCACGCAGCTGATGCCCGGCACCGCTCGTGATCTCGGAGTCAACCCCACCGACCCCGTTGCAAACCTCGTCGGAGGCGCGCGATATCTTCGCCAACTCCTTGATCAATTTGACGGAAATGTCGAAAATGCGCTCGCCGCCTACAACGCCGGGCCCGCTCGGGTCCGAAGCGCCGGCGGAGTTCCCGCAATCGCCGAAACCAGAGCTTATGTGGCGTCGATAGTTCGCCGCGTTTCATCAATTTCCACGGGAGGAACCCAATGAAAATCTCGCGCGGCCTCGCCGCTATCCCGATGATTCTCGCCAGCGCGCCGGCAGTCGCGGCCGGGCAGGTTGATCCGCAGGGTTCGGGCCCGATCGTCAGCGCGCTGATGTGGCTCCAGGGCACGCTCTTGGGCAATGTCGCGACAGCAGTGGCGGTGATAGCCGTTGCGATGGTCGGCTTCATGATGCTGACCGGCCGGATGAACTGGCGCTTCGGAGCGACCGTGATCATCGGCTGCTTCATCCTGTTCGGAGCAGGGGCGATCGTCAGCGGCATCCAGACGGCCGCGGCCGCGGGCTGACGGCATGGCGATCGCCAGATCACCAGTTTTCCGAGCGCTCACACGGCCGCAGATGTTCGCGGGCGTCACCTACAGCTATTTCATCATCAACGCGGCGGTGACGACCGAGGCCTTTCTGATCACGCGCAGCTTCCTCGCTCTCCCGGTGGCGCTCGCAGTGCATGTGATCGGATATTTCGCCTGCCTCCGCGAACCCAGAATCTTCGATCTTTGGATCACCAAGGTCAGCCGCTGCCCGCGCATCAAGAATTGGAAGCGCTGGGGCTGCAACAGCTACGCACCTTGAAAATTAGGACTTCGAATATGGCCAAATGGTTGGGACCGGCAGCATGGGGGAAGAAGGAAGCCAAAGCTGGCGACCGGCTTCCCTATGCGTGCCACATCGACGCCTCGACGCTGCGGCTTCGCGACGGCTCGTTGATGCGCTCGATGCGGCTGGCCGGCTTTCCCTTCGAGACCGAGGACGACGAGGTTCTCAACCACCTCCTCGCAGTGCGCGATGTCGTGCTAAGGAGCGCACTCAATTCGAAGGCTGTCCTCTATCACCACCTGATCCGCCGTCGGGTCGAGGTCAGCCTCGGCGGCCTCACTCCGGATCCGTTCTCGCAAGAGATCGACCGTCGCTGGAATGCCGAACTCAATCAGGGCAGGCTGTTCCTCAACGAGCAGTTCCTGACGATCGTCATCCGGCCGCCGCGGGGCAAGGCGGGCCTTCCGGAGCGACTGAGCAAGTTCGGCGCCAGGCCGGCGAGCGGCCTCAGTGGCGCCGAGGCGCTTGAACTCGACTCCGCTACTGCTGCGCTATGTGCAGCGCTCCAGTCCTACGGCGTGCGCGTGCTCGGCACATATGAGAACGAAACTGGCGTCTATTCGGAACCGCTCGAGCTCCTCTCGGCGCTGTATAATGGCGAGATGCGGCCGGTCCTCCTGCCGCGTCCGGAGCAGGACCTTGGTCAACACCTCCCATATTCACGCGTCAGCTTCGGCCTCGATGCGATCGAGGTGCGGGGGCCCGCAAACCGCAGCTTCGCAAGCATTCTCGGGATCAAGGAATATCCCGATGCCAGTCGCGCCGGGCTGCTCGACTCGCTGCTTCGCGTTCCCCACGAGCTGGTCATCACCGAGAGCTTCGCGCCGATTGAGCGGCAGACCGCGCGCGAGCGGATCGACCTTGCACTTCGCCGTCTCAAGAGCGCCGACGAGGGCGCCGCCACCGAACGTGCCGAAATGCTCGCCGCACGCGATGCAGTCGGCGCGGGCCAGCTGAGCTTCGGCGATCATCATTTGACCCTGCTCGTCCGCAGCCCCTCACCCGAGCTGCTCGAAAGCGCGACTGCGGACGCTGCAGCCGCTTTGGCGGACATCGGCGCGGTCGGAGTCCGGGAAGATGTCAATCTTGAGCCAGCATTCTGGGGCCAGTTTCCGGGCAATGAGCAATATGTGGTCCGCCGCGCCCTGATCTCGAGCTCGAATGCAGCGGGCTTTATTTCGCTCCACGGTTTCCCAATGGGCCGCGCGCGCGGCAACCATTGGGGAGAGGCCGTCACGGTTTTCGAGACGACCAGCTCGACGCCCTTCTTTTTCAATTTCCACGAGGGCGACCTCGGCAATTTCACAATCATCGGCCCATCGGGTTCAGGCAAGACAGTGGTCCTGAATTTCCTGGCGGCCCAGGCGCAGAAATTCTCGCCGCGAACGATCCTTTTTGACAAGGATCGGGGCTCCGAAATTTTCCTGCGGGCGCTGGGCGGCCGCTACGAACGGATCAATCGCGGCTCACCGACTGGGTTCAATCCGTTGCGCCTCCCGGACAGTGCCGTGAACCGCGCATTCCTGCGCGATTGGCTCGGCGTTGTGCTCGAAGCGAATGGCGGCGAAGAAGAGGCCGCAATCGCGAAGGCGATCGACGAGATCTTTGCTCATGGGCCTGAGCTTCGCCGGCTGCGTTTCCTTCGCGACCTGCTCGGCGGCGGTCGCCGTCCGCAGCCGGGCGACCTGCCGTCGCGCCTCGAAGCGTGGATCTTCGAGGGCGAGCATGGCTGGTTGTTCGACAACAAGGACGACGAGCTGGATTTTGAGAACCGCGTGCTCGGCTTCGACATGACCGAGCTGCTGGAGGATCGGCGGCTGCGCACTCCGGTGCTGCTTTACCTCTTCCATCGAATTGAGCAGCGGCTCGACGGCTCGCCGACGATGATCCTCATCGACGAAGCCTGGAAAGCGCTCGACGATCCAATGTTTGCAGCGCGCATCCGCAACTGGATGAAGACGCTTCGCAAGCGCAATGCGATGATCGGCTTTGCAACCCAGTCCGCCGCCGACGCACTCGACAGCTCGATCGCCTCGGCAATTGTCGAGCAAACCGCGACCGCAATCTTCATGCCCAACCAGAAGGCGCGCGAGGAGCATTATTGCAAGGGCTTCGGGCTCAGCGCGCAGGAGTTCGAATTCATCCGTTCACTGCCGGCCCACAGCCGTTGCTTCCTGGTGCGCCAGGCGAATCGCTCGGTGGTCGTGAGGCTGGACCTCAATGGCATGCCGGATCTTTTGACGGTCCTGTCGGGTCGCGAATCGAGCGTGCGCCGCCTCGACGAGATCCGTGCCCAAGTCGGGGACGATCCTGCCGGCTGGTACCAGATGCTGACGCGGTCGCCCTGGCCCGGCTCGCCGCCGAGCGACGAATATTGGCTGGAAGCTGCTGAATGAACCAGTGCGAGCCCTTTGGGACTGAAGGCCCCGCAGGCGTTGCCGACGCGCTGCAGAAGGTCGATTGTCTGGCCAATGACGCGACGGCCATGTCTTTCGGCCGGCTGTTCGGCGCCCACGGCAGCTTTACGACGGCGCTGACCATCATTCTGACGCTGTATGTCGCACTCCTCGCGTTCAACCTGCTCACCGGCCGGTCGGCGCTGCGGGTGTCGGTTCTGACTCCGCGCATGATGACGCTTGGCCTGGTGCTCACTTTCGCAACGTCCTGGATCGCCTACCAGTCGGTGGTGTGGAACCTAGCGACCGGAGCTCCCGACGAGATCGCAAGCGTGCTGGTCGGGACCAAGGGCTCGGCGACCCTTCTCTTTGCCCAGCAGCTCGACGGACTGTTCGCCGCGATCACGGACGCGGTCAGCAACATCAACCCGTCTGTCGCGGCCGGTACTCCCGGATTTGCCTCGCCGGCGAACATCCTCTCAATCGCAGGACTGATCCTGCTTCTCGGTACCGTCGGCGTGTTGGTTGTCTGTCGACTAGCGCTCGCAGCACTGCTGATCCTTGGACCAATATTCATTGTGCTTGCGCTTTTCGACGGCACGCGCGGTCTTTTCGAAGGCTGGCTGAAGAGCGTTGCAATGTTCGCGCTCGTGCCGCTGCTGACCGTGGTCATGGGGAGCGGCGCGCTCGCCGCGATCGGGCCGATGATCGCCGGTCTGGCCGATACCGGCGGAGAAATTCCGCTCCGGACCGCAGTTTCGATCCTCTTCGCCTCGATCATCTACCTGTCGCTGATGCTGCTGATATTCAAAGTTGCGGGAACGCTGACCCGTAGCTGGCGGCTCGGCCGAGCCTCTGCGCTCATCCCGGCATTCGCCGGGGGCTCATCAATCGCCAATCAGGAGCGGCCGCTCAGCGCCCACCCTGCTGCAACAGCCGCACCTGCAGCCGGTGGATCGGATCGGGTGCGAAGCGCGGTCGCAAGCCTCGAGGCCATGCCTTCGAGCCGACATATTGAAGTCCAATCGGCGCTGCAGCCGCGCGTCGCCCAGTCCCAGCCTCAGCTCGCTCTTGCCGGACCAAGCGATGCGCGGAGCCAGCTTCGTTATCTTCATCACCGGGTTGCCGGGGTTTCCAACAACAGTTCACGAGAGATGTTGCGATGATCCGCAAGCTTAGTTTCGCCGCCTTCGCGGTCCTGATCACGACAAGCGCAACTGCAGCCTCGGACAACCGCGTCCGTTCCCTTGCTTATGCTCCAGACCAGATCGTCAAGATTCTCGGCAAGCCCGGAATTCAGTCGACGATCGAGTTCGCATCCGACGAGCGGATCGAGAATGTTGCAGTCGGCGATTCGTCCGCCTGGCAAATCACTCCCAACCGCCGCGCCAGCCTGTTGTTCGTGAAGCCGCTGAACGGGCGCAGCCGCACGAACATGACGGTGGTGACCGACCGCCGGACCTATATGTTCGATCTCGTCGCCGGCGATCGTCGCACCACGCCAATGTACGCGCTGAAGTTCAGCTATCCCAACGAAAAGCCCGTCGAATCGGCCAAGGCGGCACAGCAGGTCGCAGCTGCGGCTGCACAGCCGCAGGCGGTGACGACTGCCGACAAGCTCCACTTCGACTGGAACAGCAAAGGCAGTAGCAAGCTGCTTCCCTCGCGCGTGTTCGACGACGGAGCATCGCTGTATCTGGCGTGGGGCAAAGACGCTCCGCTGCCGGCTATTCTCACCCAGTCCGAGGACCGCAAGGAAGGTCCGGTCAATTACCGGATGAGCGGCGAATATATCGTCATCAGCCCAATCCCTCAGAACCTTGTGCTTCGTTATGGAAGCAGGACCGCGCTGCTATGGCCGTCGCATCGGGTCATCGCGCCTCAACCGACGACCAATACGCGGATGGCGACTGCGCCATTGACTCAAAGCCAGCCTCCGGCTCCGCAACCGACAATAAGCCAGGCCGCAACCTCCGGAACGCCGGTCGGGCCGGTGAGTAGCTCGGTCAGGCTTGCCAACGTGACTGCCCTTTACAGCGACAAGCTGACGGATACCCGCAATGAGCACTAATCGCGCGACCATCGAAACTCACGGCACGACCATCCGCGGCCCGTGGCAGGAGCCGCTCCGGGCGGCATTGCCGGCAACGATCCCGCAGACGGACCCGCGGCTCGAGCTCAGCGAGAATGCGCTGATCGTTGCAAGCCAGAATGCCTTTCCGATCGTCGCGACCCAGAAAACGCGCCGCGACAATCTCGGGCTCGCAGCGGGCGCAGCAATCGCTCTGGTCCTCGGCTGCGCAACATTCTTGTCTTTGAATTCGAGCCGCCATGGGTCGGTGACACACGCATTGAGAAACGCCGGCCCGATCCAAACGCAATCGAGCCTTCCGGTACCGGCCGCGGTCGCTGGCAAGCCGATTGCAGCGCCGCCGGTCGGGGCGACAATCGCGCCGCAGCCCGGCGCGACCGCCGGGGCTTCGCATCTGCCTGGAGTGATGGTTGCGCCGGGGATGCCGCCTGCCGCCGCTCCAGTGCTCGTCTATGACGGTGGATCCGCGCCAACCATGGCCATCCCGGCGGGGCCAGCCACCGCGCGCGATGCCGAGGGAGCGCCGACGCTTCTCGCGGGTGCTTCTCCGGCTCGCGCCGCGGTAGGGGACAATGGCGCAGTTCGTTCGACGCGCCTTGCCGACCCGGCAGGCACCGTCGTGCAGGGCACGCTCATTCCGGCCGTGCTCGAGACTGCGATCGACACGGATGTCCCAGGCTACGTGCGAGCCGTCGTCAGCCAGGACGTTCGCTCCTTCGACGGCAGCCGCGTGCTGATCCCGCGATCGTCGCGGCTTATCGGCGAATATAAAGGCGTTTCGCAGGCTGGGCAGCGGCGTGCTTATCTGATGTGGACCCGGCTAGTCCGTCCAGATGGAGTATCGATCGCGCTCGCTTCGCCTGCCGCAGACTTCTCCGGCCAGGCAGGGATCGGCGGACAGGTCAACAGCCACTTCCTGTCGCGCTTCGGCTCGTCGATCCTCCTGTCGATCCTTGGGGGCGCCGGTACGCTCGCAACCGGCGGGGCTTCGACGGTGATTGTCGGCGGAGCCGGGCAGAGCGCGGCCTCGGTCGCAGCGCAACATGACGGGCAGCGCCCGACGACCATCAAGGTCCGTCAAGGCGAGCCGATCCGCGTGTTCACTGCGCGCGATCTCATCTTTTCGGACGGAGGCAATGGGTGAGCGAAGCGGAGAAGCTTCCCTCCACGGACGGCGTCGATCCATTCCTCGAAGCCTATCTCGAGCCGTTCCGCGCGTGGCTCAGCCAGGAGGATGTGACCGAGCTCCTCGTCAACAAGCCCGGCGAGCTCTGGGTCGAGCAGCGCGGACGGATGACTTGCCACAAGGCGCCGAAGATCGACGACTCGCTGGTCCAGCGGCTTGCCGAGCAAGTTGCCCGGGTCAGCCACCAGGGCGTCAGCCGCGAGCGGCCGCTGCTCGCTGCAATGCTCCCCAACGGCGCGCGCGTTCAGTTTGTCGCCCCGACGGCGACGCGGGCTCACTGGGCGCTTGCGATTCGCCGTCACTGTCTTCTTGATCTTCCCCTCGAGGCTTATGCCTCCGGACCGCTGCAAGCGGCGCGCAAGACCGCGGCTCGCTCGCCCGAAGCCGATCCGATCGGATTCCTTCGCGAGGCGGTTGGCGACCGGAAGACGATCCTCATCAGCGGCGGCACGTCGACCGGCAAGACGACTTTTCTCAATGCGCTGCTTCGCGAAGTGCCTGCCGAAGAGCGGGTGATCGTCGTCGAAGATACGGCCGAAGTGCAGCTGCATGGCCCCAACGATCTCGGCCTCATTGCAGTCAAAGGGGAGCTGGGCGAGGCGCTGATCAACACCGACGACCTGCTCCAGGCCGCGCTCCGGCTTCGTCCGGACCGAATTCTGCTTGGCGAGCTTCGCGGCAAGGAGGCGGTCAGCTTCCTGCGTGCAGTCAACACCGGCCACCCCGGTTCATTCAGCACGATCCACGCCAATTCGACCAGCGGCGCGCTCGAGCAGCTGGCATTGATGGTCATGCAATCGGGTCTCGGCCTCTCGCGCGGCGAAACGATCGACTATGCAAGATCGGTCATCGATGTCGTCGTCCAGCTCGGCCGCGACGGGGCCCAGCGCAAGATCGTCGCGATCGAAGAGCTTTCGGAGGATTCGTCGGCGGCCGAGCTGATGGTTCGCCAGATTCTGAACCGCGCCGCCGCCTGAACCTCGCATCGTCGTTTCATCATGGGACTTGAGGCCTGTCGTTCTTGACCGGCAGGGAGCCGTAGCGCATCCCTTCCGCCTCGCGTCGAGAGGGAGCTTAAGTGACTATTCGGCTGGCCGTGATCGGCCTCGGTAAAATGGGCCTGTCCCACCTCAGCATAGCCAACGCGCTCGACGATTTTGAAGTTGTCGCAATGTGCGACAATTCCAAGCTGGTCACCGACGTGCTCGGGAAAGTCACCGGGCTCAAGGGCTTCAACGATTATGACGAGGTCTTGAAGCTTCAGGCGTTGGATGCGGTGATCATTGCTACTCCGACGATCGCGCATGAGCCAATGATCCGCAAAGCGCTCGACCGCGGGCTGCACGTCTTCGCCGAGAAGCCACTGACGCTCGATCAGCATGCAAGCCGGGAGCTCGCGCAAGCCGCGGAAACGAAAGGCCTGGTCGCGCAGGTCGGCTATCACAATCGCTATGTCGGCACGTTCGCGGAGGCCGTCCGACTGCTCAAGCAGGGAGCGCTGGGCAAGATCAGCCACGTGCTTGCCGAATCTTACGGTCCCGTCGTGCTCAGGCGGACCAAACCGACGTGGCGCGGCAAGGCCGGTCAGGGAGGCGGCTGCCTTCACGATTATGCGGCGCATCCGATCAACCTCATGAATTGGGTGCTGGGGGCACCACAGCATTGCCTCGGCGCTTCGCTTCCCCGTCATTTGAGCGCAGAGGTCGAGGACCAGACGCACGCGCTGCTGCAATTTGGAGGCGGGGTCATCGGACAGGTGTCGGTGGACTGGTCCGATCCGTCGGTCCGGAAGATGACCACCAAGCTGTCAGTCTGGGGCGAGGCTGGAAAGCTCTATGTCGATCGCACCGAGCTTCAACTGTTTCTGACCGGGAAGCACGCCCTGAAGCACGGCTACCGCGAGGGCTGGACCGTCAGGCACATCACCGACCTTACGCCGCCGGTAAGCTTCTACCTGCGCGGCGAGGAATATAGCGCTCAACTTGAAGCCTTCGGACGGGCGATCCGCAAGCTCGAACCGCAGCGCAACGATTTTGACTCGGCGGCCGATACGGACCTCACGATCGCGATGATCAAGGAGCGAGCTGCAGCGAGCCCGGCAGCGCCCCAGCCGGATTTGCACGCCGCAAACGAGCCTAAGTCGCTTCTCGCCCGCGTCTTCAGCCGCTGATGTCCGCCGACAAAGAACCCAGGAGCGCCGGCGAGCGGCGCTGGCACCGATCGAGGATACTCAATGCCTGGGTCGATAGCTTGACTGTGCAGGAGATCGCCGAGGAGCTGGACGAGGGGATCCTCTTCACCCTCAATCCCGATCATCTTTACTGGCTGCAGCGGAATGCGGACTTCGCTCAAGCCTATCGCAACGCGACGCTCGTCTCCTCGGACAGCAAATATGTCTATTGGGCGCTCGGCTTCCTCGGCCGCGCAATCCGGCAGAAGTCTTCGGGATCGGATATCGTGCCGGCTTATTGGCGGCACCATGCTGCGAACCCGGCGGTAAGCATCTTCCTGCTCGGCGCCAAGCCGGGGGTCGCCGAAATGGCGCGCCAGCGGATCAACCGGCTCGCCGGGCGCGAGATCGTCGTTGGGGCGCACGGCCCGTCATTCAACTTCGTCAATGACGAGCAGGAAACGGCGCAGGCGATCGAGATGATCAACGCTTCCGGCGCAACCTGCCTGATCGTTGGCCTCGGAGCTCCGAAGCAGGAGATCTGGATCGACCGGCACCGCGCGAGGATGCCCCGGGTCAAGGTCTATATGGGCGTCGGTGCAACGATCGATTATGAAGCCGAGGCGGTGCGGCGCGCACCCGCATGGATGACCCGCAACGGCCTCGAATGGGTCTATCGGATGGCCACCGAGCCAAGGCGCTACTGGCGGCGCTATACACGCACGCTCGAATTCTTCTGGCTTGTGCTGCTCGATCGTTTCGGCCTCTATCGACCACCTTCTTTCGCATCGCCCGTCGTGGACTCATCCGCCCAGTCCGCAGCGATCAATGGGAGCTGACGTGCAACGCATCTTATTCGGCGACAATCAGTTCTTCGGAATCAATCATTTCTCCGAGGAAAAGGCGCGCCAGCAGGCGATCAAGTTCCAGGATGTCGAAGCGATCATCGACGTTCTGCAGTCGGCGCTCGGCGCCGGCGTGACCGGTTTCATGTGCACCACCCACGACACGGTCGGAAAAATCGCCGACGAGGTCCGCGCAAATCCCGACAAATGGGACGGTTTTCGCTTCTATCCTGGCATGCCCTACGCCCACAAATATGCGAATGCTGTAACTGAGCTTGGCTATATGGGCGCGCTCAAGAAGTTCGTTCCGACCGGCGGCATGATCGACACGCTGACGCGAGGCACTCGAGCGGTGCTCGGCAAGGATGTCGAATCGGTGATGGCCATGCTGGTCGATGCCGAGATGAAGATGTTCGATGGGCTGAATACTCCCGTCATCTTCCTGCAAAACGTCGTTACCGACCTGATCCTCGGGCTTGGCGCCAATGATGTTTTTTCGAGCTTCGCGGAATATGTGAAGCGGCGGTACAATGCTGAGGCCGGCTTCTTCACGATGAATCTGCCCAAGCTACTCGAGGCGCTGCACTCGGCGGGTGTCGAGAACCCAATAGTCTGCGCAAACGTCAACAAGGCCGGTTTTCGGATGAGCGGCGGAATTGAGGGTTATCGCGAAGCGGCAGCCAAATATCCGGCGCGCGTCATTGCAATGTCCGTATTTGCTTCCGGCGGAATTTCTGCGCGCGAGGCGATCGAATGGGTGGTGAATGAGCCATATGTAGAATCGATCGTGTTCGGGGCTTCGAGCCGCGGCAATATCGAGAATACGGTTTCACTGATCCGCGAATTCGACGATGTCCGCCAAAGTCATGCCGCTTAAGCAGCGCCTAGTCGGGACGCCGCTCGGACGACTCGCAATGCGCGTCAGATCAAGAGTTGAATATTGGCGCACGAGCAGCGAGGCGATTGGCACAATCGCCAATGATCAGCTTGCCGAATTCCTCGTCACCCGTCTCTGTGACCGCACATTTGTCGACGTCGGCGCGCACATCGGGTCGATCATCGCGGAGGTGCAGGCCAATTGTCCAAGGGCCAAGATCACCGCAGTCGAGCCGATCCCCGAAAAGGCGCGCTGGCTACGCCAGAAATTCAAGAACATCGATGTAGTCGAATGCGCCCTTTCCGACCATGAGGGCGAGACGTCGTTCTTCGTCAACGACGCTGCAAGCGGCTACAGTTCGCTGGCTCGGCCATCGACCCAGGCGAGGGAGATCAAGGTTCCTCTCAAGCGGCTCGATACAATTGTCGACGATGCAGATGTGATCAAGATCGATGTCGAAGGCGCCGAGCTTGGGGTGCTCAAAGGCTCGGAGCGGTTGAACTCGCGCCCAATCATAATGTTTGAAAGCGCACCCAATGAGGTGCTTGGCTATACCAAAGCTGAACTATGGGCGTGGTTCAGCGGTCACGGATATGCGATTTTCCTGCCGAACCGCCTGGCGCACACTGCGCCGGCGATGAGCCTCGAAGTGTTCATCGACAGCCATCAATATCCGCGGCACACGACCAACTATTTTGCGGTACCGAATGAAAAGATCGACGTTGTTCGAACAAAAGCTCGGGCCATCTTGCAGCTCTAGCGGTTATGTCAGCCGAGAATGCGGTGGGCGAGACGCTGCAGCTTGGGCGGTACCCAATCGTTGATGAAATGATGCCGGCGGATTTCCCAATCCGCTTTGTCAGTCGTGCCTGGCCGCGCCCGGAAATTCGTTGTCCGCTTGGGCAATAGCGCGAAGCCGTCCTCGGCCGCCGTATAATAATATGTCGCGATCGATTTGCGCGAACGATCGCCCGGGCAGGTCAGCGGATCGGGATGCCCGTGGAAGCTGTCGAGGTTCGTATTGAATAGGACCGCGCGGCCGAACAAAGGCTGCACGCGGACCATGCACTCTTTCATGCCGGTATCCCATAGCTCGAGCTGGCCCCCATAATCCGGCTTCCAATCCTCATTCAGGTAGATGAGAAGATTGATCCGCCGCTCGACCTTCAGCCGTCCATGTACATTGAAGTCGGCATGGACCCCGAGGTGGCCGCCGCGCTTGGTTTCATGAAGGCCGCCGCCCTCGAAATAGGGATCGGAGATCAGTCCCTGGATGCCGGTCATTTCCTCGAGAAAGCCGAGGAATGCCTGGCTATTGAGCTCGGCGAAGAGATTTCTGATGTGCCCCGATGAAATTTCGTGGGGCGCATATTGGAATTTATAGCGTTCCTGATCCCGGTCGAAAAAGCTCTTGTCGTCGCTCGAAGGGAATTCCGCCAACACGGTGCGCAGAGTTTCAGGATCGAGAAAGTCGTCGAGCACGATGTGCGGAAAAGGCGAGGCGCTGCGATAAGTGTCAGCCAGCGAACGGCCAAGATCCCGACATTCATCGGGATCGAGAGCAAGGTAATTGTTCATGCGCTTCAGATGCAGCATTGCGCCATATTAGCGGCACCAAGTGGCAAGCCAAGGCCGACGCGCTGCTGCGCCCGCCATTGTCTCAGCCCTTTCCCAAGTCGGGACAGGATATGGTCCGAGGCATTGCACCGGTTGGAGGCTGAGCCCTGACCAGCTAAGCACTTGGTTCAAGGTGCCGCGGGCGCAGGGGCGAGCGGTTCGAACGGGAGCTGGGGTGGGCGCGTCTGCATCGGGTTCGCTGATCCGCGACGAAGCGATTGCCGATGCGGCAGTGGCCGTCGTGATCGTCAACTATCGCACGCCGGAGCTTGCGAAGCGTTGCGTGGCGGCGCTCCGGTCAGAGCGGCAGCTGTTGCCGAAGCTCAGGGCCGTCGTGGTCGACGGTGGCTCCGCCGACGGCTCCGCCGAAGAGCTTGCCGACACATTGGCACAGGCCGACTATAAGGGGTGGGCGTCATTTCTGCCGTTGCCCATCAACGGCGGCTTTGGCTGGGCCAACAACCAGGCGATCCTCACCCTTGCTCGGGAGGCATTCGCGCCCGAATATATTCATCTACTCAATCCCGATGCCGAAGTGACGAAGGGCGCCGTGGAGCTTCTCCTGAAGGAATTGAAAGCGCATCCGGATTGCGCTGCGGCGGGCAGCCAGCTGCTTGCCCCCAATGGCCGTGCTGTTGCGTCCGCGTTCCGCTTTCCGTCGCCAGGACGTGAGCTCGTCAACGCTGCGCAGTCGGAAGCGCTCGGCCGATTGCTCGGCATCTCGCCGGCCGTGGTCGAGGCCACTCCAAGCGTCGAGGTCGATTGGGTCACCGGAGCAAGCGTGATGTTGAGAGCTGCTGCTCTGCGTGAGACTGGTCTCTTTGATGACGGCTTCTTTCTTTATTTCGAGGAAGTCGAGCTGATGCATCGGCTGCGCGCGCGCGGCTGGACCGTCCGCCACGTGCCCGAGAGCCGCGTGGTTCATGTCGAAGGCGCTTCGACCGGTGTTTCTGCGGATGCGGCTCGGCAGATGCCGCAATATTGGTACCAGTCGCGGCACCGTTATTTTGCGCTCACCGGCGGAGCCGGAGCAGCAGTTGTTGCCGATCTGGCGTGGGTGCTCGGCCGCGGGATCGCAATGCTGAAGACGATCTTTCGCGCTTCGAAGCTTCAAAACAGGGTTCGACTGGGCCGTCTCGTCGGCGCATCGCCGGGTCCCGGGCCTTCGGTGCCGCTATGGGGCGATCCCCCCGGAAAGCCGCCGGCGTGGATGGCGCGATGAATCCGTCGTTGAAAATGGCGGCGGTCGTAATCGGTCGTAACGAGGGAGCGCGGCTTGAGCCAAGCCTGCGGTCGGTGCAAGCCGCCGGCCTTGCCCCCATCTATGTCGATTCCGGATCGAGCGATGGAAGTGCGGCGCTCGCAAGGTCCATTGGAGTTCCGGTCATAGAACTCGATCCGGCCCGGCCCTTCTCGGCGGCTCGGGCCCGCAACGAAGGCCTGAGGGAGGCCCTGCGTCAATGGCCTCAAATCCAATATGTGCTGTTCCTCGACGGCGATTGCCTGCTGGACCCGCTCTTCCCAGCCGCTGCAGCGACAACGTTCGAGGAGCATGGCGAGTGCGCAATCGTTACCGGCCACTTGTCCGAGCGATCGCCGAATGAATCAATTTATCATCGATTGTGCGCGATCGAATGGAAATCCCCGGCGGGACCGATAGAGAATTTCGCAGCGCTCGGCGGGATCATGGCAGCGCGCATTTCGGCGATTGGCGAGGTCGGCGGCTTCAACGAGCAGGTGATCGCCGGGGAGGATTCAGAGCTTGGGGTTCGAATGGCTCTCGCCAATCATTCGGTCATCAAGATCGAGTGCCCAATGGCCGTCCACGACGTCCAGATGCATCGTTTCGGCGAGTGGTGGAAGCGCTCGGTACGTGCCGGCCACGCCTTTGCGCAGCGCTATGCCTTGAACGGCCACAGCCGGCTCAGGGATTGCCGCCGCGAGCTCGTCAGCGCGATTTTCTGGGGCGGTGCCCTGCCCGGAGCAATGATTCTGCTGCTCTGGCCGACCCACGGTCTGTCGCTGTTGCTTCTTGCGGGCTACGGCCTGCTCGCCTGGCGGGTCCATCGTTACTACGTCCGCTCAGGCGTTTCGGCGTCCGATGCTGCGCTCGCCGCCCGCTTCATGATCTACAGCAAGTTCGCCAACTTCCTCGGAGTCTTGCGCTATTGCATGAACCGACTTCGCGGACGTTTCCGGATCATCGAGTATAAGTGAGCAAAGTGACTCAATCTCCACTCAAAGTCGGCATGGTGGGTGCCGGCTTCATTCTAAGACCACATGCACTTGCGGTGTCGGCCGTCGAGGGTGCGAGCCTGCACGCAGTCGCTGACACGTCCGCGCGGCGCGCATCTCAAGCTGCGAGCGAGTTCGGGTTCGAGCAAGCTTTTTCGTCGGTCGACGAGCTCGCTCGATCCGAATGCGACGTGGTCCATGTGCTCGTCCCTCCATTCCTCCATCTCGACATCGCCGAGCAGCTGCTCGAAGCAGGCAAGTCGGTGTTCCTGGAAAAGCCGATGGGGCTTTCGTCAGAGGCTTGTCGAAAGCTGGGCGAGCTGGCCGATCGGCGCGGCCTGCGCCTTGGTGTCAATCATAATTTCCTCTTCCTGCCTGCCTACGAGCGGCTGCGCACGGAGATCCAACGGGGTGAGCTGGGTCGCATCGACCATCTCAACTGCAACTGGAACTTCGAATTGCCGCAATTGCGGTCAGGGCCCTTCGACGCCTGGATGCTGAGCGCGCCCGCCAATCTATTCTTTGAGCTTGGCCCGCACCTTGCGGCCTTCGTCCTGGATCTTCTGGGGGCTGCCGAGGTTCGCGCTGCAGCTGCGATGAATGCAGTTGAGCTGCCCACCGGCGAGCGTGCTTATCGCTCGTGGTCGGTGCTTGGCCAGCATCAGGCGGCGACCTTCGCAATGTCGCTGTCAACGACCAGCGGCCAGGCAGACCGGCTCCTTCGAATCCGCGCCAGCGGCGGTAGTGCGCAGCTGGATTTCGGAAGGGACTTTTATTGGAAAGAGAAGACTGAGACCGCCAATCCGATCTTCGATGCCTATACGGTCGCCAAGTCGATCGCGCGGCAGGCCTCCAGAGCAGCGACCGGTGATCGCCGCCGCAGGATCATTGCAGCGCTGCGCAAGTCGCTTGAAGGCGAACCGTTCACGCAGAGCATGTTGCGAAGCATTGCACGCTTCTATGCGTCGCCGGACATTGACGAGCGGCACCATTGGTCATTTGGAGCAAAGGTCATCCAATTCTGCGAGGAGGTCTGCAAAGCCGCCGGAGCGGGCGGCCCCAGCAAGAGACCGATCGCGGTGCGGACCCAAACCAAGCCGATTGCCAATCCGTCGGTTCTGGTGGTCGGCGGGACCGGCTTCATCGGCCGGCGCCTTGTCTCACGGCTGGTCGAGAAGGGAATCGCCGTCAGGGTTCTCAGTCGCAGCAGAAGCGCAGCGGCGATCGCTTTTGCCGGCATGGCGGTTGAGATTCACGAAGGATTCCACGGCAATCGCGAGGTTGCGAAGGCTGCGCTTGAGGGTATCGGCACTGTCTACCACCTCGCCAAATGCGAAGGGAAAAGGTGGGACGATTATGTCCGTGGCGACATCGAGCCGACGCGCGTCCTCGCTGAAGAGGCATTAGCGGCCGGCGCCGCGCGGTTCATCTATACCGGCACGATCGATTCCTACGATTCGGCAAATCCCGGCCGGCGAATTACCGGCGATACGCCGCTCGACGGACGGATCGCCGGACGCAACCTTTATGCACGGTCCAAGGCCGCGTGCGAGGACCTGCTCCAGAAACTGGCGCGGGACAAAGGTCTCCCGCTGGTCGTGCTTCGACCCGGCATCGTCATTGGCGCGGGCACTGATCCCTCACATCTTGGGGTCGCGCAGTTCGCAAGCGAAACCGAGGTCCGATATTGGGGAAGCGGCGACAACAAGCTGCCGCTGGTTCTCGTCGACGATGTCGCGGACGCTCTGGTGAAGGCGATGGATGCGCCGGACATAATCGGACGAACGCTGCTCGTCACCGGCAAGCCGCTGCTCAGTGCGCGCGAATATGTGGCCGAAGTCAGCGCTCGGGCAGGGGTGAAGGTCGAGGCGTCCGTGCGCTCACCATGGCGGTATTGGATAGCGGACCTGATCAAGGAAACGGCCAAGAATCTGGTCAGGCACCCGAACCGCCGGCGTTCGACCCTTCATGATTGGCGTTGCCGCGCGCATCGCGCGACCTATGACAGTAGCGATACGCAAAGAGCGCTGGGCTGGGACCCTGTTGCCGACCGCGAAACACTCATCATGCGCGGGATCCATGATGCGGTGGACGCGGCGATAGCCTAGTTCGCGGCTCCAGCGGCTCTCGTTTCGATTGCTTGAACGAGCAGAGCGGCATTGGCTTGTGCATCATGCCTCTGGTGGACCCGCCTGCGGCCCACCGCGGCTTTGCATGCAAGCTCCTCCGGCGAAACATGCAGCGCTGCGCGCATTGCTTCGACAAGAGCCTCCTCGCAGCCGGCGGCGATCAGCCATCCGCATTCGTCATCGACGAGCTCGGGGATGCCGGCGATCGCCGTCGTGACGACTGGCCGGGACAATGCGAGCGCCTCCATGATCACGACCGGCAGGCCTTCGGCAAAGCTCGGCAGAACGAAAGCCCGGGCACCCAAGAGCTGGGTCCGGATCTCGGCAGAGCTTTTCACTCCGACGAGCGACACGACATCTCCCAGCTTCCTTGCACGGACGTCTTCTTCCAGCGAGGCGCGCATTTCGCCGTCGCCGATAATCGTGACGGAGAAGCGCTCGCCACTTGCCCGGAGCCGGTCGCATGCGGCGACGAGAAGCGGCAGGCCCTTTTGCGCCGACAGCCTGGCGACGCAAACGAACTTGTTCGAAGCCGCGGGACTGGGCTCGATTGGCTGGTCGAGAAAATCGCTGCCCAACCCGCAGCGGATCACTTCAATCTTTTGCCAATGTCGAGGCGAACTCCAGCGCATCAACTGACTTCGGCCGTAGCTGCTGATTGCGGCAACAAAGCTTGACGCTTCGATCTTGGCCCGGAGCGAAAGCGTCACTGGCGCATCGAACTCGTCGGGACCGTGGACGGTGAAGCTGAATGACGGCCCGCCCCACGCGCGGGCAATCGCCGCGACGGCCGCCGGATTGGTGCCGAAATGCGCGTGCAGATGCTGGATTTTGAGCTGCGCCATCCGCCGGACGAGCCAGGCGGCTTCGAGCCAATAAGCAAGGTGACGGAATTTCGATCGGAAGCCCGGAGCGCTCAGCCGACAGGCCGCGCCGATGGCGGCCAAGGTCGGACCCGGGCGCGACGCAGATAGAATGAAGGCAGCGAGCAGCAGGGTTGCGGGCCTTTGGCGGAGTACCACTTCGGTCAGCGACTCTTCCCGCAGATCGGCTTCGTCCCTCAGATCCGGGCGCGCCGGGCGAAGGGAAAAGCGATGGACCTCATGCCCGGCCTGCTCGACCGCTTCGATCTCGCGCCGAACGAAGGAATGGCTGACCGCCGGATACAGATTGCACAGATAAGCGAGGCGCACTCTCACTCCGCTGATAGCTGATCCCGGGCCGGTCCATAGCAAAGGATCGGCTGTCGGTTAGAGAAAGATTGTCGGCTGCTAGTCGACGCGCTTCCTAGATGTGTCCTGCGGAAAGCGCCTTGGCGACCAAATGCGGCTTGTTGCGGGCATGGAGCTTGTTGCGAAGATTCTCGACGTGACGCTCGACAGTTCGCGGCGCAATCCCGAGCTGCTGCGCGCACTGCTTGGAGGAGAGCCCGCTGGCGATGCATTGCAGCACTTCGCGCTCGCGCTCTGACAAGGTGACGAAATCTTCCTGTTGCCGCGGAAAATTCACCATGAACCCCTTATTGGGAAATCGGTTTGCATCGATACTAATAAGCCTGGTTATCGCTACCTCACAGCCGAATTGAAGCCCTTGTGCCAATTTTGGACAGGCTGTGTCTTCGGAACGTCGGTCGAGGCGGTTTTCATCCTGCCGACCGGCCCGCCGCCTGAGGATTGGTGCACGCCGGAAAGCTTCAGTTTTTCGCAGTTTTCCGCGATTGTCCAGGCGTCGACATGGTTATATTTACGTAGGATAATTACCTAGCGTCTAATGCTAAGTAGTCGCGCGCGGCCTTGGTTAACGCCCGATCATTGCGAATCGTTAAAAATCCGTTTATTGCGGTGTTGCTTAATCGCCTTTTACCCAAGGCGGATGAGCAGGGCCCTCGTTCCACTTCAAAAAGTGCTGACGAGACCCCCTTCAGGGGCAACAGAAGGAATTTTGTTATGCGACGCGTTTTGAAATTGGCTCTCGCCACCGCGGCGATTGTTTTGGGGGCGGCCCCGGTCGGCGCCGTCACGCTCCAACAGTGCACGAGCGGGTCGAGCTGCGTCAGCGGCACGACCAACGTCAACCTGGGTGCTTTCAATGCGCCGGGCGCAACGACGGTTACCGGTAATGTCGGCATCGGCGGGCCCGAGGTCGACTTCACGTCAGCCAATGGTCTGCTCGAAACCAACACCGGTGCGGCGACGATCTTCACCGCCAGCGGCAGCCTGCTGAGCCAGCTGACCTTCACGCTGCTGACCGGTTCGTTCACTGCTGCCGAGTTCAACCTCGAGAACGGCAACATCAAGGCGATGGACATCGTTCTGTCGACCAACACCGGCGCGACCAAGGTGATCTCGATCACCAACGCCAATGGGTCGAACATCTTCGACATCATCGCCGATCCGGGCGAGAGCTTCACCGGCGCAAGCTTCGTCGCGACGGCTCCCAACGGCTTTGCTGACTTCAAGCAGCTTCGTCTCGTTCTTGCAGCTCCGGTGCCGGAGCCCGCAACCTGGGGCATGATGCTGCTCGGCTTTGCCGGCATCGGCATGGCGATCCGCCGCAGCCGTCGGCGCAGCGGCGCTCTGATGCAGATCGCCTAACCTACTAATTTACGTTTCGCGTAACCCTGCGGCCCGGCTCACGCCGGGCCGCTTGCGTTTCTTGCGGCCATCGCCAGCGGGCATTGGCGCCAATCGCTTTAAGCTCGACCCATCCGTTCGAAACCACCAATCCCGGCCAGGTGCCGGGTTTCCTTTCTTGCGTGGTGCCCGCTTGTCGAGCGGGGCCTCAAGCTTCGGCGCGCCGCTTACCGGGAGGTCGCGACCGGCATTTCACATCGGCGACTTAGGTGCGGGTTTTTCCGAGACCGATCGGTCTTTCAGCTGTTTGACTTCACATTCTCGGTCAGCCGGCTCACGCTCAATGCGCCCGGGTCATCGAACGCCCTGCTCCACATGGACAATCCGGTTCCGGGAGCGAGCTACTTGGCGCTTGATCTTGCCGGGGTGTCGCGATTCGGCGCAGCCGCCGACGTCGCAGCCCGCTGAGGCAAGCGAAGCGTCGCCCAATTCCCTCTCCTTATCCGAAGTCGTTCTGTTGAGCTTCAGCAGCCGGAGGCGGCGGTGCCTGCACGCAGGTCATTTGCGCCGAGCGCAGTCACTTGCTTGCGATCACTCGCTGCAGCGCAGTCGGAAGAGGACTTTACGCGGTGCGTAGTCACAGGGGCAATTTCCGAATCGGCGATCAGGGTCGAGCGCTGGGCGTCCACTGCCAGCGGCGAGTCGGGCCGGGCGGGTTTCTCGACATTGGATGCCGACCCACTGACTCCGTCGCTGATCAGCGCGCTCGCAAGCTGCGCAGCATCAGCAGCGGCCTGTGGCACCACGACTGCACGCGGATCAGGCAGCTGCGGCTCCAAACCCGCATAATGTTGAAAGAAGGATCGGCTATCGCCGAAGGAGCCGCGCAACCGGTAGAAGATATGGCGCCCGATCTGGACCGATTTGTCGAGGGAATCGGCCCAGTAAGGCAGCACATAATCGGCATGATAAGAAGTCGCGTGGCCGATCGGAGCGAACACGCGCCCGGCGAGCGCTTCCTCGGCGATCTTGCGCGAGCGAGTCCACAGACTTTCGACCGGCGGACGAAGCAGTGAGCCGTCGCAGGTGAAGGTGAACTGGCAACCGGTCGGACGGTCGGAACCCTGATAGACGACGCCGCACACGCTGGCTGGATAGCCCGGGTGCCGCATTCGGTTGAGCACGACCTGGGCCACTGCCCGGCCACCTTCGACGCCCTCGCCCGCAGCTTCGTAATAGACCGCCTGGGTCAGACAGGTGAGGGCGCGCTCCCGGTCGTCGGCGCCGACGCGCAGAACGAATCGGCTCGCCGGGCTGTCAGCGCGATTTACAAACGGACGCTCGGCATTTTCCTGGCTCGCTTCCTGCGGCGAAAGCGGTCGCAGCATGTCGGGCGGCGGCAAGCTGATAACCGGCGCCGCCGCCGCCGCCGCCTGGACCGGACCGGTCGCAGCTGTCCCAATCGGCGCTTGTTCAAAGCGTGCGACCGATCCCCCCACGATCAGTAGCAGAGCTGCAGATGCGAAGCCCTTGAGCCGAGTGTAAGCCGGCGAGCGGGGCCGAGCGACGCTCGCGCCAATCTCCTTGCGGGCGATCACTCCGAGTGGTTCGGCGGCGCCTTTCGTGAAGAATACGCGCGCCCCGCCGCTGCTCGGGTCGGTACCGCCTCCCGAGCGGGCCAGAGAGTCTGTGGCAGTCGGCCAGTCCATCTCGGCTACACCTGCCCAGTCTCAGTATGCATCGCGGTCGAAGAGGACCGCACGCACGGTTGCGAAGAGGATCCACATGTCGAGCCAGAATGACCAATGGTCGACATAATATTTGTCGAGCTCAACCCGGCGTTTGGCACGTTCGATCGTCCGGACTTCACCGCGAAGGCCCTTCACCTGCGCATAGCCCGTAATTCCGGGCTTCACGCGATGACGGCCGGCGTAGCCGCGGACAGCTTCATGATAGAAACGGTCGCCGACCATCATCTCGGTTCCGTGTGGGCGCGGCCCAACCAGCGACATGCTGCCCTGAACGACGTTCAGAAGCTGCGGCAATTCATCGATGCTGAACCGGCGCAGGATGCGGCCGACAGGAGTTACCCGCGGATCGTTTTTGGTAGTCGTCTGCCGAGCGCCGACATCGGTCTTGTCGGTGTACATGGTCCGGAACTTGAAGACGGGGATTGTCTCATTGTTGAAGCCGACGCGGGGCTGGATGAACATGATCGGCCCGGGGCTGCTGAAGCGCACCAGCAAAGCCGTAACCAGCAGAACCGGCGAAAGCAGGATCAGCGCGAACGAACTGAGGACAAGGTCCTCGGCGCGCTTCACAATCTGGCCCATGTCGCGAAACGGCCGCTGCCACAGCGTCAGGACCGGCACCGTTCCGAGCAGGTTCACTCGATAATTGGGAGAGAGTTCGATTGCCTGCGACGGGATCAGCGAAACGTCGACGCAAACCTCGCTCAGGCCTTCGACGATTTGCTCGAGCCGCTTGGGGGTGAAATGGCCGCCGCTGATCAGCACCTGATCGATTTCACCGCGCCGCGCAAGATCGCACAATTGGGGCAAGTCGCCGAGCATCGGCAGATCGTCGAATTGGGTTGCACGGCTGCGATCGTCGGCAATGCCGATGAAGCGCAGATGGGGGAATTTGAGCGATTCGAGCAGCTGCCGCGTCAACGCCACGGAATCCGGGTCCGCCCCGTAGAAGGCGATCCGCTGTTCAATCTGGCCCTGTTCGGCAAGCCTGGTGATGATCCTGTGCAGGATCGGGCGCGAAACCGATAGGCACAGGACGACGCTGAGCAGGAAGAGCAGGGTGATCCCCCGCGAATAGTCCTCGACCATTCCAGCCTGCCAGATGAGAGCCGAGGCAATCAGGCTGCTGATCACTGCATCGAAGGTCGTGTCGCTGTGATCGCCGAGATCGAGCAGGCTGCGCCGATAAGCCTGGCGCGACATCCGGATCAGCAAGTAGCTGCCGAGCATCAGCATGAAGGCCGTGATGTGGACCGGAACTGCAATGCGTTGGCCGCGCACCAGTGAATAAGCCGCAAGTGTGATTGGCGCGCTGACAATGAAGCAGATGATGTCGGTGACGAGGAAAAGTGTTCCAACGACGTTCGACGTAAAGCGAAGACCTCTATTGTAAGCGGGCCTCGCCGGCGCTTCGTTCGCTGCGCTTGGGTCGGCTGCAGCAACGCTGTAATTATCGTCCATCCGCATTTACAGGAGCCCCCGGCTGAGCTTTGCGTCGCGTTGCCGCTCAAACTCGGCCTGCAACTCGTTCATCGCGTCGGCATTTCCAGCCCTCGAGGAGCGGAGCGCGGAATAGAGGCTCTCATCGGCTGGAATGTCCTGGAATGCGGCCCATAAGGTCCGGTCGGTCCAGGGCTTGTTATCAGCCGCCGCATAGGCGCGGGCGAGGAGCAGTCGATCGCGCGGCGAATTGGGAAGGACAGTCACAAGCTTCTGCGCGTCCTCGATCGCTGCACTCGCGCGACCAATTCGGATCTCCAGCTCCGAGCGGCCCCTGAGCGCAGTAGCATTCCCCGGATCGAAGGCAATAACCGCATCAAGCCGCGCCTTTGCGGCCGCGATATTGCCGCTGCGGAACAATGCATCGCCGAGAACCGCATTGGCTTCGGCATTGGCGGCATTGACCGGCAGCGCTGCAGCTGGGCCAACCAGGCGTATCGCGTCGGCGGGGCTTCCAACCCGGCTGAGAAAGGCTGCGTAAATCAATCTCTTGTCGTTGTCCGCGGAGCTCGCCAGCCGACGCGCATCGTCGATGCGCTGCGGTGAAGGCCAGTAATCCGCCCAGCGCTCGAGCACTGCCGATACAATTGCAGCCTCTGCCTGAGGTTGGAGAAGCTTGAACGACGCCTCCCGCGCCAATGGGACATTGCCCGAGCGCAGCGCCGCCCCGACGAGGGTCAGCAAATTCTGCCGGTCCTGCGGCGCGAGCCGGCTGATGCGTGCAGTCGCGTCGGCAACCTTCGCCCAGTCGCTTCGCCGGTCATAGATCCGGGCTAGAAGCGCTAGACTTCCGCTATCTGACGGCTGCGACTGCACCTGCTTGTTGAGAAGTTCGACGGCGTCGTCTTCTCGTTTGAGACCGATGAGTGCTCGTGCCTTCAGCACGGTCGCTGCCGGATCGAAAGGCGTTGCGGTGAGCATCCCATCGGCGATTGCGAGAGCCTGGTCGTAGCGGGCTTCGCCGACCGCCGCATAGCCTTTGACCAGCTTCACCCATGGATCGCCGGGAGCGAGGACCTCGAGTTCCTCCGCATGAGCCTGGGCCATCGCCATATCGCCTGAACGAAGCGCTAGCTCGGTTAATGCGCGCACCAGCTCGGGATTGCTGCGATCGAGCTCATAGGCGCGAGTGAAGGCGTAATAGGCATCTCCGTAGCTGCCCATCGAAGCCTGAAGCTTGCCGAGCTCGGCCCAATAATCGGCCACATCGTCCTTGGCGCGCACGAGCTTCAAGAGCGCCTTGCGCGCTCCCAGCAGGTCATTGGCCGCTGCTGCCGATTGATATTCGCCGAGCGCGGCCTGTGCGCGAGAGTCGGACGAGCTGCAGCCGGCCACGAGAAATGCCGCGGATAGCCAAGCGACGGCGCGCAATATAGGATGCGTCGGCAGCGGCATTAAATGGCTACTCCAGGGGCGGGGATTATCCTTTTCTAAATTTAACAAGGCAATAGAGTGATTCCAATCGACTCGCCGGCCGGATTGCTTGCCGAGGGGATATATGTGTCAGAAGGGGACAGGTGGTGATCGGACGGCGAATAGCGTTCCTCTTTTCATGGCTGGCGCTCCTCAGCTTCGCCCTCGGCACTGCAGTTCCCGCGGCGCAGCCGACCGCGTCGGCGCCGGTTGCGATGCCATATCGGATCAATCCCGGCGACGAGCTTGAAATCCTGGTATGGGGTGACGAGCGCCTGCAGCGAACAGAATTGGTGCTGCCGGACGGGACCTTCGCATTTCCGCTGGTCGGCCAGGTCAATGCCGCCGGCCACCTCCCGAGTGAAATCGAGCGAGTGATCACAGCCGGACTGCAGCCGCAGTATAAGGGGCCAGTCCCGCAGGTCACAGTGTCGGTGAAAAGGGCGAGCGGCTATCAGTTCTCGGTAGTCGGCAAGGTTCGTAACCCCGGGACCTTCACACCCGGTCGCTATGTCAACGCGCTCGAGGCGCTGGCGATCGCCGGCGGTCCGGCGGAATTTGCCAATACCGCTTCCGCCAAAGTGATCCGCAAGGCGGGCGATCAATTGTACGTTCTGCCGGTGCGCCTGCAGGACGCGCTCCGCGGCGATACCAGCCGCCTTGGTCCCAACGAGATACCCCGCATCGAAAGCGGCGATACGCTGGTGGTGCCCTGATGAGCGCGCTGATCCTCCTCACTGCCCTGGCTCAGGCGTCGACGCCAGCTCCTTCGGGGGCTGCTTCGACCGATCTTTCACCCGGTCCAAAGATCGGCCAATCGACCTATCTCGATGTCGAGGCAGGCGCTGGCTATTCGACCAACCCCTTGCTTTCTCTGGCCCCTGACCAGGGCAGTGCATTCGGGCGCGTTGCTCTCCATGCCGTGCACACGCGGGTCAGCGCGCGCAGCACCACAATATTGTCGGCCTATGGCGAAGAGCTGGGATACACCCAGCACCATGGCTCGCAGCAGTCGCTTTCGGTCGACGCTCGTCACGATGCAGCGGTTAGTGAAAAGCTTCGGCTGTTCGGCGATCTCAGCGCCTCCTACGACAGGGGCGGCCAGCTGGACACACGGATTATTGGAGTGCCCAACGTTCCACCGCTTCCGGGCACGCCCGGGACGCCCCCTGGGCTCCTCCCGCCGGGAAGGGATTTCCTTTCGGTTACGGGTCGAGAATATCGCTTTGCCGGTCATGCAGGGGGCCAGCTGACGCTGAGTGCCCGCGATAGCCTTAATTTCAGCTCCGGAGCGGAGCGGGTCGTCTTCAAGAGCGGGGCGATCAATACCAATAGCAGCTATTGGACGATCCCGGTGTCGCTGGGATACGACCGCCAGATCAGCCCGCGCACGACGATCGGAGCGCGGGTGGTCGCGCAGCGAACCGATTACAATGGCCCGGCCAATTATTCGATGATCACGCCGCAATTTACGGCGCGGGTCCTTCTTGCAGAGCGGCTCACTTTCGACGGTGCAGTCGGTGCGTCTTTCGCAAGGGTCGATGACGGAGTGACTACGCGCCATACGACCGGTCTTGCAGCCCAGGCCAATCTCTGCTCGGCCAGCGAGCGCGGGCAGTTCTGCGCTCATGGGTCGGTCGATGAGCAGACAGCCACCGTTGCCGGCCCGGCAAGGTCGGTCAGCCTCGGTGTCGACTATTCGCGCCGGCTCGACGCGGATTCGACGATTCAGTTCGCACTGAGCGGCAATCATTATTCGTCTCCGATTTCGGTGATAACCGGACGTACATTTTCGAACGCTACTTATTACCGGGCAGCTGCCGCTTACACGCGGCGGATCGGCAGCCGCTGGTACGGCGGCTTGAACCTCGCCGCCCGCAAGCTGACCGAGCGAGGACCAGATCCAAAGACTGATGGCAGTGCTTCGGTGTTTATCCGTTATAGGTTCGGTGACGTGCAATGATCGAGATGGAGCCTACCGAGCATAGCAGCTCCTCCCCCGCGTGGATGGTGAACCATTTGCCGGTGATCCTGTGGCAGCGGCGCTATTATGTCCTTTTTTGCTTCCTCGTGACGCTGGTCGTCGGGACAACGCTCGCCTTCGCGCTGCCCAGAACCTATCGCTCGACCGCGACTTTGCTGGTGCAGTCGCAGGACCTTCCAACGACCCTGGTCAACGCACCGACCAACGGCGCCGTCGAACAGCGCATCGCCCGGATTCGCGAGAAGGTACTTAGCCGCGGCGACCTCATTCAGCTGATCGATCAAAACGATCTTTATCCGCGCGAGCGACGCACGGAGCCGCTGTCCAAGATCATTGAGAAGATGCGGCATGCGACCAGTGTCGGCGCGTTGTCGAGCGATATTGGGCAGCAGTCGGGGACTCAGAACAACACCATCGCGATTGCGATGAGCTTCGATTATCCCGATCCCGCCAAGGCTCAGGCGGTACTGCAAAGCTTCGTGACGAAGTTTCTCAGCATGGACAGCCAGGACATCGAGGACCAGGCGACCCTCACGGTTCGCTTCCTCCAGGACCAGGCGACCAAGCTGCAGAGCCAGATCTCCGACATTGAAGGTCAGCTCACTGCGCTCAAGGCCAAGAATGGTGCTGCACTTGCGAGCAGCGGCGCTCCGCCACTTATCGACACTGGCAGCTTCAGCGCCCAGATCACTTCGCTTCAAAACGAAAACCGGCAACTGATCGCGCAGAGCCGGCGCCCGGCGGAAAGAAACGACGCGCTTGCAGCAGCCGAAGCGCAACTCGCCGCTGCGCAGGCACAATATAATGACACGCACCCCGACGTGATCGCGGCCAAGGAGCGGGTCGCGCAGCTGCGCCGGGTCTCGCAGCAGAATTCCGACAGCGGCAGCGCAATTCAAGAGCAGATTGCAGCCAATAATGCAGCAATCCACCAGCTGATGGGACAGCGTGACGAAACACTCGCGCGGGCAAATGCGTCAATTGCAGGCCAGGCCCGTGCGCCGGCGATCATGGAGCAGGCGATGCAGCTTGAGAACCGGGCGACTACGCTGCGCAATCAGTATCAGGAAATTTCCGAGAACCTGTTGAAGGCGCAGAACAGCGCAAGGATGGCGACCGAACAACGCGCCGAGCGTCTCTCGCTGGTGGAGCCCGCCAATCTGCCCGACCGGCCTTATTCGCCGAACCGCCTGCTTCTGATTGCCGCAGGGTCGGCATCCGGGCTGTTCCTGGGCCTCCTTCTGGCGCTTGGCCTCGAGCTTGTGAATCGGCCCGTCCGAAGCCCGCGGCAACTCGAGCGGCTTGGGATTCCGGTGATCGGTATCGTTCCGCTCATCAAACCGAAGCAGCAGCGCACCGGGCGCTTATCCGCTATCTTCTCGCGGGAGAAGCGCCTTGCAGCATAGTTCGTTTGAACAAAGACCAGACTTGGGAAGCGAGGTCAGGCAGGTGAGGATTGCGCCGGTCTTTCCAACGCGCAGCCAGGCGGTCGAATTTCCCTGGAGCGGCCCGGCTGCAAGACGCCGCTTGGTTCACGGGTTCGACAGCCGCAACGCGAGTTCGCGCAGTTTCAACCTGATCCGCTCCAAGCTCGTCGCACTGCAACGCGAGCGTGGCTGGCGGATGCTCGGTGTGGTCTCGGCGACGCCCAATGTCGGCAAGTCGTTCGTTTCCGCGAACGTCGCTGCAGCGCTGAGCCGGGATCCGCGTTTCCAGACCTATCTCATCGACCTCGATCTCAGGCGCAGCACGATCAAGGATATTTTCGGGATCGAACCCCAGAGCGGCATTGTCGAATTTCTCGAGCAGCCGCAATCCTCCACTCTTCCGGGTTTCATTCCGCAGGGCCAGGAGCTGATTGTCATACCGAGCCTTCCGGGGCCTGTCCTGTCGGCTGAGCTTCTTGCGAGCGATCGCGCGACTGGACTGTTCCGCGCCATGCGCAACTCGGACGAGCGCAACTTTTTCATTTGCGATCTGCCGCCGGCGTTCGCCAATGACGATGCCTCGATCATCATGGAATCGCTCGATGGCTATCTGGTCGTCGCACAGGATGGCAAGACCACGCAGCGCGAGGTCGAAGCCGCGATCGACTTGCTTGGCCATGAGCGCCTCGCCGGCGTCGTCCTGAACAAGTATCGGGGCGGGCTGGTCAGCGAGGGCTATGGGATCGAAGACCGCTACGCGAGCGAATATTATGCGAGCCGCGAGGTGGACGAGGAGGGCTGAGAAACTCAGCTCTTGGGCGGCGCGAAGCCCGGCTGATATTCGATCTTCGCGGTCGTCTTGAGGCTCTTCACCCGATCCTGAACGAACTTCTCGAGCTGATCTCGCTTGATCCCGTTCAGCGCCACCTGGCGAGCCTGATCGGGGCTGAGCGGATTGGGCTCGCGAGCAGCAATCACGTTGGCAACCGACCGACCCGGACCCGGGACAATGAACGGCTCAGCCGGCTTCAGGGCGGCGATCTGAGCGTAAATGACATGAGGGAAGATCGCCGTATCGATCTTCTTCGTGCCCCTCGTGAACTGGATTCCGGCAGCGGCCAGGATCTGGCCTATTTCGTCGACGGACTTTGCAGCGCTCAGCTTCGCATTCAACGCCTGGTCCTTGGGGGTCGCATAAGTGATCTGATCGAGAGTCCAGGTCTCTCGATTGGAGAAAGCTTCGGGCTTGCTCGCCTCGTATCGGCTGATCTCGTCCGGCGAGGGAATTTGGGCGGTGTTGACCTTTCTGGAGACCAGCATGTTGATCAGCAGGTCCTCGGTCGACCGCCGCTGCTGGTTGAGGAAATCGGGCGACTTGTCGAGGCCTTCAGCCTTGGCCTCCTGCGCAAGCAGCCGGCGGTCGATGAGCTTTTGGAGAGCCTGGGCACGCATCTCGTTGGTCGTGCCGGTTACCGGCGCATTCTCGCTGGTCAGCTCGGCATTGAGATCGGAGGCAGTGATCTCTTCATTATTCACGACTGCGACCGTCTGTCCTTCCGCCTTCTTCTGGCAGGCTGAGACGAGAACCGCGAGAACGATCGCCAAGACTATGCGCTGACCCATTACCCACCCCGTTGAAATATGAGATGCTTGGGACATAGCATGGGCTATTAACAGGTGCCAGCAGGGGGGGTGGAGGATGGATTCGATCTACGACTGGGTCTCGCTCGCAATCTTCGCGGGACTAATCGTTCTCTTCTTGCAGCGCGCGACCAGCGAACGCGCCGAGAAGGACGTGTCACTGCTTTATTACCTGGGGGCCGGCGTCGGATGCGCGGTCGCGAATTACCTTGGAAATCACGGCCAGGACTTGGCCGCGGTCGCGCTGCTCGCAGCGACGATCGGTTTCATTGTGTACTTCATAAAGCCGTTCCAGCGACCTTCGCAGTCGTGACGGCCCGTTCGCACGGCCCGGTGCGAGCGAATTTCAGACGATGAGCACCGAACGACGGTTCGGAGGAACGGCATCGATCAGCGAGCGAACGAAGGATTGGAGCGTCGCCCGGGCGCCGTCCGCGTCATTCCGGACGGTCGATACGCGGACCAATATCGCGTCCGGAAGTATGCCTCGAAGATTCTGTTCGGCGACCGCCAGTCGCTGCTGCTTCCAGCTCGCGGGCATCCTGTTGCCGATGCGGGTCCAATAGATGACATGTTCGACAAGACCGTCCGCAGTCGCATCCATGCTGTTCACCGGGACGAGTTTCGACCCAATCTGGACCGGCTGCGGAGTCACCGGCGAAATCTGATATCCGCTGGCCGTGTAACAGGTTTCCGGCCGGTGAATCTGCAAGATGCCGGTCTGGCTCCCGCTCTGTGCGACGAGCAGCATGACCGGTGGATTGACCCCGTCCGAATATACGCGCGTCAGAAGATTGCTGTAGAGCGCTCGGGAAAGCTGATCGTTCGGAGGAACGACCAGGCCGCTCGCTGCAACGAATTTCCATGGACCGATCTCCTTGGGAATGACATCGTCCAGTTTGTCGCGTCCGAGGTAATCGAGATGTCTGGCCGGCTGGCGCCAAGCTGCGAGGCCCGCCGCGGAGCAAAATAAGAGTCCCAGCAATATCTTGCGCCGGTCGACCTGCGGTTCGGTGAAGCTGCCGACAACCGGTTTCACGCTTCGCCCTTCGCAGTGCGCCGATTGAACAGGGGAGTTGCCAGCTGGTCGATACCGAAGACCGTCAGGAGTGCGACCGCAAACATCAAAAGTCCGGCAAAGTCATGGATGAAGCCTTGGGCTGCGGCGTCTCCGAAATGATAGGTGATCAGGACGAGGACGAGCACACGAACGAAATTCGATACGACGGCGACCGGGATCGCAGCGAGCGACATCACCACGAACGCAGTGAAATTCGAACGGTGGCGCAGATAGACGTAGAACAGGCACAAAGCGCCCAGTGTGACAATTGAATTGAGGCCCGCGCAGGCCGCTGCCACGAGCAATTGATATTGGCCGATCTGAATGGTGACGCCCGAACTTGCGACTGGATAGCCGAGGACGTGGAGCAGCGACACGACCCATTGCGAAATGGCGATCTTGATCGGCTGGGTGACGGCGGCGACGACCGTATCGGGCGGGGGCAGAGTGAAGGCCAGATAGACCAAGGGAAACCAGAGAGTACGCAGCACAGCGCCACCGACCAGCAGATAGGCCGCAGTGATCAGCGCGCCGTACATTGCGAAGGCTTCGATCACGAGCACGCCGGTTATGCGCGCGACGAGAAAGATCGCCATCAGCGGCGCGAGAAGCAGCAATCCGATTGTGAGATTGCCTGGACTAGCTTGGGCATTGCCGGCCTTGAGTTCCCGCCACAGTAGCCAGCTTCCAGTTGCGAGGACGAGCGGTCCATGCCCACCTTGCTCGGTCGACCAGCTGAACCGCGCGACGCCGACCATCGTCGGAAGGGCGATCGCAGCGATACCAAGCGCAAAGATGATGTTCGGAGGCGAGATCAGCCCTCCGGAGGCCGGAGGCGCTACCTCAACAAGCGAACTCCGACTCTCTTGCCGCACTCGGGACCCTCTCACCTGAGCCTGCCGGCCTTGCTAAACTTTCCTTTACTTCCCCGCAAGTTGCGGCAGTCTCCCTTTGGGACGGGCGAGGAGCGCAGCTATGATCGCGGTTCTCGAGCATAACTGGTAAGAATCCCACGTGACCGTTCTTCTCGTGCTGATCCTGGCGCCATTCACACTGCTGACCTTCTGCTTTGCAGTCGAGCTGTTCGTCGGCATGAGGCCCCTCCGGCAGCCGAAGCCGCGAGCCGCGCTGCAGGCACGCGCGGCAATCATTGTTCCGGCGCATGACGAGGAGGCGATCATCGCCGAGAGTTTGGCTGAGCTCAATCGAGCGGCGGCCGGTCAGGCGAAGATCCTCCTCGTCGCCGACAATTGCAGCGATTCGACTGCAGAAATAGCGCGGAGCCTTGGGGTCGAAGTTGTCGAGCGCTTCGATCCCGAGCTCCGAGGGAAGGGCTATGCGCTCGATTTTGCTCGAACGGCGTTGCGGCAGAATCCGCCGAATGTCGTCCTCATCATCGACGCCGACTGCTCGGCGGAAGCGGCGAGTATCGGACGTCTCATTCAGCGATGCGTTTCGACCGGCAGCCCGTGCCAGGCGGTTTATCTCCAGAGGCCGGCCCCCGCCGGACCCCCCACGCTTCAGCTCTCCACTTTCGCCTTCTACATCAAGAATCTCGTCCGCCAGCGCGCACTTCAGCGGCTTGCCGGTCGTGTCCATCTTCTCGGCACTGGCATTGCGCTGCCCTGGAACCTGTTCGAGCGCGCCGATCTTGCGACCGGCAATATCGTCGAGGACCTCGAGATGGGGCTGGAGCTTGCCGACGCAGGCCATCGGCCGTTGCTCGTCGAGGATGCCGCCGTCTGGAGCGAGCCGGCCAGCGCGCACGATACCTTTGATCAGCGACGCCGGTGGGAGGGCGGCTACCTCGAGAGCGCGGCCAAATGGGCGCCGAGGATATTCGTGCGGAGCCTGTTCCGCCGCGACCCGAAACTATTGTGGAGCGCCCTCAATCTGCTGATTCCTCCGTTCACGCTGTTGGTGCTTGTGGATCTCGCGGCACTCTTATTGTCGATCATGGCGGTTTGGCTGGGAGGTTTCAGTCCTTGGCCGTCGCTTTTGCTAGCCTCTTCCATTCTGTTCGCGGGGATCGGGGTGGTGATCGCAGCAATGCTGAGCAGACCCTCGTTCATCAGCCTTCGCGGGATGATCCGGATCCCCGTTTACCTCTTGTGGAAGATACCGCTTTATCTGGGCTTCGCGCGACGTGGCGCTCCAAAGGAATGGATGCGCACGCGCAGAGGTTAGCCGATTTGCAGCGCCGGCCCGAAATGCCGATTGAGGCAGTCGGGTTGAGACTCTATCCATGGCGTGACGCCGAAGACTGGATGGGAATGTCCTAGGAATGGAAGTCGGGCCAGCCGCAAACCAATTTGCTTATATTGCTCTGCTGAGCTGGCCGGCGATCTGCGTCATCCTGTTCGTCATGCTGCCAATCGAGGCTGCAGCAATCTGGTCAATGTTGGGCGCACAGCTCTTGCTGCCCGCATATTTGAAGCTTGAGCTTCCGCTGCTGCCGCCGCTGGACAGAATGAGCATTGCTGCGATCAGCGCGTTCGTGTTGTGCTGGATGAAGGGCGGCGGGAGCAAAGCGCGCGCACCGTCGATCTTCATCGTGTTATTGGGAATCGCATTCGTAATTGCGCCAATTCTAACGAGCTTGACCAACAGTTATGAGCTCCAGACTGCGGCAGGCAGCATTCCGGGCTTTTATCCACTGGATGGATTTAAAGTTGCATTCCGCCAGGCCGTCGCGCTTCTTCCAATGATAGTCGGGATGCGGTTTCTCTCGAGCGACCATGGCCGCTCCCTGCTGTTAAAGAGCTTGGCCGCCGCCGTCCTAGTCTACAGCCTCCCAATGTTGTTCGAAATTCGGTTCAGTCCGCAGCTCCACCGCTGGGTCTATGGCTATCATCCGACTGAATTTCTTCAGCAGATGCGTGCCGGGGGATTTCGGCCGGTAGTATTCGTCGGTCACGGGCTGGAGCTTGCTCTACTCACCTGCCTCGCCTTCACGGCAGCTGTAATCCTGGCGCGCGGCAAGTGGCGGATTCTGCGGGTCCCCGCCGGAGCCGCCTCCGGCTATCTCGGCATACTGCTGCTTCTCTGCAAGTCGCTCGCAGCCGTCATGTACGCCGCGGCTACGCTACCCCTTGTGCTGTTCACACGACCGCGCACATGGACTAAAATTGCTTGCGCTCTGCTTCTCCTGGTGTGCGCCTATCCGGCATTGCGGGGCAACGGATTGGTGCCAGTGGAAGCGATTTCAAATGTAGCGAGCTCGATCAGTGGTGACCGCAGTCAATCTTTCGATACACGGATCCAGAATGAGCGACAGCTGCTCGCAAAGGCGAATGAGAAGCCGTTCCTCGGCTGGGGAACCTGGGGCCGCAACAGGGTTTACGACCGTGACACGGGCAAGGATATTTCGATCACGGATGGGCAATGGATCATCCAATTCGGGATGTACGGTTGGTTCGGTTATCTTTCGATGTTTGGGCTGCTCGCTGCTGCCGCGTTTGGCGCCTATCGCGCCGTCGACGAGAAGGTAACGCCCGCCAGCCTGACACTTGGGGGGCTGGCGCTAATCCTTGGCATTGATGTCATCGACATGATTCCGAACGCAAGCACGATGTCGCTGACTTTCCTAATTGCGGGTTCGGTTGCGACTTCTGCCCGGGCACGGCGTGCAGCCGCTCCGAAAAAAATGATGTCTGATGGACGTGCTTCGGTGCCCGCACCCAAAACACAAGTGGCCACCTAGAGGTTAGGAAGGAAGAGGCGTCCACCGAGGCTGAAAGCGCCACCGATGCCAAAGCCGGCGGCAATCGTCAGTGGGATTGATAGCTCACGCGCCCAACGGATCAGACCCAAGCGATGCATCCGCCAGACTGCATAACCGTAGGCCGGAATTTCAATGAGGCCGATGGTCAGGACGAAGATGATGGGATCGCTGCGAAGCAAGGCAATAGCGCCGCCGCCGATGAGCCAGACGAGCCGGACGACGTTTTGCTCAAATGTCGCACGAGTGTGTCCGCTCGCGACTAGCGATTCCTGCATCGTTCGGGTCAGCATCGTCATTGCAGTGCCGATCGCGAGGATCTGCAGATACCGGATCGCGGGCAGGTAACGAGGATCGTAGAGGAATCGGATCAAAAGGTCCGCTCCGCCAATTAGCCCGCCTCCGCAAAAGGCGTAGAAGTAGAAGAAGCGTCCCCAGCAACGGTAATAAGCATCGCTGATCGAACCGCCCGCCCGCCAGGCCGCCGCCACTGCCGGAAAAACGATGCCTGAGGCGTAATTGTATGCGAACGCGGTCGGTGCGGCGGCCAGGGTCGACGCGATCACATAGGTGCCGAATTGGCTGAGCGGCAGGATGCGGCTCATGGCCAGCTTGTCGACCTGCGTGATGACCAGCGTCAATGCACTCGATGCGGCGATCATCCGCGAGAAACGCCAAAGATCACTGGCGACCTCCCTATCTGGACGAAATCGTCGCCGATTACCGGGGAACAGCGCATAGCTGACCGACACTCGCACCAGGCTCGCAACCAGCATCGAGCCGACGATCGCCCAGACATTACGGATAAAGAAGGCAAGAATGATCGCGGCGATGACCTGACCGACGACGACTAGAAGATCCATCAGGGCAAATCGCCGAACCGCGCCGTCACGGAGGGCCCTAAATTGATTGAGTGATGCCTGGCCATCGATAAGAAAGACGAGCGAAGCCACTGCAAGCGGTGCAGCGAGCTCGGGTTTGGCAAGCAGCAGTGACAGCGGCCAAGAGAGCAGTGCCGCAACGAGCGTCAGTACCAGCCCGCGGCTGGCGTGGATCGTCCACACAGAATTGAGAAAGTCCGGCTCATCACCGCGATGGTGCCGGACGATATAGGCTTGAAAGCCGACATCGCTGAGCATGTTGATGACGTAGAAGATCGACACGATCATGCCGGTAATGCCGTAGACGGCGGGCGAGAGCAGCCGCGACAGCACCATCGTGCTGACGATCCGCACGAGATTGGTAAGCACGGTGCTCAGCGCGAGCGCCGAGCTTCCGCTCAAACGCAGCCGCTGTCCGAAACGGCCGTTCCTCACAGTTGCATGCATTGGGAGCTTCATATCACAGGCGATGTGAAGCAAAAGCGAAGGACTGCCGGAATGGGAGGAAGATAGAGGAAATGAAGGCCAAGCCTGCGGACAGCCCTCTTCATATCGGATTCTATTCTCCCGAGCTGCCCGACAGCGGCGCCGTCAATGGCATTGTGACCTACGTGCGGATCATGCGCGACGCGCTGCGGAAGCTGGGGCACCCGGTCACCGTCGTCAGCGCCGAGCAGATCGAACATGCGGATGGCCGCATTGCCGAGCTGCCCAACCCCCGCGGGATTGTCGGGCGCCTGCGAATGTTGCGCGAGGCGCGGCGCGATCAAGATGGGTCCGACCCTTGGATTCGAAGATGCGTTCTGGACGCGTTCCATGCCGCGCGGCGCGCAGGCATTGAGGTTTTCGAAATCGAAGAGAGCTTCGGCTGGGCAGGGCGTCTCGCCGGCCGGCATGTCCCGATCGTCGAACGCTTGCATGGTCCGCACGTCTATGGCCGCGACGAGATCGAGAATTCCGATCAAAAACGAGAGGGCGATTTGCGCGAGGCGGCCGAGCTCGCATCCTTCTCAAGAGTGCAGGCCGTTACCTGTCCGTCGCAACGGTTATTGAATGCTACGATCGCTTACTATGGCCTCAACCTGCAGATCGCCCGCGCCATACCGAATCCGATATCGGTGGTGCCGCTCTTAGATGCCTGGCGCCTCGATCGCGCCGATCCCGAGCAAATTCTTTGCGTTGGCAGATTCGACCTGCGCAAGGGTGCCGATGTCGTGCTCCGCGCTTTCGCACGTGCCGTAAGTGAGCGCCCCTCATTGAAACTGGTGATGGTGGGTCCGGACCGCGGTCTCGTGCGGGACGACGGCAGTTTGGTTCGCTTCGAAGATTTTGTTGCAAGGGAGATTTCACCTGAGGTCCGCGGCCGCGTCCAATTTTTGGGTGCGCTCCCCCCGAGGCGTGTTGCGGAGCTGCGTCTCCAATCCTCTTTCGCGGTGGTTGGTTCTCGTTTTGAAAATTTCCCCTACAGCGTTGCTGAAGCCATGGCCGTTGGAATGCCTGTCCTTGCATCGGATATATTCGGCAATGGGGAAATGATCCGCGACGGCCTTGACGGCCGAACCGTGTCTGTCGGTGATGTTGCGGCAATGGGCGAGGCAATGGTCTCAATGGCGGGCGATCCCGATCGCCTGGAAAGAATGGGACAATCAGCATACGAGCGCGTTCGCGACTGGCTCTCGCCCGAACGGATCGCACGGGAGACCCTCAGCGTTTATCGAGACGCAATGAGGTCACGAATCCAGCACTGAGAGCAGCTGCGAAATGAATTTCGGCGTTCGAGCCCTGCTCCGGGCCCGAACGCCGCAGCTACATTTGTCTCAGACGGTCACGCTCTTTTGAACGTGCCTTTCTTCTGGCCGGGCGAGGTCGAGGTAGTGCCTCCGGAAGTCGAACCCGTGGAGGTCGAGCTTGTTGGGCAGGTACTGGTCAGCGGAATGATCGATCCGTCAGGACAGACTTGCGTGGTCGTCGTCGTTGAGGTTGACGTCGAGATCCCGAGGAAAGAATCCACGGCACTGATCTTCGGCGCCGCGCTCGCAGGCTGGCCGATATATTCGGACATGCCCCACGCGCCGTACTGCGAGATTGGGCCGTTGAGCGCGAACAAAGTGAGTTCGCTCCCGACTTGGCTCTGCCAGTTGTTGATGAACGTGGTGTACAGCGTGGACATGCGCGAATCCCGTTCAATCTGCGTAAGCAGCGTGAGGTTGTTGGGAAGCACGACGGTCTGGCCGCCCTCGTAGGTCATGTATTGAAGGCTGTATTTCTGCGCGACGGCCTTCTGCTGGACACCGAAGTTCACGATGTTCGTTATGTCATTCGGCAGCATCACGTTCATCACATTATCCAGCGAGCTGGTGCTGGTTACATCATCGCCCCAGTAAGGCGCGGTCGCCAGCGCATCGACGTACTTATATGTGCCCATGTAGGCGAGGAGCTTGTCGGACCAGTAGGGGTTCACATGCTGCCACGAGAACACACGCACGAGCCGGCTCATTTGGCCCGAGAACACACTTGACCAGATCGCCATCACCTGCTGCGTTTTTTCGGCATAGCGTTCGCCTGCGCAGCCTGCAGCTCCGGTACCTTCAGCACTCAACAAGCCCTCAGATTTGGCCTCGTTGCAGGCTTGGGCGTAGACCGGATAGCTCCCGTTCCAGACTTCGTTGCTGGTCTCGACGTAGACTTTGTGGCCGGATGCGAGATTGTCCCGAACGTAGGTCGCAAAGCGCGTGATATAGTCGTTATCGGCGTTCCACGGCACGGTGACAAACGCATCAGCATTTGCCTGATTGGCGGCGTCGACAATATATTCGATTGGAACGCCGTCGTTGTGAGTGAAATCGCCGTCTCCAGGCTTGTTGCGGGTCGCCCAGGTGACGGCCCAATTGCCTTCGGTCGCCGGCTGCCATTTCATGAATCGGATCAGGCCAAAGCCCTTTAGCGCCGCGAGAAATTCGGGCGCGATATTCGCGGTTGTGGAAGCCGACGCCTCGCGGCAGTCGAGATTTTTCAGGTAATTGGTTGGATCGACGTTGTATGTAAGGGTGACGTCCTTCCAATCTGCCGGGTTTGTGGCGGCAACGGTGAAAGAAAGAAGACCGGCGGACGAGCTGACGTTCGAAACAGGTCCACTGACGATGCTCAGCGTGGCATTTCCCTGATACTTGCAGACGATGTTGCCGCCAGCTGCGGGTACCGAAAGGCCACGCAGCACGCGGTACCCTGCAGGTACGGATGTCACCCAACCGTTGGCATCTAGCGAGCTCGCAGGGATGTCCTGTGAGTTTCCGAACGGCGCCGTGTTCTGCATCTGCCAGCTCGTGCCGTAAATCAGGTTCATGAACGGCCGGCTGTTCTGCCAGATATCGATCGTGTTGACGTTTACCCCAAGGTTCGAATTGTTAGTGACCGCTGCAACGATCGTCCCGTTCGCGGTTACCGGTGCACTCGTATTCGCATTGCTCGTCGAGCCGCCGCCGGCTGCACCGCAGGCAGCTAATAGACACAGAAGCGGCACTGCCGAGAGCGCCTTAATCGAAAGCATTGATTTCCCTTCACACGCAGATTCGAAACTGTTCCACGTGGTCTGAACAGCGTCCAACTCATTGGCAACACTTAGTTTTACGCTGTACAAATTTGGATTAACAGCCATTTCACAAACCCCCCGGGAGAGGCACGAGACGAGTGCTTGAATCGCGGCTCGTGACAACTGCCATTGTCCCGAGAGAGTATGATTAATTTGTAAAAACTATATTCGCAGATTGGTCACCAAATCGAGAGATATCCGGGAAAATTCGTGATCGTTAACCAGTCTGACCCTAGCGCTGCCGTCGATTTCGCCGGAAGCTCACATCAGGGAAGTTGGCTGCAGTGAGATTCACGGCCAAGATGGGTGCCATGAGAATATTCTACGCGACGACCGCGCCTGCCGACTTCGTCAATGCTCATAGGGCGTGGGCAGCCGGAACCGACTTTGACAAAGAGGTCTCAGTTACTTTCTCGAGCCAGTTCGAAGACTTCGTCGCGCAGATTGGCGCGGAAGCATTGATGATTTCAGGTCACCCGAATTGCGATCAGCTTACGGACGGGTCGATCGAGATTCTCCACCTACCGAAACGGCCCGCTTCTGGCTGGCGCTGGCAAGTTGAATATTTCCGGCATGCACGGAAGTTGATCGAACGCGCAAAGGCGTTCCGAGCCGATGTGGCACTCATTGATTCGGGGACAATACCGTTCGCGTCACTGGCCTCACTGCAGAAGACCGGAATTAAGGTCATCCCGGTCTTCCACAACACGCTATATCGTCCGACGGGGCCGTCTCTGTTCCAGAGGTTTGAGCAGCCTTGGGCACGGCGGTTCTTGAAAAGCACAATTCCGATTCACGTCTCGCCCGCCTGCAAGCGCCAAGTCGGACACGGAATCGAGATTCGCGCGCAATTCAGTCGCGAGCATTTTCGAAGGATCGCTCCTGCCCGTTTCGCAAGCCCGTTCAACGTCCTGTTCGTGGGTCGCGTGAATGCAATCAAAGGCATCTTCGACATCGTCGAGGCGGCACGGCTGTGCGGAAACGAAGTGAATTGGACGATTTGCGGTACTGGTCCAGATATCGATCGTCTCAGGAGCGAGAGCCAAGGATTGCCGATCGATGTACGCGGATGGACTTCGCTTGATGAGCTGATTGAGCTTCGCTCGAAATGTCAGGCGGTCATCGTTCCCACTCGCAGGGAGTTCGAAGAAGGAATGGCGATGAGCGCCGTAGAGGCGATCCTCTCCGGACGACCATTGATCACGAATCGCGTTGTACCAGCGCTCGAGGTACTTCGTCCTGCTTGCGTCGAAGTCGAGACCGAAGATGCGCGCAGCATCGCCGAGGGCGTGCTTGGGCTCGCGCGAGACCGGCAGCGGTGGCAGACTCTCGTCGATGCGTGTCCTAAGCTCCAGTCGCCGTTCTACGATCCTCGTCACAGTTTGACCGCCGCTTTGAAGGAAATCCTTTCTCCGGAACTGAGCGACTATATTGCGCCATGATCAATATTGCGTCTCGAACGGATGAGTGGCGCTAAATCCCGGCGTACCATTCATAGTCGACATTATCTTCCCAATAGCCGCCCTTGCCGCCGTAGATGCCGGCGAGGCTTTCGACCGCCTCGATGCGCTGGATGTACTTCGCCTGCTTGTATCCGAGCTGGCGTTCGACCCTCAAGCGAAGCGGAGCGCCATTGGGCACTGGAAGCAGGTGCCCGTTAAGGCCGAAGGCGAGGATCGTCTGTGGATGGAAGGCGTCGATAAGATCGATGCTTTCGTAGAAAGGCTTGTCGCCAAATCGGTCGGCGCAATGGAAAACAAGATATTTGGCACGCGTGCTGAGACCCGCATGGTCGAGGATGCGCGACAGCTGGACGCCATGCCACTTGCCGATCGCGCTCCAGCCTTCGACGCAGTCGTGCCGGGTGATCTGAACTCGGTGAGGCAAAGAGCGCAGCGTCCGGATCGGAATCGCGAGGGGGCGAGCGACAAGCCCGTCAACCGTCAGTTTCCAGTTGGCGAACTGCTCGGCAACGTGCCGCGCATATTCGTCGGTGTCGGGCATGCTTGTGCCGTTCGAGCGGAAGATCGGTGACAGGTCCGTTTCGCGAAATTCTCGTGCTAGCGCGTCGCGCGGCGCGACCAGGCGCTGGCTGGCCATCGTCAGCTTCTCGGCTGACCGCAGAATGCCGCGGAAGCCGGGACTGTTGTTCAGTCGGTCGCATCCGCTGAGCAACAAACCCGAAGCGCCTGCGGCGATGAACTTGCGACGATCGATCATTGCTCGCGCTCCGGCGGCACTCGGAAGCGGCCGGTGATCATCGATCGGATCTCGTTGATCGGGCCGGCGAGCACGACCATCACCAGATGGACGATGATGAATGCCAGCAGCAGCATCGCACAGATGAAGTGAATGGAGCGGGCCGACTGCCGGCCCCCAAAGATGTCGAGCAGCCAGGGCCAGGCCGCATCCATGCCCGGTGACATCGCCAAACCGGTGAGCACCATCAGCGGCAGAAGAACGAAAATCACTGCAACATAGCTGAATTTCTGGAGGATATTGTAGCGGAGCGCGGCATCTCCGGTCGGGAAGCGCAGTCGCGCATGATCGCGAATATCGTTCCAGACATGAGCGGGTTTTATTTCGTCGCGCGTCGGCGCCAGGTCGCGCTGCGCATGCCGGTTGATCAGGCTCGTGAGGATGAACAGCAGCAGGGGCACGACGAGCAGCCAGGCGAACGCGAGATGCCAGCGTCGTGCTGCGGCGAGATTGTAGGTCGAAGGAATGGTTGCCCACCCCGGAATTGGGCGCGCCCCAAAATGCAGCCAGGGATGATCGAAGTTTGCGCCAAACTGGCCCCAGTAGAGGCGCGGGTGGGCGTTGAAGATCATCAGGCCCGACATCAACATGATGAAAACAGTCAATGCGTTGATCCAATGCCACAGACGCGTCGGCAGGCGATGGCGGTAGGCCACCCGCCTCGGCGGCGGTGCAGGAGGCTCCGCTTCGAGCGGCTCAATGACCGTTGCTTGGTCCATCGGCGAAACGGTCATAGCTCAGGCGAGGCGGCGCGTCAGCGATCTTTCTTCGAGCCAGACGTGGATGATGTCCGCAATTCGAGCCGCCGCATCGCCGTCGGCGACGGTTATATCGATGTGACCGGTGACATGGATCTCTCCCGGAACCTCCTCTGAGCGGAGGTTTGACGCGGCGAGTTCGCTCGGAGCAAACAGGAGATCGGCATCCGCGTCGATCGCAGCGCAATATTCTTCTTCCGGCAAATCCAGCGTCGGATCATGCGTTCGAATTCCTGCCTCGACATGAGCAACAGGAACTCGCGCGACGAAGGCAGCGAGCGCGCCGCCGAGCGCGCTCGGCGTGCCGCCTTGGACGACGATCATGTCGGGCGCACGCTGGAACCGAGGCAGCAAAGCCGCAGTGACGATCTGCACATGGCGGTGCGGATCCTCGTGTCCAGGGCAACAAAGATCGATAGCCGGAAAGGAATCGAGATCGACCAGGTCCAGAGCTTCATGCCGGCCGGTGAAGACCAAAGTCGGGATGATTCCACGCCCTGCAAGAGCGCAGGCGATCGGCCGCATTTGTATGGCTTCGGCTCTGGCACCGATGATCAGCCTTATGTCGGGACGGCGCAGTATTCCCCCTAGCTCGGCGGCGGGACATTGCCTCCTTCGCGGGCGAAGCTCAAGTGCCCCTAAATGGGCCTATTAGGGCGCGGCCAGTAACCAATGGTCAGCGAAAATTGTCGGCGTAGGCCTGGAGCTTCAGCTTCACCGGCGCGGCCGCAACGACATGGTAGTTAAGGCCATGCTTCTCGCAATAGGCGATTGCAGCCTCTTTTGTCGGGCAGGTGATCCGCACTTGCGGGTTCGTGTCGCCCGATCCGTTCCAGCCGGTAAGTGGATCTGCGCGCAGCGGCTGTTGCCGTTCGAACTCGACGAGCCAGCGGCCGGAATTCGCTTTTCCGGACTGGGTGGTCTTGCGGTCGAGCTCTGAAATTCGGGCGATTGTCATCAGTCGCGACGTGGCAAAGTGCGGCCGGCGAATCAAGGCCAGTTTCGAGTGCGCGGCCGCTGCCGTTGTGGTAAATCGCTCGTCCTCCCTGAGCGAAGGAGGGGCCAATGACATCGAAGACTTTGCGCATGCTGCTGGCCGGAGCGGTAATCGCGACCGGCGCCTGCAATAAGACCGGCAGCTACAGCAGCGAAAACACGGCGGCTGCCGAGACCAAGACGACGGCGTCCTCGACCAGCGGCAGCGACCCGGTCGCAAGCGCGGAATCCGCCGCCCCGGCAGCGCTCGCTCATAATGCGACGATCATGGTCGCAGATGCCAGCGGGGCAATGAAAGCCGTCCGTCAGGGCACGAACGGCTGGACCTGCATCCCCGATGATCCGCAAACCCCCGGGCCCGATCCGATGTGCTTCGACGGCAATGCCGCCAAATGGGTGCAGGCAATGCTGGGGCACAAGCCGCCGCCCAACGGAACGCCTGGCGTGATGTACATGCTCGAAGGCGGCACGGATGCCAGCAATTCCGATCCTTATGCGAAGAAGCCTACGAAGGAGAACGACTGGATCAAGACCGGTCCGCACCTGATGATCGTCGGCTCGAAGGAGATGCTCGCCGGTTACCCGTCAGGAGCAAAGCCGGACACGTCGGCGCCTTATGTGATGTGGGCAGGCACGCCCTACGCGCATCTGATGGTGCCGGTCACCAAATCCTAGGATGAGCGAGATGCGCGCTTTGTCCTGAGGGTCGCTGCCGCGGAGGCGGGATCCTCCGGCCATGAATGCTTGGGATAGCGGCCGCGCATATCCTTGGCGACGTCGCGCCAGCTCCCTGCCCAGAAGCCGGGCAGGTCTTTCGTGGTCTGGATCGGCCGTCCGGCGGGCGAGGTAATGGCGAGGATCAACGGCACCTGGCCGCTGGCGATGGTCGGATGATGGGCGAGGCCGAATAGGGCCTGAGCGCGCACTTCGACGCTGGGGCCGGCAGGGCCCGAATAGTCGATCGCATGCCGGCTGCCGGCTGGGCTTGCGAATTCGGCCGGAGCGAGGCGGTCGAGACGTCGAAGCGCATCATGGCCGAGCAAGCCGTCCAGCGCCGCGGCCAGAGCCACTGGCGCAACGTCTGCGAGGCGGCGCTTGCCCGACAGCAATGGACGAAGCCATTCGTCGGCGCGCTCGCACAGGGTCTCATCGTCAAGAGCGGGAATGGACTTGTCGAAAGCATGGGCAAAGGCCGCCCGCTCGCGCAGCTGCCGGGACCGCTGGTCCCATGACAGAAGGTTGAGGCCATGCTCGCGAACGCCGTCGAGGAGCGCCTGCTCGATGGCCGACCGATCGGGCTTGGGGTCGGGACCGCTCGCAATGCGGATTGCGCCGAGGCGGCGGCTGCGGGTCGGCGTGACCGAGCCAGTTGCCGGATCGAAGTCGCCGTCATGTCGCGTTTCGATCGAATTGGCGAACAGGTCGAGGACCGCCTGCTCTCTGATTGCAGCGGCGGACAGGATGCGGGCGCCCGACGCATGGCCTGCGACTTCGCCTATGGCCAGCCAGGGACTCGTTGACAGGGAGGAGGCCGGGTCGAGGCGAAAGCCGCGGCCGCCGGCTGCTTGCCAGCTCTCGCCGGTCCCGTCGCGGCGGCGCGATACACGCTCCGGGAAGGCGATGGCGAGCGCCTTCGCGAGGTCCTGTTCGTCGACGCGAACATCCGTGATTTCGAGACGCCGACGCCAGCCGGCTGAAAGATTGCGCGCCGCTTCCGCCCGCGCCGAGCGGTCGGATCGCCAGCGGCGCCAACGCACCTCCAGGTCAGGATCACTGCCTCCAAGACCGCGCTCTGTCAGCAAGAGGGCAACGTCGGTGGCGGCAGCGCCAAAGCCACGACCGCGCGCGTCGAGCAGCATATGTGCGAGCCTCGGCTCCAGGGGAAGCGCTGCAATTGCGCGGCCATGGTCGGTAACGCGCCTTTCCTCGTCGACCGCGCCGAGCCTCATCAGCCGCTTTGCCGCTTCGTCCAATGCTGCTGCGGGCGGAAGATCGAGAAAGGGCAGCCGCCGCGGGTCGGATTCGCCCCAGAGCAGGCATGTGAGGAGGAGGCTCGACAGATCGGCTTCGAGAATCTGGGGCGGATCCTGTGCTGGCAGCGAGGCTGTGGCAGCTTCCTCCCACAGGCGGATTGCAATGCCTGGGCCCTGGCGTGCCGCGCGGCCCGCGCGCTGCGTCACTGCTGCACGACTTGCACGCTCGGTGACGAGCCGGGTGAGCCCGGCACCGCGATCGTAGCGGGGCCGCCGGGCAAGGCCGCTATCGACCGTGATCCGCACATCCTCGAGCGTGACGCTGGTCTCGGCGATGCTGGTGGCGAGGACCAGCTTGCGTTTTCCCGGTGGCGGCGCTGCAAGCGCTCTGCGCTGGGCTGCAGGTTCAATGCCGCCGTGCAGCTTGTGGAGCTCGACATTTGCTGGAAGCTTGCCAAGCGCCTCGGCGGATCGCTCGATCTCGGCGACGCCGGGGAGGAAGGCGAGCAGGGAGCCGTCATGTTCGCCAAGCGCGGAACGGATGGCCGACGCCATCTCCTGCTCGATCCGAGCGTTTCCATTGCGGCCGATGTGGCGGATCTCGAGCGGATAGCTCCTGCCTTCGCTGACGATGGCTGGCGGATCATCAAGCAGGCGCTGGAAGCGCTCGACGTCGAGCGTCGCCGACATTGCGACGAGCCTGAGGTCGTCGCGCAGGGCGCTCGCAGCGTCGAGCGCGAGGGCAAGCGCAAGATCATTGTCGAGACTGCGCTCATGCACTTCATCGAACAGCACGGCTGAGACCCCGGCCAGTTCGGGATCATCCTGGATGCGTAACAGGAACACACCGTGAGTCATCACGATGATGCGCGTCTTCTTGCTCAGTTTGCTGTCGAGACGGGTCGCATAGCCGACCGTTTCGCCGGGTTTTTCACCGAGCGCCGATGCCATGAATTCCGCAGCCGCCCTTGCTGCCAGCCGGCGCGGCACGAGCAGCAGGCTCTGGCCGCTGCACCAGCTTTCCTCGATCAATGTCGGGGCGACCCGGGTCGTCTTGCCCGCGCCGGGCGGCGCAATCAGCAGCGCGCGCGTCCGGTCACGCAGCGCAGCGACGAGTTCGGGAAGAACCTTATCGACGGGGAGGCTGGTCAACGAAATTTCCTGAGGAGGAAGCCTCCGCATCCGCGAGCGGCGCTGCCATCCGATTCAATTGCTGTGAAAGCCAGCGCCACGAAATGCCTGTGACACAGGCATAGGCCTTTGGAACAGAGCTCTAATAAGCGCGCGCGACCGCGAATTCGGCGGCTTCGGTCAGCGCGGCCTTGGCCTTGCTCGCCGGGAACATCGCCAAAGCGTCGATCGCGCGGCGGCCGTATTGGCGGGCGCGCTCGACCGTGTCGGCGAGAGCGTCGGTTTCGTTCAGCAGCCAGATTGCATGGCTAAGGTCGTCGTCGGACACGCGCTCGCCGGAAATTGCAGCCCGCCAGAAAGCGCGATCGTCGGCGCTGCCGCGCGCATAAGCGAGAATCACGGGAAGGGTCATCTTGCCATCGCGGAAGTCGTCGCCGACGCCTTTGCCCATCGTCGCCGAGTCCGACGCATAATCGATGACATCATCGCTGAGCTGGAAGGCTATCCCGAGATTCTTGCCATAACCTTCGAGCGCGAGTTCGGAATCCTCGCTCGCTTCGGCGACCACCGGCGAGACCCGGCAGGCGGCCGCAAACAAGGCCGCCGTCTTGGCGCTGATGATGTCGAGATATTGATCCTCGTCGGTTTCGATCCGCCGCTGTGCGGTAAGCTGGTCGACCTCGCCCTCGGCGATCACCGCGGAGGCATGGCTGAGGATCTTCAGCACCTTGAGGCTGCCGTCTTCGACCATCAGCTCGAAGGCACGGGCGAACAGGAAATCGCCGACCAGCACGCTCGCCGGATTGCCCCAGATGAGATTGGCGGTGCGCTTGCCCCGGCGCATTCCGGAGCCGTCGACGACATCATCGTGAAGCAGGGTCGCGGTGTGGATGAACTCGACCGCGGCGGCAAGCTTGTGGTGCCGAGTGCCGGGGTAACCGAGCAAGTTTGCGCTTGCGAGCGTCAGCATCGGCCGCATGCGCTTTCCGCCACCTGCGATCAGATGCCCGGCCAGCTCGGGGATCAGCGCGACCTTGCTTTGCATGCGCTCGAGAATGACTGCATTCACGCCGTTCATGTCGCTTGCGACAAGCGCCATGAGCGCGTCGAGCGAGGGCGCGCGAGAGGTGCCGAGCGTGTGAACAGAGGCGGTCACGGCGCCGCGTTAGGCGTTGAGTTCCGATCCGGCAATAAGGCCGTCATTGCAAACGAACGAAGCAATCCGCCGACAAAGGTGGATTGCTCGCTCGGTTACGCTGCCTGCAATGAGGAGCAGGAAATCACCAGATATGCACCCGCTGCTCCGGCGGGAGATAGAGCTTGTCGCCGGGCTGGACGTTGAACGCCTTGTACCAGGCGTCGACGTTCCTCACGACACCGTTCACCCGATATTTGCCCGGGCTGTGCTCGTTGGTGATGATCTGCTGGCGCTCAGCGTCCTCGCGCTCCTTCTCCTGCCATGCCTGTGCATAGGCAATGAAGAAGCGCTGGTCCCCGGTCAGGCCCTCGATCAGCGGTGGCTCGCCATGCTTGGCGGTGTATTTCTTGTAGGCCGCATAGGCCGCTTCGACGCCGGAAAGGTCGCCGATATTCTCGCCCAGCGTCAGCTTGCCGTCGATGTGCAGGTCGGAGAAGGGGAAGAAGCCGCTATATTGCTTGACCAGCGCATCGGTCCGGGTCGTGAAGGCCTTGGCAGCTTCGGGCGACCACCAGTCGCGCAGAGCACCTTTGGGATCGAACTTGCGGCCCTGGTTGTCGAATCCATGGCCCATCTCATGCCCGATCACCGCGCCGATGGCCCCGTAATTGGCGGCCGGATCGGCGTTGGGATCGAAGAAAGGCGGCTGGAGGATCGCTGCCGGGAAAGTGATCTGGTTGGCAAGCGGGTTGTAATAAGCATTGATGGTCTGGGGGAACATTCCCCACAAGGTGCGGTCGACAGGCTTGGGGAAGCGCTTGAGCTGAAGTTTCCAGTCAAAATCGTCGGCGCGGAGCGAATTGCCGAGCGGGTCTCCCTTCACCACCTTCATCGATGAATAGTCGATATATTTGACTGGGTGGCCAATGCGCGGCTCGAATGCGGCCAGCTTCTCGAGCGCGGCCTTGCGGGTCGCTTCGTCCATCCAGCTGTTGCTTGTGATGCGCTCGCGATAGGCATCGCGCAGATTGCCGATCAGTTCGGTCATCTGTCGCTCGGACTCGGGCGGATAGTGCGTCTTCACATAGACTTGGCCGACGCCCTCGCCGAGCGCGCGATTGACTGCAGCTACGCCGCGCTTCCACCGCTCCCTTTTCTCCTGAACGCCGGAAAGCTCCTTGCTGTAGAAGGCGAAGTTGGCATCATCGATTGCCTTCGGAAGCACGCTCGCATGATCCGAGACGAAGCGGAATGCGAGCCATTCCTTCCAGGTCGAGAGCGGTGTCGAGGCGAAGATCTTGGCCGTTCCGGCGACCGCCGAGGGCTCGGTGACGATGACTTGCTTGGCGCCCGTGAGACCGGCCTTCGCCAGGGTCGCGTTCCAGGCGAATTGCGGCGCCAGCCTCGCCAGCATGGCGCGGCTCATCGGATTGTAGATCTTGTCGATGTCGCGCCGCTCGGCTGCCGGCCATTGCACCTTCGAAATTGCCGTTTCGAGGGCGATGATCCGGTCTGCGGCCGCTTCGCCGCCAGGCAGTCCGGCGAGCTTCTCGATCGTGATGATATAGTCGCGGTAGGCGGCACGATGCGCCTTCATTTTGGCGCTGTCGTCGAGATAATATTCACGGCTGGGCATTCCCAGCCTGGCCTGGCCGGCAAAGGCGGAATATTTGTTCGGATTCTTGAAGTCCGCATCGAGACCCAGGTCGATCGGACTTGCGAAGCCCGGCTTCACGAACAGCGCCAGGAGCTGAGCGCGGGTCTTTGCAGCGTCGATCTCTGCAAGATATGGCTTCAGCGGCGCGGTGCCTGCGGCCTCGATCGCGGCCGTATCAAGGAAGCTCGAATAAAAGTCGCCAATCTGCTGGCCGAGATGGTCGCGGTTCGGATCGTTTCCGAGCTGCTCGACGATCTGTCGGACGTCTTTCTCCGCACCGTCTGACAAGGTGACGAACGGGCCGGCCGAAGCACGGTCGGCGGCGATCCGCGTCTTCTTGTCCCAGGAGCCGTTGACATAGGACCAGAAATCATCGCCCGGCTTTACCGAGCTGTCCATCGCCGCCGAGTCGTAGCCCCAGTCGCCGTAAACCGGCTTGGCAGCCTCAGCGGCAGGTGCTGAAGCGAATGCCAGAAGACTCGCGGTGGCGAGCGTCAACATCTTGAAACGCATGGATTTTCACCCCTCCGGTGGAACCGTGAAGGAATGCCTTAAGTGGCTATGAGTTGGCAAGAATTTTCGACGAATGGATGGGCCCGGACGACGGGCGAGGCCTCCCGACTCTTCGTCCACCAGACGCGAACGCCTGCTCCTGCGGAGGGCACATCTCATGTCTGCTGGCCAGGCGAACAGGGCTCCGTCAGCCCGAGGGCAGGGTAAGACGTGCGAGCAACCCGCCGAGATCTTCGCTCTCCTCGAGACTGATCGAGCCGCCGTAAATCTCGGCCACGTCGCGGACGATCGCCAGGCCGAGGCCCGTCCCCGGCTTGCCCGTCGTGTCGAGACGAGCGCCGCGCTTGAACAGCTCGCCGCGCCGCTCCTCGGGGATCCCGGGGCCGTCGTCCTCGACCAGAATGTCGACTTTGTCGCCTTTGGATTCGACCGTCACGAAGACTCGGCCTCCGCCATATTTGGCGGCGTTCTCGACCAAATTGCCGAGCATTTCGTCGAGGTCCTGGCGCTCGACGCGGACCTGGGCCTGGTGATCGCCGGCAATATCGACGGTGACATTCTCGTAGAGCCGGTCAACGGCCCGCTCGACCGCCTCGAGGCTTTCCCAGACCGTGGCGCGCGCATGGGCAGTAGCGCGCCGGCCAATCGCGCGCGCCCGCGCCAGATGGTGGTCGATCTGCCGCCTCATCGCTGCAGATTCGCGGATCACGGTCGCGTCGAGGTCCGGAGAATTGGCAGTGGCCGCGTTGGTAATTACCGTCAACGGAGTCTTGAGCGCGTGCGCGAGATTGCCGGCATGCCGCCGCGCCTCCTCGGCCTGGGCTTCGCTATGGGCCAGCAGCTGATTGATCTCTTCGGTCAGCGGGCGAATCTCGACCGGGAATTGGTCGCCGATGCGGGTTTTGTCGCCCGAACGGATGTCCGCCACTTGGTCGCGCACGCGCCTCAGCGGCCAGAGGCCGTAGAATGTCTGTAGGGCCGCAAGCAGGAGCAGGCCGACGCCGAGCGCGCTGAAGCTCCAGAACAGAATTCGGCGCAGCCGGCGGATTTGATCGTCGATCGTCTCGTACGACTGAGCGACCTGGAACCGCCACCAAACATTGGAGCCGGGCAGCCGCACGTCGCGCTCCGCGATTCGCAGCCGCTCGGGATGACCTGGCGTTGAGAATTCCTCGCTGTCGTAGAGATGCGGTTTCAGGTCGGCATGGTTGCCGTTGACGCGCAGCCTCCTGTCCCACAGCGAACGCGAGGCATAGGTGTCGGCGCCGACACCGCTGATCTGAAAATAGAAGCCTGAATAGGGCTCGACAAACCGCTGGTCGGCCGGCGGGCGGTTGAAGCGGACTTCGCCGATTGGATCGATTTCCGACGAGGCGATCATCGAATTGAGGACATAAGTGAGCTGGTTGTCGATGCTGTCCACGATCGAGCGGGAAAGCACTTTATCGAGCGCGTAGCCGCCGATCAGAAGGAGCGCGACGATCCAGACCGCGGCGATGACGATCATTCGCCGGGTCAGCGAACCCGTACGCCGCCGCGGCACTCGACTGCGAGCTGCGGTTTGAGCGCCGGAAGCCCGTGGGGCCGCCGCCGTCACCGGGGCGGCTTGCTCGTTCAACTGACCGGTTCCTCCAGGCTGTAACCAAGCCCGCGAATGGTGGTGATGACATCGGCACCGAGCTTCTTTCGAATCCGGGTGACGAAGACTTCGATCGTGTTCGAATCGCGGTCGAAATCCTGGTCGTAAATATGTTCGATGAGCTCAGTCCGGCTGACCACTTTGCCCTTATGGTGCATCAGGTAGGAGAGGAGCTTATATTCCTGCGCGGTGAGTTTCACCGGCTCTCCCCCCTTGGTCACCTTGCCCGATCGAGTATCGAGCCGAATGTCGCCTGCAATGAGCTCCGAGCTGGCGATTCCTGCCGAGCGCCGGATGAGCGCCCGCAGGCGGGCGATCAGCTCCTCGGTCTGGAACGGCTTGGCGAGATAGTCGTCGGCGCCGGCATCGAGCCCTGCGACCTTGTCCGACCAGCTGTCGCGCGCAGTCAGGACGAGGACTGGCATCTTGCGACCTTCCTTGCGCCAGCGATCGAGCACCGTCAGTCCATCGACTTCCGGCAGGCCCAGATCCAGGATTACTGCGTCATAATTCTCGGTCGAGCCCAGATAATGGCCATCCTCGCCGTCGGTGGCCAGATCGACCGCATAACCAGCGCCCTCGAGCGTCGAGCGCAGCTGCCGCCCGAGATTGGGTTCGTCTTCGACGATCAGAACGCGCATTCAAGACTCCCCGGAGCTGTTCTCCTTCGCGCCGTCAACCCGCGTTGCGACGAGAAGTTGCTTGTCCGGAACAACTGGTAATCGGGGCGGAAATGTCAATCTGGCTTAGCGATCGCGCGAGCGCCGGACGACGCGTCCCTGGCCGTCCACGTCGACCCAGATCACGCGGCCGTTCTGAATGAACTTGAATCGCGTCGTGTCGCCGTTGAGTTCAGGCCCGAGATAATCGGCACCACCCATCATCGGGATCACTCGCCGTTCCAGCTGGGGAAGGGGCATCGAGCGACCCTCGCGCACGCCCTCAAAGGCGCGATTCGCATCGCGCGGAGGATCGGCCAGCGCGGAAACGCTGGTGAGGCCGCCGACAAGCACGGTGAAAACAAGGGTACGCAACAGTCTCATGGCTGACTCTTTTCTTCGCGAGGACTTGTATCACCAAGCATTGAATAGGCTATGAATGCGGCTGAACGGGTGCGTTCAGGGTCACGGGCGTGGCGAAACGGCAACATCCTCGCTAGCTGATCCGCCCATGGCTGCGCCGATTCTCTCCTATGAAGACCTGGGCCTCGTTCAGGGCGAAGGCTGGCTGTTTGAAAATCTCGATCTTTACATCGGCGAGCGTGACCGGCTGGCCCTGATCGGCCGCAATGGTGCCGGGAAAACGACGTTGCTCAAGTGCCTCGCGGCGCTGATCGATCCGGACCGGGGCAAAAGGACGATCGTTCCGGGCACGCATGTCGTGCTTCTCGAACAGGACCCGAACATGGACGGCTTTTCAACGCTTGAGGATTGGGTGCTCGGCGCGCCTGACGCTCCCCAGGCGCACGAGGCGGCAGCGATCGCCGATCAGCTCGGCATCGATCTTTCGCGCGCAACCGCGACCGCGAGCGGCGGAGAACGCCGCAGGGCAGCGATCACGCGCGCGCTCGCGCAAAATCCCGACGTGCTGCTGCTCGACGAACCGACCAACCATCTCGATCTCGCCGCGATCGAATGGCTTGAAGAGTGGCTGAAGCGCTTCACCGGCGCCTTCATTGTCATCAGCCACGACCGGACCTTCCTGACCCGGCTGACGCGCAGCTGCATCTGGCTCGATCGTGGGCAATTGAAACGCAGTGAGATCGGGTTCGGAGGGTTCGAGGCGTGGACCGAGCGCGTGTACGAGGAAGAGGCGCGGGCTGCGGAGAAGCTCGACGCCAAACTCAAGATCGAGCTCCACTGGCTGCAGCGCGGAGTGACCGCGCGCCGCCGGAGGAACCAGGGCCGCCTTGCAAAGCTGCACGAGATGCGCGCGCAGCGCGCTGCAATGCTTGGGCCGTCCGGCTCGGCCAAATTGGCGCTCATCAAGGATGACGTGCGCTCGAAGACTGTGATCGAGGCCGATCAGGTCAACAAATGCTATGGCGACCGGCAGATCATCCGCGACTTCTCGCTGCGGATCCAGCGCGGCGACCGCATCGGGATCGTCGGGCCGAACGGGGCCGGCAAGACGACGTTGCTCAAGCTGCTGACCGGCGAAATCGCGCCCGACACCGGCGCAGTCACCCAGGCTAAGACGCTTAGCGGAATCGTGATCGACCAGCAGCGCAAGCTGATGGAACCGGGCAAGCGAGTGAAGGACGTGCTCGCCAATGGTGGCGACTGGATCGATGTCCGCGGCTCGAAGAAGCACATCAAGGGCTATTTGAAGGAATTCCTGTTCGACCCGGCGCTCACCGACGCGCCGATAGGTTCGCTTTCCGGCGGCGAGCGGTCGCGGCTGCTGCTCGCGCGAGAATTTGCACGTCAGGCAAACCTCCTGGTGCTGGATGAGCCGACCAACGATCTCGACCTCGAAACGCTCGATCTGCTGCAGGAGGTGATCGCCGATTATGATGGGACGGTGCTCATCGTCAGCCACGACCGCGATTTCCTCGATCGAACGGTGACGATCACGCTCGGGCTCGATGGATCTGGCCGCGTGGATATCGTTGCAGGCGGCTACGAGGATTGGATTCGCAAGCGATATGAGGCCAAGGCGCGCCCAGTAGCTCGCGTGCCCGTGCCCAATTCTTCGGCGCCGCGCGTATCGCCTGCCCCAAGCGGCAAGGGCGCCAAGCTCTCCTACAAAGATCAGCGGGACTATGACCGCCTGCCGGGCGAAATCGAGCGGCTGGAGGCCCGCGTCGCTGCCGATGAAGCGGCATTGCACGACGCGGATCTCTATAGCCGCGATCCGGACCGCTTTGCCGAGCTCACGGAGCGAATCGCGCGCAACCGCGCCGAAATAGAGGCTGCTGAATTTCGTTGGCTCGAGGTCGCCGAAATGGCGGAGTCCCTCACCTCATCCCGGGCCTGATCCGGCATCGGCCCGATTTTTCCGCTTCGCAACGCAGCTGGACGCCGCTCTAGGCCACGGCCGCGCTCCGCTCCTTTATGAGCCGATCGAGGATCGATAGTGGCATCGCACCTTCGCGCAGCACCTCGTGGAACCGCTTGAGGTCGAACTTTGCGCCCAGCTTCTGCTTGGCCTCGGCGCGGGCGCGAATCCATGCGCTGTGCCCGACCTTGTAGCTGCACGCTTGGCCGATCATCGTGCAGTAGCGCTCGACCTCGCGCTGCGAGCGCGGACGTGCATAACCCGTCGTCGATGCGAGATAGTCGGTCGCCTGTTCGCGGCTCCAGCGTTTCCAATGCAATCCGGTATCGACGACCAGTCTCGCTGCGCGGAACAGGAAGGACTGGAGGAAACCGCCGCGGCCGAGCGGATCGCGGGCATAGGCCCCAAGCTCGTCAGCAAGTTGCTCCGCGTAAAGTGCCCAGCCTTCCTGATAGGCGGAGAAGAAGCCGAGCTTGCGCAGCGTTGGTATGTCCTTGGACTCCTGCGCGATGCTGATCTGCAGGTGATGTCCTGGAACGCCCTCATGGTAACAGAGCGTCGGCAGCGTATATTTTGGCCAGTCGCCGAGGTCCTTGAGGTTGATGAAGTAGATTGCCGGCCGGGAGCCGTCGAGCGCCGCCGGGAAGTAATAGCCGTTGGAGGCCCCGTCCTGGATTTCCAGCGGAACGCGGCGGATTTCGAGCGGCTGGTTGGGTAGGGTGGCGAATGCCTGCGGCAGACGGCCGTACATGTCCTTCACGCGGTCGTTGAGATAAGCGAGCAGCTCTGCTCGGCCTGCGTCGCTGTCGGGATAAAGCTGGGCGGGAGTCTTGCCGAGCACTGCAAGTCGTTCGCCGACGCTGCCCTGCGCATAGCCCTGGCTCCTGAGAATCTTGTCGAGCGCGCCGCTGATCTCCGCGACCTGCTGCAGTCCCATCTGGTGGACTTCGGCCGGAGTGAAGTTTGTGGTGGTCGCCTCATGGAGGGCCTCGGCATAGATTGCTTCGCCAGCAGGCAGTCTCCATGCGCCGTCGCCGGGACGCGTCGACGGCTTCAGCTGCTCCATGGTCGCGATCTGGCGATCGAGCGCCGGATAGACGGCCTTGTCGACGATAGCAGTTGCGCGCCGCTCCCAATCGCCCGGTATCCCCTTGGGTACGGTACGCTTGACGATGGAATCGACCATCGAGCTCTTTGCCGGATCGACCCCGCGGAGCTTTCGCATCTGGCCGAGCGCAAGGTCGATCGACCAGGCGGGAGCGAGGAATCCGCGAGCGGCCTGTGCGCGCTGTTCGGCAGTGTCGTTGTCGAGGACGGCTGCGAACTGCTCAAGACGCGAGAGATAGGCTTCGGCGTCGCCCGCATTGTGGATCGTGTGCCGCGTGTTGAGAAAGTCGGGAATCTCGAAATAGGCGCCGCCCTGCTGAGTGATCGGATAGGGTCGCTGCGCGCTGTCGATGTCCCAGCGCGACGGTGCTGCAGTCTGCGTCTCCAGCGAATAGAGGACGACTTCACGATTGAGCTTCGCCGAGTCTGACAAATTTGCCGGGCCGATCGCGTTCAGCTCGGCAATTGCCCGACGATTTCGCGCAAGGTTCTTGCGCCGTTGGACCGGAGCAGGATCGACATCCAGCTTCGACTTGAGTGATGCATTGGGCCCCTTGTCGAGCCCGAGCGAGGAAGCGAGCGTCGGCGAATTGCGCACCCGTTCCTGGAAGATCTCGTCGAACAGGGCATTGAGCTTCGAATCGCTGCTTTCCCGCGCCGTAGTCGCCGCAACGGCTGGAGCTTCGGCCAAAGGAAGCAGCGCGAGTGTTGCGCTGGTGGCAAGAAAGGAGCGGCGATCCATTGCATGTCCCGATTTACCGGCTGGTGCCGACGAGGTTAGCGCCGGCTTGCGGACCCCCAAAGTTCGTTCGTCGAAGGGAGGATGCCGTTGGTCGGCGCCTAGGCCGACAGCCGATATTGCTTGAGGAGATCGTATAAGGTCGGCCGGCTAATCCCGAGCAGCTTTGCAGCGCCGGAGATATTATTGTCGGTCCGGCTCATCGCCTGGCGAATGGCCTTGCGGTCGGCAACCTCGCGCGCCGCTCTGAGGTTGATTGGAAGCGCGGTGACTTCAGAGCCCGCACTTGCCGGCAGATCAAGGTCGGCTGCAGTCACGCTCTTGCCGTCGGCCATGATCACCGCGCGCTTGATCCGGTTCTCGAGCTCGCGGACATTGCCCGGCCAGCCATAAGCGTCGACTGCGTCAATCGCATCGGCGCTGAGAGCCTGCACGCCGGGGTTCAGCTCACGTCCGAAGCGGTTGACGAAATGGCGCGCGAGCAGGACTGCGTCGCCCGAGCGCTCAGCCAGCGACGGGATCTTCACCACGATTTCGGCGAGGCGATAATAGAGGTCCTCCCGGAACCGCCCGTCGGCAGTCATCGAATCGAGATCCTGGTGCGTCGCCGAGACGATTCGCGTATTGACCGCGATCGGCTGACGGCCACCGATGCGCTCGATCACCCGCTCCTGAAGGAAGCGCAGCAATTTGACCTGGAGCGGCAGCGGAATGTCGCCGACTTCATCGAGGAAAAAAGTCCCGCCCTGCGCAAGCTCGATCTTGCCGACGTTCGATTTGACTGCGCCTGTGAAGGCGCCGCGTTCGTAGCCGAACAGCTCGGCCTCAAGCAGGTTTTCCGGGATTGCCGCACAGTTGATCGCAATGAACTCGCCCTTGCGTCCGCTTTTTTCGTGCACTGCTCGTGCGAGCAACTCCTTGCCAGTACCGCTGGCGCCGAGCAGCATTACTGAAACGTCGGCAGAAGCGACCCGCTCGATTGTCTTTGCGACCTTCTGCATCTCGGGTGCAGCAGTGATGATTGACCCGAGGACTGCAGCTCCGCCCCCGGCATCGAAGCGGCGATTTTCCTCTTCAATGTCGTGAAGGTGAAATGCCCGCGCGACGATGAACCCGAGATCATCGATGTCGACCGGCTTCTTGTAGAAATCATAGGCGCCCATTCCGACCGCCTTGGTCGCACTTTCACGGGCGCCGTGACCGGTTGCCACGATGACCTTGGTGTCTGGCTTCAGCCGCAGGATCTCGGCGAGCGTCGCGAACCCCTCATCGGTTCCGTCCGGATCCGGGGGAAGGCCAAGATCGAGCGTGACGACTGCGGGCTCATGCGCGCGGAGCGCCTCGATCGCCGAGGCGCGGTCGCCTGCGCATACGACCTCATAGCCCTCATAGGCCCATTTGAGCTGGCGCTGCAGGCCTTCGTCGTCCTCGACGATGAGCAGCACCCTTGTCTCGCTCGAGCTGGTCATGCGCTTTTCCTTAAACGGTCGTCCACCGCGTCGGCAGTGGGCAGGAGGATGGTGAAGGTGGTGCCGCGGCCGGGCCGGCTGTCGACGCTGAGGCGGCCGCCCATTGCGGTCACCAGCGATCGCGCTTCGAACGCGCCAATGCCGAAGCCGCCCGGCTTGGTCGAGGCGAACGGCTCGAACAGGCGGTTGCGAACAAAGTCGCCGTCCATTCCGACGCCTTTGTCCGTAATTGCGATCGACACATTGCTCTGTTCGCTGGTGACACGGACGGTAACCGGCTCGCCGCTGCTTGCGTCGAGCGCGTTCTGGAGAAGATGAGCGATTGCCTGCTCGAGCGCGCCGGCATCGACCAGCACAGCCACGCCTGCATCGCCGAGCAGGTTCACTTCCCGGTCGCGACGCTTGGCCGCGATTGCCGCGGTCAGGATCGGTCGTAGCAGCTGAGATTCGATGCGCTGGACGCGCGACTGCGAATGCGGCGCGAGCCGCTGCAGCAGTTCATTCATTTTGCCGACCGAGGACTGCAGCGTCGCCACCATGTCGGCGCGGAACTCGGGATTGTCGGCGTGACGTTCGGCGTTGCGTGCGACCAGGGACAATTGGCTGACGAGATTCTTGATGTCATGGAGAATGAAGGCGAAGCGGCGATTGAATTCCTCGAAGCGCTGTGCCTGGCTCAGAGCTTCCTGGCCGAGCGCCTCGGCAAGCGAGCTCGCCGCCTGGTGCCCTGCGGTGCGCAGCAGATCGAAATCCTCCCAGTCGAGCTGGCGGCGATATTCGGGGGCTGCAAGCACGACCAGACCGATCAGGCGCTGATGGTGAAGCAGAGGGATTCCAGTCCAAGCGGTGCGCTCGCGCAATAGCCACTTGAGGACCGGGATCGCTTTGTCGCGCGAACTCGCCCAGCCCTGGCGAAGACCTTCGAACTCGAGCACTCGGCCGCTTGATTCAAGTTCCTCCCAGAATTCGGCCGAATCCTCGAAATCGTCCGGGCCCGGCGTCGCGCCGGGCCAGTAGGCCGCACTGGCAAGACCAATGCCGCGACCGCCGTCGCTGACCAGCAGCAGCCCGCCGGGCGCATCGACGATGTCGGCGAAGGCCTTGACGATGCGCTCGCTGAGCGGTGGAGCGTCGGGTGCGGCGCGACCGATGGTCTCCGTGAATCGCAGCCATTCGGCCCGATAATCGTAGCGATGCTCGAAGAGATGCTTGGCGAGCTTGACCTTGAGCCAGCCGCGCGCGCGCGCGCTCGGGATCAGCACCATCGCTGCGACCGTCATCAGCGCAAGCATGACGATCATCAGTGCAGATGACCAGTCGACACCCGTGCCGCGCAGCGCGGTTGCGAGGATCGCCATCAATGCGAAGTAAGCGCAGATCGCGAGCAACGAGAGGGACTGGAACGTGGCGGCCCGTGAAAGACGGATTCGCCAGCTGCCGTCATTGCGCGTCGCGAGTGCGAAAAGCGGCGCTGCGAGAGCGACCGCAAGGCCGCGCCATTCGAGGAGGATCTTCGCGCTTGCCGAGCCGAGATAGGTCACCGTGTAGAGGTTGAGATCGTAGATCCACACCAGCGCGAGGCCGAGCATTGCCAGATGGATGTTAGAGCGGCTCGCCGGAGCTGCCTGCCCATAGACGTTGTGGACGAGGACGAGCGCGCCTGCGGCGGTGGTGATCCGAAGCACAAGGCCGGTCTCGGCGATCGTACTGCTCGGGCTGAAGAGCTGCAGCGTGTCGCCGATCAGCTGAAGACCGATGACGCCCGCCACTGCGGCATAGACCAGCTTTAATCCGTGCTGGCGTTCATCGTCGGCGCTCGAAAGGCTGTAGAGAAGACTGACCCAAAGCAGATTGCGAGCGCTTTCGGCGAAGGCGAATATGCGTTCGTCCGGCACCACCGCCCCCAGCCAGGCCCAGCAGGCGGTGAGTGCGAAAGCCCCAGCGAGCAGACGCTGGCCCGGCTGCCGAGCCGCCTCGCCGAGGCGCCAGATCATGAGCGCTGCGAAAAGCGCCGCTGCGAGCGCGTGACTCCAAAAGGATATCAGCGCGTCCATGGCGCTATTTCCCTTGAGACCAATGTCAACTCAGCCGACATGGCCGCAGGGTGTCGCTAAACTTTACAAATAAGTGGTGAATCCCTCCTTCAAGGGACTGGGGCCTAACCCTTCTTCAGAATGTCCAGCGCAGCGACCGTCATCGCTTCAGTCGCTGTCGAAATGACCGCGTCGGCGTCCGGTGCCCACAACGGGCTGTGGAGCGCAGGAAGCTTGAGGGTATCGCCGTTGACCGCGTCCCATTTGGCTTTGGGCACGCCGCCGACCCAGAAAATGACGCTCTGTTTTGTTTTGTCCGCCAGCCAGAAACGGCTGAAATCTTCGCTGGCCATGATCGGCTTGGTCTCGACGATGCGCTCCGCGCCGAAATGCGTGCCGAACAGCTTGAGCAAATGATCGGACAGTTCAGGCGTGTTGAAGGTCGCGTCGGCCGAGGGCTGCTCAATCTCGATCAAGGGCATTCTGTCTTCGGGAATGCCGGCTGCGATTGCCTCTCCGCGAACGATTCGGCGAATCCCGTCGAGCAGCAGCTTGCGCGTCTCAGGCGTATAGCTCCGCACTGTCAGCGCAAGCTTGGCATCATCCGGAATGATGTTGCTCTTGGTCCCGGCGTGGAAGCTCCCGACGGTCACGACAGCAGGCTGCTGCGGATCATTCTCGCGGCTGACCAGGGTTTGCAGCGCAGTGACGATGCGTGCGGCGAGAACGATCGGATCCTTGGTGTTTTGCGGATAGGCGCCGTGGCCGCCGACACCTTTCACGTCGATGTTGACGGTATCGACATTGGCGAGCGCGAAACCGCGCGTCACGCCGATCACACCCGCAGGAAGGGATGCGCTGTCGTGGAACGCGAGCAGATAGTCCGGTTTTGGGAAGCGCGTGAACAGCCCATCGTCGAGCATCGCCTGCGCACCGATGACGCGCTCCTCTCCCGGCTGCAATATCATCACGATCGTGCCCGACCATTGGCTCTTCAATGCAGCCAGGCGCCGCGCAGTACCGAGCCAAGTCGCGATATGCGTGTCATGGCCGCAGGCGTGCATCACCGGCGTGTCAGTGCCGTCGGGGAGCTTGCCCATGACCTTCGACGCGAACGGCAAGCCGGTCTGCTCCTTGACCGGAAGCGCGTCCATGTCCGCGCGGATCAGGAGCACCGGCCCGGGGCCATTCTTGATCACTGCGACCACGCCGGTCTTGCCGACATGCTCGGTCACCTCGAACCCGAGCTTGCGCATGTCGGGTGCGAGCTTGGCAGGGGTGCGCACTTCCTGCATCGACAGTTCTGGATTTGCGTGGATGTCGCGATAGAGCGCAAGCAACATTGGCATGTCCGCACGGATCGAGTCCGACAAAGTCGCGGCGGCTGCGGGCATTGCGAGATTCATTGCGGCTGCAAGCAATAAAAACTTCTTCATCAACGCGGTTCCTGAGACAAAGGCACCAGCTCCATTACGTCGAGCCGGGATTCGAAATGCGGCTGCGGCATCACCAGCCGCCACCGCTTCGCGCCGATGCGCTCGATATAGCCAGCGACGTCGCGCCTCTGGTCCTGGCCGTATTGCAGTGCACGCCGCTCGTCGCCGAGCACGAGCGTGCCGAGGAAGACTTGGCGGATGGCATCGCCTGGAAAAATCAGCCCGACATAGCGCTGATCGCCGCTCAATTTTGCAAGTCGCTGCAAGTCGCGCTCGGCCCGAATGCGGCAGGTGTTCGGCGGCGTGGCAAGATAATCGCGACTTGCCGGCGGCTGCGATCCGAGCTTGATGACACGGCATCGGTACATGCCGTTGGGGATCGCAGGGCCGGCGAGCGCAGCGTCGGGATCAAGCAAAGCGCCTTCGCCGGCGATGTCGGCGGCGTGTCCAGCCTTTCGCGCACTATCGAGCGCGGTTTCGAACGACTTTCGCCAGTCGCGGAGGCGGGCGCGGTCGTTCTCGCTGATCACCTGCTTATAGGCGCTCGTCCAGCGCGGAATCAGTCCGGCGGGCTGCTCGATCACATTGCACCCGGCGATTGCGAATGCGAATAAGAGGGAAAGGATCCTCATCGTCATTGCGAGCGTAGCGATGCAATTCACCGGCGCAACTGGATTGCCGCGGCTCGCCTGGAGCCTCGCTGCGGCGGTCATGCGGCGGTCCAGCCCCCGTCGATGCTGAGGTTCGTGCCAGTGATTGAGCCAGCTTCGTCGCGGCACAGGAAGACGGCGAGCGCGGCCACCTCCTCGGGAGTGACAAAGCGCTTCGTCGGCTGAGCGGCCAGCAGCACGTCATTCATCACCTGCTCGCGGGTAAGCCCGCGAGTCTTCATCGTATCGGGGATCTGCCTTTCAACCAGCGGTGTCCACACATAGCCCGGTGAAATGCAGTTGACGGTGATCCCGTCGCGCGCGGTTTCGAGCGCGACCGTCTTGGTGAAGCCGGCAATGCCGTGTTTTGCGGCAACGTAGGCGCTCTTGTTGGGGGAGGCGACGAGACTGTGCGCGCTCGCAGTGTTGATGATCCGGCCCCATTTCCTGCGCTTCATCGCGGGCAATGCGAGCCGGGTCGTGTGGAACGCCGACGAAAGATTTATCGCGATGATCGAGTCCCACTTCTCGGGCGGGAAATCCTCGACCGCCGAGACGTACTGAATTCCGGCATTGTTGACGAGAATATCAGCTGGCCCGAGTTCATCGGCGCAGCGGTTCATCATCCGCTCGATCTCCGCCGGCTTGGCCATGTCCGCTCCGTCGTGGATCGCACCGAGCTCGCTGCATTCGCGCTCGATATCGGCCGGATCGCCAAAGCCGTTGATCATCAGTCTCGCGCCCTCGGCAGCAAGCGCCTTGGCGATTGCTAGGCCTATACCGGAGGTCGAGCCCGTAACGAGTGCCACCCTGCCTTGAAGGATCATTAGCCGAATCTCCTTTGGCGTTCACTTGCGGTGAGCGAAGCGAATTGCAACTGCGCAGCGCCGCGAAGCATTGGGGCGAGGCCAAGGGAGGACGCGATGCGGTTCGGCGACGAGCGCGAAAGCAGCAATTTTATCGACGATACCGGCCGCGGCGGGTTCGGCGGTGGGGGCGGCAACATGCTCGGTTGCCTCATCCCGCTGGTCCTGAGCCGCTTCGGCATCGGCGGTGTGGTGATCCTGCTCGTCGGCTATTTCGTCCTGAGCTCGCTTGGCGGCCTGGGTGGTGGAGGCGGCATTTCGCCGTCGAGCCAGCAGATCGGAGCCCCGGCCAGTACCAGTCGTCTCGACCCGTCCACCAAAGCTTTCACATTGCAGGTGCTGGCATCGACCGAGGACACATGGACTAAGCTCCTGCGGACGCGGGGCATCGGCTACACGCCGACCACCCTCGTCTTCTATTCGGAATATGACCAGTCGGGCTGCGGGGCAGCGCAGTCTGCGATGGGTCCCTTCTACTGCCCGACCGACAAGCGCATCTATCTCGATACGGAATTCTTCAGTGAGCTCGCCCGCCGATTCCAGGCACCTGGCGATTTTGCGCAGGCCTATGTGATTGCACATGAGGTCGGGCATCACGTGCAGGATCTCGAAGGCACACTGGACCAGGCGCATGAGCTGCAGGCCAAAGCGAGCGAGACCGAAGGCAACGCAATCCAGGTGAGAGTGGAGCTACAAGCCGACTGCTACGCCGGCGCCTGGGCCGCAAATGCGAAGAACCCCGAAGGCCAATCGGTGATGGAGCAAGGTGACTTCGAAGAGGGAATGCGTGCAGCCGAAGCAATCGGCGACGACACGCTGCAACGCCAGATGCAGGGACAGGTGGTGCCGGACAGCTTCACGCATGGCACATCGGCGCAGCGCATGGAGGCGCTACGCCGCGGCTATACGAGCGGCGATCCGGCCGTCTGCAAGTTCTGATTGCCTTCTATCCCTCGAACCGGGAGCCACTAGAGCCGGACCAGCATCTTGCCGACATTCTCTCCCTTGAACAGCCCGAGGAAGGCGTCGGGCGCCTTTTCCAGCCCGTCGATCACCGTCTCCCGGGACTTGACTGCACCGCTCGCCAGCCACTGGCCCATGTCCCGGTGGAATTCAGCCATGCGTGGGAAATAGTCGAACACAATGAAGCCCTTGAGTTGGATCCGGGCGGAAATGACCCGCTGAATGAAGCGAAAGCTCATGGGCGTTGAATCATTATAGCCTTCGATCATACCGCAAATCGCGAAGCGGGCGTTGTTCCGCGCTGCAGCGAAAGCGGCGTCGAGATGATCACCTCCGACATTATCGAAATAGACGTCGATCCCGTCCGCCGCTGCCGCTCGCAGCCCCTTGAGGATCGCCCCAGCCTTATAGTCGATCACCTCGTCCGCGCCGAGCGAGCCCACGAATTCGCATTTCTCGGGGCCGCCCGCGGAGGCGATCACCGTCATACCCTTCGCTTTGGCGATCTGGACGACCACGGAGCCGACCGCGCCTGCCGCGGCGGAGACGAAGACGATATCGCCTGCCTTTGCCTGAGCTGCATCGAGCAATCCAAAGTAAGCGGTTGCACCCGTTACCCCTAGCACGCCGAGGAAGCGCTCGGGCGACGCGCCGAGATCGGGAAGCTTCTGCACCATGCGCGCCGGCACCACGGCCTCGTCGCGCCAGCCGCCCATGTGCTGCACTAGGTCGCCCGGGGCAAAGCCTTCAGCTCTGCTCTCGACAAGCTCGCCGATCGCGCCGCCATCCATCGGCTGATCGAGCTGGAACGGCGGTACGTAGCTCTTCACGTCATTCATCCGCCCGCGCATGTACGGATCGACCGAGAGCCACAGGTTGCGGACGCGCACCTGACCTTCGCCGAGCGGCGGAAGCTCGATAGTCTTCAGTTCGAAATTTTCGTGCGTGGGCATGCCGCTCGGGCGGCTCTTGAGGTGCCAGGCGCGGGCCATTTCCTATGCCTTTCTCCCGATGCAGCGGGATGTGCGAACGCAGCCAACCTACAAGGCTCAAGCTACTCCTAACCGTTCGCTGCCACCGAGGGGAAGGGCGCACGAAAGACCCGGCGGTGAAGGGGAAACGCCGCCGGGTCTCCGTGTCAGCCCCGCTGGTCGGGGCTCAGCCTCGCTACCGCTCTAGCGGTAGGTGCCTTCAAAGCTCCGATCGAGCACTCGGGGGCCGGCCTCGCCCTGATCCTCGCGCTCGAACAATGCTCGACTTCGGCTCTCGTCGCGCCATCGCTGGCGTGCCTGCTCCGCATTGACGTCGAGGATCACCCGATCTCCCTCAATTCGGTCGATCTCGGAGCAGCTCAGCGAATGGTGGACGCCGCCGCTTTCCGGATCCGACTTGGTGAGGATGATGCGATCGCCCGCAATCCTGTCGACGGTGCCGACGTGGCTGTCGTCATTGCCTACGACTTCCATATGCTCGCGGATCTGGCCAAGCAGCCCGCGCTTCTGCATCCGGCGTTCGCGCCAGC
>CBJLMA010000004.1:0-105113 GCA_966424035.1 uncultured Sphingomonas sp. | reverse complement strand
AAATTTACGGGACCGATACGCTTGCTGACGTCGAGCGTTCCTGCCTCGATTTGTGTGAGGCCGCAGGGGTCCGGCTGGAGTTCAACCAGACGAACAGCGAAGCGGTGCTCGTCGATCAGATCCAGGCCGCCAGAGCCTCGGCCGGGATCGTCATCAATCCCGCCGGCTGCTCATATTCGGTGCCGGTCCTCGACGCACTCAAAGCCTGCAGCGCGCCGGTGGTCGAAGTCCACATCAGCAACATCCATGCGCGCGCAGAAGCGTGGCGATCGGAAACCTTGACCACCGCCGCTGCGACCGGCGTCATTTCGGGTCTTGGCGTTGAGGGCTACAGGCTCGCGCTTCAGTTCCTGCTGAGCCATGCCGGCCGAAAGGCCTGAGCTTTCCGCAGACAAGTCGATCGTCCTTGTCGGCTTTATGGGAACCGGCAAATCGAGGATCGGCCGTTTGCTTTCGGCGCGATTGCAGCTTCCGTTCATCGACACCGACACGGTGATCGAGCAATCCTACGCTTTGTCGATCGCCGAGATCTTCCGGCAGTTCGGCGAAGAGGAATTTCGCGAGGCGGAACGCTCGCTGATCGCGCGCCTCGCCGTTGAGGAGCCGAAAGTGATTGCGCTCGGCGGTGGCGCTTTCGTCGATGCGAACAATCGCGACGCACTGAACAGGAGGGCCCTCACGGTTTGGCTTGATGCCCCCCTCCAGCTCATTCTCACCAGGCTGAAACGCTCGACGACACGTCCGCTGGCATCGAACAGGAGCGACAAGGAAATCCGCGCGCTATGCCGCGATCGCCGTCAATATTATGCTCAGGCGCATTTGCGGGTCAGAACGCACGACTCCCAGCCGACCCGCATAGTCGACCAGATCATCGACGAGCTTGTCCGCGCGCAAGTGCGCTGAAGAATCCGCATCATGATGCGGTTGACTCAGCGGCCGCGGTCGCTATTTGCACGTTCCACCGTATTAACACGATGAAACAAGGAAGACCCGTGCTTCAGCCCACGCGAGATGTCGATCGGCTCGTCGCAGAGCTGTGCGATGCGCTGCTCACTCCAAAGAGCCGCAAGGAGATGCGGGATCTGCTTTGCGACCTTTGCACGCCCTCCGAGCTCACTGCGCTGGCGGAGCGCTGGCAAGTCGCTCGGCTGCTCGACGGCACCGATCTTTCCTATCGCGAGATCCACGAAGGCACCGGAGTGAGCACCACCACGATCGTGCGCGTCGGCCGCTTCCTTCGCCAGGAGCCGTTCCAGGGCTATCGCCGTGCCCTTGACGCGCTGGAGACCGCTAATGTCGGTTGATCGCACGCGCCTCCACATCGCGCTCCAGCGCTCGGGGCGTCTTTCGGAACTCAGTCGCGATCTGCTGCGCGAGTGCGGGCTTAGGATCGAAAGCGGGAAGAACAGTCTCACTGCGCGATCGGCGAATTTCCCAGCCGATCTGATGTTCGTTCGCGACGACGATATCCCGACCTTCGTCAGCGACGGCGCATGCGAATTCGGAATCGTCGGACAGAATGTGCTCCAGGAATTCGCATTGGGCCAACCGGAGCCGACGTTCGAGGTGCTTGCCGAATTGGGGTTCGGGCGCTGCAGCCTTCAGATCGCTGCACCCGAACGCATGCCTTATGACGGGCCGCACTCGCTTTCAGGGCAACGGATCGCCACCTCCTACCCGCGGCTGCTCCAACGTTTCCTCGATGATCAAGGGGTCGATGCCGAGGTCGTGCCGATGAAGGGCGCTGTCGAGCTTGCGCCGCGGCTCGAGATAGCGACCTACATTTGTGATCTCGTTTCGACTGGAGCGACGCTCGAGGCCAACGGGCTTCGCGCGGTCGAGAAGGTGCTCGACAGCCAGGCGGTGCTCATTCGCACGCTGAAGCCGCTCGACGAGACCAGGGCGACGATCGCTGCCCAGCTGTTCAGCCGCGTCGAGGGCGTCCTTGCGACCAAGGAATCCAAATATATCATGCTCAACGCGGCGAGCGAGGCGCTCAAGCGGATCACGGATCTTCTGCCCGGCGCCGAGGCACCGACGATCGTGCCGCTTCACGGCCGGCCGGGCCACTTTGCAGTGCATGCGGTCTGCCAGGAATCGGTATTCTGGGAGACGCTGCAAAAGCTGAAGGCGGCCGGCGCTTCGGCCATCCTTGTTGTTCCGATCGAAAAGATGATGCTGTGAAGCGGCTCATCTGGAACGAGCTGAGCGCATCGGAGCGTCGCACGGCGCTCGCGCGCCCCAGGCAGCGCAGCGACGAATCGCTTCAGGCGGCGGTGCTCGGGATCGTCGACGAAGTCCGGCGCGGCGGATGGCAGGGCCTGGTGGACGCTGCCGTCCGGATCGACGGCGAGGCTCCGCGGGCAGTCGAGGTTCAGCCACTTGCAGCTGCGGCCCGGCGGCGCCTTTCGCCAGACCGAATCGACGCGCTCGAATTTGCTGCGGCGCGAATCCGCGCCTTTCACGAAGCGAGCCTTCCTTCCGACTTCGCGATGGAAACTGCGCCCGGACTGACTGTCCGCAAGACGTGGCGGCCAATCGAGCGCGTCGGCATTTACGTGCCCGGCGGCCGAACCCCGCTCTTCTCGTCGCTGATGATGCTCGCCATTCCTGCGCGGGCGGCAGGAGTGCGGGAAATTGTCACCGTGACTCCGCCGCGCCCAGATGGTGGTCTCGACGAGCTGATCGCGCTCGCCGGTGAACTCTCGGGCATTGAGCGCATCTGGACGGTCGGCGGAGCGCAGGCGATCGCTGCGCTCGCTTTCGGCGCCGGCGATCTCTTCGCAGTCGACAAGATCTGCGGGCCCGGCAACGCCTGGGTCGCGGAGGCAAAGCGACTGGTTGCCGGGCTTCCCGGCGGTCCCGCGATCGACATGCCTGCGGGTCCGAGCGAGCTGATGGTGATTGCGGATTCGGATGCGGATCCGCGCCTTGTGGCCGCGGATCTATTGAGCCAGTCCGAGCATGATGCAGCGGCGCAAGTGCTGCTGGTCACGCCCTCGGCAAAGGTCGCGAACCTGGTCCAGGCCGAGGTCTATACCCGACTTTCGAATCTGCCACGCCGCGGGATTGCGGCAGCAGCGCTGCGCAACGCGCGCTTCATTGAGGTCGGCAATATCGACGAAGCCGTGGAAGTCGCGAACCTCTACGCGCCGGAACACCTCGCGCTTGCGGTCGCGTCGCCGGACTCAATCATCTCGGACATCCGTCACGCCGGTTCGGTCTTTGCCGGTCCGCTCGCTGCCGAAACGTTCGGCGATTATCTCGCAGGATCGAGCCATGTGCTGCCGACCGACGGCGCAGCCCGCGCCTGGAGCGGCGTCTCGGTTTACACCTTCCTGAAAGCGATGAGCGTTCAGACCGTGACGACCGAAGCCGCTCGCCGGATCGCGGGTCCGGCCGCGCTGCTCGCCCGGATGGAGGGGCTGGAAGCGCATGCACTCGCCGCCGACGCACGGCTGGAGAAAGCAGGATGAGCTCGCTCGCGAAAAGACTGGCCCGGCCGGAGATCCTGGCGCTGGAGCCTTTCGACATTGCTGCCCAGGCCAATTGGGCATTCGGGCCGGACGCGATCAAGCTCGACGCGAACGAGAACCCTTTCTCGCCTCTCGTCGACGGGCCGCTGGCGGCCCGCGTCAACCGCTATCCAGAACCGCAGCCAATGCGGCTGAAGCTCGCGATGGCGGCGCTGTACGGCGTTGCGACCGACAATCTCGTCGTCACCCGCGGCGCGGATGACGCAATCGAAATTCTCATACGGGCCTATTGTCGTCCGCAAGTGGACGCGGTCGCGATCATGACGCCCTCTTTCTCGGCTTACGGACATTTCGTGAAGCTCCAGGGAGCAAGGCTCCTGGAAGTTCCGTTGACCGCCGAGTTCGATTTCGATGCAGAGACGTTCATCGCCGCCGCCAGGCGCGAAACCAATCTCAAGCTCGCCTTCATCTGCACGCCCAACAATCCGACCGGCAATGAAATCGACCCCGCGTTGATCCTGCAGGTCGCGGACGCTCTCCCGGAGACAATCGTCGTCGCCGACGAGGCATATCTCGATTTCTCCGCCACGCCGAGCCTCTCGGCCGAGGCGGCAGCCAGGCCGAACCTGGTGGTACTGAAGACGCTGTCCAAGGCATTTGGCCTCGCCGGCGCCCGTGTCGGCTGCGCGATCGGCGATCCCGAGCTGATCGCAATTGCTGCTCGCGCTCTTCCGCCTTACCCGCTGCCGAGCCCCAGCATAGAGGCGGCCATTGCGGCCCTCGCACCGTCGCGCCGTGCAATTCAAGAGGACCGGATCGCCCGCATCAAAGCCGAGCGTGACCGGCTTGCAGTGCTGCTCGAGCAATCGCCTGTGGTAAAGTCGGTGCGCAACGGCGGCGGCAATTTCCTTTTCCTCCAGGTCGACCGTGCCGAGGAACTGGCCGCAAGGCTGCGCTCGCTCGGCATCCGAGTCCGCTTCCGGCCGAACGCAGCGCCGGGCGGGCTGAGACTGACCATTGGCACCCAAACCGAGAATGCTGCCGCGCTCGCAGCGCTCGAGGTCCCAGTGAAGTCGGCGCCCGCGCGAAGCGCCGAGATCGTTCGCGATACGAAGGAGACGCGGATCGCAGCGGCAGTCGACTTGGATCGCGCGGCGCCGCGCAAGATCGCCACCGGCATCCCATTCTACGATCACATGCTCGACCAGGTGGCTGCGCACGGCGGGTTCAGCCTCGTGCTCAGCTGCGACGGCGATCTCGAGATTGATCCTCACCACAGCATCGAAGACTGCGCCATCGCTCTCGGAACGGCTCTGTCCAAGGCGCTGGGCGACAAGCGCGGGATCCGCCGCTTCGGCTTCGCATTGCCGATGGACGAGGCCGAGGCGCAAGTGCTGATCGACCTTTCCGGCCGCCCCTATTGCCAGTTCGAGGGCGACTTCGCGTCCACGAGCATCGGGGATTATCCGACGCAGATGACCCAGCACGTCTTCCGCTCGCTCGCGGACGGCATGGGCGCTGCAATTCACGTGAAGGTCGACGGCGAGAACGATCATCACAAGACCGAAGCCTGTTTCAAGGCGTTCGGCCGGGCGCTTCGCGACGCGGTCCGGCTGGAAGGCGATGCACTCCCGAGCACGAAAGGCGTGCTGTGAAGCTGGCAATCGTCGATCTCGCCTACGGCAATATTGGCTCGATCAGGTTCGCGTTCGAGCGGCTTGGAGTGTCGACCCTCGTCACTGCAGATGCAGCACAAATCGCGGGTGCCGACCTGGTCCTCTTGCCCGGCGTCGGTGCAGCCGGCCACGCGATGGAGCGCATCCGCAAGCTCGGCCTCGAGGCTGTCCTGCGCTCGCTGGAGCAGCCGGCGCTCGGAATTTGCCTCGGAATGCAGCTGCTGTTTGAACGCAGCGAGGAAGCGGACACCGGCTGCCTCGGAATCATTCCCGGTACGGTGCGCGCGCTCGAGCCGGCGCCCGGTCGGCCGGTGCCGCACATGGGCTGGAGCAAGCTCGACGTGCGCGATGATGGGATCGGGCTGGTCACCGGCGACTACGTCTATTTCGCGCACGGATTTGCAGCGGAGGACGGTGAGGCGACAGTAGCAAGCGCCGATTATTGCGGAACTATCCCGGCCGTGGTGCGGCATAAGAATTGGCTGGGCGCGCAATTTCACCCGGAACGGTCGAGCGAGGCTGGAGCGCGCTTCCTCGAAGCATTTCTGCGGGTGCCGGCCGTTTCCCCTGAGCTCGTGGGCAGCAGGTTAGCCTAATGATCATTTATCCAGCCATGGACCTCATGGGCGGCAAAATCGTGCGCCTGAAGCAGGGCCGCTTCGACGATTCCACAACCTATTCCGATGATCCGGCGCAGGCGCTGCTCAGCTTTGCGGACGCCGGGGCAAACTGGGCGCACGTCGTCGATCTCGACGGCGCCAGGGCCGGCGCGCCGATGCAGCATGAGCTGATTGCGGCCTTGGTCGGCTCCGCACCCGTGAAGCTGCAGGTCGCCGGCGGCTTTCGCGAGAGGGCGCATCTCGCCCGCATGTTGGACGCCGGTGTCGGCCGTGTCGTGATCGGCAGTCTCGCAGTGAAGCAACCGGACCAGGTGCGCGCGTGGATCGATGAGTTCGGACCGGACCGGATCACCCTCTCGCTCGACGTACGCCTGATCGGCGGCGAACCCATCGTTGCAGTCTCCGGCTGGACCGAAGACAGCGGGCGCAGCCTGTGGGACATCGCCGCACTCTATCCCGCCGCGCGCCACTTCCTCGTCACCGATATCGGTCTCGACGGCATGCTCGAGGGCCCGAACGTCGAGCTCTACGAGCAGATTGCCGAACGGCTCGCCGGCGCAGAGGTTCAGGCCTCGGGCGGCGTATCGTCGTTCGAAGATCTGTTGCGCCTTCCCACCGCTGGAGCAATCATCGGCAAGGCGCTTTGGGAAGGCCGAATCTCGCTCGAGGAGGCCCTCGGCCTTGCCCGCGCGTAGGATCATCCCCTGTCTCGACGTGAAGGACGGACGCGTCGTCAAGGGCGTGCAGTTCCGCGATCACCGCGACGCCGGCGATATTATCGAGCAGTCGATGCGCTATCGCGATGAAGGCGCGGACGAGCTGGTCTTCTACGACATCAGCGCGAGCGCGGAGGGGCGCACGCTCGACGTCGACTGGGTCCGGCGGATTTCGCGCGAGATCGACATTCCGTTCGCGGTCGCTGGCGGCGTGCGCACTCGTGACCAGGCCGCGGCTTGCCTCGATGCTGGCGCGGACAAAGTCTCGATCAACTCCCCTGCGATCGAGCGGCCGGAGCTGATCGATGAGCTTGCGCACGACTTCGGCAGCCAATGCGTCGTGCTTGGGATCGACAGCTTTTTCGACGGTCGTGGTTATCGGGTGAAGCAATATACCGGCAGCCCGCAGGCAACACGCGACAGCGGCATGGAAACTCTCGCATGGGCGCGAGAAGCGTGCGACCGCGGCGCCGGCGAAATCGTTCTCAACTGCATGCGCAACGACGGCGTTCGCACCGGCTACGACATTGCGCACACCAGTTCGCTTGTCGAAAGCGTCACCGTCCCGGTGATTGCTTCGGGCGGCGCTGGTTCCCCCGACCATTTCCGCGACGCATTCGAGGCCGGCGCGAGCGGCGCGCTCGCTGCGACCGTGTTCCACGACCGCCTAATCGCAATCCCCCAACTGAAGGAGTTTCTCGCGACGTGCGGAATCGAAGTTCGCCGCTGACCCAAGCCGACATTGGCGATCTCGACTGGGGCAAGACGGGCGGGCTCATCCCCGCAATCGTCCAGAATCGCCTCTCCGGCGAAGTGCTGATGCTCGCCTATATGAACCGCGAAGCGCTGAGCGCGACCCTCGCCACCGGCTTGGTCACCTTCTTCAGCCGCTCCAAGCAACGCCAATGGCAGAAGGGCGAAACCAGCGGAAACCGAATCAAGGTCGTCGGTGTCTTCGCCGATTGCGATGCCGACACTCTGCTGGTGGTCGCCGATCCCGAAGGTCCGGCATGTCATCTCGGCACGCGAAGCTGCTTCCAGGCCGAGATCGCCGGTCCAGGCTGGCTGGCGCAGCTTTCTGCGATCATCGGCGCACGCGCAGCTTCGGGCGATCCGTCGAGCTACACGCACAAGCTGCTCGATTCCGGGTTGCAGAGAATCGCGCAGAAGATCGGCGAGGAAGGCGTCGAACTCTCGCTCGCAGCGATTTCGCGAGATTCATCCGGCTGCGCAGAGGAAGCCGCGGATCTGCTCTATCATCTTGCAGTGCTGATGCAGGCCAAGGGCTTCTCCTGGACCGACGTCATGGACGTTCTCAAACGGCGTCACGCCGCAGCGAGCAGCTCCACCGCCTCGTCGTAAAGAGCACGCGTAGCGGCCGCGACCACTTGGCCCGCCGCGAAATCCTGGCCGCCGTGCCAATCACCAATGTGGCCGCCGCCGCCGACGACCACCGGGATCAGAGCGTTGTAATCGTGCGCCTTGAGGCCGCTTTCGATCACCAGGTCGATGCTTCCGCCGGCGACCCGCGCGTAGGCGTAACCGTCGTGCCCGTAGCGCGACACTCGGACAGCACCGAGGATGCGCTGCAGCGCGTCCGCTGGCGGTGCCCACAGGAACGGGTCGGTCGTCGAGAAGCGCGCCTCGGACAGCAGCCTGCAGCCGCTTGTTCGGAGCGGTGTGCGCGCGCCGCTCGCAATCATCCACGCCTCACCCGCGCAACCGACGTAGGTTTCGTTGAGCGCTGGGGCATCGATCACGCCCAAGACGGGCGCGCCTTCCTCGAGTAGCGCGATCAGGGTCGTCCAGGTCGGCAGCCGGCACATGAACGAGCGTGTCCCGTCGACCGGGTCCAGCGACCATGACCGGCGGCCGCCGCCAGGTTCGTCGCCCCACTCCTCGCCGCTGACGCCGTGGTCCGGAAAGCGCGCATGGATCATCTCGCGCATCACGCGCTCCGCTTCGCGGTCCGCTTCGGTCACTGGGTCGAATGTGCCATCGCCCTTATCTTCTGCGAGACAGCAGTCGCGCCACCGCGACAGCGTCTCCGCTCGTGCTGCGACTGCAAGCTCGTGCGCGAAGGCGATCAGATCGGCATCCATTGATTCCCGATGCGAGCGCGGGGCCAAGCGGTCAAGCGCGTCCGAATCCGTCGAGCACGTTGGCGAGAATGTGCTGGCCGACCGGGGTGAGCACCGATTCGGGATGGAACTGGACCCCGACCTGCTTCGCCTCGACGTCGCTGATCGCCATCGCCATTGCGTCGATCTTCGCATGCACATGGAAGCGCGCAGGCGGACTGGGAGTGCAGAGCGAATGATAGCGGCCAATCTTCACCGGGCTGGGCAGGCCGGCGAACGGCCCCGATCGATCATGCTCGAGCAGCGAGGCCTTGCCGTGCACGGCTTCGGGCGCCCGCACGACCTCCCCGCCGGCCTCGAGCACGATCGCCTGGTGGCCGAGGCATACACCCAGCAGCGGCACCTTGCCTTTGGCCAATGAAATCAGCTCGATGCAGCAGCCGGCGTCCTCGGGACGTCCAGGGCCGGGCGAAATGAAGATGGTGGAGCCGGTCCCGCGCGCAAGCTCCAGCGCCTCGCCGGCATCGATCTCATTGCGGACCGTCCGAACGGTCGCGCCAAGCCGTTCCAGCGCCTCGACGATATTGAAGGTGAAGCTGTCGTGATTGTCGATCATCAGCACGTTGCGGCTCATCGGACACTCTCCCCCGCGATCGCTGACAGCACGGCCGACGCCTTCCGCCGCGTCTCGTCGGCTTCGGCCATTGGATCGGAATCGTGCACCACGCCGGCGCCTGCCCGTACATAGGCAGTGCCGTCCTTCACCAGGGCCGAGCGAATCACGACGCCGGTGTCGAGCAGGCCTTCGCCGTTCAGCCATCCGATCGCGCCGCCGTAGGGGCCGCGGCGCGTTCGCTCATACTTCCGCAGCAGCTCCGTCGCCTTGAGTTTCGGCGCTCCCGAGAGCGTGCCGACATTGAGGCAGGCCTGAAGCGCATGAAGCGCGTCATACCCTTTAGCGAGCACGCCCTTCACTGAGCTGACGAGGTGCATCACGCGCGCATATTTTTCGAGCGTCATCAGGCTTGCCACATGCCGCGTGCCAGGTTCGCTGACCCGGGCCACGTCGTTTCTTGCGAGGTCCACCAGCATCATGTGCTCGGCCGCTTCCTTGGCGTCGAGACGAAGGTCCGCTTCCATCCGGTCGTCCTCGTCCTGGCTCGCTCCGCGCGGGCGGGTTCCGGCGATGGGCTTCACTTCGACGATCGCTTTGCCGCCTTCGCTGGTGACGCGCACCGAAGTTTCGGGCGAGGCGCCGAAGAGCGTGCAATCGGCCATGGAAACGAAGAACATATACGGGCTGCGGTCGATCGAGCGCACGCGCGCGAAAGCGGACAGCGGATCGCTGCAGGGAGCGCTGAACGTCCGCGAGGGCACGATCTGATAGACGTCGCCGGCGAGGATATGCTCCTTGAGTTCACTGACTGCCGACGCATAGGCTTGATCGTCGAGATCGACAGAAACGTCGGCCGTCGCGCCGGGCGCGGGCTTGAGTGCCCGTACATCGCTGGAACGAAAGGCGAGGTCCGCAAGCCGCTCCACGGCTGAATTGTGACTGCGCCTGCGCTGCTCTTCGTCGCCCAGGTCGAATGAAGTGCAAATCAGCCGCGGCGTCAGCCGCGGCTCGGCAATGATTGCGGATTCGGCGAGCCAGAAAATGAAATCGGGAAATCCGACCGGATCTTCCGCGTTGGCCGGAAGCTCCTCGAACAGGTCGACATGATCGAAGGCCATGACCCCCACCAGGCAGACAGTCATGGGCTCTTCCGGCGTGTCGCTGCGGAAGGCGTTGGCAATCGTTCGCAGCACATCGAATGGCGAGGCAGCGAGCAGTCGACGCTCCGCGTCGGCTTCTCGGCTTCGTTCGAACCGAAGCACGAGCGTATCGTCGGTGCTCGAAGCTACCCGATCCGCAAGCCGCCGCTGCACCAACTCCAGCACCGAACGACCGTTGGCGGACAGCGCATCGAGCGCCACTTCGCCGCCGCGGCACTCGATCCTGACCGCTGCGCGATCGAGGATGATACTCTTTCCGGCCGTGGTTTCGAGCAGCAACGTGTCGACGCGCCGACCGCCTTCGCTCAGCTGCGCATAGAGCGCGAGCAGGTCGACGGGGCCGGCCAGGCGCCGGCTGATGGCTCGCGCAGCTCCTCCTGCGACTTCGGTCATTGCGTTCATGCCAGGTCTCGCCCGACCGCAGCGAGCACCTGTTGAAGGCTGGCCATCAAGGTCTCGAACTGGTGCGGGTAGAGCGACTGAGCGCCGTCCGACCACGCCTCGGGGGGGTTCTCATGGACTTCGACGAGAATTCCGTCGGCACCGCATGCCGCCGCAGCGAGCGACATCGGGATGACCAGGTCGCGAATGCCGGTCCCATGCGATGGATCGACCAGCACAGGCAGGTGCGTTTTCTGCTTCATGTAGGCGACCGCGTTGAGATCGAGCGTATTGCGGGTGACGGTTTCGAACGTTCGGATGCCGCGTTCGCAGAGGATCACCTGCTCGTTGCCGGCGGCGAGGAGATATTCCGCGGCGAGCAGCAGCTCCTCGACCTTGGCAGCGAGACCGCGCTTCAGAAGCACCGGTTTGCGGACCTTGCCGAGCGCCTTGAGCAGCGAGAAATTCTGCATGTTGCGTGCGCCGACCTGGAGCATGTCCGCTTGATCCGCGACCACCTCCACGTCCGCCGTGTCCATCACCTCGGTAACGACGGGCAGTTCGAGCTCATCGCCGATCTTGCGCAAAGTCGCGAGGCCGTCAGGCCCATGCCCCTGGAAGGAATAGGGGCTGCTGCGCGGCTTGTAGGCACCGGCGCGGATTCCAATCGCACCCGCATTGCGGACCGCAGCGGCGCTGGTGCGGAGCCGTTCCTCTGTCTCGACTGCGCAAGGTCCGGCGATCACTGCAAAGCCGACTCCGCCGATATTCGCCTTGCCGAACCGCACGACCGTGTCGTGCGGGTGCATTTCGCGACTGACGAGCTTGTAGGGCGACAGGATCGGCTTGAGCGATTCGACCATCGGGTGACCATCAAGACCAAGCTCGGCGAGCACCCGCTCGTCGCCGAGCGCGCCCAGCACAACCCTTTCGCTGCCCGGCATGTAGAGGGGCTTCAGGCCCTTCTCCTCGATCCTCCCGAGGATTTCCTGGGCTGTTTGCTCGGTGGCTTCGCGTTTCAGAACGATGATCATCTGGAAATTCCGTCGATTGAATGCATGAAAAAACCCGCCGGGTAGCGGCGGGTCCTGGAAGGCTCGGGCTGGAAGAGTTGCTCTTCCCGCTATCCGTTCACTGGGCGCGCCGCATCGATGGCTGGAAACCAGCGCCACCAGTAACGTGCGGTGCGAACCTGAATCATCGTGCAAAGCATGCTATGCCGCGACGCCCTGGTCAACCGTCCGAACGAAGAAATCACCGAAGCGCTCGCCAGGCGCCCTGGATCGCGCATAGGCGGACAGCAGTTCCGACAGGATCGCCAGGATGCGTTCCTCGCCAATATTCTCTGCAAAGAGACGGTTCAGCCGCTCGCCGTGGAAGCCGCCTCCGAGCCACAGATTATATTTGCCCGGCGCTCGGCCGGTCAACGCGATCTCGGCAACATAGGGTCGCGAGCAACCGTTCGGGCAACCGCTCGCCCGGATCGTGATCGGCTCCTGCGACAGGCCGTTCTTTTCGAGGATCTCGTCGATCTTGGTGACCAAATCGGGCAGGTAGCGTTCAGCCTCGGCCATCGCGAGCGGGCAGGTCGGAAGCGCGACGCAGGCGATGGAATTTAGTCGAAGCGCGCTTTGGCCGTTGCTTTGGCTGAGCCCGTGCTCGGCAAGCAGATCTTCGATCTGTCGTCGATCCTCGGGTGCAATTCCGGCGATGATCAAACTCTGGTTCGGAGTGAGACGGAAGTTGCCCTTGTGGACCTTCGCGATCGCTCGAAGGCCGGACATGATCGAGCGCCCCGGCAGGTCCGAGACGCGGCCGTTCTGGATGAACAGGCCGTAGTTGAAAAGACCGCTGTCGGTCTCGCGCCAGCCATAGTCGTCGCCGTTGGACTCGAAAGCGAACGGCCGCGCAGGCTCGAATCGCGCATCCATCCGCCGCTCGATTTCGGCCTTGATAAAATCGAGGCCCTTGTCGTCGATCGTGTACTTGAACCGCGCCCGCGGGCGCTCGAGGCGGTTACCGTAGTCGCGCTGGACACCCATCACGGCGTCGGCACAGGCGACCAGCCTGTCCTTGGGGATGAAGCCAACCAAGTCGGCAAGCCGCGGATAGGTGCGCGGCTCGTTGTCCGTGCGGCCCATTCCGCCGCCGATCGTCACGTTGAACCCTTCGATCCCGCCTGGTCCTGCAACGGCGATGAAGCCAAGGTCCTGCGTGTAGATGTCGATGTCATTGGAAGGGGGAACGGCAAAGCCGATCTTGAATTTCCGCGGGAGATACTGGCGGCCGTAGAACGGCTCCTCATCTTCGCTCGTCGCGATGCGCTCCTCGCCGTACCAGATCTCGTGATAGGCGTGCGTCTTGGGAATCACATGATCGCTGAGCTGCTTTGACAGTGCAGCGACCTCTGCATGCACGTCCGAATCCGCAGGATCGGCAGTCGCCATCACTCCGCGCGAATCATCGCCGCAGGCCGCGATCGTGTCGAGCAGCACCTCGTGCAGTCCCTGGATGGTAGGCCTGATGTCCTCCTTGACGATCCAGTGGAACTGGAATGTCTGCCGCGTCGTGAGGCGGATCGTATGGCCGCCATGCGTCTGCGCAAGCTCGTCGATCTTCAGCCACTGCTCTGGCGTGCAGACACCGCCCGGCAGCCGTACCCGCACCATGAACGTCAGCGCCGGCTCGAGCTTCTGTTTGCGCCGTTCGTCGCGAATGTCGCGGTCGTCCTGCTGATAAATGCCGTGGAACTTCATGAGCTTGTTGCTCTCGAAGGTCACTCCGCCAGTGATCCGGTCGAGCAGGTCGAGCGCGATATTGCCGCGCAGATAGTCGCTGTTCGCCTTGAGCGTTTCGTCGGGACCGAGCCTGTCCAGCGGCTGCGATATGTCTGTGCTCCGGTCTATCACTCAATATACGTCCTTCTGGTAGCGGTGCTCCGCTGAAAGCCGGCGGACATAGTCCTCCGCCGCCTCGCGCGAGTGACCGCCTTCGCGCTCGATGACTTGCAACAGCGCTTCATGAACGTCGCGCGACATGTTCTTCTCGTCGCCGCAGACGTAGAAGTGCGCGCCTTCTTCCAGCCAGGCGTAAAGCTCGCGCGCCTGTTCGAGCATGCGGTGCTGGACGTAGACCTTGGCAGCATCGTCGCGCGAGAAAGCAACGTCGAGACGGGTGAGGACGTCGTCCTTCAGCCACTGCTGCCACTCGACCTGGTAGAGGAAGTCGCTGCGCATGTGGCGCTCACCGAAGAACAGCCACGAGCGTCCGCCGGCGCCGCGTTCTTCGCGTTCCTGAAGGAAGCCCCGGAAGGGCGCAACGCCAGTCCCCGGCCCGACCATGATGATCGGCACATCGTCGCCCGGAAGGCGGAAATGGGGGTTTTCCTGGATGTAGACCGGAATCGTGTCGCCCAGGTCGAGCCGATCGGCAATGTGGGTCGAGGCGACGCCGCCGCGAGCGGTCCCGTGAAGCTCATAGCGCACCGGTGCGACCGTCAGATGCGCTTCGTCACCGACCGCCGCGCGGCTGGACGCGATCGAATAGAGCCGCGGCTGAAGCGAGCGAAGCCCGGCGAGAAGATCCTCGGCTTTGATTCCGCCGACCGGGAAACGGCGGACGATATCGGCGACATGGTGCTGCTCAAGGTAGCGGACCCGTTCTCCGGCATCCGCAGCGACGAGAGCCTGGAGTTCGGCGGCCTCGCTCAGCTTCGCCCACTGCTCGATGAAACGCGGCGTTGCGACGGTCACCTCGAACCGGCTGGTCAGCGCCGAGGCAAGGGACATCGACGACGTCTTGACGCTGACTTCAGTGTCGCCGGACAGCCCGCTTGCCTCGAGCAGCTGCTCGACGACTGCTGAATCGTTGCTCGGAATGAAGCCAAGCGCGTCGCCGGGCTGGTAGCTCAGGCCCGAGCCGGTCAGATCAAGCTCGACGTGGCGCGTTTCCTTGCTCGAATTGCGGCCGACGATCCTGATGTTCTCGAGCACAGTCGCGGCGAATGGGTTCCGCTTGTCGTGAGCCGCTGCAGCGGCAGCGGGGCGCAGCTGCACCACTCTGGCGGAGACCGTCTCCGACTCGCTTGCGAGTGTCTCGACGAGCTGTTCCGACCAGCCCGCGGCGGACTCGTCGTAATCGACGTCGCAGTCGACTCGCGGGCCGAGCCGGGCAGCGCCGAGCTCCTCGAGGCGCCGGTCCAGCCGCTTTCCGGCCTCGCAATAATGCTCGTACGTCGAATCGCCGAGCGCGAGCACCGAATAGCGCACTGCATCGAGCTTCGGCGCGCGGGCACTTTCGATGAACTCGAAGAACCCTGCTGCCGGCTCCGGAGGATCGCCCTCGCCATGCGTGCTGACGATGATCAGCAGATCCTGTTCGTCCTTGATCTGGCGGACTTTATAGTCGGCCATGTCGGCGAGCTTGGCCGTAAGACCGCGTTCGCCTGCCGCCCGCGCAAGCTCTTTGGCGAGAGCGCGCCCATTGCCGGTCTCGGTTCCGTAGAGAATTGTGAGCCCCCGGCCCTGCGGCTCGGCGACCGGTGCGACAATCGCTCCGCTGCCGCGCAGCAGCCCCGCATCGAGGCCAGCGAAATAGCCGCTGATCCATCGCGCCTGCTCAGCGGTCAGGGTCTTGGCAAGCCCCTCGACCAGCTGCCATTGCTCCAGGCTCAGCGCGCCTTCGTAGACGGGAAGTTGGACCGTCATTGCTTGGCTCCGGTGAAAGTGGAGGCGGTCAGATCACCCATTCCTCGCCTCCGTCTTCGCTCTTCGATGAATCGATGACCCGCCCTGGATGCGCCTCTTCCGGCAACACCTGGACCGTGATCAGCGCCGGTATGCCGGCCGAGGCGACCAGCAGCGCGACCTCACGCGCAGTTCGCACCGGATCGTCACCCGGGAAAAGGGCAACGGCGGCATCGTCGATCAGTATCGGCTGACGGCCCTGGGCCTTGAGGCGCGCGACTGCGGCGGCGGCCCAGGTGGTGCGGCCGGGTCCGGCAACCCAGACAATCTCGTCGAACGCGGACCGCTTGGCGGGGTGCTTGAGAGCGTTCGCCGGCAAGTCATTGATAAGCCCCGCGGCGACCGTCGCGTGGCTCATCTTGTCGATCAGGATGAATCCGCCGAGTTTGCGGTTTTCGCAGTAGCGAACCGCAGCGACCGGCCGGTCGAGGTCGATCTCGACCTGGCCGATGTCGTTGAGACCGAGCGGCTCCCCAGCGCGCGCAGCCAGCGTGTTCACGTCCACGATCGAGTCGACGAGATCCACACTGGCGGAAACGGTCTGAGTGCCGATCTTCAGCCAGTAAGAGCGGTGCGGCACGAGCTTCTCGTCCGACATCCACACGAGGCTCGCAGCAATTCGGCTGACCGGTTCGGACTGATTGTCTGCAGCCACGATCACGTCGCCACGCGAACAGTCGATCTCATCGCTCAGCGTTAGCGTGACCGACTGTCCGGCCACTGCATGGTCAAGGTCGCCGTCAAAGGTGACAATCCGCTCGACGAACGTCTTTCGACCGGCCGGCAGGATCGTGATTGCGTCGCCGACACGCACCCGGCCACTGGCGATGCGCCCGGCATAGCCGCGGAAATTGTGACTCGGACGGCTGACCCATTGCACCGCCATTCGGAACGGCTCGGCCGATCCATCATCTCCAGCCGGCAGGCTCTCGAGATGCTCGAGCAGTGCCGGGCCGGCGTACCAGGGCATTGCGAGGGAGCGGCTGGTGATGTTGTCGCCGTTCAGTCCGGAAACCGGAATCGCAGTGAACAGGTCGATTCCGGCCTGGTGCGCGAATTCGCCGTATTCGCCGACGATCGTATCGAAGGTCGACTGATCGTAGCCGACCAGGTCCATCTTGTTCACGGCCAGGACCAGGTGCCGAATTCCGATCAGCTGCGCGAGGAAGCTGTGGCGCCTGGTCTGGGTGAGGACACCCTTGCGGGCGTCGATCAGGATCACTGCGGCGTCGGCGTTCGACGCGCCGGTGACCATGTTGCGCGTGTACTGCTCGTGCCCCGGAGTGTCGGCAACGATGAACTTGCGCTTGTCCGTCGCGAAGAAGCGGTAGGCGACATCGATTGTGATGCCCTGCTCGCGCTCCGCCGAAAGCCCGTCGACGAGCAGCGCGAAATCGAGTTCCTCGCCCTGGGTGCCCTGCTTCTTGCTGTCGCTCACCAGCGCCGACAGCTGGTCTTCGAACAGCAGCTTGGAATCATAGAGCAGCCGTCCGATCAGCGTCGACTTGCCGTCGTCGACGCTGCCGCAGGTGATGAAGCGCAGCAGCGACTTGTTCTGCGTCGCCTCGATCCAGCGCTCCAGCTCCTGCGATGCGGCGTCAGGCGCTTCGAATGCTTTCAGCAGGGTCGCCATCAGAAATAGCCCTCCTGCTTCTTCTTCTCCATGCTGGCTGCGCCGCCATCCTTGTCGATGACCCGGCCCTGCCGCTCGGACGTGGTTGCGACGAGCATTTCCTGGATGACCTCGGCGAGCGTCGATGCCTCGCTCTCGATCGCTCCGGTCAGCGGATAGCAGCCGAGCGTCCGGAAGCGCACCGAGCGTTCCACGGGAATCTCGCCCGGTTCGAGCGGAAAGCGCTCGTCATCGACCATCAGGAGCACGCCGTCGCGCTCGACCGTGGGTCGCGGTGCCGAGAGATAGAGGGGAACGATCTCGATCCCTTCGGCATAAATATATTGCCAGATGTCGAGCTCGGTCCAGTTGGACAGCGGAAAGACCCGGATCGACTCCTTCGGGCCCTTCTTCGCATTGTAGAGCGACCATAGCTCCGGCCTTTGGTTCTTCGGTTCCCATCGGTGATTACGGTCGCGGAAGCTGAACACGCGTTCCTTCGCGCGGCTCTTCTCCTCGTCGCGCCGGGCACCGCCGAACGCGGCGTCGAAACCATATTTGTCGAGGGCCTGCTTCAGTCCCTCGGTCTTCCACATGTCGGTGTGGAGCGGACCGTGATCGAAGGGGTTGATGCCCAGCCGCTCCGCCTCGGGGTTCCGGTACACGAGCAGCTCGATCCCCGGCTCCGCTGCGACCTTGTCGCGCAGCGCGTACATGTCCCGGAACTTCCAGCTGGTGTCGACGTGCAGCAACGGGAAAGGCAGCGGCGCCGGGAAGAAGGCCTTCTTCGCCAGGTGCAGCATCACCGCCGAATCCTTGCCGATCGAATAGAGCATCACCGGGCGCTCCGTCTCGGCGACGACCTCGCGGAAGATCTCGATGGTCTCGGCTTCGAGCTGCTCGAGATGGTTGAGGCTGCGGGTCTTGAACTCGACTGGAGCGTTCATGATGCACGCACCTTGCGGAACGGAACAACGCCCGGTGCAGCGACAACATGGCGCCGGCCGACCCAGCCGACCACGACCGTGACCGGCGCGCCGGCGGGAAGCTCTTCCGCCAGCGCGCCGATCTCGGCGACGGTGCATGCCATATGCATCTCCTCGGGAAGAGTCGCCGAGGCGATGGCAATGGCGGGAGTCGCCGGGTCGAGACCCTTTCGCAGTGCGCTACGCACGAATTCGTCGAGCGTCCTGCGGGGCATGTAGAGAACCGTCGTTGCCTTGCGATCGGCAACGCTCTGCCAGTCGATATCCGCCGGCAGCTTGCCGTCGGCTCCGTGCCCGGTCAGAAACTGGACGCGCCGCGCGCGCCTCCGCTCAGTCAGCGAAATGAGCAGCGACGACGCCGCTCCCTGCGCTGCAGAAATCCCCGGCACCACGCTCACCTCAACGCCGGCGGCGCGGCAGGCATCGATTTCTTCCGTCGCGCGACCGAAGATCATCGGGTCGCCGCCTTTGAGCCTGACGACGCTCTCGCCGGCGAGTGCGAGCGCGACGATTAGCTCGTTGATGTCCGATTGCTTGCAGGAGGATCCGTAACCCGTCTTGCCGACGGCGATGCGTCGCGCCTCAGGGCGCGCAAGATCGAGCACCTCAGGAGAGATCAGCTTGTCGTGTAGGATCACCGTCGCCGACTGCAGTGCACGGACCGCTTTGAGTGTCAGCAGCTCCGGATCGCCGGGACCGGCGCCGACCAACAGGACTCGGCCGCTCATGCCGCGCTCCTGACCAGCCGTCCGCTCGCATCGACATGCAGTCCGCATTCGCGAGCTTGGTCGCTCTCCCACCACCAGCGGCCGGCGCGCTCCGGCTCGCCCGGCCGCAGCGCTCGGGTGCACGGCTCGCAGCCGATCGAGAGAAAGCCCTTCGAATGGAGCTCATTGATCGGGACGCGCAGCTCCGCGCATTCAGCAGCGACTTCGTCGCGGCTGCGGTCAAACAGAGGCGCGATCTTCAACAGCTCCCGCTCTTCATCCCATGAGACGAAGGGGGTGCCGGAACGCTGGTCCGACTGGTCGGCGCGCAGTCCCGTCATCCACGCGGCCGCTCCGGCGAGGGCTCTATGCAGCGGCTCGACCTTGCGAATCTCGCAGCAGGAAAGACGCGCGTCCTTTGAGTAATAAAATCCGTTGATCCCGGCGTCGGCGACCATCGCGGCGACGGCCTCGGCGTCGGGGTAATAAGCCCGGATCCGAACACCGTAGCGCTCCTCAGTCTCCTGCCAGAGCTTGTATGTCGAAGGGAAAAGGCGGCCGGTATCGAGCGTCACCACTTCAACCGGCAGACGCTCGGTGAAGAGGTGATGCGCGATCAGCTGGTCTTCGATTCCGAAACTGGTGGTAAAAGTGATGCGTCCGGAAACCGTCTCGACAACGGCCCGAAGCCGTTCGGACAGCTTGCCCGAACTGCTGAGGTTAAGCGCCTCGACGATCGTGGCTGCCGCTTTGCGCCTGGGAAAATCTGCGTCTGCCACACCGGCCCCGTTTAGAAAATTATTCTTCCAGTGACGCTGCCCGTGCGCTGCTGCGCACATCCCTTTACGACACCTCCGGGGCTCGAAATACTAAGGGAAGTCACGGGGTCAACAGGCAGGAGGAAGAAAAAATTGATGTTGCACAGCAGCATAGCCAGAGTAGAATAATCTTCTAAATTGGGTTGGAATGGTAGATGGACTCAACAGACCGCAAGATCCTCGCGATCCTCCAGGACGACGCCTCGCTGTCGGTCGCCGACATTGCGAAGCGGGTGAACCTGTCGCAGACGCCATGCTGGCGCCGGATCCAGAAGCTTTCCGATAGTGGAGTGATCGCCAAGCGTGTCGCGATCCTGGATCCGGACGCGATCGGTCTCGGCATCACGGTGTTCGTTGAAATAGAAACGGCTGATCATTCACAGGAATGGCTGGACCGCTTCAGGACTGCGATCATCGAGATCCCCGAAGTCATGGAAGTCTACCGCATGGCCGGAGATGTCGATTACATGCTGCGCATCACCGTTCCCAACATGGCCGCGGTGGACGCTTTCTATCAGCGGCTGATCGCAATGGTTCCGCTGAAGAATGTCACTTCGCGGTTTGCGATGGAGCGCGTCAAATATACGACCGCTTATCCGCTCGGCTGAGCTAATATGATCGCGTAAGCACGCTCTCCGGTTCGCTTTCGGCCGTGAGGAAGGCATCGACCGCTGCTGCGCAGTCGCGGCCCTCGCGGATTGCCCAGACGACCAGCGACTGGCCTCGGCGCATGTCGCCGCAGGCGAAGATCCGCTGCCGGCTCGTCTGATAGTCGCCCATGGCCGCGCTGACATTGCCCTGCGGCGTCAGCTCGACTCCGGAACTCTCGACCGCGCCTCGCTTGCGAGGCCCGGTGAATCCCATCGCGAGCAATACTAGGTCGGCCTTGATCTCGAATTCCGTGCCGGGGACCGCCTGGATGTTCTTCCGTCCGTCGGGTCCGTCAACGAGCTCGGAACGGACGCAGCGGAGCGCACTGACCTGGCCGTTCGCGCCTTCGAATCCGGTGGTCAGCACTGAGAATTCGCGCTCTGCGCCCTCCTCCTGCGACGAGGAAGTGCGCAGCTTCATCGGCCAGTTCGGCCAAGTCAGCGCCTTGTTTTCGTGCAGCGGCGGCTGGGGGAGGATCTCGAGCTGGGTGACCGAGGCTGCGCCCTGACGGAACGACGTGCCGATGCAGTCCGAGCCCGTGTCCCCGCCACCGATGACGACGACATGCTTGCCGAGCGCACTGATCTCGCCGTTGGGCGCAGCCTTCTCGCTGGCATCGCCGGCATTGCGCTTGTTCTGCTGCGTCAGGAAATCCATCGCAAAATGGACTCCGCCCAATTCGCGGCCGGGTACCTCGAGGTCGCGCGGCTGCTCTGCACCGCCGGCAAGCACGAGAATGTGATAGTCGTCGAGCAACCGCTCCACGGAGACGGTCACGCCGACCTCCATGTTGGTGCGGAAGATCACGCCTTCCGTTTCCATCTGCTGGATGCGCCGGTCGATCACCGATTTGTCGAGCTTGAAGTCGGGGATGCCGTAGCGGAGCAAACCGCCGATCCGGTCAGACTTTTCGAAAACTGTCGGCGCATGGCCAAGACGCGCAAGCTGCTGCGCGCAGGCAAGGCCGGCGGGTCCCGAGCCGACGATTGCGATCCGCTTGCCGCTGCCGCGCGCGACCAGCTGCGGTTCAACCCAGCCTTCCCGCCAGGCGCGGTCGGCAATCGCAGCTTCGATCGACTTGATCGTCACCGGCGCATCCTCAATGTTGAGCGTACAGGCCGCTTCGCAGGGCGCCGGGCAAATCCGGCCGGTGATCTCGGGGAAGTTGTTGGTCTGGTGCAGCCGCTCGATCGCGGACTTCCAATCCTGCTGGTAGACGAGATCGTTCCAGTCCGGGATCAAATTGTTCACCGGACATCCGGAGTGGCAGAATGGAATTCCGCAATCCATGCAGCGCGAGGCCTGGCGGGCAACCGCTTCGGGCGATGGTTCCTGGACGAACTCGCGCCAGTGCTTCACGCGCTCGGCGACCGGCGCGTATGCCCGGTCGTTGCGCTCGACTTCTAGAAATCCTCTCGGCTTGCCCATATCAAATCCTACTCCGCGGCGACCGCGTCTGCGCGGGGCTCGAGCTCCGTCAGTGCGCGGCGATACTCGCCTGGAACCACCTTCACGAAATCTTGCAGTGCACTCGGCCAGTCGGCCAGCAGCGCCGCGGCCTTGGCGCTTCCGGTCGCCAGCTGATGCCGCTCGAGCAGAATGCGAAGCCGCTCGGCGTCATGGCTGAGCGGATTCCCCATGCCGCTGTCGTGGACGCCCGCTGCCTTGGCCGACGGCGCGCCGTCGCCCGACGACGAGCCGGCAGGCGCAATCCCTTCAAGCGCGACGCTGTCGAGATTGCACTGCTGCGCAAGCGTCCTGTCGGGATCGTAGACATAGGCGATGCCACCCGACATGCCGGCTGCGAAGTTCCGACCGACATGGCCGAGGACGCACACCACGCCGCCAGTCATATATTCGCAGCAATGGTCGCCCGCGCCCTCGACCACCGCGACTGCGCCTGAATTGCGCACCGCAAACCGCTCGCCCGCGACACCCTCGAAAAAGGCCTCGCCCGCGATCGCGCCATAGAGCACCGTATTGCCAACGACGATGTTGCGTGCCGGGTCCCGATCGACGTCGTCGGGCTGGCGGACGATCACACGGCCGCCCGACAGTCCCTTGCCGACATAATCATTGCCGTCGCCGGTCAGCTCAAGAGTCACGCCCTGCGCGAGGAAGGCGCCGAAGCTTTGTCCGGCGGTGCCCGTCAGCCGAACGGTGATGCTGTCCTGGGGCAGGCCCTCGTGGCCGAAGCGACGCGCGACTTCACCGGACAACATGGTCCCGACGCTGCGGTGCACGTTGCGGACCCTGCGTTCGATCAGGACCGGTTCGCGCCGCTCGAGCGCAGGTTTGGCCGCAGCGATGAGGTCGCGGTCGAACAACTGGTCGAGCCCGTGCTCCTGCCGCTCCGAATTCAGGCGGGCGACGCCGTCAGGCATTTTCGGGCTATAAAGCAGGCGGCCAAGATCGATCCCGCGCGCCTTCCAGTGATCGACCACGTGGCGAACGTCCATCAGGTCGGTGCGTCCGATCATCTCGTCGAGCTTTCTGACGCCGAGCGAGGCCATGATCTCGCGCAGCTCTTCCGCAACGAAGAAGAAGTAGTTGATGACGTGCTCGGGCGTGCCGGTAAAGCGCGCGCGCAGCACCGGATCCTGCGTCGCGACGCCGACCGGGCAGGTGTTGAGATGGCACTTGCGCATCATGATGCAGCCCGCTGCGATCAGCGGCGCGGTCGCGAAGCCGAACTCGTCAGCCCCGAGGATGGCGGCGACGGCGACGTCGCGGCCGGTTCTCAGGCCCCCGTCGGCTTGGACTGCGATCCGGCCGCGAAGCTTGTTGAGCACCAGCGTTTGCTGAGTTTCCGCAAGTCCGATCTCCCACGGCAATCCGGCATGGGTGAGCGACGTCAGCGGCGAGGCGCCGGTCCCGCCCTCGTAGCCGGAAATGGTCACGTGATCCGCGCGCGCCTTGGCGACGCCAGCAGCGACCGTTCCAACGCCGACCTCGGACACGAGCTTTACCGACACCCGTGCTCGACTGTTCACATTCTTGAGATCGAAGATGAGCTGGGCGAGGTCCTCGATCGAATAAATGTCGTGATGCGGCGGCGGCGAGATAAGCCCGACCCCGGGGGTCGAGTGCCGTACTGCGGCAATGTGCCGATCGACCTTATGGCCGGGCAGCTGGCCGCCCTCGCCGGGCTTGGCGCCCTGCGCAATCTTGATCTGCAGCTCGTCGGCGTTGACCAGATATTCGGTCGTGACGCCGAAGCGTCCCGAAGCGACCTGCTTGATCGCCGAGCGCATCGAATCGCCATTGGGCAGCGGCTTGAAGCGGTCCCGCTCCTCGCCGCCTTCGCCGGTATTCGACTTGCCCCCGATGCGGTTCATGGCCACTGCGAGGGTCGTATGGGCCTCGCGGCTGATTGAGCCGAAGCTCATTGCACCGGTCGCGAAACGCTTGACGATCTCGCTTGCCGGCTCGACCTCGTCGAGCGCTATCGCCGGACCAAGAGGTTTGAATTCGAGCAGCCCTCGGATGGTCAGCAGGCGGCGGCTCTGCTCGTTCACGCCGCGCGCGAATTCCCGATATTTGTCAGGCAGATTGCCGCGGACTGCATGCTGCAGATTCGACACCGTTTCCGGCGTCCATGCATGAGCTTCGCCGCCCGACCTCCAGGCGTAGGCGCCGCCGACGTCGATCGCCCCGCCCGGTTCGGCATAGGCCTCGACGTGGCGGCGAGTCGTCTCCTCGGCGATCTCGTCCAGACCGACGCCTTCGATCTTCGTCGCAGTGCCGGTGAAATAGGCATCGACGAGCTTGCTCGACAGTCCGACCGCGTCGAAGATCTGCGCTCCGCAATAGGATTGGAAGGTGGAGATGCCCATCTTGGACATCACCTTCAGCATGCCCTTGCCGACTGCCTTGATATAATTTGCGCGCGCCTTTTGGAGGGGCAAGTCGATGTCGCCGCGCGCATGGAGCGCCTCCAGCGTCTCGAACGCCAGATAGGGATTGATTGCCTCTGCGCCGTAGCCGGCGAGCACGCAGAAGTGATGCACTTCGCGCGCTTCGGCGGTTTCCACGACGAGCCCGGTCTGCATTCTCAGGCCCTGGCGGATGAGGTGGTGGTGCACAGCGGCCGTGGCCAGCGCAGCGGGAATTGGCACGCGGTCTCTGGCCGCCGCCCGATCGGAAATCACGAGGACATTGATGTCGGCAAGCACCGCCTCGGTCGCTTCCCAGCACAAGCGCTTGAGCGCGGCCTCGAGCGCCTGGCCGGTACCGCCCGCCCAGGTGGCATCCAGCGTCTGGGTGCGGAATGCGCCGTCGAGTACGTCCTGAATGTCGCGTATCTTGGAGAGATCCTCGTCGGTCAGGATCGGCTGCGACACTTCGAGCCGCTTGTGGGTGCCGGCATGGTGGCCAAGCAGGTTCGGCCGCGGACCGATCATCGACACGAGACTCATCACCATCGCTTCGCGGATGGGATCGATTGGCGGATTGGTGACCTGCGCGAAATTCTGCTTGAAATAATTGTACAGCAGCTTGGGCCGGTCGGAGAGCGCCGCAATCGGCGTGTCCGTCCCCATCGATCCGACTGGATCGTCGGCATTCGCAGCCATCGGGGCGAGGAAGAATTTGAGGTCCTCCTCGGTATAGCCAAATGCCCTGTGAATCCGCTTCAGTTCGTCGTCCGAGCGCTCGGCCTGCCCGGCATCTTCGACAGGAGGGAGATCCTGGAGCTTGAACTGCGTCTCCTGCAGCCACGCTCCATACGGATGCTCGGAGGCAAGCCGCGACTTGATCTCCTCGTCCTCTACGATGCGGCCTTCCTCAAGGTCGACCAGCAGCATGCGGCCGGGCTGGAGCCGCCACTTGCGCGCGATCTTCTCTTCCGGGATCGGAAGCACGCCGCTTTCGGAGGCGAGGATCACCCGATCGTCGTCGGTCACGCAGAAGCGCGCTGGCCTCAGGCCGTTGCGGTCGAGGGTCGCCCCGATCTGCCGGCCGTCGGTGAATGCGATGGCCGCCGGTCCATCCCACGGCTCCATCAGAGCAGCATAATATTCGTAGAAGGCGCGCCGCGCCGGATCCATCTGCTCGTTGCCGGCCCATGCCTCGGGAATGAGCAGCATCATCGCATGCGCAAGCGAATAGCCGCCGGCGATGAGCAACTCGAGCGCGTTGTCGAGACACGCAGTGTCGGACTGGCCGTGCGGGATCAGCGGCCACATCTTGTCGAGGTCGGCGCCGAGCAGCGGCGATTCGAGCGTTCGGCGACGCGCGTTCATCCAGTTCACATTTCCGCGAACCGTGTTGATCTCGCCGTTATGGGCGATGAACCGGTAGGGGTGTGAAAGCTTCCAGCTCGGAAAGGTATTGGTCGAGAACCTCTGGTGTACCAGCGCCAGCGCCGACTTGGTGCGCGGGTCGGTGAGGTCACGGTAGAAGCTTCCGACCTGGGTCGCGAGCAGAAGGCCCTTGTGGACGATCGTGCGGCTCGAGAAGGAGGGAATGTAGAAGTCTGCGAGCCCCGGAAGGTCGCGCTTCTCGGCAAGCTCCAGCAGCGGATTTTGCGTCTGCTTGCGGATCGCCAGGATCTTGCGCTCGAACGCGTCCTGGTCGGCGATGCGCGGGCCGCGTGCAACGATCGCCTGGCGAACCACCGGCATCGACTCGAGCACCGCTTCGCCAAGTCCCGCGATATCCGTCGGAACCTCGCGCCAGCCGAGCAGGATCTGTCCTTCGATCTGGATGAATCGCTCTAGCCGGGCAACGGCCGCATCGCGGCTTTCCGCATCCTGCGGAAGGAAGCACATCGCCACCGCATAATCGCCCGGCGGTGGCAAAGTGACCGAGTTCTCGTGCGCCCAGTCGCGCAGCAGCTCGTCCGGAATCTGGATCAGGCAGCCAGCGCCGTCACCAACCAGCGGATCGGCGCCGCGCGCGCCGCGGTGGTCAAGATTGGCGAGCATCAGCAGGCCGTCACGGACGATGTCGTTCGACTTTTGGCCCTTGATGTTGGCGATGAAGCCGACGCCGCACGCGTCATGCTCGTTGGCGGGATCGTATAGCCCCTGCTTTTCGGGTGGCCTGGTCACTTCAAACCCCTGTTCTCAATTCATAGGCCCTGATCATGGGCTCGTGTGTGAGTGTCAGTGCGATTTCATCAAGACCTGCAAGCAGGCATTCGCGCCGGAACCTATCCATCGTGAAGTCGAAACGATGTCCTGCAGAGGACGTTACCGTCAGCTTCTCGAGATCGACACAGATGCAATGCTCGCGCGCCGCCGTCAGCAGCGCCTCGACAGCTTCGCGCTCGAGCTCGACGGCGGCAATCCCGTTCTTGAATGCGTTGCTCGCGAAAATGTCGGAAAAGCTCGTCGCGATAACCGCGCGAACGCCGAGATCCACCAGCGCCCATGCGGCGTGCTCGCGGCTCGAGCCGCAGCCGAAATTATCGAGCGCAACGATGATCGGCGCGCCGGCATATGCCGGATCGTCGAACACGTTGCCGGGGCTCTCTCGCAGCGACTGAAACGCATGGCGGCCGAGGCCCGACCGCTTGATCGCCTTGAGATGTTCGGCCGGGATGATCAGGTCGGTGTCGATGTGGTTGAGCGGGAGCGGGTAAGCCCTCCCCTCGATGCGGGTGAATGGAGTCATGCCGCGAGCTCACCGACGGAATCGCGGACCAGCTCTCGAACGTCGGTCAGCCGACCGGTCACCGCCGCAGCCGCCGCCATTGCAGGCGACATCAAGTGCGTGCGCGCACCAGGTCCCTGGCGACCGACGAAATTGCGGTTCGAGGTCGACGCGCAGCGCTCGCGCGGTGGCACTTTGTCGGGGTTCATCGCCAGACACATTGAGCAGCCTGGCTCACGCCAATCGAAGCCTGCATCGATGAAGATCCGGTCGAGGCCCTCCGCCTCAGCCTGCCGCTTGACCAGCCCGGAGCCGGGAACGACGAGCGCCTGCTTGATCCTGTCGCTGAGCTTGCGGCCCTCGAGCACACGGGCGGCCGCGCGCAGGTCCTCGATGCGGCTGTTGGTGCAGCTGCCGATGAAGATGTGCTCGACAGCCACGTCCTGCAGGCGCTGGCCGGGCTGGAGTCCCATATAGTCGAGCGCGCGCGCTGCGGAATTGCGTTTCGCCTCGTCATCGAAGCTGTCGGGATGGGGGATGCTGCCGGTGATCGGCAGCACGTCCTCGGGGCTCGTCCCCCAAGTGACGGTGGGCGCGATGTCGCCGGCGTCGAAGCGTACCGAGCGGTCGAAGCGAGCGCCCTCGTCGGTGACGAGTTCACGCCACTGGGCAACCGCCTGATCCCAGTCTCGGCCCTTCGGCGCCATTGGCCGACCCTCAAGATAGGCGAAGGTCTTGTCGTCAGGAGCAAACAGCCCCGAACGCGCGCCAGCCTCGATCGACATGTTGGCGACGGTCAGACGTCCCTCGACGCTCATTTCGGCAAACGTGCTGCCGCGATATTCGATCACGTGGCCGGTACCGCCTGCAGTACCGATCCGGCCGATGATCGCGAGAATCAGGTCCTTGGGGGTAACGCCGAATCCAAGCTCGCCATCGACGCGGATCTCCATTGTTCTCGATTGCCGGAGGATCAGCGTCTGAGTAGCAAGGACATGCTCGACCTCGCTCGTGCCGATGCCGAACGCGAGCGCGCCCAATGCTCCATGGGCCGCCGTGTGGCTGTCCCCGCAGACGACTGTCGTTCCGGGCAAGGTGAACCCCTGCTCCGGACCCACAACATGGACAATGCCCTGCTCAGCGGCGAGCACGTCGATATAGGGTACGCCGAACTCGCGGACATTCTGCTCGAGCGCCCCGACCTGCGTCGCGCTGGCCGGATCTTCGATCAGCAACGGCCCGCCATTGCCTGTGCCGCGGGCCGTCGTCGGCACATTATGGTCGGCGACGGCGAGCGTCAGATCCGGCCGCCGGACCCTGCGCCCCGCGTCTCGCAAACCTTCGAACGCCTGCGGCGAGGTGACCTCATGGACCAGGTGGCGGTCGATGTAGATCACGCACGTGCCGTCGTCGCGACGCGCAACAACGTGCGCATCCCAGATCTTCTCATACAGAGTGAGGGGACGATCGCTCATCCGCAGCATCCGCGGTTCATCGAGATCAGCTCGCGATACGCATTGTAGCGGGTCAGGCCGCTGCCCAGATTCTCGCGGACGCGCTCGCCGAACTCCGAACAGCTGGCGCTTCCGCCGAGGTCGGCCGTTGTGCATCCGTCGAGCAAGGTGACTTCAAGCGCATTGGAGAGCAGGCGCCCGCTGTCGCCGAGCCCAAGTTCCTCGAGCATCATCACGGTGCTTGCGATCGCACCGGCTGGATTGGCTACGTTGAGGCCGGCGATGTTCGGCGCCGAGCCGTGGATCGGTTCGAACAATCCCGGGCCACCGAGACCGACGCTCGCCGAACCGAGCAGGCCGATCGACCCGCCGATCACCGACAGCTCGTCCGAGAGTATATCGCCGAACAGATTTTCGGTGAGAATGACGTCGAACCGCCGCGGGTGCGTCACCAGCGCCATTGCGCAGGCGTCAACATACATATGGTCCAGCTCGACGTCCGGATATTCTTTCGCGACTTGCGTCACCGTCTCGCGCCACAGGCGCGAGGTCGCGAGCACATTGGCCTTGTCCACTGACGTGACCTTATGCCGCCGATGTCGAGCTGAGCGGAACGCGACGTGTGCAATGCGCTCGATCTCGTCACGGTCGTACGAACAAAGATCCGATGCCGAAGCGGCCTCGACCCTCCGCTCGCCGAAATAGATTCCGCCGGTCAGTTCGCGAACAACGAGTATGTCGGCGTCCTTCGAGATGTCCGGTCGCAATGGCGACATGTGCTGAAGGCCGTCGATCACCTTCGCGGGCCGAAGATTTGCGAACAGCCCAAGCTCCTCACGAATGCGGAGCAAGCCTGCCTCCGGGCGAACGGGAGCATCGTTCCACTGATCGCCGCCGACCGCGCCGAGCAGAACCGCGTCGGCATTCCGGCATGCCTCCAGCGTCTCCTCGGGCAGCGGATCGCCGTGGCGATCGATCGCGACTCCACCAAAATCATATTCGGCGAAGCTCAGTCCGAGATTGCGCTCGGCCGACAGTTGCTCGAGGCATCGAACCGCCTCGGCCGTCACTTCGGGGCCTATTCCGTCGCCAGGCAGAACAATGATGTTGATCATGCGGCCTGGACCTTTCTCGAGTTGGACTCGCGCAGTTCGCGTACGGCCTGCGCGTTGCTTGCAGCGTCAATGTAGGCTGACACGCAGCAGGGCAGGATGTCGCGCGCCCGCGCACGGCCGGCGAAAATTTCACCTTCGACCTCGATCGTCATGTCGACGAGCACGCTTGCGCCCTGGCCATCGGCGGCAGGCTCGTCAGGATCGGCGGCGATATATTGCATTTCGATGCTGTCCACCCGGGCTGGGACACCCATCATCTGGCTGACTGCGGCGAAGGCGCCGTCGAGCGCTCCGGGGGCGCTTGCAATGTCGGTGACCCTGCCCCGCTCACCATGCTCGAGCTCGACCCTCGCCACCGGCCATGCATTGGCGGAGACAGGCGCGCGAATGTCGACCTTCGACAGCTTCCACAGGTCCTGCGGACGATGCGTCTGCGCTTCGGAAAGCAGCGCGACCAGGCGCGCAGTGTCGACGATCCCGACCTCGTCCGCGACTGCCTTGAAGGCGCTGAACACGCGATCCATCTGCTCGCCCTCGAGGACGTAGCCGAGCGCCTTGGCCTTCGCCGCAAGCGCATGGCGCCCGCTATGCTTGCCCAGCACGATGCCGTCGGTCGCAAGCCCAATGTCCTCGGGCTTGATGATCTCGTACGTCTCGCGGTTCTGCAGCACACCGTGCTGGTGAATGCCGGATTCGTGCGCGAAGGCATTGGCCCCGACGATCGACTTGTTGCGCGGCGGCGGGGTATTGGTGATCTGCGCCAGCGTCCGGCTTGCCGGAATGATCTTCGTGGTGTCGACGTTGGTCTCGACACCATAAGCATCTCGCCGCGTACGCAGCGCCATCACGACATCTTCGAGCGCGCAATTTCCGGCTCGCTCGCCGATGCCGTTGACAGCGCATTCGACCTGCCTTGCGCCTCCGCGGATCGCAGCGAGCGAATTGGCGACGGCCATGCCAAGATCGTCGTGACAATGGGTCGAGAATATCACGCCATCCGGCCGGTCGACGCTCTGGTCGAGGAAGCGGAACAGCTCGTAGATTTCGTCGGGTGTGGTGTAGCCGACAGTATCCGGGACATTGAGCGTCGATGCGCCTTCGGCAGCAGCGACGGACAGTGCCTCGACGAGATAGTCGCGTTCGGTGCGGATCGCGTCCTCGGCCGAAAATTCGACGTCATCGAAATATTCGCGCGCAAAGCTGATCGACGAGCGGATCGCCTCAAGTACCTCTTCGCGGCTCATGTGCAGCTTGGCTTCGCGGTGAAGCGGGCTGGTGCCGATGAAGATGTGGCAGCGTTTGCGGGCAGCGGGCGCAAGCGCGCTGGCCGACGCAATGATGTCGCCGCGCGTCGCCCGTGAAAGCGAACAGATGATCGGCCCCTGGATGCCCGCCGCAATCTCCATGATCGACTGTGCATCCTTGGGCGACGAGGCTGCAAAGCCCGCTTCGATGACGTCGACCCGGAGCGCCGCGAGCGCCTTGGCCATGCGGAGCTTTGCTTCGGGAGTCATGGAGAAGCCCGGAGCTTGCTCGCCGTCTCGCAGCGTGGTGTCGAAGATTCGGATCTGCGTCATGAAAATGATCCTGCGTCGGGAGTTGCAAGGTTGACTGAATTGACGTCGATAAGGCGGCCGAGCTGCTGCGCGACGACCTCCACGCGACGGCTCGAATCGCGCGGCTCGACATCGATTACGAGCGAAGCCGTGCCGCCGTCCTCTTTCATCGTGACATTGCGCAGCAGATAGCCGCGCCGCTCGACCAGCCCGAGCATGCGCAAAACGGCACCTTCGGCTGGCGTGAAGCTGATCGTCAGCCGCTCGGTCACCAGCCCTTCTCCAGCATCTGCACATTGGAGCTATTGGGTGGAACCAGCGGCCAGACATTCTCGCGCGGATCGATGCGGACGTGGCACAGGATCGGCCCGTCGGTCCTCAGGAGCCGGCGGATCGCGTCACTGACCTGCGAGCGATGATCGATGGTGAACGCCTCGATGCCGAACGCGTGCGCGACTTCGGCGAAGTCGGGATTGTCGCTGAGATCGATCTCGGAGAAATTCTCCTCGAAGAACAGTTCCTGCCATTGCCGGACCATGCCCAGCTGTGAATTGTCGATGAGGACGATCTTCAGCGGCAGGCGGTACCGGCGAATGGTCGCCAGCTCCTGGACGTTCATCATGAACGATCCGTCGCCGGACACGGTTATGACCGTGGCCTCGGGCTCGGCGAGCAGCGCGCCGACACCGGCCGGGACGCCATAGCCCATCGTGCCGAGGCCGCCGCTCGTGAGATGCGCTTGCGGCCGGCTGAAACGGCAGTGCTGCGCGACCCACATCTGGTGCTGGCCGACGTCACAGGCGAAGATTGCCTTGTCGCCCGCGGCTTCGGACAGTTCCTTCAGCAGCGCGGGAGCGTAGATGCCCTGGCCCGGCGCATCGTAGCGCGGCGCCCACATCTGCTTCTGCTTGCGGCACTGCATCGCCCATTGGGTCGCCTTGGGCGCGGCGGTCAGCCGGTCGAGAATCTGCGTGATATCTCCTGCAATTCCGACCTCGGGAACGCGCAGCTTGCCGATTTCGGCGGCGTCGCGGTCGATGTGAATGACCTTTGCCCGCGCCGCAAAGCTGTCGAGCTTGCCCGTGGCGCGATCATCGAAGCGTGCACCGACGCAGATCAGCAGGTCGCAATTGTCGATCGCGATGTTCGCCGCCCGCGTCCCGTGCATGCCGAGCATGCCAAGGAAACTCGGCTCGTCCGTGGGAATGGCTCCGAGACCTTTGAGCGTCGCGACCGACGGAATTCCGCTACGCTCCGCGAACGCCCGCAGCGTCCGTTCGGCGCGCGCGATCGCCACCCCGCCGCCGAAATAGAGAACCGGCGATGAAGCTTCGGCGATCAAGGCGTTGGCCGCGGCGATGGCCGCCTCGTCGAGCTCCTCCGCCGCTTCTTCGGCGAGTTCGAACGGCTCAGGAACGGCGGCGATGACGCCGACATCCTTGGGCAGGTCAATGAGCACTGGACCGGGCCTGCCCGAGCTCGCAATCCGGAACGCCTCTGCAAACACGCGCGGAATGTCGGCGGTCCGCCGGATCAGGAAGCTGTGCTTCACGATCGGCAGCGTGATTCCGAATATATCGACTTCCTGGAAGGCGTCGGTGCCCATCAGCGGCGAGCCGACCTGGCCGGTGATCGCAACCATCGGAACGCTGTCGAGGAATGCGTTGGCGATTCCGGTGACGAGGTTGGTCGCCCCCGGCCCCGAGGTCGCTATGCACACACCCGGACGCCCGGTGACGCGGCCATAGGCATCGGCTGCCAGGGCCGCCGCTTGCTCGTGGCGAACCAGGATGTGCTGGAGGTTCGAGCCGGTCAGCGCATCATATACCGGCATGATTGCGCCGCCTGGATAGCCGAAGACGTGAGTGACGCCTTCGCGCTCCAGCGCCTCCACCACCAGGCGCGCGCCGCTGACGGGCTCGGCCTGGGGTGCGTCAACGCGTTGGGCGGCGCTGCTCATGTCAGGCGGCCTGCGATTGCGGTTGAGCAGCGACCGGCTGTTCGGCCGGGGCTTCGTTGCTCAGCCAGGCCATGTGCTTGCGCAGCTGAGCGCCGACCTGCTCGACCGGCTGCGCCAGATCCTCGTTCCACATGCGCTGATATTCCGGCTTGCCGGCCTGGTTCTCGGCGATCCACTGGCGGGCGAAGGCGCCGTTCTGGATGTCGGCCAGAACTTCCTTCATCCGCTCACGCGTCTCGTCGTTGATGACTCGCGGACCCGAAACGAAGTCACCATATTTGGCCGTTTCCGAGACGAAGTGGAGCATCTTCTTGAAGCCGCCCTCGTACATCAGGTCGACAATCAGCTTCAGCTCGTGGAGGCACTCGAAATAGGCAACTTCGGGCTTGTAGCCAGCATCGACGAGCGTCTTGAATCCGGAAGCGATCAGCTCGGTCGCGCCGCCGCACAGCACCGCCTGCTCGCCGAACAGGTCGGTCTCCGTCTCCTCGCGGAAGGTCGTTTCGATTGCGCCGGCACGCGTGCCGCCGATGCCTCTCGCATAGGCCAGGGCCTTGTCCCGCGCCGACCCGGTCGCATCCTGGTGGACCGCGAAAAGACAGGGCACGCCGCGGCCGATTTCATATTCGCGGCGAACCAGGTCTCCCGGCCCCTTCGGAGCAACGAGGATCACGTCGATATCGGCGCGCGGCTTCACCTCGCCGTAGAGGACGCTGAATCCGTGAGCGACGAGCAACGTGTCGCCGGCTGAAAGATTCGGCTCGATCTCGTTCGCATAGACCTCGCGGTGCGTCATGTCGGGCGTCAGCAAGCAGACCAGCTGCGCACGGCGCGCCGCCTCCGCCGGTGAAGCGACGCGGAAGCCGTCGGCCAACGCCTTGCGTTCCGCTCCGCCGCCGCTTCGGGCACCGACGATGATGGTAAAGCCGCTGTCGCGCAGGTTGCGCGCATGCGCCCGCCCCTGGCTTCCATAGCCGATAACCGCGATCGTTGCGCTGTTCAGCGCTTCTGGCTTGGCGTCTTCGTCAGTGTAGATCCGTTCCACTTCGAGGTTTTCCTTTCGCGCAAAAAGAAAACCCCCGCTCCGGTCGGGGAGCGGGGGTCTTGAGGTCCTGTCTCTTGAGACTTTCGGAACTCTAGGCCGCTCCCCTTTGCCGGCTAATAAGCACGAGCGTAAGAAGGTCGACGCGCACGTCCACCAACGTCGCGGCAAAGTTTTTCGCAATGAGCTTCGAAACCGAAAGCATCAGCCTATTTACCTTTTTGAATCCCGTTTGGGATCCCATTCGCCGTGACTTATGCTGCATTGCATAATGACGCGCAAGTGCAAAACAGCCGCACGAGCGCAAATTTTCACCTGTTCACCGCACTTCCGCTGTGCTTGAGCGCCCAGATTGTATCCAAACACAATGTGGTTAACCAATGACTGACAAACCTCTGCCCTCCCGCGAGATGGTCGAAGGGCCGTCTCGGGCTCCTGCCCGCGCAATGCTCCACGCAGCCGGATTCGATTCGTCGGACCTTGCGAAGCCGCTGGTCGCAATCGTCCACAGCTTTTCGACGGTCACCCCGTGCAACATGCATTTGCGCGACCTCGCGCAGCACGCCGCGCGCGGCATCGAGGAAGCCGGCGGAACTCCAATCGAGTTCAACACGATCGTCGTCACCGACGGCGAGGCGATGGGCACCAGCGGAATGCGCGCGTCGCTGATGAGCCGCGAAGTGATCGCCGATTCGGCCGAGCTCGCAGTGCGTGGCCATTCACTTGACGCGGTGCTGTTCATTGTCGGCTGCGACAAGACCATCCCGGCGGCAGCGATGGCGGCAGTACGGATGAACCGCCCCAGCGTCGTGCTCTACGGCGGTTCGATCATGCCCGGGCATCTCGGGGACAAAGCGCTGACGATCCAGGACGTGTTCGAGGCTGTCGGTGCCCACGGCGCCGGAACGATCGGTGACGAGGAGCTCAAGGCAGTCGAGACGCACGCCTGCCCCGGCGCCGGCGCCTGCGGTGGGCAGTTCACCGCCAACACAATGGCCTTGGCAATGACCTTCCTCGGCCTCTCGCCAATGGGCCTGAACGACATCCCCGCGGTGCATCCCGACAAACCGCGTGCAGCCTATGATGCCGGCCGGCTGACGGTCGAGGCACTCAAGGCCGGACGCCTGCCGCGCGATCTCGTCACCCCGGCCAGCCTGCGCAATGCGGCGGTTGCCGGCACTGCGACTGCGGGTTCGACCAATCTCGTCCTTCACCTCCTCGCGATCGCTCGCGAAGCGGGAATTCCCGAAAGCGAGTTCGGCATCGACATTTTCGATGAAGTCTCGCGCGCAACGCCGGTCATTGCCGACCTGAAGCCGGCGGGCCGTTTCATGGCGCCGGACATGTTCGCCGCCGGCGGCAGCGGGCTGCTCGCGCAGCGGCTTCGCGATGCCGGTTTGCTGGCGGACACGCCGACGGTGGCCGGCCATTCGCTGTTCGACAGCTTTGCGAACGCCAGCGAGACGCCAGGCCAGGAGGTGATTGTTTCGATCGACCGACCGCTCAAGGCGCGCGGCGGCTTCGGCATCTGCTACGGCAATCTCGCGCCCGACGGCTGCGTGGTGAAGCTCGCAGGCAAGGGCGAGTTCCGGTTCGAAGGGCCCGCGAAGGTGTTCAATGGCGAGGAAGCCGCGTTCGACGCCTTGACTCGCGGCGGCATCGTCGCCGGCGATATCGTCGTGATCCGCGGGGAAGGACCGGTCGGGGGCCCCGGAATGCGCGAAATGCTGGCGGTTACGGCCGCGCTGCAGGGTCGTGGCCTCGGCAACGACGTCGCACTGATCACCGACGGCCGCTTCTCCGGCGCGACCTACGGCTTCATGGTCGGCCATATTTCGCCCGAAGCCGCGCGTGGCGGGCCGATCGCCAAGCTTCGGGACGGCGACAAGATCATCATCGACGTCGAGAAGCGCGTCGTCGAGACCGACTCCGACCTCGATGCCCGTCCGGCTCCCGAATGGCCGGTCTCACGCGAGTGCACCGGTGCCTATGCAAAATATTCGGCGCTAGTGGGTTCAGCCTCGCATGGAGCCGTGACCCTGCCCGACTAGGCCGCCGCCGCGCGCTCCTGCAGCGCATCGGCGAGAGCGTCGAGGCTCGCGCCGATGCGGATCTTGTGCATCGGTCGATCGAAGATTGCCGCAAGCGCCGGGGTCGGCTTGAGCGCTCGTCCGACGAGCGGCTCGACGACTTCCGCGAACTTGTATGGATGGGCCGTCGCCATTGCGATCCACGGCCGGCGGGAACGCTCGGCTTCCGGCAGCCGCGACCATGACTCGACGGCAGTCGCCGAATGCGGGCACCAGACATATCCGCTCGAGCGATATTCGGCCTTGATCCGGGCCTCGATCTCCTCGTCGGTGACGAGTTCAACGCTGACTTCGCGTGCCTCCGGCGGCAGAGCGGACACCCGCTCGAAATTACTCGGATTGCCGACGTCCATCGCGTTGGCGAGCGTCGCGACGGAAGGTCGCGGTTCATAAACGCGCCTGTCGTGCCAGTCCTTGAGAGTTCGGTTCGCGTTGGTCGCGAGGAGCACCGGGCCGACGGGCAGACCCATCGCCCTTGCGAGCAGCACTGCGAAGCCATGACCGAGATTGCCGCTCGGGATCACGAAGCCGGGCTTTTCCCCGCTATCGGCGAAGACCCGCACCGCCGCCTGCGAGACATAAGCGAGCTGCGGCATCAGCCGCCCAAAGTTGATCGAGTTGGCGGACGTCAGGCGATGCTCCGCCGACAATATGGTTTCTGCAAACGCCGCCTTCACCAGCCGCTGGCAATCGTCGAAGTCTCCTTCGACTTCGACCGCCAGAACATTCTCACCCCAGCAGGTGAGCTGACGCTCCTGGAAGGGCGAAACGCGGCCTTTCGGGAACAGGATCACGGAACGCACCGAGGAACGTCCTTCGGCAGCGCAGCCGACCGCGCCGCCGGTATCGCCGGACGTCGCGACCAGGACCGTGAGCGGGCGGTCGTCCGCAATGCGGTCAAAGCAGGCCATGAGAAACCGCGCGCCGAAATCCTTGAACGCGCCGGTGGGGCCATGAAACAGTTCCAGCGCGCGCAGCGAAGGCTTTGCGGAATCCGGACTGACCAGTGGCGCTGCAAGATTCAGCGCCTCAGCGCAGATGACCGGAAGCTTCTGCCCAAGCCTGTCCCCGGCGAAGAAGGGAGCGAGCAATGCTGCCGCAAATTCCGCGAGCGGCGCTTTTGGATCGAGCTCATCGAGCTTCGCTGCCGGTATTTCCTCCGGCATGTAGAGGCCGCCGTCCGGCGCGGCGCCGCCCCGCAGCGCTTCAGAAAGGCTCGCCGGCGGCGCTTTTCCTCGGGTGCTGACGAACCTCATGCGGCCACCAGCGTCTCGTCTGAGGCGAGGACACGTACGCCGTCGGACGCCACCGGCGCCCGATAGGCGCGTGCGTCCACTCTGGCCCGCGCGAATGCTTCCGACATTGCTTTTTCGACCGCATCTGCGTCCGCCTCGAGTGCCCAGGCGAACACCGATGGACCGGACCCGGAGAATGAGGAGCCGAGCGCGCCAGCTGCGAGCGCGGCGGCCTTTACCTCGGGCAATGCAGGCACGAGATGCTGCCGCTGCGGTTCGACGAGCAGGTCCTCCAGGCCGGAACGAATGAGCTCCAGGTCATCGGTCGCGCAGCCGGCAACAAAGGCAGCGACGCGCCGGCTGTGCTCGACTGCGAGCTTCAGCGGCACTTGCGGAGCGAGGATCGATCGCGCCATTCGCGTCTCGACTGCAGCTTCGGGATGCAGCAGGACTGCGACGACATTTTCCGGTGCGTGCAACCGGTGGACGAGCGGCGGGTCTTCTCGTGCTGCAAGGACCAGGCCGCCGAGCAGACTGGCCATCACATTGTCCCAGTGCGGCGGGTCGGCAGCCACTCGCTCTCCTTCGAGCGCGAACGGCAGAAGCTCCTCGAGCGAGAACGGGTCATTGAGCAGCGCGTTGGCTGCGGCGGCGCCTGCAACTGCAGAAGCCGCGGAGCCACCCATTCCAGCCGCGAGCGGCACGCCCTTCACGATGGACAGCCTCAGGCCACAGGGGGACCCGGCAGCTTCGAGCACCGCCTGCGCAGCGGCAAGCGCGGTGTTCTTTTCAGGCTCAGGAGGAAGCGAATTGACGAGGCCGCTGACCTGCATCAGCCGGACCCCCGGCTTTTCGTCGCGAACTGCGGTGACCACGTCCCGCGCCGCGTCGAAAGCGTGCCCGAGAATGTCGAAGCCGACGCCCACATTGGCAATGCTGGCGGGGGCGCTGGCGCTTGCGGATTGTCTGAGCATCAGAGCTAGGCCCGCATCTTTTCGGCGTCCTGGCCGAGCAGCGGCTCGCGAACGAGCAGCGCGCGCTGCGCGTCCATGATGTCCGCGAACACCGCGGTCGCAGTCGGCCATCTGCCGGCACCTTTGCCGAACACGTCGTGCACATTACCGTCGACGTCGGTCACGAGGAAACGATTTTCCTCGTCACGGGTCTGCGCGAGCGGATGCTCACGCGGAAGCGAGACGATCCGCACCTCGGCTTCGACGCTGCCGTCGGGCCGGATCCGGCAGCTGCCGACCTGTTTCAGGACTTCGCCGCTCTCGAGCGCTTCCGCGGCTGCTTCGGGCACCAGGTCGCGAAGCGAATGTTTGTCGATCCATTTGGGCAGCAGCGCCACATCGAATGCCTCGCGCACCAGGATCGACAATTTGTCGGCGGCATCCAAGCCGTCGACATCGGCGCTCGGGTCCGCTTCGGCAAAGCCGAGCTCCTGTGCCTTGGCCAGTGCCTGCTCGAAGCTCCATCCTTCTGCCAGACGGCTGAGCAGATAATTGCACGTGCCGTTCATGACCCCCTCGACCGAGACGACGCGACCTTCCAGTCGGCGCAGGGCTTCGAGGATCGGTGCACCACCGCCGACCGCCGCGGAGAAACGCAGCTCACCGCCGTTCCGGGCAGCCGCCGCATGAAGCGAATCCCAATGCTTGGCGACTGCAGCCTTGTTGGCAGTCACCACCTGCGCGCCCTGCAGCAGCGCGTGGTGCATCGCTTCCCGCGCGAGGTCGACACCGCCGACCAGCTCGACAAGGATGTCCGGATCGCTGGCGAGCGCGTCCTCAAGGCTATTGGTGAACAGCGCTGGTTCGTCATGCTGCGCCGGATTTCGGACCAGCACCGGACCGACGTCGAACAGATCCGGCTGCGCCTGAAGCAGCTCGAGAACGCCGGCGCCGACCGAGCCGCAGCCGAGCAGTGCCACCTTCAGCCGCTCGGGACGGGCGGGGCGCGCCTTCATTGCCGGGAAGCGCGCGACAGTGGTTGCCTCGGCAGAGCCGAGCGATGCGACCTCGATCAGCACGTTCCACTCGTCGGCGGCATGGATCGCCTTGGCCTGAATGAGGCCGCTGCTCGCATGCTCGGCCTCGGCATAGTTGAGGTACGAATAGCGAAGCGCATCGGGGTTCCTGGCCGGGTCTTCTTCGTAAACCCCGTCGACGTCCTTGATCAGCCGGACGCGGTGGGCGTCGAGTCGGTCGGCGAAGAACACCGCGCTGAGATCAGTGCCGCCGCGGCCGAGCGTGACGACGCCATGGTCGGAATGATCGGCGATGAAGCCGGGAAGAACAACCACATCGTTCACGTCGATGCGCGACCAGACTGCCTGCGAATCGACGCTGACGAGATTGGAATCTAGCGGCGAACCCTCCGCGACCAGTCCCATTTCGTGCGGATCGAGAGTGGATGCGCGAAGCCCTGCTTTGCTGAGCGCGAGCGCGAGGAGCGCTGCCGAGTGAAGCTCACCGACGCGCGCAACTCGAGCGACGAGTGCCGCCGGAGCCGCTTCGCCGCCGACCCGGCGCGCCTGCTCGAGCAGGCGGTCGGTCTCGCCGGCGAGGGCCGACACGACCGCGACTACCTTCTCGCCGTCGCGGACATGGCGGTAAATTTCCTCGACGACCTTGGGATAGTCTTCTTCACGTCCGAGGACTGAGCTTCCGAACTTCAGGACGCAAAGGCGCTTGGCCACTGCCTGCCCGAGGGCTCCTCCTTTTTCTTCCACCGCGCTCGACATTTGGTTGCTCTCTTTCGGGACTTGGATCTGGGCACAAAAAAACCCGCTCGCCTGGTTCGGGGAGCGGGTCGGGTGAAACCTGGTTGTTAGACCGTTATCAGCCGAATGCTCCCCGCTCGCGCGTGGTCATCGTAATAATGGTCGTAATCATCATGCTGCCGGCACGCGGCATCGCGGCGCTCTTCAGCGCGCGGTCGCCAGTGTTGGTTAGCCGACTCATCATGGGATCCCAAAAATGCCCGGCCTCGGCGGGTGCGTCAACCCATAAGGGGGCAAACTCGAACATTTCTCTGGGCGAGTGGCAAATGGGATACAATTTCCGCCTGCTTCATGTCGGCGCTTCCACTGACCCGTCCACCGTACGGGATCCCGCTCAGGGCCTGACCTGCCCCTGCCCGCGCACTTGATATTTGAAGCTCGTCAGCTGCTCCGGACCGACCGGGCCTCGCGCGTGGAGCTTGCCGGTAGCGATCCCAATTTCTGCTCCGAAGCCAAACTCGCCGCCGTCGGCAAATTGAGTCGAGGCATTCCACAGCACGATCGCGCTATCGACCCGGTCGAGAAAATATTCCGCGGCCTCGACGTCCTCGGCGATGATCGCCTCGGTATGCCCCGTTCCATAGCGGCGGATATGGGCGATTGCTTCGTCCACGTCCGCAACAGTCTTCACCGCGAGCACTGGCGCCAGATACTCGGCGTACCAGTCAGCGTCCGTTGCCGCCTCCATCGGCACGATGGCCCGCGCCGCTTCGTCGCCGCGAAGCTCGCATCCCTCGAGCGCGGCGGCGATTGGCGGGAGGAGCTGAGCAGCAACGTCGCGGTCGATCAGCAACGTCTCCGTCGATCCGCACACGCTGACGCGCCTCAGCTTGGCATTCCGAACGATCTGCGCCGCCATGTCCGCATTTGCTGAGCGATGCACATAGGTGTGGCAGACGCCTTCCAAGTGGCCGAGCACGGGCACCCGCGCATCCGACATGACTCGTTCCACAAGCGAGCGCCCGCCGCGCGGAATGATCAGGTCGATGCTTTCCGACAGACCAGCGAGCATCATGCCCGCTGCGTCTCGGTCGCCAGTCGGGACGACTTGGACACTGCCCGCCGGAAGCCCCGCATCCGCAAGCGCTGCATCGATCGCCTGGACGATAGCAAGCGCGCTGCGCAGAGCCTCGGATCCGCAGCGGAGAATTGCGGCATTGCCGGCGCGCAGGCAGATCGCCGCTGCATCGGCAGTCACGTTCGGCCGGCTCTCGTAGATCATTCCGATTACGCCGATCGGCGTCCGGATGCGCGTGATCTCAAGCCCGTTCGGCCGGGTCCAACGCTCCATCACCCGTCCCACCGGATCCGGCAGGTCCGCAATATGCTCGAGCGCGGCAGCGATCCCCTCCAGCCGCTCATCGTTGAGCATGAGGCGGTCGACCAGTCGCGTCGCGGCGGCAACATCTTCGGCATTCGCTATCAGGATTTCAGACGCGCGCGAGCGAATGTGCGCGGCCATCAGGCGGATTGCTTCGCTCCGCTGCTCCGCCGGCGCAGTGCGGAGGATTTCGGCGGCGTCGCGCGCTGCACGGCCGATCGCGTTCATTTCGTCGCTCAAACTCACATCAGCACCAAGTCATTGCGGTGAATAAGCTCATCGGGACCCGTATATCCGAGCCGCCGCTCGATCTCGCTGCTCGCGCAGCCGAGAATCGCCTGCGTTTCAGCGGACGTGTACGCACTGATGCCTCGCGCGACCTCACGACCATCGGGGCCGAGCACGCGCAGGCAAACCCCGCGCTCGAAGGTCCCGTCCACGGAACGGACGCCAGCAGGAAGCAAACTCTTGCCGGCCGCAAGCGCGCCGACCGCTCCAGCATCGACGTGCAGGCTGCCCGCCGGAACGAGTGTTCCGGCAATCCATTGCTTGTAGGCGCGCGCAGGCGATCCCTTCGCGTCGATGACCGTTGCCTGTGCTTCCTCGCGTTCGAGCCGTGCAAGCGGATGCGCGCCATGCCCGGAAGCGATTATCGTCGCGCAGCCGAATCCCTGCGCGATCCGTGCCGCAGCAAGCTTGGTACGCATTCCTCCGGAGCCGACGCCTTCAGCCGAAGCACCCCCGGCCCAGGCTTCCGCTTCGTCATTGAGCATGGCGAGATGCGGCACGTGCCTCGCGTTCGGGTCGCGGCGCGGATCGGCGGTGTACAGTCCGTCGACATCCGACAGCAGGATCAGCAGGTCCGACTGGATCATCTGAGCGACGCGCGCCGACAGCCGGTCATTGTCGCCGTAACGCAGCTCCTCAGTTGCGACCGTGTCATTCTCATTGACCACCGGCAGTGCGCCATTGTTCAGCAGCACGTCGATCGTGGCGCGGGCATTTAGCCAGCGGCGACGCGACTCGGTATCGTCGAGCGTCAGCAAAAGCTGCGCAGTCGGGATCCCGAAAGGAGCTAGGGCTTCTTCCCATGCATGCATCAACAAGGGCTGGCCCGACGCGGCCGCGGCCTGTTTCAGTGCAAGACGGGCGGATTGTTTGAGCGAAAGCCGCCGCCGTCCAAGCGCAACCGCGCCCGACGAGACGAGCACGACCTGTCGCCCCGCTTTGCGCAATTTCCCGATGTCCTCGCAAAGACTGCCGAGCCAATCCCGCCGCACTCCATCGCCGCTGCTGTCGACAAGCAGCGACGAGCCCACCTTGACGGTGATTCGGCGCGCAGCCTTGATCAGCGCGGCGGAGCGCGCGGGAGCCTCAGCAAGTTCGGGCATGGCAGGCGCGTCTAATCACCTTCGTTCGGGCGGACAATGCGAAGAATTGGATCCCATGTTGACATGGGTCTCCGCTTTCGTCAGCCTTAAAGGGTAACGGAGCAACACTCATGACCACGAGCACGAGCAACGGATCCATCCGCACGACCTCGCTTCGTGGCTTTTTCTACGTCTCGTTTACGGGCCGGTACGCCTACGGGCGGCCGGAGATTTTGCAGACGAACTGACCCCGTAAACCCAGCCGCCGGTCGAAGGCGGCAAGCAGACGAGACAAACAGTGACCAAGGAACAATTGCAGGGACTCGCCGCACTGCGAGCCGAGCTCGACCGAATCGACGACCAGATTCTCGATCTGATCGAGCGGCGCCTCGCCGCTTCCGGCGAAATCGCCGCACTGAAGAATGCCGAGGGCGACCGACACCTCAAGCTGCGGCCGCGCCGTCAGGCGCAGATCCTCGATCGCCTGAAGGGTCGCGCGGAGCGCGCGGCGCCGGAGCTGGTCGACAAGGTCTGGCGCGAGATCATGGCGCACAGTCTGCAGTCGCAGGCCGAGACGGAATTGGTGCTCGCACCTTCGGACCAGCCGGAGCTGCTGGAAGCTCGGGCCCGCGCGCATTTCGGCTCCGCATCTTCAATCCGCTGGGCCGCCAGCACATCGCACGCGATCCGGTCCGCACTGCGCGGCGAAGCGATCGCCGTAATTCCCGAGCCGCTGCCCGAAGGAGAGGGGGAGCTTCGCGTATTCGATGCGCTCAAGGCCGAGGACGGAAGCATCATCGCCTATGCCGCGGGCCGCGTTGCCGCTGATGACATCGTGATCGAGGTTCCGAGCGAGCCTGTCGCAGCACCGGCGTCAGCCCGCGCCGAGTGGTCGCCCGACAACTGGCGCAGCCGGCCAGCCCAGCAGCTCGCCGAATATCCGGACGCCAATGCCCTCCTCCGCGTCGAGCATCGCCTCGCCGGATCGGAGCCTCTCGTTGAGATCGCGGACATCATTCATCTGCGCGCAGCCTTGTCGCGGGTCGCAAACGGCGATGCCTTCGTCGTCCAGGGAGGCGACTGCGCCGAGAGCTTCGCCGAATTCAACGCCGACAAGGTGCGGGTCACCTACAATCTGCTGCTGCGCATGGGCGCAATGCTCCGCGCCGGCGGCACCGATGTCGTCCATCTCGCGCGCATTGCCGGTCAATTCGCGAAGCCCCGTTCGTCGAATAACGAGACGATCGACGGCGTGACCCTGCCCAGCTATCGCGGCGATGCGGTGAACGGCCCTGCCTTCACCGCAGCCGCGCGCGTCCCCGATCCCAAGCGCCTGCTCGACGCTCATCGCCAGGCCCAGGTCACGATCGAACTGCTCCAGGCCTATGCATCGGCATCCTATGCCGACTTGCCCAAGGTTCATCGCGACGTGGGCCTCAAGGAACCATCCCGCCCGGTGGCGATGTTCACCAGCCACGAGGCGCTGCTTCTCAACTACGAGCAGGCGCTGACCCGCTACGACGAGCCCAGCGAGCAATGGTGGGCGACCTCAGGTCACATGATCTGGATCGGCGATCGGACGCGGCAACTCGACGGGGCTCATGTCGAATTCGCGCGTGGAGTCGGCAACCCTATTGGCCTCAAATGTGGCCCCAGCCTTGCGGCCGACGATCTGCTTCGCCTGATGGAGCGGCTCGATCCGGACAATGCGCCCGGCCGCTTGGTCCTGATCGGCCGCTTCGGCGCAGCGAACATCGAGGAACATCTTCCCGGACTGATGCAGGCGACGAAACGCGAAGGACGCAATGCGATCTGGAGCATCGACCCGATGCACGGGAACACGCGCACCGTCGAAGGCCTGAAGACGCGCATGGTCGGCGACATCCTAACCGAAATCAGGAGCTTCTTCGAAATCGCCCGCGCCGAGCATGTCCACCCCGGCGGCATGCACCTTGAGATGACCGGCGGCGACGTCACGGAATGTATCGGTGGAAGCCCGAAGCTCGCCCGCGAGGATCTCGGACGACGCTATCTCACCCACTGCGATCCACGGCTCAATGAGCGGCAGGCGCTCGATGTCGCTCAGGCCGTGGCCGAGCTGCTCTCGGCGCGCGCGGCTCATCGCGCAGACGCGGCATGAGCGCGCTGGCCGAGCCGGCGCCGGAGGCCCTTCTCGCGGGCTCGCGGTCGAAGGCGTTGAGCGGCGAAATCGAGGTCCCCGGCGACAAGTCCATTTCCCACCGGGCATTGATCCTCGGTGGCCTCGCCAGCGGTGAAACTCGGATCAGCGGTCTGCTCGAGGGCGACGACGTACTTCACACTGCCGGCGCCGTTCGCGCCTTCGGCGCCAAGGTCGAGCGCATCGCTTCGGGCGAATGGCGCGTCCGTGGCGCCGAGTGGCGCAGCCCGAATGAGCCAGTCGACTGCGGCAATAGCGGCACCGGAGCGCGCCTGCTGATGGGTGCGGCAGCGGGCTTTCCGATCAGCGTGTCCTTCACTGGCGACCAATCGCTCAGCAGCCGACCGATGGAGCGGGTGCTGCAACCGCTGCGTGCAATGGGCGCGCGGACCGAGGGGAGCAGGCTGCCGGTGACGATCCGCGGCGGTGGTCTTTCAGGGATTAGCTACGTCAACGAAAAGGCCTCGGCGCAGGTCAAATCAGCGATCCTACTGGCGGGCTTGCATGCGTCGGAGACGGTCGAGGTTATCGAGCCGGCGCCGAGCCGCGACCATAGCGAGAACATGCTCCGTGCCTTCGGCTGCGACGTGGAAAGCAAGGGCGGAGTGATCCGCCTTGGACATCAGCGCGCGCTTCTAGGGACCGACGTGGTCGTCCCGGGCGATCCTTCGTCCGCAGCTTTCCCGCTGGTCGCAGCCCTGCTTGTGCCGGATTCGCGCATCACCATCCGCAACGTGATGGTGAACCCTCTTCGGACAGGTCTGTTCAGGACCCTCGTTGAAATGGGCGCCGGCCTGAGTCTCGACAAGGAACGCATCCACGGCGGCGAAAGAATCGCCGATCTGACGCTCGCTACGTCCGATCTGCACGGCGTCGAAGTCCCCCCGGAACGCGCCCCGTCGATGATTGACGAATATCCGATCCTCGGAGTCGCCGCAGCATTCGCTCGCGGCAGGACCGTCATGCATGGTTTGGCAGAGTTAAGGGTCAAGGAAAGCAACAGGCTCGCCGCAATTATCGCCGGGCTGCGGGCATGCGGTGTGGACGCCCGCGAAGAAGGCGACAGCCTGATTGTCGAGGGGATCGGCGGCCCGCCGCCTGGCGGAGCCCGGGTTCGCGCGCATCACGACCACCGCATTGCGATGAGCTTTCTCATCATGGGTCTCGCTGCTCGCCAATCCGTCACAGTCGACAGTGCCGACATGATCGCGACAAGCTTCCCCAATTTCGTGCCGCTGATGCAATCGATTGGAGCATGCATCGGATGACCGTCGCCTATCAGGGCGCCGAAGGAGCATTCTCGCACCAAGCCTGCCTTCGGTTCCTCCCCGAGCACGAACCCTTGCCGTTTCCGACATTTTCCGAGGTGATCGGTGCGGTACAGTCGGGGGCAACTGAATTCGGCATGCTTCCGCTTGCCAACAGCGAAGCCGGCGAGACGGGCGCGCGTGAGCTGATCGAGAAGGCGGGCTTGCGCATCCTCGATGAACCGGTGCTACCAGTGCGCATGCATCTGCTGGGCCTTCCGAACGCGACTCTGGACCTGATCCGAACGGTGGTCAGCCACCCGATCGCATTGCGTCAATGTTCAGAAGTGCTGCTGCAGCTGGACGTACGGACCGAAGAAACGTCCAACACTGCTCTTGCCGCCAAGGCGCTCACCAACCCCAACCGAGCAGTCCTCGCATCGGAGGCCACGGCTGCGATTTACGGACTGAAGATTCTCAAGCGCGATGTCCATAACCGCGCCGACAATGCGACGACCTTTGCGGTCGTCGGGCGGAGCGATCAATGAGTTTCAATACGTTCGGCCGGGTCCTTCGCGTCACCACATGGGGAGAGAGCCACGGGGCGGCGATCGGCGCGATCCTCGACGGCTGCCCGCCCGGACTCAGCCTGTCCGAAGAAGACATCCAGCCGTGGCTCGACAAACGGCGTCCCGGCGCGAGCCGCTTCACGACGCAGCGGCGAGAAAGCGACCAGGTGCGCATCCTATCGGGCACGTTCGAAGGGCGCACGACCGGCACTCCGATCAGCCTGATGATCGAAAATGAGGATCAGCGGTCGAAGGATTATTCTGACGTCGCGAAGGCTTATCGGCCGGGACACGCCGACTTCACCTACGACGCCAAATACGGTCTGCGCGACTGGCGCGGCGGCGGGCGCAGCTCAGCGCGCGAGACTGCAGCGCGGGTAGCTGCGGGCGCGGTTGCCAGACTCATCGTCGCCGAGGTGCGCATCCGCGCCTATCTGGTGGAGCTCGGCGGCGATCCGATCGAGCGCTCGGCGATCGACCTCGACGAAATTCGGCGCAATCCGTTCAACTGTCCCGATCCCAGCGCCGCCGAGCGCTGGGAGCGAAAGCTCGACGAGGCGCGCAAAGCGGGCTCATCCCTCGGGGCAATCGTCGAATGCGTCGCTGACGGAGTGCCGCCGGGCTGGGGCGCGCCGGTCTACGCCAAGCTCGATTCTGAACTCGCCGCCGCGATGATGTCGATCAACGCTGCTAAAGGGGTGGAGATCGGCGACGGCTTCGCTGCGGCGCGCCTGCGCGGCGAGGATAATGCCGATGCCATACGCCCGGGACCGGTGTTCCTCTCCAACCATGCGGGCGGCATCCTGGGCGGGATCTCGAGCGGCCAGCCGGTGGTCGTCCGCGTCGCGTTCAAGCCGACATCATCGATCCTGACGCCCGTGCCGACGATCGATCGCGAAGGCAAGGAAGCCGACATCGTCACCAAAGGCCGCCACGACCCGTGCGTCGCAATCCGCGGCGCTCCGGTGGTCGAGGCAATGATGGCGCTGGTGCTCGCCGACCAAAAATTGCTCCATCGGGCACAGTGCGGCTGAAGCCATGGAGATCATCAAGGTCGCTCTGGGCGAGCGCAGCTATGACATTGTGATCGACCAGGGCCTGCTCGACCGCGGCACGGGATATCTGGCGCCGCTCGCCCGCAATGGTCGCCTGCTTGTCGTCAGCGATCAGACCGTTTGGAAAGCACAAGGCGCGCGGCTTGCAAAGAGCCTCGCAGGCATCGAGCTTGTTCCGATCCTCGTGCCCGGCGGTGAAGACAGCAAGAGCTGGGGGGGACTCCAAGCGGTCGTCGATGCCCTCCTCGCCCACGGCGTCGAGCGCAAAGATCATATCGTGGCGTTCGGCGGCGGGGTGATCGGCGACCTCGCCGGCTTTGCCGCGGCGATCGTCAACCGCGGCTGCAACTTCGTTCAGATCCCGACCAGCCTCCTCGCGCAGGTCGACAGCTCCGTCGGTGGCAAGACGGCAATCAACGTCGCGGCCGGCAAGAATCTCGTCGGCGCCTTCCATCAGCCTTCGGTTGTGCTCATCGACCCGTCGCTGCTCGATACGCTCGATCCGAGGGAGGTCCGCGCAGGCTATGCCGAGATCGTCAAATATGGCCTGATCGAAGATGCAGCCTTCTTCGCGTGGCTTGAGGGAAAGGGCGCGAAGGTCCTCTCCGGCGATCCCGCCGCGAGAACGCGTGCGATTGCAACAGCCGTCGAAGGGAAAGCGCGCGTCGTCGAGGAGGACGAGCGCGAGACGAGCGGACGCCGCGCTCTTCTCAACCTGGGCCACACATTCGGCCACGCGCTGGAAGCGGAAACCGGCTATTCGGACCGCCTGCTCCACGGCGAAGCGGTTGCGCTCGGTTGCGTCCTGGCGTTCGATTTCTCCGCCGCGCGCGGCCTGTGCAGCGCGGCGGACGCGGAACGCGTGCGCGCGCATTTCGCTTCTGCCCGACTCCCGACCCGACTTGGCGAATTGGGGCTGACGGGATCCGGGGCGAGGCTCGTCGCCCATATGATGCACGACAAAAAGCGCGAGGGAGGCCGAACTGCCTTCATTCTCGCGTCCGGCATCGGCAAAGCGTTCGTCGACAAGGACATCGAGCTTACCGAAGTCGCCGAATTCCTCGATCAAGCGGCCTGACGACAATGACCTATGCCGAGGTCATCGGCGACCCGATCGCCCAGTCCAAGTCGCCGACCATCCACAAATATTGGCTGAGCCGCCTCGGGATCGCGGGCGACTATCTGAAGAGCCGAGTTCCTTCAGGCGAACTCGGTTCCTTTCTGACGACGCGCTGGGCGGACCCAAATTGGGTCGGGTGCAACGTCACCATTCCGCACAAGGTCGGGATTATTCCACTTCTCAACGAGCTCGATCCGTCGGCGGTTCGAATCGGCGCCGTGAATTGCGTTGAACGGAGGGTTTCCCACCTTTCGGATCGATTGGTGGGCCATAATACGGACATTGACGGTGTTGCGGCGGCGCTCAAGGACGCTCGGCTAGAAGGCCGGAAAGCTGCATTGATCGGCGCCGGAGGAGGTGCGCGGGCGGTCGTCAGCTATCTAGCAAGCCGCGGCGTCGGGCGGATTGCGATTCTCGTGCGCAATCCCGAACGGGCTCAACCATTGCGGGCGCTCGCTCCCGAGGTCGACCTGCAAATCCTGGGACTCGCGCAGGCTGACTTGGCCTTCGCCGGCACGGCAGCAATCGTCAACGCCAGCCCGCTCGGAATGGCGGGCGCTAATGCCATGCCGCAACCGTTGCTCGATGCGGTGCAAGCGCATTGCGCTGAAGCGGCCGTTTTCGACATGGTGACGACGCCCCACAAAACCGATTTCCTCGCTGCCGGCCGCCAGGGAGGCGGCCAGGCGGTTGATGGTCTCACCATGCTGGTCGGTCAGGCAGCGCGCGCCTTCGAGCTGTTCTTTGGCCAAGCCCCTCCCCCGGCGGACCAGCAACTTCGTGATCTTCTCACCACAGACAGCCGCAATTCAGCTTGAACGGGATACAATTTCAGCCTGAAACATTGACATCGTCCGGCTGATGAGGCTTTTGAGGATCCAATGACCGTGAACGGCACATTCCGCTCGATCCGTCGCGACGCTCCGCGCCGCGTGGGCGGCTGTGCGCCTTTTGCTTACTATTACTACGGCTATTTTACCGCCGAGGCGGAGACGGTCTGACGCGCTAATTCGAAGTGCTTGAACAGTCCGAACCCCGCCCGGTCCTCCTGGCGGGGTTTCTTCAATTTGCGAGGGAACCATGATGAGCCACCCGAACACATTGCTGGAACCAAGCCAACACCAGCACCGGGCCCCCGCCGGAGCCGAGCCTCCGCTCGGCGCTGCCGAGGATTGGACGGTGCCCCAGCATTGGGACGAGCTGACCGACGAAGACCATTGGGTCTGGGATACTTTGTTCGCGCGCCAGAAAACGCTTCTCCATGACAAGGTCGTGAACGCCTTCGAGGAGGGGCTTGAGGTGCTCGATCTCTCCCGACCGGGAGTGCCCAATTTCGACGAGCTCAACGTGAAGCTCGGCGAGCGCACTGGCTGGAAAGTCGTCGCAGTGCCCGGCCTCGTTCCTGACGGCGTCTTCTTCGATCACCTCGCCAACCGCCGCTTCCCAGCGGGCAATTTCATCCGCACGCCCAAGCAGATGGACTATCTCGAGGAGCCCGACGTATTTCACGACGTGTTTGGCCACGTGCCTTTGCTCGCACAGCCCGCGGTCGCCGATTTCATGGTCGAGCTCGGCAACCTCGGCCTCAAGGCCCTTGAAATCGGAGAGATCGAGCGGATCGCCCGGCTCTACTGGTACACCATCGAGTTCGGACTCGCGCGTGAGGACGGCCGAACCAAAATCTATGGTGCGGGAATTGCGTCGAGCTTCGGCGAGACTCACTACAGTCTCGAGAGCCCCCGCCCGCACCGGCTGAAGTTCGACCTCAAGCGCGTGATGCGCACCCGCTACCGCCCCGACGACTTCCAGAAGTCATACTTCGTGATCGACCGGTTCGAGGACGTGCTCGACATCGTGCGCGAGAACGACTTCGAGGCGCTTTGTGCCGAGCTGGAAGGCCTTTCCGACATAGACCCGAAAGTCGCCGCCCAGGACGAGCTGCTCGCCGCATGACCGGCGGGGACGATGAAGATCCGCCGTTCAAGAGAGTCGCGCTGATCGGCCTAGGGCTGATCGGATCGTCGATCGCGAGAGCTGTCCGCGAAAGCATGCCTGGCGTTCGCCTTCAAGGTCATGATTCGAACCCGGAAGTGCATGGCCATGCAGCGCGGCTCGGCCTGGTCGATTTGCTCGCCGGCGATCCAGCCGAAGCCGTCGATGGCGCCGAACTCGTGATCCTTTGCGTTCCGGTCGGCGCAATGGCCGCTGCGGCGCGCGCGATCGCACCTGGTCTCGCGGCGGATGCGATCGTCAGCGATGTCGGGTCCTGCAAGGCCCCGGTCGCGGCCGCTCTCAAGGAGGTCCTTCCGCGGACCCTGGTCATTCCGGCCCATCCGATCGCCGGAACCGAAAACAGCGGACCGGAAGCCGGTTTTGCAGCGCTGTTCCGCAATCGCTGGTGTATTCTCACTCCCGAGCAGGGCGCGGACCCTGCCGGGGTCGGTCGCCTTGCCGCCTTCTGGACCGCCCTTGGAGCGCGGGTCGAGGTGATGGGCGCCGAGCGGCACGATCTTGTGCTCGCGGTCACCAGCCACTTGCCGCACCTCATCGCCTACACGATCGTCGGCACTGCATCGCACCTCGAAGCGGTGACCGAAGGCGAGGTGATCAAATATTCGGCCGGAGGCTTTCGCGATTTCACGCGCATCGCCGCGTCAAATCCGACGATGTGGCGCGATATTTTCCTGTCGAACCGCGAAGCGGTGCTCGACGTGCTCAGCCGCTTCCTCGGCGACCTCCAGCAGCTCGAGCAAGCGATCCGCGCCGGCGACGGCGACATGCTGTTCGACTGGTTCAGCCGCACTCGCGCAATCCGCCGGGCCATTGTCTACGAAGGACAGGACGTGGCTGCGGCCGATTTTGGACGAGCGACCCGATAGACGGTTGGGATCCCGCCGGTGGACGGAGCTTCCCGCTTGCGGCTATGAGACGCCGCTGGAGGGGACATGTGGTCAGCGAAAACGAACAAGGACGGCGGGTGGACAGCCGCGTAGCCCAGCGCATCAGAGAGTTGATCGTCGAGGGGGCTTTGCTGCCCGGGACTCGGGTTGCCGAAGCCGCAATTGCGGAACGGCTCGGAGTCTCACGCACGCCCGTGCGCAATGCCCTGCCGGCGCTCGCCACCGAGGGGCTGCTCGAGCCTGCCGGCAAGCGCGGCTATGCAGTCCGCAACTTCACGGTCGAGGACAGCTATCGAGCAACCGAGATCCGTTGCGTTCTCGAAGGCTATGCGGCGCGCGAACTTGCCGCTCGAGAGGACCGGGCCGAAGTGGTTCGGCAGCTGCGCGAAAGCTTGCAAGAAGGCGATGCGATCTTCGCCAAAGGCCATGTCGTCAAGGAGGATGAGGAAGCCTATGCAGTAATGAACGGGCGGTTCCACGACCTGATCGTTGGCGGCGCCCGCGATCCCTTGCTCGCCGACCTTGTCCATCGCGTCTATTCGGTGCCGTTCGTCGCTCCGAATGTCGTCGCGTCCAATCGCATTCCCTTGGATGAAATCTATCCGATCCTGATGTCCGGCCACCGTCAGCACCATGCGATCGTCGATGCGATTGAAGACGGACAGTCCGACGTTGCGGAAACCCTGATGCGCGGCCACTCGGCGCCAGCGCGCAGAACTTTCGGGCTCGAAGGCGGGCGCACTCACGAATGACTTGACGTTAAGCTGCAGCGCAGCATATTTGGGATCCAACGCGTTCCGTGAGGAACGCGGGAAGCATCAAGAGTGGGCCGCGGTTCAATGCCTCGTCCCACGCCAACCTGCCCGCCCGGGCAAGGTGGCGGTCCCGAGCCGGGACGATGCGGCCGAGAGGGCAACGAAGCGGGCCATCCACGGCAGTATCGATCCGGCTCCAGAAGGAAGGATTATGGAGCTGTCTACGTTGCCGCGCCAGCAGCAGAATGCGCCGTCCGACGAGCGATGTTCCGCCGCGCCGGTCGGACTGAAGGTCTTCGAGGTGGCCGTTCCCGGAGACCTGCGTCAGTTCGGCGAAAGCGTTCGTGCGTCTGCGCTCGGCGATGGTGCGAACCCGCCGGTCATCGTGCTCGGCGGCATTTCGGCGAATTGTTTCCCTGCTGTGCAGCCCGACGGCAGCCCCGGATGGTGGCCCGGGCTGGTCGGTGAAGGACAGGCGATCGATCCGCAGCATCACTACATAATCGGCCTCGATTTTGCGGCGGATGACTCCGGTGTCACGGCTCCTTCAACCAAGGATCAGGCAAGGGTGCTCGCCGCCGCGCTGGACGCGATCGGCGTCGACGGGCCAGTGACGATCGTCGGTGCTTCCTATGGGGGAATGGTCGGTCTCGCCCTCGCCGCCGCCGACCCGGCGCGCGTCGACCGACTCGTGATCGTCTCCGCGGGCGCAGAACCGCATCCGGCGAGCACCGCCGCACGCGAACTTCAGCGTCGAGTCGTTTCGCTTGGGCTGCTCGCCGGCCGCGGCGACGAGGCGCTCGCCATCGCTCGTGGGATGGCGATGCTCACCTATCGTACTCCGGCAGAGTTCCAGGTCCGCTTCGACGGCGGAATCGCTGACGACACGCCGCTCTGCAGCTCCGCTCCGGGAGCCTATCTCCGCGCCCGCGGGCAAGCCTTCCGCTCGGTCATGTCGCCCGGCCGCTTCCTCAGCCTGTCGGCATCGATCGACCGCCACGGCGTCGATCCGGAAGACGTCTTCGCGCCATGCCTGCTCATTGGCGCCAGGAGCGACCAGCTGGTGTTCCCGGATCAACTCGAGCGCCTCGCCGATCGGCTCGGAGGGCCCGCCGAGCTCCACCTGCTCGACTCGCTGTTCGGACACGACATGTTCTTGAAAGAAGGCGAGCGGATCGGCCGGATCATCTCCCCGTTCGTGGCGGCCAATCGATGAGCCGATCGAACAAGCCGGCGACGATTGTCGCCGGCGCTCACCCCGAACTCGACCCTGCCTACGGCAGCGTCGGTCCGGCAATCTGGACCAGCGATACGTTCCGCTGGCCCAGCCCCGACGAGAAGCCGTCGTTCGATTATTCGCGCACGGTCAACCCAAACCGGGCGATGCTCGCTCGCACCCTTGCCGATCTCGAAGGCGCCGCCGGCGGGGTCGTCACCAACAGTGGCCAGTCGGCTGCACTGCTCGCGCTCCTCAGACTGCCGCTCGGCGCGCGCGTGGTCGCGCCGCATGATTGCTACGGAGGTACCTACCGGCTTCTCGAGGCGCTCGAGAAGCAGGGAAAGATCAGCTGCGCCTTCGTCGATCAAGCCGATGATGAGGCGTTCGCCGCCGGACTCGGAGACAATTTGGCGCTCCTGTGGATCGAAACTCCGAGCAATCCTCTTCTCAGGATCACTGACATCCGCAAGCGTACAGCGGCTGCCAAGGAGCGCGGAGCACTGACGCTCGCCGACAATACCCTCCTGTCGCCCTGCCGACAGCGGCCGCTCGATCTCGGCTGCGATCTCGTGCTCCATTCGACAACCAAGATCCTCAACGGGCACTCGGACCTGTTCGGCGGCGCACTTCTCGCCGCCGATCCTGCGCTGGTCGAGGAGCTGGAATGGTGGTCCAATGCCGCCGGGCTCAACGGCTCGGCATTCGACGCCTCCCAGATTCTGCGCGGTCTCAGGACCCTTCCGCTGCGAATAGACCGGCAGGAAGCCAATGCGGTCCGAATCGCCGAGTGGCTGAGCAAGCGCAGTGAAGTGCAAGCCGTGCATTTTCCGGGGCTTCAGTCGTCGAGCGGCCACGAAATTGCTGCGACGCAGCAATCCGGACCAGGATTCATGCTCAGCTTCCAGCTGCGCGGCGGCAAGGCGGCCGCCGACCAGTTCGTCGGCGCGCTCGAGCTGGTCACCCTCGCCTCATCGCTGGGGGGCTTCTCGACGCTCATCTGCACGCCATCGACCATGACGCATCGCGGCATGCCGCCCGAAGCGCAGCGGGAAGCGGGCATCGCACCGGACCTCCTGCGAGTCTCGGTCGGTCTTGAGCACAGCGACGACCTGATCGCGGATCTGGAGCGGGGATTTTCCGCTTTGGTCTAGGCGGTGAATGGACGGCAGCGCGGTCAAGAAAATGCGCTGCCGTCCCAAGCAGGTTAGAAAATGAAGCCTGTCTCGACCAGAGCGCGATTCTGCGTCTTTTGGACGCCGTTCCGGCCGAGCGCGCTGCCTGGCGTGATGTCCCACGTGCCGACGTGAGAAAGTTCGCCGCGCAGGAAGAAGATGCCTTTCTGGTAGGTCGGGGTGAGCGTTGCCGACCAGGCCTTGCTCCCGGGCCCGTACAGGAGGCTTGGCGCACCGTTGGCGAGGCTCCCCGTCGAGCTGATGTACTCGCCCCTGCCGGTCACGCTGATAGTCGGCGTGAAGGAATATTTGGCGAGCAATGCAGCACCGAACGTCGAGGCGCCGTGCACAATCCCGAGCTGACTTTCTTGATGGACTTTCGAATATTGAAGATAAGGCTGGATTGTCCACGGCCCCGCGGTGTGCGTGAGGATCAGGTTGTAGATTTCGCCATTGTTGAGCGTCACCGGGGTTGCGAAGGCCGACTTGCTCGTGTGGCTCAGATTGCCGCCGCCGGCGAGCGTCAGCGTGTTCTCCTTGTTGATCGTGTATGCAATCGAGCCCGAGACCCAATTATATTTGGCCGAATAATAACCGTCGTTGAGCGATGCCGAGATTGCTAGCGGCCCGTGCGAATAATTGAGCTGAATACCCCGGCTGACTGCAGGCTCCTGATTCCACAGCAATCCGCGTTCGATGTTCATATTCTCGTACGTGAAGGTGGACTCGGCGCCGATCAGCGTCGGCAGCTTGCCGACCATGATCGAAAAGTCGGCATTGGGCTGGAGTTTGACAAACGCTTGCGGAAGCGGGCCGTAGAGACTCGAAGTCATCGTCCGCGCCTTGATGTATGGAGCGCCGAGATCCGGGAGCGAATAGATTCCGGCCTGGATGAAGAACTGGAATACGCCGCTGGTTTTCTGGACGAACACCTGCCCGTTGGTGAGATCTGCGACTGATTTGTCGTCGCTTGGGAACGGGTGATCTTCAGTTTGCGCCATCCCGCTCACTACGCCGGTGACGGCAACGCTGCCGAACGGCCCCGCATCCACGGTCTCCGGCTTGGGGTTGGCTGCGAGCGGACCGTTCATTCCGGGATATGGCACCGGATCGGCAAATGCCGGTACGGACATGACCGCAAGGCCCGCCAGGGCCATGGTCGCGCTGCTTTTCGCAGCGCGATGAGCGCTACTGATCAGATAGTTGTAATTCACTGAAATTCCCCTTTCCCGCATAGTTGAACCGCTCTGGGCCAAACGCGGCACCGAGCCGCAAATGGGATACAATCAACCCCTGATCTGTTATTGCACTGCAACAAAAGCCTCCCCAAGAGGCAGTTAACAATTCACGTTGTGCGCTGCAGCAACATATTCAAAGCTTCTGTCCGCGGGGTGGCTCGATGGGATCCCAATCCTCACCGACATCACCAGCTGCGATTTCGCGAACCACAGAAGTCGGGGGGTCGAATGAATCAATTGGAAACTACGCCAATTCAGCGCGCAACCAGCGTTGGACGCGCAAGGGAGGTGGCATGAAACTGGTGCTTGCAATTCTCAAACCGCACAAGCTGGACGAAGTGCGAGAAGCCCTTTCGAGTATCGATGTTCAGGGCCTCACCGTCAGCGAGGCGCGCGGATACGGCCGTCAAAAAGGCCACACCGAAATCTATCGCGGTGCTGAATATGAAACCAATCTCGTGCCGAAAATTCGGCTCGAGATAGTCGTTACCGCCGATTACGCCGACCGTGTCGTCGAAGTGATCGAACATGCCGCCAAGACCGGCTCGATCGGCGACGGCAAGATCTTCGTCATCGATGTCGAACGGGCGGTTCGCATCCGTACCGGCGAACTGAACAACGACGCTCTTTGAGGGGGTTTATCAGATGAAAATCGTAACCAATCTTTGCCGGGGGGCGGCGGGAGCCGCGCTCGCGGCATTGGCGGCGATGCCCGCTTGGGCTCAGACCGCGGCTGCGGCAGCGGCTGCGGCTGCGCCCGATTCCTGCGCGGCGCTGAAGAATTGCGCCACGCAGAGCTATCCTAAGGACCTCGTCAATTCGGGCGACACCGCATGGATGCTCACCTCTTCCGTGCTGGTCCTGCTGATGACCATCCCTGGCTTGGCACTGTTTTACGCCGGCATGGTGCGCAAGAAGAACGTGCTTGCGACGATTGCTCAAAGCTTCGGCGCGACGGCGCTGATTACAGTGTTGTGGATGCTCATCGGCTATTCGATGGCCTTCGTCGGCAACGATCCGGTCATGCCCGACTTCAGCTACGCGCTACTCGCGCCGCTGAATGGCGACGTTAATATTGCCTCGCCTCTGGCACCGACGATCCCAGAGACCGTCTACATGTTCTTCCAGATGACCTTCGCGATCATCACACCGGCGCTGATCGCCGGCGCGCTGGCCGACCGGATGAAATATTCGGCGTTCCTCTGGTTCATGGGCCTGTGGCTGCTGCTCGTCTATTGCCCGATTGCGCACTGGGTATGGTCGGCAAAGGGCTGGCTGGGAGCCGGCGGGCTAGGCGCGCTCGACTTCGCCGGCGGTACCGTGGTGCACCTGAATGCGGGCACCGCCGGTCTGGTGGCCGCGCTGATGCTCGGCAAGCGCAAAGGCCTCGGCACCCAGAATTTCGCGCCGTACAACCCGGCCTATGCAATTATCGGAGCTTCGTTGCTGTGGGTCGGCTGGTTCGGGTTCAACGCCGGTTCGGCGGTCGAATCCCACGACGGGCAGGCCGGCATGGCGGCCGCGGCGACGCAGATTGCCACGGCAGGGGCGGCGCTGTCCTGGATGTTCGTTGAATGGGCCGTAAAGAAGAAGCCGACCGTCATCGGCATGGCTTCCGGGGCGGTCGCCGGGCTCGTGGCTATCACGCCGGCTTCGGGCTTCGTGAACCCGACAGACGCACTCATCATCGGTCTGGCGGCGGGCGCGGTCTGCTACTTCGCCGCGGTCCATCTGAAAAACATGCTGGGCTTTTACGACGATGCGCTCGACTGTTGGGGCGTGCACGGCATCGGTGGGGCGCTCGGCGCGATCATGACCGGAATGTTCGCGTCGAATAAGATAAACTCCGCCGCCCATGGCTGGCTGCTCGACGGCAACCTGCACCAGATGTGGCTGCAGTTCGTCGACGTCGCCGTAGTGTTTGCCTATTGCGGAGTGGTTACGTTCGTCATCCTACTGGCACTCAAGCACACGATCGGCATCCGTGTCAGCGAAGAGGTCGAAATCGAGGGCCTCGACATCAACCTGCATGGCGAAGTGATCCAAGGCGGTTGACGTCTACCTTCCGGTAGTCCCGGCGTAGGGGGGTCTTCGGGCCCCCCTCTTTTTTCAGTCGGCCTTTTGGCGTTGAACTCGATACGGAGGCCAGATGCGCGCAGCGAACCAAAGGAAACGGACTCTGGCCTCCAGCAAAGGCGCCGGCGTAATCGCGTCGCTCTTGGCGGCTATCGCCTGGGGGGTCGCGTGCGGCGTCCTGCGGACACCCTACTGGACGGTCGCAATCGGCGGAATCGGTCTGGCGGCCCTTGGCTTCTGGCTGGAGCGAGCGACGCTGGCCAGCGCGGAGACAATGGCGCGTAAAGACTTCTACCTGATTCTCGTTGCCGGCTTCGGCTTCTTTGCCATTGTGGGCGTCGGCGTGGCGAGCCTCAGCGCCCTCATCGCAACCTGGTACCTGCCCCGCATCTAACACCCGCCGTTGTCACACACCCACGGTCTGCAACCCGCCATTCCACCTGCAATGCCAAGGGAGTAGGAATATTTCGTGACTCAGTCGCTTGCCGAACCTGATGTGCGGCGGTCGCAATCGCCGAGGCGCTCGCGCACGGTCGAGCAGAATCCGGATATCCGGTTTCTCGGCCGAATCCTCGGCGATATCATCCGGCAATATGGCGGTGACACTCTGTTCCGCCGGATCGAATATATCCGGTCGACCTCCGTCGATCGTTACCGCGGCGTCATCACCGATGCGACCGTTGATCCGGGACTGAGTGCGCTGAGCCAGGACGAAGCGCTCGATTTCGTCCGCGGCTTCATGCTCTTCTCGATGCTCGCCAACCTCGCCGAGGACCGGCAGGGCGGCGCGACCGAGCTCGGCGACAATCTCGCTGAAGCGGTCGAAATCCTCGGCGAGCAGCGAATTGACGCGGCAAAGGTCGCTGATCTTCTCGATCGCGCTTTGATCATGCCGGTGCTCACCGCCCATCCGACCGAGGTGCGGCGCAAGAGCATGATCGATCATCGCAACCGGGTCGCCGACCTGATGCGGATGCGCGACAGTGGCCGCCACGAGACTCCCGATGGCGAACCGGTCGAAGAGGCAATACGGCGGCAGGTTGCGCTATTATGGCTTACTCGGCCGCTTCGGCGCGAGCGGCTGTTCGTCGCCGACGAGATCGAGATTGCCCTTTCCTACCTGCGCGACATCTTCCTTCCGGTGCTCCCGCGCCTCTACGCCTCATGGGAACGGTTGCTCGGCAAGCGGCCGCCGAGCTTCCTTCGAATCGGCAGCTGGATCGGGGGAGACCGCGACGGCAATCCCAACGTCACCGCCGAAACGCTCCGGCTTGCACTCGGACGAGCATCCGAGACCGTCCTCCTGCACTATCTGGATGAGGTCCATGGGCTCGGCGCCGAGCTCTCGATCTCGTCCGAGCTTGCCGATGTGGCGCCGGAACTGGTCGAACTGGCGGAACGTGCGCACGATCCCTCGCCTGCCCGTGCGGACGAGCCGTACCGACGTGCAATCAGCGGCATCTATGCCCGACTCGCGGCGACCTTCGAGGCGATCGCCGGACGCGCTCCGCCGCGACCATCTTCTCTTTCAGCTGACGCCTATCCCGATCCCAATTCTTTCTCCGCCGAGCTTAACATTCTCGTCGCTGCTCTCGCCAGGAACGGCAATGGACTATTGTCGTCGCTCGCTCCGCTGAAGCGCCTCATCCGCTCGGTCGAGACGTTCGGCTTCCACCTGGCGACGGTTGACCTGAGGCAGAATGCCGAGGTCCACGAGCGCGTCATTGCCGAGCTTCTGACCGTCGCAGGCGTGGAAGCGAATTATCGCGCGCTTGGCGAGGCTCAGCGCGTGGAGCTTCTCCGCCGGGAACTCGCGTCGGGCCGTCCGTTGTCTAGCCCCTTTGCAAACTATTCGGACGAAACAAAGTCGGAGCTGGCGATCGTCGCCGCCGCTGCCGAAGCGCACGCGCGCTACGGCCCGGACTCCATCCAATATTATGTCATTTCGAAGAGTGAGCAGGTTTCCGACCTGCTCGAGGTCTATATTCTGCTCAAGGAGGCCGGATTGTGGAAAGCCGGCGATCCGCCGAGCGCTGCAATCATGGCAGTTCCGCTGTTCGAGACCGTCGCTGACCTCGAACGCGCGCCCGAGGTCATGAAACACTGGTTGTCGCTGCCCGAGATCGCTGCGGCGCTCGGCTCACGCGGCCATGCCGAGGTGATGATCGGCTATTCGGATTCAAACAAGGACGGCGGCTATCTCACGTCCGTCTGGAACCTCAACAAGGCAAGCGAAGCACTGGCCGACGTGTTCGAGCATGCCGGTGCGCAAATCCAGCTCTTCCACGGCCGCGGCGGCGCTGTAGGGCGTGGCGGCGGCTCGAGCTTCGCAGCAATCCGAGCCCAGCCGCAACGGACCGTCGGAGGACGGATCCGCCTCACTGAGCAGGGCGAGGTGATCGCCGCCAAATTCTCGACGCCCGAAGTCGCGGCCGCGAACCTCGAAGCAACCGTTGCCGCCACTGTCCTCGCATCGCTGGAACATCAGGACATCCGGCCGCAGCAGGGCGAGCGTTTTGCCAGCGCAATGGATCAGCTCTCCGAGACGGCGTTCGCCGGCTATCGCTCGCTGGTCTACGATTCAGCCGGCTTCGTGCAATTCTTCCGCCAGATGACCCCGGTCTCGGAGATTGCGACGCTGAAGATCGGTTCGCGCCCCGCAAGCCGCACCAGCTCGCAGCGCATCGAGGACCTGCGCGCGATCCCCTGGGTGTTCAGCTGGTCGCAGGCGCGGGTGATGCTTCCGGGCTGGTATGGGGTCGGCACTGCCCTTTCGGCGCACGATGATCTGCCACTGCTGCGTGAGATGCTCGAAGCTTGGCCCTTCTTCAGGACGACGCTCGACAATATGGCGATGGTGCTCGCCAAATCGGACATGTCGATCGCTGCGCGCTACGCGGAGCTGGTCGAAGACAAGGAAGCGGCAAACACGCTGTTCGCACGCATCCGCGACGAATGGCACCGCACCCATGATCGGCTGCTGGAGATCACGGGCGAGAGCCGACTGCTGGAAGGCAATCCCAAGCTCGACAATTCGATTCGCCTGCGTCTTCCGTACATCGATCCGCTGAACTATCTGCAGATCGAGCTATTGAAGCGCTTCCGCAGTGGCGAATCCGACCAGCGCGTGCGCGACGCTATCCATCTGACGATCAACGCAATCGCCACTGCCCTCCGCAACTCGGGCTAAAAGATACCTAAGCCAGGAACGCCCGCACGAAATCGGTCGAAGGGCTCGAACCCACCTGTTGCGGAGTGTCGAACTGCTCGACCTTTCCACGGTTCAGGACCGCGACGCGATCCGCGAGGGTGAACGCCTCTTCATGGTCGTGCGTGACGAAAATCGACGTCAGCCCAAGCTCGTCATGGATTGCACGCAGAGCGTCGCGCAACTCGCGTCGAACCTTCGCGTCGAGTGCGCCGAACGGCTCGTCGAGCAGCAGGATTCGGGGATTGCGAGCTAGTGCGCGGGCGAGCGCGACGCGTTGGCGTTGCCCCCCCGACAACTGGCTCGGATAACGCGGCCCGAGACCTGGCAGCTGGACCAGCGCGAGAAGTTCCTCGACCCGTTCCTTGATGGCCTTACGCGCCGGTCGAATGCCGCTCGGCATGACGTCAAGCCCGAACGCAATGTTCTGAGCGACGGTCATGTGGCCGAACAGGGCATAATGCTGGAATACGAAGCCGATCCCGCGAGAGGCCGGTTTGTCGTTGGTGACGTCGCTCTCGCCAAACCAAACCCGCCCCTCCTCAGGAACCTCGAGCCCGGCGAGGATCCTCAGCAAAGTGGTCTTGCCCGAGCCCGACGGTCCCAGGAGAGCGACGAACTCGCCATCGCGGATGGTCACCGAAACCTGCTCGAGCGCGGGATATGCGGAAAAGCTCTTGGAAACGCCCTCGATCCGGATCGACATCCGCGCCTCAGTGCCGAGCTGCGAGCTGGTCGCGGTGTCTCCACTCGATCGCGGTCTTGAGCGCGAGCGTGACGAGGGCGAGGAGGGTGAGAAGAGAAGCGACGGCGAAGGCGGCGACAAAGTCGTAGTCATTGTAAAGTGCCTCAACTTGAAGCGGCATGGTGTTGGTTTCGCCGCGAATGTGACCGGAAACTACGCTGACAGCTCCAAACTCCCCCATTGCCCGGGCGTTGCACAGGAGCACGCCGTAGAGGAGGCCGAAGCGAATATTTGGGAGGGTGACTCGCCAGAAGGTTTGCCAGCCGGATGCGCCCAGGGTCAGTGCCGCTTCTTCATTAGCCCTGCCTTGGGCGCTCATCAGCGGGATCAGCTGACGTGCGACGAACGGGAAAGTGACGAACAGCGTCGCGAGCACCAATCCCGGAAGCGCGAAGATGATATGAATGTCGTGCGCCTCGAGCCAGGGGCCAAGCCAGCCCTGCGCTCCGAAGATCAGGACGAAGACGAGGCCGGAGACGACCGGAGACACTGAAAAGGGCAGCTCAATAAGTGCGATCAGCGCCGGTTTTCCTGGAAAATCGAACTTGGCGATCGCCCAGGCAGCCGAAATGCCGAAAATCGTATTCAGGACGACGGAGATCGCCGAAACGATCAACGTCAACTTGATCGAAGCACGAGCATCGGGCGTGCTGATTGCGGCCATCCAGACCTCGAGGCCCTTCTTGAATGCCTCGGCAAGCACTGCGCCCAACGGCAGCAGGAGCAACAAGGCAACGTAGGCCACGGCGGCAGCGATCAGCAACGCCTTGACGAGCGGGCGCTCGCGAAGCCCGGCGGGTGCCATCAGAGCCGCCTCCCCGCCTGCCAATGCTGCAGGGCATTGAGAAGCAGCAGCACCGCGAAGGAAATCACCAGCATCACGCAGGCGATGGCGGCCGCGCCCGCATAATCATATTCCTCCAGCTGGGTGATGATCAGCAGTGGCGCGATCTCCGACTTGAACGGCATGTTGCCGGCAATGAAGATCACCGATCCATATTCTCCGGCCCCACGCGCGAACGCCAGCGCGAAGCCGGTGGCGAGCGCTGGCGCGATTGTCGGCAGGATCACCTTTGAAAATGTCTGCAGCCGCGTTGCCCCGAGGGTCAACGCAGCTTCCTCCATCTCGCTCGACACTTCCGCGAGCACCGGTTCGATGGTGCGGACGACGAACGGCAATCCGATGAAGGTCAACGCAACCACAATGCCGGCCGGACGGTAGGCGACAGGCAGGCCCAACGGCTCGAGCAATCTCCCTAGCGGGCCGGTATCGGCATAGATCGCCGTCAGCGCGATTCCCGCGACTGCGGTCGGAAGTGCCAAGGGCAGATCGATCAGTGCTCCGAGCAGCCGCCGGCCCGCGAAGCGATAACGAACCAGCACCCACGCAACGAGCAGCCCGAACACGCAGTTGATCGCGGCCGCAATCGCTGCCGCGCCGAACGAGATGCGATAGGCCGCAATCGCGCGCGGCGAGCCCGCCGCCTGCCAGAAGGCCCCTGACCCCTGGCTGACGCTTTTGACGAACACCGCCGAAATCGGAATGAGGACGATCAGCGAGAGCCACAGGATCGTGATGCCCAGCGAGAGGCCGAAGCCAGGGAGTCGAGAGCGTCGGCGCATCACTCGTCTGGGCACCACGAACCCCTCAAAAGTCCAAATGGAGGCGGGTCGCAAAAGCGTCACCCGCGGCTTTCGATCCAATCGGATCGAGCGGGCTATTGTCGCCCTCGAACCGAACCCAGTTGAACATGAGCTTGGCGTAGGGATTGAAATACCAGTTGAGGCCAAGAGTGACGCTGCTCGCCTTGTTGCCGGCGCGCGCCAGCACCGGCGTGTTCGAAAGATCGAGCTGATCGTAGCGAAGCGCCACTTCGAAGGCCCCGAGCCCTCCGTTCCCGAGCTCGCTGAACGGCTTGATACGGTCGAAGTTGCCGCCCTTGAACGGGCGGGTCTCGCCCGTCAGCATGTAAGCGGCATAGCCATAAAAACCGGTGAAATGTTCATCCGGGACTCCGATGCGGCGCAGCCAGAGCCGCCCCGCCTCGCCGGCAACCGTCAGCGGCCCAAGGACGCCAGCCGCTTCAATTCCGCCATAGCGCAGCGAATGCGTCTTGGTGATGATCCCGCTGTCGGCAATATTGCCATTATCGACCCGGACATTGGGCCGGTCGCTGAGGCGAACAGCGTTGGCGATGTCGCCTGACTTGAGCGACGAGCGATAATATCCCGAAAGCCCCAAGTGGAGAATCCTGCCGGTGTCGAACACCGGCTCCCACGTCGCGCGGCCGTTGAATCCCCAGCTCTCGTCCGGCGTGTTGGTGACCGGTGTCGATGTCGACCGGCTGATGCTCTCATTGTCCCCGAAGAAACCCGCCGCGAAATTCAGATTCTCCTTCGGCGCATAGGCCGCGGAAATGCCGATGCGCCGCTCGGCCCCGACATTGCCGAACGCATTGGTAAACATTCCGCGCTCGAGGAAGACATTGTAATTGTCGCTGTTGTTGGACTCGAGTCCGAACGGCGCCTTGTGCTGGCCGAGCGTCAGCACCGTGTGCGGGATCTTGGTATATTGCAGATAGGCGTCGGTGAGGTTCACCGCGTTACCCGCGAAGTCGGCCTCCAGCCGATAATTGAACCATTTGAAGGCCGTTCCTTCGAAGCCGAGACGTGCGCGACGAAAGGCCGTCCCGTCGTTGTAATCGTACCCGCCCTTGCGCTCGTTGAAGACTGCGGCGTCAGCCTCGACGACTCCACGCGGCTTGAACGTGAAGCTGCCATTGGCATCGGAAATTGTCGGCGCCCAGCCGAACTGAGCCGCTTTGGCGGCGCGGTTCTCGACCGTCTCGACCCGCCCCTGGGTGAGCTCGGCCTGCTTTTCGAGCTCGGCATTGCGCGCTTCCAACTGTTTCACCCTGGCCTCCAGGGCGTTCAGCCGGTCGAGTACCGCGTCTCCTGTGGGCTTGGGTGCTGCATCGGCCGGCTGAGTTTCGGCCGGCACGAGCTTCTCTCCACTCTCGTCGGCGGCAGTCGGCTCGTTGGTTGGTGCGGTCGCCGGCTGGTCCGTCTGCTGCGCCAAGACGGGTGACGCGAGCGCGAGGAGCGAGCTGCCCGCCAGTGGCAGGAAACGCATTTGGAGAGATCCTTTCGGTTGAGGTTCGGCGATCAGCGCTTGGCCGCTTCGTAGATCTGGTCGAACAGGCCGCCGTCGTTGAAGTGCAGCGCCTGTGTCTTCGCCCAGCCTCCGAAATTGCGGTCGATTGTGAAGAGCGGAACGTTCTTGAACTGGCCCTGGAACCTTGCTCGAACCTGCGGATCGCGCGGTCGGAAGTAATTGCGGGCGATGATTTCCTGCGCTTCGGGGGTGTAGAGGAATTTGAGATATTCCTCGGCCGCCTTTCGAGTCCCTTTCCGGTCGACATTCTTGTCGACCAGGGCAACCGGCGGTTCCGCAAGAATCGACACCGACGGAACGACCACGTCGAACTTGCCGCGGCCGAGGCGGTTGGCGGCGAGCAGCGCCTCATTTTCCCAGGCGATCAGAACATCGCCCTGCCCGCGTTCGACGAACGTGGTCGTCGCGCCGCGAGCCCCTGAGTCGAGCACCGGCACGTTGCGGAACAGTTTTGCCATGAACAGCTTCGCCTGTTGCGGCGAACCATATTTGCGCTGCGCAAAGCCCCAGGCGGCGAGGTAATTCCAACGCGCGCCGCCGCTCGTCTTTGGGTTGGGCGTAATCACCGACACGCCCGGGCGAGTCAGATCGTCCCAATCCCTGATGTTCTTGGGATTGCCGTGCCGCACCAGCAGCACGATTGTCGAATAATAAGGCGTGCTGTTGTTCGGCAGCCGCTTTTGCCAATTCGATGCGATCAGGCCGCGCTGGGCGATTGCGTCCACGTCAAAGCCAAGCGCCAGCGTGACGACGTCCGCGGGCAGTCCGTCGATGACGGCCCGCGCCTGCTTGCCTGAGCCGCCATGGCTTTGCCGGATTGCGATCGGCTGCTTCGTTGCGGCCTGCCAACGCTTCGCGAATGCAGCATTGATCTGCTCATAAAGCTCCCGCGTGGGATCATAGGAGACGTTTAGGAGTTGCGTCGCCGCGGCCGGCGCGGCGGTCGGAACAAGTGCCGCGCTGAGCGCGATCGCAAGGGTCATCTTGCGAAAAATGGACATGGTTAGGCTCCCTCTTTCGAGGCGGCGACACCTATTCTCTAGTGAATGACTAGGGAATAGCGCAACGCGTCGTTTCGGCGCGAAAACGCGGCAGTTCGGCGTCGGCCAGCCGACACAGTCGAGAAAAGCGCTGAGCGCTTGCGCGGCGACAGGAGCTTAGATGCCGCCTTCGACCGGTTCGTAACCCGCTTCGCGCAGCCGACTTGCGAGCTCGTCGCCGGTGCGCCGGGCGAGTTCGCCGTCCTCTGAACGAATCACGAAATTGGCTCCGTAGCGGCCGTTGCTGAAGAATGGATAACTGCCGATCGCGACGCCCGGGTTGGAGTCTTCGGTTTCGCGCAGCAGGTCCGCGACATCGCTTTCGGCGGCCCTCGCGCCGACGGTCACCGATACCACGGGCCGCCCGCCCCTCAGTTTTCCGTTCAGCGCTTCCAGCATGCTGGCCGCGATATTGGGCACTCCAGCAAGGATATAGACATTGCCCATCTTCACGCCTGGTGCGCCCGAATAGGGATTGGCGATCAGCTCCGCCCCTTCGGGCACGCGCGCCATGCGAAGGCGTGCTTCGGTGAGCCCCCCTGGTCGCCCGCGATAATAATCTTCCAGGATCTTGCGCGCCTCGGGGTGGACGACGACCGGCACATCGAATGCAGCCGCCATTGCGTCGACGGTAATATCATCGTGGGTCGGCCCGATGCCCCCGGTCGTGAACAGGTAATCGCAGCTCGAGCGAAGCGCGTTCACTGTCTCGGCGATGCGAGCAATGTCGTCGGGCACGATTCGTACCTCTGTCAGGCGGATCCCCTGCTCGTTCAGCCAGCGCGCCACTTGGGCGACATTGAGGTCCTGCGTGCGGCCGGACAATATCTCGTCGCCGATGACCACCAGCGCAGCGGTCCAGGTCCGCTCTCCGCTCATTGCAGTAGCAGCGCCTGGAGGCGCGCGAAGCGCTGCGGCGGAAGCAGTTCAGCAGGATTGTAATAAGCTTCGAACTGGGGAATGCCATCTGGAAGCGGGGCCCAGCTCGGCCGATTGACAACGAAAATCGCTGCGTCCGGGCGAACCGCAGACGGATCATCAAGCGTCCCGACCCGTATCGCCGCTGCCTTCCGGCCGAGCCGGTAATGGCTCCAGACCGGGGTTCCGCATTTTGCGCAGCGGACGATGATCTGGGTGGCGCCGCTGCCAGTCTTGAGCTCATGCTCGGTGAGCTCTCCCGACAGGTGGCCCAGCCGATCCATTTCGATGAAGGCGTTTACCGCTGAACCCGTACCTGTCTGCCGCTGGCACAATGTGCAGTGGCAATTGTTGACGAAGATCGGCTCATCATTGAGCCGGTAGCGAACTGCGCCGCAACCGCATCCGCCCTCCAGGGTCTTGCTGGTCATGGCAGCCGCCATTGCCTATCTAGGCGACATGACTCAATACATCACCGTTGCGCCCGACGACCGGCTGGAGGCCAAGAGCGGGATTATCAAGCTGCACGGGCCGGAAGGATTCGCGGGCATGCGCCGCGCCGGCCGGCTTGCCGCCGAGATCCTCGACGCGCTTGTGCCGCACGTCGCACCTGGCGTTTCGACTCAGGAGCTGGACGAGATCGTCCACAGATTGACGCTCGAAGCCGGAGCGCTTCCAGCGACGCTCGGCTACCGCGGCTACACAAAAAGCAGCTGCATCTCGATCAATCATGTCGTCTGTCACGGGATTCCGGGCGAAAAGACGCTGAAGGACGGTGATATCGTCAATATCGACGTGACGCCGATTCTTGACGGCTGGCACGGCGATACCAGCCGCATGTACCTGGTCGGAGACGTGCCGCTGAAGGCACGCAAGCTCGTCGACGTCACCTACGAATGCCTGATGCTGGGACTTGAGCAGGCCAAGCCGGGCAATCATCTCGGCGACATCGCCAACGCCATTCAGCGCCACGCGGAAGCGAGCCGCTACAGCGTCGTCCGAGACTTTTGCGGTCACGGCGTCGGGCGCATCTTCCACGACAGCCCCGAGGTCGTCCATGCCGGCCGCCCCGGAACCGGTCCCGAGCTCAAGCCCGGGATGATCTTCACGGTCGAGCCAATGATCAACATCGGCCGCGCCGACGTGAAGGTGCTTGAAGACGGCTGGACCGCGGTCACCCGCGACCGCTCGCTTTCGGCGCAGTTTGAACATTCGATTGGAATCACCGACACCGGCTGCGAGATCTTTACCAAGAGCCCGGCCGGCCTCGACCGACCACCCTACGCCTGAGCAGAGACCGCTGGTCGCCGGTGCGTGAACAGGAAGCCGACGACCAGTCCGAACAGGAAATTCGATAGGCTCGTTTCGACGGCGTGAAAGAAGCGGATGTCGGACGGCATGTAGGGATTGTCCGGAAGTAGGGGCGCTACCCCGCCAATTACCGAATAGACTAACGCCAGGACAAGAGGTGCTCCGCGCAAGCCGCTCTTCAGCAACGGGTAGACAGCTGCGACGAAGATCAGGGATCGCACGACCTGAACTGCTGAAACTGCAAAGGCAGGCGGAATCGTGCGCGTCGTCGCGTAAAAGTCTGCGACAAAGGGATACACCAAGGTTCCGGCGGTCCAATAGAGGATCTCATAAGCGACCACCACCGCGAGCAGACTGGCCGGCGTGAACCCGCCCTCTAGGGCCGCCGGACCAGCAGCGCTTCTCCAGCGACCGGCTAGAAGAACGGCGAGTGGAGAGAGGATTGCGAAGACAATCGCCGCCGGCACCGCTGCAGCTGGGATGTCGCGCAGCGGCAGGACTTTGAAGAACAGCGCCTCGATCAAGCTGTTTGCCGAGCCGACGACGAAGCCGACCAGGAAAAGCATCAAAACCAGGCGCAATCCGGTCGCCGAAGATGCTCGCGCGACCACCCAGAGCACTGCGAAATTGAGCAGAATATAGAGTCCAAGCATCATCGCGGCGATTCCTCGGATTCGGGAGGCAGGTGCGCATTACCGTATTAGTTATGTAACACACAAAGAGGCAATTGGAACGCGAAAAGGTGATGCGACGTTCACCTAACTTATTGACACTATTGTAAGTCGGTGAGAGGCTGAATTCGTTCTGGATCTAGGAGGTCATGGCGAGTTTCCGGCACCCAATTGCCATCGAACCGGCGGACATCGACCACATGGGTCATGTCAACAATGCCGTCTATCTCAAATGGGTGCAGGAGGCGGTGGTCGATTATTGGAGCAGTGTCGCCCCGCCAGCCGTGGTCGCGGAACATTTGTGGGTCGCGCTCAAGCATGAGATCACCTACCTCAGGCCAACCTTTCTCCAGGACAAGGTGGTCGCGGAGGTGATCGCCGAAAAGGTCGAAGGCGCCCGCGCCTTCTTCCGCACCGTGCTCCGCCGCGGGGACGAAGTGCTGAGCGAGATCTCGAGCTGCTGGTGCTGCCTGGATGCGGCGACGAAACGGCCGGCGCGACTTGCCCGGGACATCGTCGGACGGTTTCTTCCCCCTGCTGGCTGACCAGCGAAGCTTGGCCGCTCGATCGTCCCCGTGATGTCGAGCCCGTCGATCGCGCGACTCGACTTTCAGGCAAGCGGCAATGACGTTGCGTGGGCAACGCCCGGCTGCGAAAGTCTGCACGGCCTCGCCTTTCGGCGCTTTCAGGCACTCCTCGTTTGCGAACTGGCAGCAACGCGAGAATGATCATGTCTGGGTGTGCAGATCCGTCGGGATCAGCCGGGGCTAGCCTGCGCTTCCCGCATCGAGCGACCTCGCCGTCGGCGTTGGTTAGGCTGCGGCGGCTTTCTCTGCAGCATCCCAGGCAGCCGTGAGTTTCTTCGCCGTCTCCACGTCGACCGGAAAGTCGACCTCGCCCCACTCTTCGCCGTTGATGTCGAACGTCCACACCTCACTGCACTGGGCGAGCTGGTGGATCACCCGCAGGTACCAGATGGTCGTGCCTTCGGGCGTGCGCATGGCTCGCTCGATCGCTTCCCGGAAGCGTTCCGCGCCGCCGGCACGAAAGGCGAGCAGTCCGATCGATTCGGCGTTCACGATGCTCAGCTCCAGCCGCTTGCCGATTGCCTTCAGGCGACCGTCCGCTTCGACCACCTTCATATCGTCCTGGTCATATGAGGGCTTGCGGTCGATGGTGACGCAGATACCCTGACGATCGTTCGTCACAACGCGCTGCATCAGCCTGTTCGAAACGAGGGTGTCCCCATTCCAGACCAGACAATCGGCGCTCAGCTCCTCGCGAGCGACATAGAGCGAACCAGTATTGTCCGCGACCTTGTAGAAGGGATTGTAAATCGTTCGCACGGCCGGTCCGCCGCTGCGCCGCGCGATCGTCGCCTCTACCAGCTCGTCATTGAAGCCGGTAACGACCACCGCCTCGCTGATTCCGTTCGCCTTCAGCGTGTCGAGCTGGCGGTCGAGCAGCGTGCGTCCATTGAACTCAATCAGGCATTTGGGCTTGTCGTCGACCAAGTGACCGAGGCGCGAACCCTGGCCTGCCGAAAGAATGATGGCTTTCATGTTCCCGCGCGCACTGCCTTCCAAATGCGGCGGCGATTGGGCATTAGCGTCGCAGCAGCCATGGGGAGAGCCGCGTGAAGAAGATCGAAGCGATCATCAAGCCCTTCAAACTCGATGATGTGAAGGACGCGCTGCACGAGGTCGGCGTCTCCGGAATTACGGTTGCCGAGGTCAAGGGCTTCGGCCGGCAGAAGGGCCACACCGAGCTGTACCGCGGCGCCGAATATGTGATCGACTTCCTGCCCAAGGTGAAGATCGAGGTCGTCATCGAGGACAATCTCGTCGACAATGTGTGCGAGGCGATCGAAAATGCCGCGCGCACCGGCCGGATCGGCGACGGCAAGATCTTCGTATTCGACGTCGAGCAGGCGATCCGCATCCGCACCGGAGACCGCGGGAGCGACGCCATCTGACTCATTCCGAACGAGTGCCGAATCAGCGCAATTCCGATGGCCTTGCGCCTGACCGATTCCGGCACTTGGTCGGCCAAGCCGCTTGACCTCCAGCCAAATGGTGAAAAACTCACCCGAAACGTGGCATAATGAACGCGACGCAGTGCCGAAGGACTTAATGAGTACAAACCCCTCCTCTCCGGGCATTTCCGACCCTCGACTTGCATCGATGTCGCCCGAGGAATTGCGCTCTGCGATGCGCAGCCTCGGCTACCGCACGCAGAACGATCTCGCACAGGCGATCGGCGTGTCGCGCTCGGCGGTCAGCTTGTGGCTCGAAGGCAAGGTCGGAGTACCACGGCCGGTCGCAATGTTGCTACGAATGCTCGTGCACGCCCAGCGGCGAGTTTACTGAGGCTTGGACGGGGCAGGCTGCGGGGCCGGCGCAGCAGTCTGAACCTGTCCCTGCCGCTGCGCACGCGCCTGGTCACGCTCGGCAGCGGTGACCACGCCGTCATGGTTGAGGTCCATTGCGTCGAATCGGGCGAGCGTCTGCGCCTCGAACTGCGCCAGCGTCAGCGAATCGGAGCTTGCGAAGAGCTGGGCAACCATTCGCTCGATCCGGCCGCCGCCCCGCTGCGCGCTGCCATCCTCGCGTCGCGCCGCAAACTGAGCCGCGGCCTGCTCGGCTTCCGAGCGGGTCACCGTTCCGTCGTGATTGGCGTCGAGCATCTGGAACAGCATGTCGGCGCGCTGCTTCGCTTCTGCCCGGGTCTGGTCGCGCTGCATCCATCCACCACGCTCGCCGCCGGGCGCCTGCGCCATAGCGGATGCGGAAATCATCGCTGCGCCGAGCGCGAGAGAGACAGAAAGCTTCATACGGTCGAATTCCTTCAGATTTTTCGGCCCTGTCGGGACGACGACATGCGTGGGCGCCGGTGAACCTCGGATTTACCCGTCTAAAGTTGAGCTAAATGTCCTTGATTGCCTCGCGGCGGCTCGCCAACGAAGAGCCCAGGATGCTTGCACTAGACGATCAGCAACAGGCCGCCCGCAACTGGTTCGAGTCGCTTCGCGACCGCATCTGCGCCGCGTTCGAGCAAATCGAGCGGGAGGCCGGCTCCGAAGCCAGCTTCGCCTACATGCCTTGGGAGCGTACCGACGTCACCGGCGAGGGCGGCGGCGGCGGGGTGCGTGGGCAGATGGCGGGCAAGGTGTTCGAGAAGGTCGGAGTGAATATCTCCACCGTCGGAGGACAGTTCAGCGCCGAATTCGCCAAGAGCATTCCGGGCGCGCAGGACGATCCGCGCTTCTTCGCGACCGGAATCAGCCTCGTCGCGCATATGGCCAACCCGCACGTGCCGGCAGTGCATATGAACACGCGCTTCCTGACGACAACCAAGCGCTGGTTCGGTGGCGGCGCCGATCTCAACCCGGCAATTCCCTATGAGGAAGACACACAAGCCTTTCACGCGCGCCTGCGCGCTGCCTGCGCTGCGCACGACCCGACATTCTATCCGCGCTTTTCCAAATGGGCGGATGAATATTTCTGGCTGCCTCATCGCGGAGTTCCGCGCGGCGTGGGCGGAATCTTCTACGACCATCTGGAGGCCTTCGATCCAGGCAAGGGTCCGACGTTCGAGGCGAATTTCGCATTCACCCGCGATGTTGGAGAGGCCTTCCTCGAGATCTTCCCCCAAATCGTGCGCAAGCGGATGGACACGCCCTTCAACGACGAAGACAGGGACCGGCTTCTCACGTTTCGCGGCCGCTACGTCGAGTTCAACCTGCTCTACGACCGCGGCACGCTCTTCGGACTGAAGACGGGCGGCAATATCGACGCAATCCTGATGAGCCTTCCGCCGATGGCGACGTGGAAATGAGCTACGAAACCGTCCCCGATGGCGAACTCGCGGCCGTTGTGACCTATCTCGAAATGCGTTCGCCGCCCGACCAGCAGATCCCAGCGTCGAGACTCTTGCTAAAGCACGTCCAGGTTCCCCAGCCTGAGCATTATCGGGACCTGTTCCGACTGGTCGGCGCGCCGTGGCTATGGTTTTCGCGCCTTGTCCTCGACGACGCGCATCTCGCTGCAATCATCCAGCACCCGAAGGTCGAATTGTACACGATCGTCGATGAAAACGACCATGAGATCGGGATGCTCGAGCTCGACTTTCGAGAGCCCTGCGAATGCGAGCTTGCCTTCATGGGGCTGATCCCTGAGCTTTCCGGCAAAGGTCACGGCCGATGGCTGCTTGCCGAGGCAGTGAGCCGCGCGTGGCGCGAGGGCATCGCCCGGGTTCATGTCCACACCTGTTCGCTCGACCATCCCGCTGCGTTGTCGGCCTATCGACGCGCCGGCTTCACGCCCTACAAACGCGCGATCGAGCGGTTCCCCGATCCGCGGCTTCTCGGCGTTCTGCCGACGGAGTGCGCACCTCAGATCCCACTACTCAAGCCGGCTGACTAACGAAACACTTCCTGCACGTCTCGGCCTTGAGCGAGCTGCAGATAGATCCGCGCAATCATCACTGCGAACACGGTCGAAACCGCAGTGCTTACCAGCGCCTGGGCCAAAGCCAGGACGAGGGCTCCAACGGACATCGGCTGGATCGATCCTAGGAGCAGGCCAATCGCAACCCCGAGTGCGCTTCCGATCGCAATGAGCAAGATGACCGATCCGACAAGAAAGACCAGGAGAAACCCCAGCAACTGCCAAAAGTGACCGCCCGTAAGCTCCCAGCTACGCTTGAGAATCGCGATCGGTCCGGCATTCTCCGCACTCGCTACGGATGGAGAGAGAACCAGCCGGACACCGAGAAAAATCGCCACTGCGAGGAATAACAAAGCGATTACTGCAACGGGCGCGCTCATATGGACGGGCTTGGCATCGAGCGGGACACCCATTGCCGCCAGCAGGAGCGCGCATGGAATCGCGATCAGGAACAATGCGACGACAAGCAGCAGGACTGCAACGAAATAGATCGGCAGCCGTGCAAAACCGTGGGCGATCGCGCCACCAACGGTGATCGAGGGTCCAAGTGCAAGCCGGATCAGCGCCAGCTGCCCGGCGAGCGCGATGACCGAAGCGAAAAAGGCAACCAGATTGAGCCAAGGCGCCGAGCCACCGGTCATTCCGGCTGGGTTGAGCAGACCGTTCACCACGGAAGGCATGGTTACCAGCGCCAATGCCACGGTCATCAACAAGCGACCGTCGTGCGCAAGAATCGCTTTGGTCTCCTCCCACGCAGCTGAGATCGACAGGTGGCGCATCATTTCCTCCCCTTGTTCGCGCGCTTTATGCGGGGGCAGCTTGAACAGCGCAACGCTTGCCCTTCCGGGGCACGACCGCCATTTCACGCGCGGTGAACGGAATTCCAGCCGATATCGAATGGCGCACGAGCCAATCGCTCGTTCCATACGAGGAAGCGCTCGCGTTCATGGAGCAAAGAGCCGCCGCCATCCGCGAGGGCGCGGCGCCTGAATGCGTCTGGCTGCTCGAGCATCCGCCCCTATTCACCGCCGGTACCAGTGCGGACCCCGCCGAGCTGTTCAACCCTCTGGATTTCCCGGTTTACAAAGCAGGCCGCGGCGGTCGCTACACCTATCACGGGCCGGGGCAGCGCGTCGGCTATGTAATGCTCGATCTCGAAAAGCGCGGCAAAGACATCCGCCGTTTCGTCCATGCGCTCGAAGGCCTGATGATTGACGCACTTGGCGAGCTCGGCATTTCCGCCCACCGCGCCCCTGGCCGAATCGGAATCTGGGTCGGAGACGGCGCAGAGGAAGCGAAGATCGGTGCATTGGGCGTTCGAGTGAAGCGTTGGGTGACCCTTCACGGGTTCGCGCTGAACGTCGCCCCCGACCTGTCACATTTCACCGGCATCGTGCCGTGCGGGATCGCCGAATTCGGCGTCACGAGTATCGATAAGCTTGGGAAACAAATAGCGCTGACGAGTGTTGATGCGGCCTTGAAGCGCAGTTTCCTGCCGTTTCTCAGGGCGTTGGAACGGTAGTGCAAAGAGTCTTGATGGAAGCTTGCGCTTCAGACTATTGTCCGCCGCGATTTGCGGGACGGGAAACCGTTGCAGATCGCAATAAATAGGGAGTCTTGAATGCGTGCTCTTATCCTGGTCGCTGGCGCGGCCCTGGCGGTTGCGGCTTGCAGCAGCAACGAAAACGCCAACAACACCATGAACGTCGATGAGAACCTCACGACCGAGAATATGGCTGCTCCGGAGATGAATGCTCCGGAAATGAACGCTGGCGAGATGAATGCCACGATGAATGCGACGTCGAACACCACGACGAATGTGACGACGACGACGACGACCAACAACGCAATGTAATCCAGAGCCCCCTGCGAAGGGGGCGTTGGCTTTTGAAGAGGCTGCCGGTAACTGCCGGCAGTCTCTTTTTTTATGGCGCTGGGAGTATTCGGATGCGTGGCCTGATCCTCGTTGCTTTTGTCACGCTCGGCGTTGCCGCCTGCGGCAAGAACGCGCAGACCGACAACAACCAAACGTCCGGCGAGAATCTGACTGCCCAAAGCATCGTTTCGAACGACGTGACGGCGATCGATGCAGTTACGGGCGACGCTGCAAATATGGCTGCGGACGTCGATCTCAACTACGGCAATCTCGAGATGAACGGTGCCGGGCCGGTATCGAGCGGGCCGGCTAAAGCGCCGAGCGCCAGCGCTGCCAAACCGCAAGCCTCGAAACAGAGTACGGCAGCTGCTGCGGCCAACAGCGCCACCAACGCCGAATAATATTCAGGGCAGTCCGACGACTTTGTGAGCCTGGAGCGACAGCCGCCAAATTGGTCGATCCATTGCCAGCCGGATCGCGGCCTCAAGCGCTGCGTCGCGCTCGTCGCAGTCCATCGGCTGGACGAGGAAGTGGTCGAATTGCCAGTGCTCCAGCTCGGCGGGATCGATGCCTTCCTGGGGCCAGACGAGCTTGAGCTCGTCACCTCGACGCTGGACGATGGCCGTCCCCGCCTTGGGACTGACGCAGATCCAGTCGATCCCGCCAACTGCCGGCAGAGTCCCATTGGTTTCCACAGCAACGCGAAATCCGCGAACGTGAAGCGCACCGACCAGCGCTTCGTCGAGCTGAAGCATGGGTTCGCCGCCGGTGATTACCACCAGCCGCTGCTTGTCACCTGCGCCCCATATCGTTTCGATGTGAGCGGCGAGCTCGTCAGCTCCACGGAATTTGCCGCCGCCCTCGCCGTCGGTGCCGACAAAATCCGTATCGCAGAAGGTGCAGCTGGCGCTCTCCCGGTCCTGCTCGCGTCCCGACCAGAGGTTGCATCCGGCAAAGCGCAGAAAAACCGCGCGACGGCCCGAGTGGACGCCTTCGCCTTGCAGTGTGAGGAAGCACTCCTTGACTGCATAAACATGCCTCGGTCCGGAAGCCGGGCCGGAAGAGCCGCGAAGCGGCAAAGGCGCAGGAGACTGAATATTCGTCACTGCACTTCTTCCTGGCCCGTTCGACTCGGCGGGCTGGACGGTTCGCCATAAGCGGTGGGGTCGTCGATTCCGGCTTCGAAAAATCCTTTGGCGCGGAGCCGGCAAGCATCGCATTCGCCGCAGTGGAGGCCGTCGGGCAGCGGATCGTAGCAGCTGTGGCTCATCGCCGCGTCCAGGCCGAGCCGCTGTGCTTCGCGCGCGATTTCGGCCTTGCTCATGTGCTGCAGCGGCGCGTGAACCGTGAACCAGTCGCCCTCGATGCCTGCTTTGGTCGCAAGGTTTGCCAGTTTCTCGAACTCCGCCACGAATTCCGGACGGCAATCGGGATAACCCGAATAATCGAGCGCATTGGCCCCGATGAACAGGTCTCGCGCGCCGCTCGCCTCCGCGAGGCCCAGCGCCAGACTGAGAAAAATGGTATTGCGGGCCGGCACGTAGGTAACGGGAATCCCTTCGCCGAGCCCCGCCTTCGGAACCGCTATGTCGCTCGTCAGCGCCGAGCCGCCAAAAGCTCTGAGGTCAAGCGGGAGCGTGATGTGGCGCTCCGCAAGCACGCCTGCGATCCGCCGTGCTGCGTCGAGCTCGACGCGGTGACGCTGATTATAATCGATCGTCAGCGCGATCACCGAAAAGCCCTGCTCGCGGGCAAGCCCGGCGCACACCATCGAGTCGAGTCCGCCCGAGAGAAGAACCACTGCCTTTTTCACGAGCCCGCACTTAGGGCGCACAGACGCACAAAAGAAGGGCCGCCAGTCGTGAGACGGGCGGCCCAGGTATCGGGCATACCTGCCCGATTGGGAGGAAAGCGTGCCAAAATCCGGCACGAAACCGCCTTAGCACTCAATGGTTAAACGAGGGCTTAATGATGCGTGAAAGAAGCGCCTTTCGGGCAATCGTCCACTCGCCGCGCCTGCAGAACATAGTTGAACGGGAGTCCGCCGGAGATGCCCTGAGTGCTGATCCTCAGCGCCCGCGGAGTGATGACGTCGATCTGGCTGTGACCGAAGCCAGCGCCGCCGCAGCTGTAATCGATCAAGGTCGAGCTGCGTTCGTCCTTCAGCACCTTCGCAGTGCAGCTGCTCGATCGGTGTTCGAACCGGGCGAGCGCGGCGACGTCCGCGACGCACTGCCGAAGCGGCGCCCGGGCCCCCGGCGCACCGCTAATCTCCCACAGACCCGGCTGCGTCTGGGCAAGCGCCGACGGCCGGGCCGCAGCGACCAGCACCGAGGCAGCCACCACGCTGCCTGCCGTCAAAATGGAATTCGCTGAGCGAGCCATTACCAGTCAGTTTAGCACGAACAGCTTAACAGCCGTAAACGACAAAATCGGGTCAGCCTATCTCGCCCGGCTCGATCGGGAAGCTCGACGAACAGAAAGCGCAGTCCACCCGGATCAGTCCGTCCTCACCGATCATCGCCTCGCGCTCGTCTGCCGGGAAGCGCGCGATGACCGAGCGAACATATTCGGGATCGCAGCGGCAGCCGCGGCTCAGCTTGATTGCCGGCAGGGTGCGAAGTTCGTCTTCCTCATGGAACAGCCGCCAAATGAGATCGTCGAGTGGAAGTTCTGGGTCGGTCAGTTCTTGCGATTTCACGGACCCGGCGAGAATCGCGACATGAGGCCAGTCCGGATGGTCAAGCCTGGTATGTAGCCTTTCACGGCCCTCCTCCCCTTCCGGCAGATGCTGGAGCAGCAAGCCGCCTGCGAACCAACGCCCAAGCCGCTTCTCGGCAGCAAGCCGAACCAGGCTCGGAATCTGTTCGGATTGGCCGAAGTAGCTCTGCGCGGCCTCGGCAAGGTTCTTGCCCTCGAGGGGAACAATGCCCTGATAACGCTCCTTTGCGACCGGCTGGTCGAATGTGATCGCGAGATAGCCTTTGCCGAACAGCTCCTTGAGAGGCGGCTCTTTCGACGCATCTGCGAGCCGCTCCCGATCGTGTCGGACATAGCCCCGCAGCTCGCCGCCGAGATAGTCGCAGACCATGAGGTCGATGATCCCGCCCTCCGTCTGCGCCTGAAGCGTGAGCTGCCCCTGCGGCTCCTTGAGCAAGGAGCCGAGCAGTGCGGTCAGCGTCAGCGCTTCCGCGAGCAGCTGTTCGATGATCGGCGGGTAGCCGTGATTGGCGAGAATTGAATCGGCGACAGGCCCAAGGCGCGCGATGCGTCCCCGCGCATTGCGCGAAGGGATCGCGACGCCGAGTGCGACGTCGGTTGTAAGCTCGATTGTGGGCATTGGAGAAAGATAGGACGCGATCCTGCAGGTCACAACTCTCCTTGCAGGTGCGAAGCGATGGAGAAGTGACATTGAGCGCACAAGTGGATTGTGCGGTGGCCTGCCCCTCTAGCAGTCCAGCTTAAGCTAGACTGCAATCGCATCGAACTACGACTGATGGAGCAGACGCCTCAAGCCGCTTCCGCCGGCACCTCATATTCGCTCGCGGCCGCCGAGAGAGTTTCGACGAACTCGCGGATATGCTCTTCCTCGATGGTGAGCGGCGGGAGAACCCGCATCACATTGTCGCCCGCGCTGACGGTCAGCAGCCCCTTGGTCCTGAGATAGGTGACGAAGGCACGGCTGTCGGTCCTCATCCTGATGCCGAGCATCAGCCCAACGCCGCGAACGCTCTCGAACAGATGGTCGTGATTGGGAATCATCTGCTCCAGCGCCGAGCGCAGGCGCTCGCCCTTCTGGCGAACCTGCGCGAGGAACTCATCATTGGCCACGATGTCGAACACCGCCTGCCCTGCAGCCATCGCCAGCGGATTGCCGCCGTAGGTCGAGCCGTGCGTGCCGATCACCATTCCTGCAGCCGCCTTCTCGCTCGCGAGGCAGGCGCCCATAGGGAAGCCGCCGCCAATGCCCTTGGCCGAGGCCATGATGTCCGGCTCAATCCCATAATGCTGGTAGGCGTAAAGCTGCCCGGTGCGCGCGACTCCGCACTGCACCTCGTCGAACACCAGCATCAGGTCATGCTCGTCGCATGCAGCGCGAAGACCGGCCAGGAATTCATGCGTTCCCGGGCGAATGCCGCCCTCGCCCTGGATCGGCTCCAGGAGGAAGCCGGCAGTATTTTCGTCCATTGCCGCCAGCGCAGCGTCGAGATTGTTGAATTCGACGACCTTGAAACCGGGCAGCAGTGGCGCAAAGCCGTCGATCATCTTTGCCTGGTCGGTCGCGCTGATCGCTGCCATCGTCCGGCCGTGGAAGGCATTGGAGAAGGTGATTAGATCATGCTTTTGCGGATTGCCTTTGGCGTAATGATAGCGCCGTGCGGTCTTGATCGCGCATTCCACCGCCTCGACACCTGAGTTGGTGAAGAACACCGTGTCGGCGAAGGTGAGATCGCACAGGCGTCTCGCGAACGCTTCTCCCTGCGGCGAGCCGTAGAGATTGGAGACGTGCATCAGTGTCGCCGCCTGGTCCTGGATGGCCTTGGTGAGGTGCGGATGGCCGTGGCCGAGGATGTTCACCGCGATCCCCGCGGCGAAATCGAGATATCGCTCGCCCTGCTCGCCGTAGAGATAGACTCCCTCGCCGCGGACCGGCCGGACCGGCGAACGCGGATAAACGGGCATGAGCGGCGTGATGGCCATGAAGAAGCGGCTCCTCTTTAACGGCGGTGATGTGGGTTGCGCCGGCTATAGCCAGCCGTCCCGCAAAGGGCAAAGTCGAGCCCAGCGAGGAGCAAGGGCGCCCCTCTTGCGAGGAGCGCCCTTCCGTTACGCGATACTCGCCCCTCAGTCCTCGTCGCGATCGTGATTCCAACGATCGTCACGGTCCCAGCGATTGTCGCGATCGCGCCAGCGGTTGCCGCCGTACGCGCTCGCGACTGCGTAATGGACATGCTGTTCGAGCCGACTGATCCCATATTGGATGTCGCGGGCTTCATAGGGATTGAGGCCCCCGCGCGCGGCATAGCGCAGCCGCTGCTCGAGGCGCTGGGCCTCGAAGCGCAGCCGGTCGGCACTTCGATCACCAATACGATCGTTGCGATCGAGCCAATTGATCTGACGCTCGACATTGTCGATGCGCGCCTGGAGCGCACGGAACTGGCCCCAATTATTATAGCCGTAGCCGTTGTAGCCATAAGGCTGCGGTCCCGGATAATATTGAGCGGCAGCAGGGCTGGCGGCGATGAGGGCCGCGCCAGCGGCGGCAGCGGAAAGAATGATCTTGCGCATCACGGCTCTCCTTTGAGCATCGGTTGATGCGTCGCTTGTGCGCCGTTTGGGTTGATACGGGTCTGAACGCGCCCGTTATGAGCCGTTCAATTTGGTAAATTGCCTATGTAGTTGAAATCCCTAGTTCTTAATTTTCCAGCCGCTTCGAAGTAAGCTGTAGCAGGTCGCCCAGAGCACGACGTTCAGCAACAAAAGGCCCGCCGCGCCAATCCAAAGCGGCGAATCGCTGGTCCCCAGAAAACCGGCGCGGAAGCCCGAGATTACGTAGAAAAAGGGATTGGCATGGCTCACGGCCTGAAACTTCGGTGCGAGCTGGTGGACCGAATAGAAGGTCCCCGACAGCAGCGACAGCGGCGTCACCACGAAATTCGTCACTGCCGCGGCATGGTCGAACTTCTCGGCCCAGAGCGAGGTCAGAAGTCCGAGGAAGGAAAGCAGCAGTGCACCCATCAACCCGAACCAGAACACCAGCTCCGGGCGCTGGACGCCGACCGACACGCCGGGCCACAGCAGCATTGCCAGCCACACTCCAAAGCCCACCAGGAACGCCCGCGTGACCGACGCTCCGACGAGACCGGCGATCAGCTCGCCGGTCGACAGCGGCGGCATGAGATAATCGACAATATTGCCCTGGATCTTGCCCACCAGCAGCGAAAAGCTGGAATTGGCAAAGGCATTCTGGATCATCGCCATGACGATCAGGCCCGGAGCAATGAAATCGGCGAATGGAACTTCGACGCCCGGAACGACGGTCACGGTCCGTCCGCCGCGCCCGAGCGCCACCGTGAAAATCGCCAGATACAGCAGGGTCGTCACTGCAGGCGCCCAGACGGTCTGCATCTGGACCTTGAAGAACCGCCTCACCTCCTTGATATAAAGGGTCTTGAGGCCTCCCCAATTGACGCCTTTGAGCACCGGCTTGCCGGGCGCGAAGCGCACCCAAATATTGGCTTGGTCGTTCACGGGTGAGGCGCCTATCGGCTGGTGGCCGGCCGGGCAAGTTTGGAGCGAAGATTAATTATGTCGTGGACCGAAGAGCGCATCGAACGCCTGAAGAAGATGTGGCACGATGGCGCAACCGCAAGCCAGATCGCCGATGAGCTCGGCGGTGTCAGCCGCAATGCAGTGATCGGCAAGGCGCACCGACTCGGGCTCGAGCAGCGACCCTCCCCGGTGAAACCGGGCGAGGAGAAAGAAACCAAGAAGCCGGCCGCTGCGTCCGCGGCGGCTGCTCCAAAGCCGGCACCGAAGTCCGAAGCTCCGGCGCCCTCCCAGGCTGCGCCCGCTCCGGCCGCTGCCCAGCCACGTCAGCCTCAGCAGCCCTCAGGTCCGCGGGTCAGCGCTCATGATCTTCAGTACCGCTCGATCGGTCCCGGCGGCTTCATCCGCCAGGGACCCGGCGAGCAGCAGGCGCCGATCCCTCCCGCTCCCCCTCGCCGCCTTGTCCCGGCCAAGCCGAGCCCCGAGGTTGCGGACAAGACGAGCCTGCTGGATCTCAACGACCGCATCTGCAAATGGCCGATGGGCCACCCGGGCGAGCCCGATTTCCACTTCTGCGGTGAGCCGGCGAATCCCGGCTTCCCTTATTGCGTCCAGCATTGCGGAGTCGCCTACCAGGCGCAGCTTCCCCGCCGCGATCGCCGGCCGCCCCCACCGCTGCCGTTCGGCGGACCAAGGGTCCGCTAAATCGAGGGCGGCCGTCGTTGGGCTTTGCTCCCAGCGGCGGCTTTTCGGCGTGTTGGCGCAACGCCGCCTGCCTGACCTCGCTGGATTATCGGGCAATTCGATCTGTCGACGGCATCGCACGTTGCGGGTGTAGCTTCAGCTCCCGCACTGCAATTGGCCGCTCGCAAAGAAACCCGATGAAGGGCTCCGGTTTGGCCGGAGCCCTTCCCGTCATTGATCCGCTCAGGCGTGTTCAGCCTCGGCCGGCTCCTTCTTTTCGGCCTTTGCCTCGATCGTTTCGCGCTTCGGCTCAGAGCCGCTAATATTGATCTTCTTGGGCTTCATCGACTCGGGGATTTCACGGACCAGCTCGACCGAGAGCAGTCCGTCCTTCATATCCGCGCCCCTGACCTGAATATGGTCGGCAAGCGCAAAGCGACGCTCGAATGAGCGAGTCGCGATCCCGCGGTAGATGTAATTGTTGCCCTTCTCGTCGGTCTCGTCCTTCTTGCGGCCCGACACGATCAGCACATTCTGCTGGGCGGTGATATCGAGCTCCTCGGGCTTGAAGCCGGCGACGGCGAGTTCGATCCGATAATCGTTGTCGCCGAGCTTGATCAGGTCGAACGGAGGATAATTCTCCTGCCCCTGACCGAAGCTCGAATTCTCGAGCATGTCGAACAGCCGGTCGAAACCGACGGTGGAACGCCGGAATGGCGAAAAGTCGAAAGCACTACGCATGGTTACGTCCTCCAATTTGAGCGACTGGCGGAGCGGACGTGCAGCGTGTGTGGGAGCATCAGCCGCCCCGTCGCCGAACCCGGATGGCGTCCGGCAATACAAAATTTGGAAAGGCAGCTCCGCATTTCAAGAGGCTTCGACCCGCTCGCGAAACCGGTCGTCGAGCTCGTCTTCTTTCATCTCCGCGGCAGCGCGTCCCGGCTTGCTCTCAGTCGCTCCGGGACGTCCTTCGCCAAAATCGCGCCAGTGGAATTTCCGATAGGAACGAGTTTCAGTGGTTTGTTTATACGTACGTTACAACCAAACGTCTGTGGATTATCGAGAAGGGCGCGCTTGGCACGCGTCAAATCCGAGCCCAATAGCTCTCTTCAAATGGCTGATCTGTTCTCGTCTTCCGCTTCTTCCGCGCCCGACAGCTATGACGCTTCGGCGATCGAGGTTCTGGAGGGTCTCGAGCCCGTCCGCCGCCGCCCCGGCATGTATATCGGCGGCACCGACGCGCGCGCGCTCCATCACCTTGCCGCCGAGGTCATCGACAATTCGATGGACGAGGCGGTCGCCGGCCATGCGAGCCGCATCGAGGTCACGCTCGACACGGGCAACCGCCTGACCGTCACCGACAACGGCCGCGGAATCCCGGTCGACCCGCACCCCAAATATCCGGGCAAGTCGGCGCTCGAAGTCATCATGACCACCCTCCACTCGGGCGGGAAGTTCGAAGGCAAAGCCTATTCGACCTCAGGCGGCCTCCACGGTGTCGGAGTCAGTGTCGTCAACGCGCTCTCGATCGAGACCGTCGTCGAGGTTGCTCGCGAGCGCACCCTCTACCGGCAGAGCTTCTCAAAAGGCATCGCCACCTCGCCGCTCCAAACCGTCGGCGCGGCGCCGAACCGGCGCGGCACCACGACGAGCTTCATCCCCGACCCGGAGATCTTCGGCGCCGACGCCACCTTCTCGCCGGAGCGCCTCTACAAGCTCGCCCGCTCCAAGGCGTATCTCTTCGCGGGCGTCGAGATCCGCTGGCGCTGCGATCCCTCGCTCGCGTCCGCCGACGTTCCCGAAAATGCCGTGTTCCAATTCCCCGGCGGCCTTGCCGACCATCTCGCTGAGCAGCTCGGCGACCGACCCGCGGTCACCAACCAGCCCTTCACCGGCCGCCAGGACTTCCCCGCTGATTCTTCCGGGCAGCACCAGGGCAGCGCCGAGTGGGCCGTCGCCTGGCCGCTCTACTCGGACGGAAGCGAAAGCTATTACTGCAATACCATTCCAACCCCGGACGGGGGCACTCATGAGGCCGGTCTGCGGGCCGCCCTCACCAAGGGCATTCGCGCGTTCGGCGAGCTCATCGGCAACAAGAAGGCCAAGGACATAACTGCCGACGACGTGTTCAACGGCGTCGAGCTGATGCTCTCGGTCTTCATCCGCAACCCGCATTTCCAAAGCCAGACCAAGGACCGCCTGACGAGCCTCGAAGCAGCCCGCTTCGTGGAGGCCGCGGTGCGGGACCATTTCGACCATTATCTTGCCGACAATATGGACCGTGGCCGCGCGCTCCTAGGCGCGATCGTCGAACGGATGGAGGAGCGCCTCCGCCGGAGGGCCGAACGCGAAGTGCAGCGCAAGACGGCCACCTCTGCGCGCAAGCTGCGCCTTCCCGGGAAACTCACCGACTGCTCCAGTGACGACCCCGAAGGCACCGAACTCTTCATCGTCGAGGGCGACAGTGCCGGCGGCAGCGCCAAGCAGGCGCGCAATCGCAAGTCCCAGGCAATCCTCCCCATCCGCGGCAAGATCCTCAATGTCGCTTCCGCGTCCGCCGACAAGATCCGCGCCAACAGCGAGATCGCCGACCTCCAGCTCGCGCTCGGCTGCGGCACGCGCGACAAGTTCAACGAGGACGCGCTGCGCTATGAGCGCGTGATCATCATGACCGATGCGGACGTCGACGGCGCCCATATCGCGACTTTGTTGATGACCTTCTTCTTTCAAGAAATGCCGGAGCTGGTCCGCCGCGGGCATTTGTTCTTGGCCCAGCCCCCCCTCTATCGCCTCACCGCCGGCGCAAAGACCCTCTATGCGCGCGACGACGCCCATCGTGGCGAACTCGAGGCGAGCGAGTTCAAGGGCAAGAAGGTCGAGGTGTCGCGGTTCAAGGGCCTCGGCGAGATGAACCCGGGCCAGCTGAAGGAAACGACGATGGACCCGGCCACGCGCTCGCTCCTGAAGGTGACGCTGCCGAGCGCCTACGAGGACCGGCAGCCGATCAAGGATTTGGTCGAGCGGCTGATGGGCCGCGATCCGGCGCCGCGGTTCGAGTTCATCCAGAGCCGGGCGTCAGCCCTGGACGAGGAAGAGATCGACGCCTGATCGTCTTTCGATCACCGCCTGTTCATGAGGCTGCTCCACCGCGCCTCGCGGGCAAAAGGGCGCCGGCGCGATTTGGGAAGGTGCAAGCGCATTCGGCTGGCCGCCCGGCTGCGCGGAGGCTAATGGCATCGACGAGCCCGCGATGATCCCCACCATCCCTGTCTTTGAACGCTCGCCTGCTCGCGGCAGCGCCAAGGGTCTGCAGCAGTTTCTCGATCCGGGGCAGCAGCGCGCCTGGCTCGAAGGCGAAGCGAACCTGGGCGATGCCGACGAGCGCGGCGAATCGCTCGAGCAAAGATTCAGATATGTCGCGCGGTTCGAGAAGCTGCTTCGCCGGCCGCAGGCACAAGATGTGCTGGAACTCCTAAGGCTCTACGCAGAAGACTGCATACCGATCCCGCGCGCCACCGAGCGGTATTATTGGTCGGTTTCATGTCTGCCGTCGACATCTGACAAGCCTCTCGTCCGGGTCAATGCAAGCTGGATGGAGCTTTTCACGCTCCTCGCGGACGGAGACCGGCTTCGCGCAAGATTCATTGTGCATCTATCGGATTTCACTACCGATCATTCGCTCCCGAAAGACCATTTGGACCAACCGTTTCTCGAGCAATGCGTCGCAAATCCCGAAGACGTCGGTCACTTCTTCCCGAACGGCGACGACATATTCGGCATCAAGGTGCAGGGCTCTGGCTCGATCCGAAAATTGCTCGAGGAACCCCGCGCGCTGCGCGCCATTCGAAGGTTCAATTTGACACATATGAACCGCGGCCGAAACGCCTATCAGGCGAGCCACTGCTACAGCGTGGCGGACGCAATGCTCACCAATTGAGCACGCAAACATTCGCTCTCGTCTCGTGCCGACGTGGTTCGCCGTTCTCGATCATCCCCTTGGCACACGTTCATGGTGTGACGGACATGAAAAATGAAGAAATCTCCCTCCGCATCGCGCGATTTTTTGGTGCGAGATTTCTTTGCCCTTCCCCCGAGGAATGAACCTATTTGGAACAACGTGAAGCTTCCGGACGAACGTGGCGGTCACACGTCCCGCCTCGCCCTCCAGCGGCAGTGTCGGATGGCGCTTCACTCCGGTCCGGGATAGGTCGGTGGACTCTCATGATAGGCTTTGGCGAGACTGATCGGTCCAAGCGCAATCGTCTTTAAATGGCGGGAATTGAGCTCATCGAGCCACCAGGCCCCAATGAGACCGCAGAGCAACCAGACGACAAGCAGGACACCGATAGCCCACTTCATTGCGCGTCATCCATATCGACCGACGTCGCCGGACCCACTCCAGTGACGGCTCTTCTTACCACGTCGGGTCGCAGAGCATATGCCGAAATGAATCACCGATCGTCCGTGAAGTCAAAGCGAGAACGCGCGGCGGAGCTCGGCCCATCTCTTAGCTTGAAATCGGCCACTCGACTTTCGTCGGTGGAACATCGCCGGACTCGCTGACCCCTTCGATTGGAAGGGGAATCAGAATTGGCCGGCGGATCGAGCGTTGCTTGGAAATGTCGCGCAGGCGCTCGAGCGATGCGGGTCGGCTCATTTCGATGCTTCCGGCGCATGGTCCGGCTCTGCCGGCGCTTCACCGTCGGGCCGCGCCCGATATCGGCTCGCGATCGCCGTCAGCCGCAAATCCCTCGCCCGGTCCTCTTCGGACAGGATAGGTTGGTTAGCCTTGAAAAACCTCATCAGCGGTGCCCCCCGTTGCAAAGGCCCACCGCCACGCCAACTTCATCAGCTATCCGACATTCGTTGACGAATTGTTGATTGGTGCAATCAGACCGGACAATCTTTGACGAATTCGGCCTCGACCACCCCGGCGTGCCGAGATGTGACCCGAGCCCGGATCGAGCCCATTCGATACAAATGAATGTTGATCAGCTCACCGGAATTGAATTGACAAACGGAGTCGAATTCGCAGCCCTCATAGCCAAGCAGCCTCAGTCGCACCGCCACGCCGCTTCCATCGGCTCGGCCGACCATGACCCGCGTGCCGAGCTCGCGCGGTCGTTCCAGCGTCGGATCCATGTTCCGCATTTGCGTTGCCCCGCTTCAGGCAAGACGCTGCAGATCGTCAAAATTGCGTTTCCAAACCGAGTGAAGGAGGCTTTCAGCATCAGCGAGCGGGTTGCAGCCGCTTGGTCTTATTTCCCCTCTGCTGCATCGCCCGACGCGAGATAATTGGGCGTCAGGACTGTTGACGCCTTGGCGGTCGGCTTGGCGGGCTGCAGCAGCTTCAGATCAAATTTTTCTGTGAATTGGCAGCCGAACTGCGTGCCCTGGGTCCAGCGGATTTCGGCATCGACCAGACCACCCGCGGCGAAGTCGAGCTGGACATGCGCGCCGACGGGCAGCTCCTCGCGACATTCGACCAGTGCCCCGCCGCTCGAAATGTTGCGGAGGCGAGCGCCGAGCACTCTACCCTGATGATGCAACAGCGCCGCGCGAATGATGCGCATGCGCGGCTCGCGGGGCGGAAATTGCGCGGTCGGAAGCGTGGCTGCGCCCTTGTTCGCAAGCTCCAGCGCCTCCTCCGGAGGCATTGGCCGGCCAAAGATATAGCCTTGGACCAGCGAGCAGCCGAGATTGCGAACGAGCGCAAGCTCGTCTTGCGTTTCGACGCCCTCGGCGGTGGTCTGCATCTTGAGGTCCGAGGCGAGACCGACCATCGCCCGGATCAAAGCGGCGTTGCGACCCTCCGGATCGGAAGCGCCGGTGACGAAGCTCCGGTCGATCTTGATCTTGTCGAACGGAACGCGCTGCAAATAGCTGAGTGACGAATATCCAGTACCGAAATCGTCGAGCGCAAGCTTCAGGCCGATGGCCTTGAGACTGCGGATCATCTCATGGACGTGATCGTCGTTGCTGAGGAAGACACCCTCGGTAATCTCAAGCTCCAGCCGATTGGCGGAAAGGCTGGTGTCGTTGAGCACCATCCTGACCACTGTCGGGAGGGCGTGCGACTTGAACTGGATCGGCGAGAGATTGACGGCCACAGTGATGTGCGACGGCCATTTGGCAGCCTCGGCGCAGGCGGTCCTCAGCACCCATTCACCGATCTCGTTGATGAGGCCGATTTCCTCGGCGAGCGGAATGAATTGCGCGGGACTGACTGCACCATGTTCAGGATGGTCCCAGCGGATCAGGGCCTCGAATCCGGTTACCGCCTCGCTCAGGGCGTCGACGCAGGGTTGATAGGCAAGGCGCAGCTGGCCCTTTTCAAGCGCGACCCTGAGATCGGACTCCATCAGCTGCCGCTGCCGCGCGGCCTCGTGCATTTCCGGGGCAAAGAAGCGGTAGCAGCCCTTGCCGGCAGCTTTGGCGGCATAGAGAGCCAGATCCGCGTCGCGCATCAGATCGTCGGAGGTGCGATCGTCATAGTCCGAGGTGACTATGCCGACCGATGCACCGATCGATACCACAGTGCCGTTGATGGTGTACGGTCTCGACAGACTGTCGATAATGCCTTGGGCGAGCTTCGATACGTCGGCCTTGGACGAGAGGCTGGGCAACACGACCTGAAATTCGTCGCCGCCAAGCCGCCCCACCTGTCCCAGCTTGCCAACTTCGTCGGTCAGCCGAAGCGCGACCAGGCGAAGCAAGGTGTCGCCGGCCGGATGGCCGAGGGTGTCGTTCACGGCCTTGAACCGGTCGAGGTCGAGCAGGAAGACGGAGCAGCGATGCTTCCTTCGAACGGCACCGACCAAGGCATCGTCGAGCGCTCGCCGCAGGGCCTCGCGGTTGGCAAGTCCGGTCAGCGAATCCTGACGCGCGAGCCGGTCGAGCTCGACCTCCGACTGGCGCATCTTGGTAAGATCAGAGGCAAAGCCCCTAAAGCCGAAGAAACGGCCGATTTCGTCATGAATCGGCCGCCCGGAGATCGACCACCAGATTTCGTTCTTGGTCTTTGCACGGACGATCAGATCCTGGAATGCAACATGCGACGAGAGGTAGAAGCCAAGCGTCCGTTCGGATGTCGCCGCCCCCTCGGCCGTTTCGGTCGAGACGAGGTCAGTGAATGGCCGGTCGAGCAGATCTGCGGATTCGCGTCCTAGCGATCGTGCCACGCTTTGGCTGATGTAGGACAGGGTCCCTTCGCGGGTGGTTTCCCAAAACCAGCCCTTTCCGCTGCTCTCGAACTCCTCGATGAGACCATCGGCGCGCGAGGATTGAGGACGCGACTCGTCCTGGAGAGAATTGTCTCCGCGCCCCGACCTCAAAAGGCGTCCGATACTTCCCACTTGTGACTCCGCTCGTAGGAAGCGCCATAGGCATTTGTGGTTTAAATTCGGTTAGGTCTGGGGAAGGAAATCGCTCCTATGGATGCGCAAGGCATCAGCATTCACATTGGAGACTACCAGGTTTCCGGCCTCCTCGTTCGTCCGCGAGAGGCAAAGGCGCTCTACCTTTTCGCGCACGGGGCCGGCGCTGGAATGCGGCACAAGGCGATGGAATCGAACGCCGAGGGTCTGGCAGGACGCGGCATCGCCACGCTTCGCTACCAATTTCCTTATATGGAGAGGGGATCGCGTCGTCCGGATCCGCCGAAAGTTGCGCAGGCGGCGGTGCGTGCGGCGGCCGCAAAGGCGGCCGAGATCGCGCCTGACCTGGCATTGTTTGCAGGCGGGCGGTCGTTCGGCGGCCGAATGACCTCACAGGCCCAGGCGATCGAACAGCTTTCCAACGTGCGGGGCCTCGCCTTTATCGGCTTTCCGCTCCATCCGCCGGGCAAGCCCGGAGTCGAGCGCGCCGAGCACCTCTCGCGTGTCGACGTGCCGATGCTCTTTGTGTCGGGCGACCGCGACGCACTGGCGGAACTCGAACTGCTGAAGGGAGTCGTTGCTAGCCTTGGCGAACGCGCCGTCCTGCATCTCGTCGCAGGCGCGGATCATTCGTTCAATATAGCTGCAAAGAGCGGGCGCGCCGCGGGCGAGGCGGAAGCCGAAGCGCTCGATGCGCTTGCTGCATGGATCTTGGAAAGGAGCGCCTGAGTGGCCGGACCCGTCGCTTTTCTGTTCGATCTCGACGGGACGCTCGTTGACAGCGTCTACAATCATGTGCGTGCCTGGCACCTCGCCCTCAGGGAGGAAGGCATCGAATTGTCGATCTGGCGAATCCACCGCAAGATCGGAATGAGTGGCGGCCTGTTCACCAACCAGTTGCTGCGGGAGCTCGGAATCGCGCTCCAGGCCGAAACCATTCAGCGTCTGCGCGCGCGACATGCAGAGCATTTTCTCGCTCTATCCGACGAAGTCGTACCGCTACCGGGCGCACGCGCGCTGCTCGCGAAGCTGACGGAGCTCGATCTTCCCTGGGCAATCGCGACCAGCGGACGGATGGAAACGGCGAGTGCCAACCTGCTGAGTCTCGGCGTCGATCGGAACGAGGCAGTGGTCGTCACCCGCGACCAGGTGAATTACGCCAAGCCCGATCCCGACCTATTCGTGGAAGCCGCGCGGCGGCTGGGGACGGTCGCGCAGGGCAGCTACGTCATTGGCGACAGCATCTGGGACATGATCGCCGCCGCCCGCTGTGGCGCCCTCGGCATCGGCCTCCTCTCAGGCGGCTACGGTCGCGACGAGCTCGAGCGGGCGGGCGCCTTGCGGGTCTATGACGATCCCGCCGACATGCTGCTTCATCTGGACGAGATTGCGCCGCGAACGAAGGACTGATCAGGCGCGATATTTAAGGGCTTCCTTCTTGCAGTCGTAGGGCAAGGTCGGTTCGAAGCAGAAATCGGGCCATTTGCCGCTCTTCTCCCAATAAGCGAGGAAGCCGACATGGGCTGCAGCAGCAATCGATCGCGGGTCGCGCCACATGTCGTGCAGCGCCGGCCGGAACAACACTTCATTGTTCCATCCGATTGCCTGACCGCCAGGATAATGCAGCAGGACGTCGAGCGCCTCGTCCTTCCGCCCGAACTGAGCGAGCGTCTGCATCAGATCGACGATGTCGCGCGGCTCCTGCGCGTTTTCTACACGGACATCGTCGATCGCGCGTTCGATCTTGGCCGGGGTCGGGTCGATCCGCGCCTCAATGAAGCTCTCCTGTACCGGATCCACACCCGCCATCTCGTTTCGGTAGAGGGCCAACGCCTCCTTGGGGTCGCCGAAGCGCAGGTCTAGACGGTAGCGCGCGAACTTGATGTTCCGCGCGGTTGGCCAGGTCGATTCGGCTTTGCGGAGCTGGGCAAAAGCAGCATCGACCCTGCCGGAATAGGCCAGGGCAGAGAGATATCCGTCGGCGAGGTCCGGCGAGAGAGGGTCGAGTGCCGCCGCCTCGGCAGCGTCGGCAACGCCATCGCTCATTCGGCCCAGTCCCTGAAGCCACTGGCTGCGCATCCGGTGGAGGAGCGGATCTTCCGGTTCCGTGTTGACCGCCTGATCGAACAATCGGGACCGGGCGAGAAAATCACCCGGCGGCAGCAATGCCGCCTTCGCAAGGAAGAGCTCCCCAACATCGATTCCGAGTCGCTGGGCTTGATCGATGTGCGCTCGCAATTTTGCGACCAGTGCCGGCGGCGGCTCAGGGGCGGCCACGTCATTCGCTTCCATCGCCAGCAATTTTGCCCAGGCGCCTCTGAAATGCGGTGCTCTCGCAATCACCTGCTCGAACGGCCTCCACAGCGCGGGATCCGAATTGGCGATGCCGTATACGTCCTCGAGCTGGGAGCAGCCGTTGAGATACTGCTTCAGCGTCACTGCATCGATGCGGTCCTTGTCGTCGGACAGCGCCTCGAGCGCGCATGACAAAACGCGCTCGCTCGTCAGCGTAAGCTGCTGCGAGAGATCGTCCGTTCTATCAGGCGCCTCCTGCAGCGAAGTTGACCAGAGGATCGACTTGTCACGACCGGAGAGCAGGCTCACGTCGCGCCGCGCGTTGGTCGAACTGCCGCCCGCATCGACCTGGAGAATGAGGTCGGCATCTCCGCTACCGGAAATCAGCTGAAAGGTATCACTGCGCGCCGATTGCAGATCGCCGAGTTTGACCGCGAGCTCCCGCGCGACTTGTCGCGATTGTTCGTTGACACCCTCGATCACGATGGTCGGAGGATGTGCGGATGCCCGGCTCGCCCACCACCAGCTGCCGATCAGAGCCAGAACCAGTGCGGCCGCCGCAGGCGCAAGCCACGGCCTTAGCCAGTCGAGCTGACCATGGCGCTTGCCGCGGCTCGGCTCGCACGCCGCCACCGACGACGCGCCCAGCACTTCGACCAGCGCACTCATCTCGGCGGTCCCGGTTCGGATTCTTCCATGCGGGAGAACGATCGTCTGAAATTGCCGAAACCCCAGCGGCGGCTCGGTCCCGTCGATCGTCACCGGTACGAAACGACCGGTGTCGCGACCGACTGCAGCTTCGTCGCGCACCCAGGGGGATTCGACGGATTTTGCCGACCACAGAACAACGATCTTGTCGGCTGACTTGAGCGCCGCCTCAATCTCCGTCGAATATTGTGCGCCGCCCCTGATCCGCCGGTCCCACCAGACCGAATATCCTTTACGCTCGAGCAACAAGGCGAGCGCGCGCGCTCTTTCAACATCCTCGCGGACATAGCTCAGGAAGATGCCGGACATTTGCCAAGCCCCGTTAGCCGCCGCAGATTAGCGCAGCCGGGTACGGCAAGCCAATCAAAGGATGCTGGGGCCGATGACCGGACGATGCAAGGACTCTGTTCTCCCGCCGCATTCGCTTGGAGTCGCCGCCTTTTCGACGATCGTCGAATGGTACGACTTCACCCTTTACCTCTATTTCGCGACGGTCCTCGCGAGAGTGTTCTATGGCGGCGGCAGCGGATCGCTGCTCCTGACCCTGGGTGGCTTTGCAATCGCCTACCTGATGCGGCCGCTCGGCGCAGTCTATTTCAGTCATATCGGCGACCGAAGCGGCCGGCGGCGCATGATGCTCATGTCGGTCGCGCTGATGACTGCAGCGATGCTTGCGACCGCGCTCCTGCCGACGCGGGCAATCGTCGGGCCGGCAGCCGGATGGATGCTGCTTGCGCTGCGCTGCATCATGGGCTTCTCCGTGGGCGGCGAATATACCGGCGTAGTCGCCTACCTGCTCGAAGGTGCGCCGGCCCGGCGCCGCGGCCTGATCACCTCTTCAGCGTCGGCCGCAAGCGAGGTCGGCGGCCTCTTCGCAGTAGGAGTTTCGGCGCTGACGGTCAGCCTGATGAGCCCGGCCAACCTGGACAGCTGGGGCTGGCGTATTCCCTTCTTCGTCGGCGCCGCCCTTGCGGGATCGGTGTGGGTCGCGCGCTCGACGATGCATGAGAGTCCGGAGTTTCGCCGCCAGCAGGAAGCGGGCACTGTGCCCGATGTTCCGCTGCGTCACGCAATTGCCAATCACCGGCCGGGCATCGCACGGGCCTTTTCCATTTCGGCGCTGGGGTCGATCACTTATTATGTCGGAATTACCTACGTGCCCGCCTTCCTCACCTCGGTCGGAAAGCTTAGCGAACGGGAATCGCTGTGGCTCTCGACGATCGCCGCGGTAGCGGTAATCGCGGTCACTCCGTTGATCGGAGCGCTGAGCGACCGGCTCGGCCGCAAATCCCTGCTTGTCAGCCTCTGCATTGCAAGCGCTGCATTGCCGATCACGATGTTCTCGTTGATGGCAAGTACCGCCCGCGCCGAAGCGCTGATTGGAGCTGTCATTCTCGCAATGCTTGCCGGAGCGGTCAGCGCGGTCGGTGCAGTTGCAACCGCCGAGCAATTTCCCGGCGAGGGCCGAATCACGGGTCTCGCACTCGGCGCAACCATGGCAACTGCAATTTTCGGAGGCCTGACGCCCTTTGGAGCCCAATGGTTGGTCGAGCGCACCGGCTGGGCGACCGCACCTGGAATGATGATTGCGGTTGTTGCGCTTTGCGTCGCCCCGGTCTTGTTGGCCATGCGAGAAACTGCGCCAGCGTTGACAGCCGCTCCCGATGCGGCAGGAATTGCCATCGAATGAAAAAGAGGGGGAATATCCATGGCACAGGAAAATGAAGTGGTTTCCGTTCCGGTCGCCAATCCGGCGGCGCTTGGGCTGGTTGCCTTCGGCCTCACCACGGTACTGCTAAGCTTGATCAACGCAGGCATTTTGCCCGCAGGCGGAGAACCGGTGGTGATCCCGCTCGCGCTCGCCTTCGGGGGTCTCATGCAAATCTTCGCCGGCGCGTTCGAGTTTCGACTCGGCAATACGTTCGGGATGACTGCATTCCTGAGCTATGGCGCCTTTTGGTGGTGGTTCGCCTTCCTCCTGCTGTTTGCGCACAACCACTGGATCGACATTTCGGGCGCTGGTCCGACAGTTGGCGCTGCGCTGCTGTTGTGGGGCTTTTTGACCCTCTATTTGTGGATCAGCACATTTCGGCTTCCGAAGATCCTGTTTCTCATTTTTCTGACGCTCTGGGTGACTTTCGCGCTGCTCGGTCTCGGCGCGATCCGCTCCGATCCTTCCTTGTCGCATGCCGGCGGCTGGCTCGGTCTGATCTGCGGTTCTCTGGCGCTCTATGGCAGCTTCGGGCTCGTCACCAATGAAGTCTTCGGCCGCACCTTGGTTCCGCTCGGAGCGCGGCCGATACTCGCTCGTTAATCGAGACCCATTTGCCTCAAGAGCGGCGGCGCGACTTCCGTCGGCCCGCCGCTCACCATTACCGGCGCATCGCATTGCGCCCTTCGACTCATCAGCCGTTCACGATTCCGACCCCTATCAGTCGAGCGTCGGTAACGCCTGGAGACTCGCAATGGACCTCAATTATGTCTTCCTTCGACAGCAGGTCGAGCGGAGCATGGCCAAAGCAGCAAGAAACGAAGCCGCTCGTTCGGCGCATGAGGAACTGGCGCGCGCCTACGAGCAGGCGATCGAAAGCAAGAGCGGCGGCCGGATCGCCTTCGCCTGGGACCATGATCCAGGCTCGGCCGATGCCGCCACCGAGCAGCTGATCAGCGTGCGCCCCATCCCGTCAGCATCGTCTTGATTGTCCGGAAGAAGATCAGAACATCGAGCCAGGGCGAGAAATATTTGATGTAATAGAAGTCGTACTGCAGCTTGCGGTGGACTTCGCCGACCTCAGCCACGTGACCTTGATTGACCTGCGCCCAGCCTGAAATCCCGGGCTTCACGACATGGCGGTAGCGGTAGAAGGGGATCTCGGCGGTATACCAGATCGAAAGCACCTGCGCCTCCGGCCGCGGGCCGATCCAGCTCATTTCCCACTTCAGAATGTTGATGATCTGCGGCAGCTCGTCGACGCGGAGGCTGCGCAGCACCCTGCCGACGGAGGTGATGCGATCGTCGCCATCCTTGGTCATTGCGGCGCTGCGCTCGTCCTCCGCCTCCACCCGATGCATCGTGCGGAACTTATATACGATGATCGATCTGCCGGCGTGGCCGACGCGCTTCTGCCGGAACAGGGCTGGGCCGGGGCTGTCGAGCCGAATTGCGATTGCGCATGCGGCCATCACAACCAAGGCGGGCGGCAGAACCAGAAGCGCAAACAGGAAGTCGACCAGACCCTTCAAATGGAAATAGCCTCGAGCGGGCAGCAGCGATCCGAAGCTGTTCTCGGACAGATGCTCGAGCTCCACCCGGCCGGTCAGCGATTCGGCCAGCTGCTTCACCTGATAGACTATACGCCCGTCGAGCGCGGCGTCGGCGAGGAATGCTTCCCATTCGTCGGGCAGGTCGGCGCTGAAATCAGCGACAATCGCAGTGCACGAGCGCGCGTCATGGAGCTGCGGCCGCTTGAGCACATGCCAGTCGACCCCCTGGATGCGGGTAAGCTGATCGATCTTGCCGAACGGAACCACCGCGATCCGCCGACGCACACCACGCTCGGCATAGACGTACAGCAGGTAGAGGAAGGTCACGTGGAGCAAGAAGCCGGCGAGAAGGCCCACGCGATCGTATGGAAACCGGGTCAGGATGAAATAGACGATCGTGAGACCGTGGCCCGTCAGCGCCGATGGAAAGATGACGTAGCTGCGGCGGATCCCCGGATAAGTCTCGATCGACAGCCGCATCCAGAAGGCGATGATGATCGCGACCAAATTCCCGATCAGCGTATCGATGCTTGCAGGCTCAAACATCGTTCCGGGAAGTATCGGTCCGCGCGCGGCCCACGGCAGAAGCGCGCCAATCGCAAGGGCGCCGGCGAATTGGAATCGTTTGCGGATCAGGATCGAGCCGTTGCCGACATGTTGGTTGACCGGCTCGTGGCGCATCACAGTGTCCAGCGGTCCAGGTTCGGGTCGAGCACTCGTTCGCGCCACATCCCCCTTAGGTCGGCGAGCGTCCCGCCGGGCGCCACCAGCGCAGTCAGCCTATCATCCGAAAGCTCGCGATAATCGCGATGCGCGACCGCACCGACGACCAGATCATATCTGCGTCCGTTGGGCTCGGTGAGCTTAAGGCCATGCTCGCGTTCAATGTCTTCAGCCGAGGCGATCGGATCGGCGACTTCGACCTGATAGCCGAGCCATTGAAGCCTGCGAACGAGGTCAAAGCTGCGGCTGTTCCTGAGATCTGGAACATTCTCCTTGAACGTGAGGCCCAGAACCAGCGCCCTGCCGGCGCCATTGTCGGCTCGGCGACGGCGGTCATGAAGCGCGTCAGCAATCCAGGCGCCCATGCCGTCGTTGGTTGCCCGACCGGCAAGGATGACGTGCGAATTGTGCCCGATCTGATGCGCCAGATGGCTGAGGTAATAAGGGTCGACGCCGATGCAGTGCCCGCCGACCAGGCCTGGCTCGAAGGCAAGGAAATTCCACTTGGTCCGCGCTGCTGCGAGCACGTCCCAAACAGAAACCCCGATTTTCGAGAAAATCTGAGTAACCTCATTGATGAAAGCAATATTGATGTCGCGCTGGGCGTTCTCGATTGCCTTGGCCGCTTCGGCGGCCTTGATCGAAGCAGCCCGGAACACGCCCCCGCTCGTTACCGCACCGTAGATTTGCGCGAGCTGCCCAATGACCTCCTCGTCCTCACCGGCGATGACCTTGGTAATCTTGTCGATGGTGTGCTCACGGTCGCCGGGGTTGATCCGCTCCGGACTGTAGCCGAGCCGGAAGTCGCGCCCGCGTTGGAGCCCTCCAACGCGCTCGATCTCAGGACCGCAGACGTCTTCGGTAACCCCGGGGTAGACCGTACTTTCATAGACGATCGTCGGGCGCCGCTTGCGATCGATCAGGCCGGCCAGCATCCCCGTCGCAGCCATCACTGCGCCAAGATCTGGCCTGTTCGCTTGATCGACGGGCGTCGGGACAGTCACGATGTAAACGTCCGCGCCAGCGCAATTGGACTGGTCTGCAGTCAAGCTGAGCGTCGATTCTCGCAGCGCCTGCTCACCGACTTCGTGGGTCCGATCACGGCCCGCGCGCAATTCCTCGATGCGTTCCGCATCAATATCGAATCCAACCGTCTCAAAGTTGCGAGCAAGCGCGACCGCGAGCGGCAGCCCCACATAGCCAAGACCGATGACGACGATGCGGGGATCAAGCTCCATTCTTATATCTATAGCGACGTGATCCGTTCCGGATATGGCTGCTCCGAAACGGACGCAATATCCTACGATAGGCTCGTGTCCGGCTTGCCGCGGCCAACGCCATAATAGCTAAGTCCTGCTTCCTCCGCTTCGCTGCGGTCATAGACATTCCTGAGATCGACCAACGCATTCCCCCGAAGAGACGATGCAATCCGGTCCAGATCGAGCGCGCGGAACTCATCCCACTCCGTAACGATAACCAGTGCATCTGCGCCATCGGCCGCAGCATAGGCATCGTCGGCGAACTCAATTCCCGAGAGAATTTGCTCCGCCTGATGGCGCGCGACCGGATCAAAAGCCGACACGGTCGCGCCGCGCTCGACAAGCGCATTGACCAACGGGATCGAAGGCGCCTCGCGCATGTCGTCGGTATTGGGCTTGAATGCGAGGCCGAGCACGCCGACGCGCTTGCCCGCGACGCTTCCGCCGAGCGCTCGTTCGACTCGCTCGACCATCTGCGCCTTTCGATCGTCATTGACCTTCACGGTTGTTGCGACGATCCGCTGATCGACGCCCGCGCCTTGGGCCGTCTGAAGCAAAGCGAGCGTGTCCTTCGGGAAGCAGCTTCCGCCGTATCCCGGCCCTGCGTGCAGGAATTTGGGTCCGATCCGGTTATCCAGTCCGATCCCGCGCGCGACATCCTGCACATCGGCATCGACCGCCTCGCACAGGTCGGCAATCTCATTGATGAAGCTGATCTTGACCGCAAGGAAGGCGTTCGCCGCATATTTGGTGAGCTCCGCTGTGCGCCGGCCAGTGATCAGGATCGGTGCTCGGTTGAGGAACAGAGGCCGGTAAATTTCGCGCAGCACCTCCTGGGCATGGCTGTCCTCGGCGCCGACAACGATCCGGTCGGGGTGCTTGAAATCAGCGATCGCAGCGCCTTCGCGCAAGAACTCGGGATTGGAAGCAACGGATATTTGAGTGACGCCCTCTTCTTTGAGGATCTGCTCGATCCGATCGCCGGTGCCAACCGGCACGGTCGACTTGGTGACGACGACCGCTCCCGGCTCGATGACTTTCGCAAGCTCGCGCACCGCCTCGAATACGAAGCTGAGGTCCGCATGACCGTCGCCCCGCCGAGCCGGCGTGCCGACCGCAATGAAAACCGCTTCGGCACCCGCGACTGCCGCTGAAAGATCGGTAGTGAACGTTAGCCGCCCACGCTCGACATTGGCGTTGACGAGAGCCTCGAGCCCCGGCTCCCAGATCGGCATCTTGCCGGAGTGCAAGCCTTCGATCTTGCCGCCATCCTTGTCGACGCAGCACACCCGATGGCCGAAATCGGCGAAACAGGCGCCGGACACGAGCCCGACATAGCCGGTGCCGATCATCGCGATGCGCATTCGAAAACTCCTGACGCTTGGGGGCGCGCGGCTCTTAGCCGCTGGGCCGAGCGCTGAACAAGCGCCCAGCTTCGCTTATCGACTCCCCGGCCGTTTTTGTGGGCGCGCATCGTTGAGCGCGAGTAACGGGCGCCGCCATGACAATCGATCTCGACAACGCCGTCCTACTGCCCATCGACATGCAACAGGCGTTCGACGCGCCGCCCTGGCCTCGCCGCTGGAACGACGAGGTGGATGCCAACGGCCTCGCCCTGCTCGCCGCCTGGCGCGCGGCCAAGCGCCCGATCATCCACGTCCGCCATGACTCGGTCCAGCCGGGATCGACGCTCGCTCTCGGTATGCCCGGCAATGCGTTCCGTCCCGGTTTCGGACCGATCGGTGATGAGCTGCTCGTCACCAAGAGCGTCAATTCCGCCTTCATCGGTACCGACCTCGATCAACTGCTGAAGAAACTCGGCGCGAACCATGTGATCGCCTTCGGGATCTCGACCGACATGTGCGTGTCGACCACGGTCAGGATGGGCGCCAACCTCGGCTGGGACATGATCCTGGTGGCCGATGCCTGCGACTGCTTCGATCTGCCCTGCCCTCATGGCGGCCCGTGGATTCCCGCCGAGCAGGTCCACACCACGCACGTCGCTACGCTCGCGTACGAATTCTGTCGCATTGCAACGATGGCGGAGCTGACCTGCCTAGCATTGCCGTCGACATGAAGCGCTAAGCGCCTAGTTTTCGCCGAAAACTTCCTATATTGGCGCGGCCCTTCCGATGAACGTCACAACGCTCCCCAAGCCCCCGCGCGTCGGGCTGGTCTCACTCGGCTGTCCCAAAGCACTGGTCGACAGCGAACGGATCATGACCAAATTGCGTGCCGAAGGCTATGACATGTCGCCCGACTATGCCGGCGCCGACGTGGTGCTGGTCAACACCTGCGGTTTTCTGGACAGCGCCAAGGAAGAGAGCCTCGAGGCGATCGGCGAAGCAATCGCCGAAAACGGACGCGTCGTCGTCACCGGTTGCATGGGCAAGGAAGCGGACATTATCCGGACACGCTTTCCAGACGTACTCGCCGTCACTGGGCCGCAGCAGTACGAAGAGGTCGTTGCCGCCGTCCACGAGGCCGCGCCTCCGGTCCCGTCACCGTACATTGATCTGGTACCCGAGGCGGGGCTCAAACTCACGCCGCGGCACTTCAGCTATTTGAAGATCTCCGAGGGATGCAATCATCGCTGCGCCTTCTGCATCATCCCGCACCTCCGCGGCGACCTCGTCAGCCGCCGTCCCGACGCAATCCTTCGCGAAGCCGAGAAGCTGATCGCAGTTGGCACCAGGGAACTGCTGGTCATCAGCCAGGATACGTCGGCCTATGGTGTCGACATCCGCCATCAGCCGCGGCCGTGGAAAGGCGGGGAAGTCCGCGCTCATATGACCGATCTCGCGCGCGAGCTCGGAAAGCTCGGCGCCTGGGTGCGGCTTCACTACGTATATCCTTACCCGCACGTCGACCATCTCATCCCCTTGATGGCCGAGGGACTCGTCCTCCCTTACCTCGATATCCCTTTCCAGCACGCAAGCCCGAACGTGCTGAAGCGCATGCGCCGCCCAGCAAATGACGCGAAAGTGCTCCAGCGCATCCGCAACTGGCGTGGGCTGGTTCCGGACTTGGCTATCCGCTCGAGCTTCGTCGTGGGATTTCCCGGCGAGACCGATGAGGATTTCGCTTATCTTCTCTCCTGGCTTGACGAGGCGCGGCTCGACCGCGTTGGAGCGTTCAAGTTCGAAGCGGTCGAAGGAGCACCTGCAACCTCGATGGATGAGCAGGTGCCGGAAGACCTCAAGCAGGAGCGCTACGAGCGTGTAATGGCGCTCTCCGCACGCATCAGTGCCGAAAAGCTCGCCGCGAAAATCGGCTCATCGATCGATGTGCTGATCGACGCCGTGGACGGCCTGACCGGCGGGGCCACCGGCCGTTCCAAGGCCGACGCGCCGGAGATCGACGGCGAGGTCCACCTCCGGGACGCCGGTGGGCTCACCCCTGGGGACATCGTCACGGTACGCCTCGAAGACTCCGACGAGCACGACCTTTACGCGGTTCCGCTATAGTCGATCAGGCGAGCCGCGCGATTCTTGTGATCCGTTCCCATGGAAATCGCGATCGCGCCACCAATCAAACTGAAGCCGAGCAGCAACATAACCAACTCGCCGTCTCCGGAACCGCGAGCAGCCCGTTGGCGCCGAGCAACGCATTATTAGCACGAGATCGATGCCGGCCCGTTCGACCCGAACCGTGGCCGATGTTGAACCCGTAATGGCGACCGGCGAAAGGATGGATCTCCCCGAACCGCTGTTCATGCCAATCACGTAGAAGCCCGCGAGCGCAGGATCCGGCCAGCACTGCACCCGAGCGAGGAAGGTCGTCGCGCGCCCTCCGAATTGGGAGTTTCGCCGCCATTCGCTAAGGGCCCTCACATGACCGATTTCGCTCCCCTCCTCGCTGCCGAGCGCGCACAGAATGCGCGCCTGATCCACCTCGTCGACAAGAGCAATTTCGAAAGCTGGTTGAAGACGCGGCCGGCCGAGGATCGCGTGCTGCTCGAGGCACTGCGGTTCGACGGCACGAGCGCTTATTCGTTCGCACTGCTGCCGCGCGGCGCCGAGTTCGAGGTGGTGAGCGCGGTCAAGAACGCCGATGAGCTTTCACCGTGGTGCCTGGCCAAGCTTGCCGAAAGCCTGCCTGAGGGTGCCTATAAACTGCTGGATCGCGAGCCAGGCATTGCGATGCTCGGGTGGCTGCTGGGGCAGTATCGATTCGACCGCTACCGCTCGAAGAAGGAGCAGCCGGATCGCGGCCCCCGCGTCCTCGTCACCGGCGACGCGGCAAAGATCCCCGCAATGATCCGCTTGGCAGAAGCAACGGCCCTGGTCCGCGACCTCGTCAATCTTCCGGCAGGCGACCTCGGGCCGTCCGAACTTGAGCAGGCAGTCCGCGACGCCGCCAATGAGCTTGGCGCCCAGGTCCGAGCCACCACCGGTGACGATCTTGTCAGTGGGTATCCGCTGATCGCCGCAGTCGGCCGCGGAGCCGCTGCCGAGAGGGCGCCGCGCCTGATCGAGCTCGAGTGGGGCAAACCCGACGATCCTCGCGTGGCGATCGTTGGCAAAGGCGTTTGCTTCGACACTGGCGGGCTCGATATCAAGCCGGCTTCGGGGATGCGGATCATGAAAAAGGATATGGGCGGAGCGGCCCATGCCCTGGCGCTGGCGCGGCTCGTCATCCTGGAGAAACTGCCGATCAGGCTCCACCTGCTCATCCCGGCTGTCGAGAATTCCGTCTCCGGCGCAGCCTATCGGCCGGGCGACGTCGTCAAGTCGCGCAAAGGACTCTTCGTTGAAGTCGACAACACCGACGCCGAGGGGCGGCTGGTGCTTGCCGAAGCCCTGGCCCGCGCAAGTGAAGACAAGCCAGAGCTGATTGTCGATTTCGCAACCCTGACCGGCGCCGCGCGCGTCGCGCTCGGCCCTGACCTTCCCGCGATGTTCGCAAACGACGATGGTCTTGCGAGCGCAATCGAGGCCGCAGCTCACCAGGCCGAAGACCCGCTTTGGCGCATGCCGCTGTGGGATCCGTATGACGAAAATCTCAAGAGCAGCGTCGCCGATTTGTCGAACATGGCAAATAATCCGATGGCCGGCGCGATCTACGGCGCACTCTTCCTGCGTCGCTTCGTCGGGGAGAAGATTCCCTGGGCGCACCTCGACACTTGGGCATGGCGCGATCCGGGCAAGCCAGGCCGCCCAAAAGGCGGCGATGCATTGGGCCTTCGAGCGATATTCGGGATGCTTCAGAGCCGTTACTTACACCGCTGAAACAACAATTGGCCGAAAATCCCGGCTTTTAAGGTCACGCCCCTGCAACATTTCGCGCCCTTACCGGTTTACCTTCCCAAGCTACGCGGCACGGGATGGAGTAAGCAGCTATGGGCGAGGTGTCGCTTACTGGCTGGATGAAGGCGCTCATCGCATATGTGCGGTCGGGCGAGCCGGATCTCACCAATCGGCAGATGGCGCTGCTGATGCTGGTTTATCTGACGCCGGGCCCGCACACCGTCCGCGGCCTGGCACGGGTCCTCGGCGTCTCGAAACCGGTCGTCACTCGCGCCTTGAACACGTTAGGTGCGCTCGGCTATCTGCGCCGCGAAAGGGACCAGGACGACCGCCGCAACGTGTTCGTCGTCCGCACCAGCAGCGGGGCAGAATTTCTTGAAGGCTTCAAGCGCAACCTCCGCGAGAGTGACAACGGCTCCGCGGGCCACAGGCCGATCATCGGCCAAGCCCAGGCCTACGCCCACCAGCGCTGAGGAATATGCCCTCTCCGGCCCTTCTGACCTGCCGGACCCGCAATTCAATGCTTACCGCAAGGACCTTGCCGACGTTGCCCTCGCGCACCGTGTGATCGCATCGCACTATGCCGACCCGCTCGATCGGGCGATTGCTGCATCGGCGATGTTGCGGAGCGCGCCCTCGGACGACGCCCAAGCCATAGGTGAGCTCAAGGTGGGCGATCACTTCGCGATGCTGGACGACAGCCTCGGCTGGGCCTGGGGATATGCCGGCGAGGAGCGGCGGGTCGGATACATCAGGAGCGAGGCGCTCCGGCCTCAGTGAAGCACTGCAGTCTGCAGCCAGAAGAGCTGGTAGAGGCTGGTGAGGACCATTGCTGCGATGAGGCTGATTATTGCCCAGTCGCGTCTCGGCGCCCTGGGCCGCCTCCTCGGAAACAGCAGCCATCCGGCAAGCGCGCAGAGGATCAACGTGCCGATCGCGCTGTTGCGCAGGAAGACGACGATCGTTGCCCGCACGTGCTCAAGGCCCATTGCGGAATCTTCGCCATGAGGGCTCATCATCAGCGAAGTCGTCCACGTTATTGCGGCGGCAAGCAGGATCAGCCCGCCAAGGAACAACCGCGCTCGGGCGATGCCGCGGTTGCTCACATCTGTCCTCGCTTGCGACGGATAGCGTACCATCTGGCTACATTTGCATTCTGCTGCTGAAGCGTGTCGGCGAACACGTGCCCACCGGTGCCATCGGCGACGAAATAAAGCGCCTTGGTTTGCGCCGGGTGCAGGACCGCTTCAATGCTCGCCTTGCCGGGATTGGCGATCGGTCCTTCCGGCAAGCCTGCGCGGCGGTAGGTATTATAGCCGTTCTCGGCGTTAAGCTCGGACTTTAGGATTCGCCGGCCGAGCGGTTTGCCCTTTGTCACCGGATAGATCACAGTCGGATCGGCATCGAGCTTCATGCCAATCCTCAGACGGTTGCAATAGACTCCGGCGACCATTGGCCGCTCGGCGGGTTTGCCGGTTTCCTTTTCAACGATCGAGGCGAGGATGACCGCCTGCCCCGGCGTTGCGATCGGGCAATCCGTGCTGCGCTTGCTCCAGAGATCGGCGAGCACCTTCTCCATCGCCTTCTGCATCT
>CBJLMA010000003.1:0-107657 GCA_966424035.1 uncultured Sphingomonas sp. | reverse complement strand
TGGTCGGCAAATAGTCGCCCAGATATTTGTGCAGGACGATCGACTGATCGACCGCGAAATTGAGCCGCTCCACATCCGCGAGCTCCTGCTCGCCCACAGCTGCCAGCTGATTGCGGTGCTCGATGATCGTGACATTGCCGCCGCGTGAAGCCTGCTGGCTTTTCAATGCCTGGATGATGCTTGCGCGCGCCTGGTCGGTCCAGTCGGCTCGCGGTTCGACCATTCCGCCGGTCGTCAGCGAGCCCACCGTGACATCGGGACGAAGCACGAGCAATTTATAGTCGCCGCTCGGCGGCGTGAACTGGACATCGGCATATTGCCGAGTCTGCACGCACCCGCCGAGCGCAACGCTTGCCGCCAGTACAGCCGCAAGACCCCGCTTGAACATCGCCGACCCTCTCTCAAAGGCACCAAAGCGCCCTTCCCCACGCTTACATCTGCCCCTTCATGCACGAATGGACAATGAAAGAAAAGGCCGTCTTTTTAAATGGTTAGCGAGATGTACACGAGGCACCGGGGACATCGGGCAGGCAATGTCCATCAACCGCTCCGGGAGCAAGCGGCAGGCCGATCATGGTCGCGAGCGTCGGCATGATGTCGGTTGTCTCGGCCGAATGTTCGATCGTCGTGCCGGTGGAGCCCGGACGCCAGAACAGGATCGGGACCCGGCGGTCATAGTCCCATGGAGAGCCGTGGGTCGCGACATAATGGGTCGTATCGGCGATCGGGGTGATGTCGCGCTTGAGGAACAGGACGAAGTCCCCCGAGCGGCCGGGATAGTAACTCGCGCGTGCGCGCTGGATCAGGCTCCAATTCTCCGGCGGCGTCCCGGGAACCGGCACTTTCGAAAGTTCTTCGGCCGTGAACACCGCCTCGACCTGCGGATCGCCCCTATAGGCGGCGACCGCTGCTCCGAGCAGACGCTTGCGGTCAGCGGGATTGAGTTTCCTGTCGACATAGATGTCGCCCTCGACGCTCGGTCCGAGCAGACCTGGACCGGTGAGGCCCAGTTTGTTCACGAGCGCCCGCCCCATTGCTGCAGGGCTGAGGTCCGCCTTGACCCGGGCGGCATTGGCAACTCCGGCAAGCCGCTCACGCTCGGGGACGTCCTTGCCTCCATGATCGGCCGTAAGGACCACCGAATAGTTGATGCCGCGACCGTCGAGCTGCTTGAGAAAATCGCCAATCTCTCGATCGAGCTCCAGCAGCTGCAGACACATCTCCTCGCCTTCAGTGCCGTAAGTGTGGCCGACATAGTCGGTCGCCGAGAGGCTGATCGCGAGCAGATCCGGGTCGGCTCGGCGGCCGAGCTGCATCTCGTCCACCAGACCTGCCGCGAAGGCGAGCGTGTCCCCATCGAGCTCTGGTGAGGCACGGAAGCCGTTCAGATCGCCCGCGGCTCGGCCGAGTTGCCCCGACCCGACCGGCTTGCCGCCGCCTTCGATCGGGACCAGCCGAGCTCTTGCCTGGCAGAAAGGCGGCGGCTCGAGCGGCGGCCGCGGCTGCGCCAAGGCGGCGGCAAGCGCGGCCTGGAACTTGCCCACAAGCCGGGGCACCGCAGCCCCTTCAAGATCGGTGCTGAAGGTTTTGCCATCCCAGTACCAGCGCTGGTCGGCATTGTGACCGCTCATCATGACCGCCGCGCGGTCCTTGCCCGACACCGCGACATTGCGGCTGCCGGGCCAGCGTTTCTTCATCAGCTCGCCGAGCGTCGGCACCATCAGATGCTTCGGCGAAACCTTGTAAGCGGTGGAACTGGTCCCCGGCTGGCTCTCGTCCTCGACGCAATAGACGGTGACGTCCGAGCGGCTGACGCTCTGGTCGATCCAGCTGTTGCCGATAATCCCGGTGCGCGCCGGATGGTCGCCGGTGAGGATCGTCGAATGCCCCGGGCAGGTCTCGGTCGCCGCATGGCTCTGATAGCCGTTGCGGAACACGGTTCCCGACGCGAGCCGGCCCAGACCGCCAGTGAACTGCGATCGATATTCGTCGAACAGGTTGGCCGAAAACTGGTCGACCGAAATTACGACGAGCAGGTTGGGCGGGCTCTGAACGGGCGCAGTCGCCTGGGCCGCCGACTGCGTGGCGAAAAGGGCCGCGACTGCGGCCAGCATGAATTTGCGCAACATCTTCTCCGTCATTGCGACCCAGGCGAAGCAACCGGGCTCCCCGCTGCTTTGGATTGCCGCGTCACCTCGATCGAGTCGAGGGTCCTCGCAATGACGCGATTATGACAATTTTGCTCGCAGGCGTTCATTGACCACCTGCGGATTGGCCGTGCCGGCCATGGCCTTCATCGTCTGACCGACGAAGAAGCCGAACAGCTGCTGCTTTCCGGCCCGATATTCGGCGACCTTTTCAGCATTGGCAGCGAGCACCTTGTCGATCTCTGCGTCGATCGCGCCCGTATCGCTGGTCTGCTTGAGGCCGCGCTTCTCGACGATGGCAGCCGCGCCCTCGCCGCTATCGAGCATGATCTCAAATACCTGCTTGGCGATCGTCCCCGAGATGGTTGCGTCTGCGACCAGGCCCAACAGCTCCGCCGCCTGCGCAGGCGATATCGGGTTCTGGTCGATCGTCTCCCCGCGCCGGTTGAGTGCTCCGAAGAGCTCGGCGACCACCCAGTTCGCGGCCTGCTTCGGCTCGGCACCCGCATCGAGCAGTGCATCGAACCAGCGCGCAGTCTCGACCTCGGCGGTCAGAACGCTGGCATTGTAAGGAGTTATGCCAAGCCCCTCGTAACGCTTGCGCTTCGTGTCGGGCAGCTCGGGAAGGCTTGCACGGCATTCGTCGAGAAAGGCTTCATCGAGCTCGAGCGGCAGCAGATCCGGGTCGGGGAAGTAGCGATAATCATGCGCTTCTTCCTTCGAGCGCATCGCCCGGGTCGTGCCGGTGTCGGGATCGAACAATCGCGTCTCTTGGATGACCCTTCCGCCTTCCTCGAGCAACTCGACCTGCCGCCGCGCTTCATGCTCGATCGCCTGCATGACGAAGCGTACCGAATTGACATTCTTGGTCTCGGTCCGCGTGCCGAGCCCGTCTCCGGCCTTTCTCACGCTGACATTGACGTCGGCGCGCATTGAGCCCTCTTCCATATTGCCGTCGCACGAGCCGACGTAGCGCAGGATCGCCCTCAGCTTCCTGAGGTATGCGCCTGCTTCGGCCGGCGAACGCATGTCGGGCCGCGAGACGATCTCCATCAGCGCGACGCCGCAGCGGTTCAAATCGACGTAGCTCATCGTCGGATGCTGGTCATGCATCAGCTTGCCGGCATCCTGCTCGACATGGATGCGCTCGATCCCGATCCGTTTGGCGGTCGACTCGTCTTTTTCGTCGGTCAGGATCTCGATCTCACCCTCGCCGACCAGCGGATGGTAGAGCTGGCTGATCTGGTATCCCTGCGGCAGGTCGGCGTAGAAGTAATTCTTCCGGTCGAACCGGCTCCAGCGGTTGATCACCGCATCGAGTGCCATTCCGGTGCGCACTGCGTGGCGTATGCATTCCCTGTTGGGCACCGGAAGCATGCCCGGCATGGCCGCATCGACCAGGCTCACTTGCGTATTGGGTTCGGCTCCGAACGCTGTCGCTGCTCCGGAGAAAAGCTTCGAGGCCGTCGCAGTGATCTGCGCATGGACTTCGAGCCCGACCACAACTTCCCAGTCACCGGTCGTACCTTTGATTCGATAAGGTGCAGCAGCGTCGGCCATTACCACCACTTCTCCGGTCGTGCGGTGAACCCGGCCCGCTCCTCGATTGCAAGGCCCGCGTTCAAGACCGTCTGCTCGTCGAGCTCGTTACCGATCAGGTGCAGTCCAAGTGGCAGCCCCTGCTCGTCCAGTCCTCCCGGAACGCTCATCGCGGGCAGCCCGGCGAGGCTTGCGGGAACCGCAAATACGTCGTTCAAATACATCGCGAGCGGATCGGTCGTCTCGCCGATTCCGAACGCTGCCGACGGCGCAGTCGGCGTGAGGATCAGGTCGCAACTCTCGAACGCCTTTGCGAAATCCCGCTTGATCAGCGCCCGCACCTTCTGCGCCTTGGTGAAATAAGCGTCGTAGAAGCCGGCCGAGAGCACATAGGTGCCGATCATGATCCGGCGCTTCACCTCAGCGCCGAAACCAGCCTCGCGGGTCGCTGCATACATTCCGTTCAGACCATCGCCGCCGGTCTCCCTCAGGCCGTAGCGCACCCCGTCATAGCGGGCGAGGTTGGATGAGGCCTCCGCAGGCGCGATGATGTAATAGGTCGGAAGCGCGTAGCCGGTGTGCGGCAGGCTGATCTCGACCGGGGTCGCGCCGGCGTCTCTCAGCCATTCGATACCGCGGTCCCACAGCCTGTTGATCTCAGCCGGCACTCCGTCGATCCGATATTCCCTTGGAATACCAACGCGTTTCCCGTTGAGATTGCTCGATAGATTCTTTTCCCATGGCGGGACCGGCAGATCGAGTGAAGTCGAATCCTTCGCATCAAAACCAGCCATGGCTTCGAGGAGAATGGCGCAGTCGCGCACGGTCCGCGCCATTGGGCCCGCTTGGTCAAGAGAGCTCGCGAAGGCGACGATCCCCCAGCGGGAGCAGCGCCCATAAGTCGGCTTGATGCCGGCTATTCCGGTGAAGGCCGCAGGCTGGCGGATCGAGCCGCCGGTGTCGGTCCCGGTGACGCCGGGCGCGAGACCCGCCGATACTGCCGCTGCCGACCCGCCCGAAGACCCGCCAGGCGTCAGCGCGACATTGCTGCCCTTGCGCCGCCAGGGAGAGATCACCGGTCCATAAGCACTGGTCTCGTTCGACGAGCCCATCGCGAACTCGTCCATGTTCAACTTACCGAGCATGCCGGCACCCGCACTGCGCAGGTTCGCAGTGACCGTGCTCTCATAGCGCGGCTTGAACCCTTTAAGGATATTGCTTCCGGCGGTGGTGTCGACCCCGCGGGTCGCGAACAGGTCCTTGATGCCGAGCGGAATGCCGGCGAGCGGCGGCAGGTCGCCCGAGGCCCGCGCCTTGTCGGCCCTTTCGGCTGCGGCGAGTGCGTCCTCGGGCGTTTCGACCGTGTAGGCGTTCAGCGTCCGAGCCCCAGCCACGGCGTCGTTGTACGCCTCCGCAATTTCGCGCGCAGTGAACTCACCAGCCCGAAATCCGTCGCGCAATTCGGCGATCGTCTTGCCGACAAGCCCGCTCATTCGATCACCTTCGGAACCGCAAAAAATCCATGTTGCGCGCTAGGCGCATTGGCAAGAACCTCGTCGCGGATATTGCCGTCGTTGACGACATCCTCCCGCAAACGAAGCTTCTGCTCGATGACTGCGGTGAGGGGCTCGACGCCATCGGTATCGACTTCGCCTAGCTGTTCAACCCAACCAAGGATGTTGTTTAGCTCGGGCACGAAGCGCTCGAGCTCCTCGTCGCTCATCGCGATCCGCGCGAGCGTTGCGATATGACGGACCTGTTCGGAGGTGACTGACATTGCCGGCGCGATAGCGGGGCGTCCGCGGGCCTTCAACCGCCTTGCCCATCGGTCGACACGCCCATAGGGCCGCGCCCAATGTACGCGCGTCGATTCCTCGGCTGCATCTTCGTCCTGACGCTGCTCGCAGTCGCAGGAGCTCTTGCAATGTACGAATGGGGCGGGCGAGTCCTGGTTGAACAGGCGGTTCCGAAAGGGCATTTCGAGGCGGCCAAGGCGGACGGCGCACCCGACTATTCGGAGGCGTCGGCGTGGGTTGCGAGGCCGGACCTTCCCACCGACCCGTCGCGGTGGCGGCCGTCGAACGATGCTCCGGATGACCCGATCGCGACCAACGCACGCGTCTTCTACATTCATCCAACCACCTACCTCGAGCGTGACCGCTGGAACGCGCCGCTGATGGTCGGCAGCGATACCGAGTTGCGGACCCGGCTCTTCGTCCAGAGCCAGCCAAGCGCATTCAATCGCGGGGCGGAGATTTGGGCTCCGCGCTATCGTCAGGCAGCTTATGGCGCTTTCCTGCTCAAGAGTGAGGACGCGCGCAAGGCGCTCGACTTCGCATATGGCGACGTCGCGGCAGCTTTCGACGAGTTCCTCAAACGAGTGCCGAAGAAGAGCCCGATCATCCTTGCCGCGCACAGCCAGGGCGCGCTTCACCTCGAGCGCCTCTTGAAAGAGAAGATCGCCGGCACGCCGGTCGCGAAGCGGATCGTCGCTGCCTATGTTGTCGGTTGGCCGATCAGCACGACAGCGGACCTCCCGGCTCTTGGTCTTCCGGCCTGCGCGTCGGCGGACCAGACCGGATGCATTCTCTCATGGATGACGTTCGGGGAGCCCGCGAATCCCGATCTGATCTTCAACGAATGGGACAAGACCAGGGGATTCAACGGCGGCGACCGGCGTCAAAAGGACGTGCTGTGCGTCAATCCCGTGACCGGAACGAAGGACGGCGCTGCAAGGCCGCAGGACAATGCCGGCACCCTCATCCCGACGGCGGACCTAAGCTCGGCATCGCTTCAGCCGGGCATTGTCGGCGCGCATTGCGACAAGGGTCTGTTGATCCTTGATGGAGTTGCGCCGCAGCTTGGGTCCTACGTGCTGCCTGGCAACAATTATCATGTTTACGATTATGCCCTCTTCTGGGGCGCGATCCGGCGCGACGCCGAACGGAGACTCAGCGCATGGCATCGCTGATCACCTCCCAAACGCGTGAGTTCGCGGCGGCGTTGAGCAATGGCGGCAAGCTTGCGGGGCTGGATGTCGGCACCAGGACCATTGGCCTTGCCATATGCGACTCCGGCTGGACCTTCGCCGGACCTCTCGAGACCATCCGCCGAACCAAATTCACGCAGGATCTGCAGCAATTGCAGAGTTTGATAGCCCGCGAGCAGGTCACTGGCCTGGTGGTCGGTCTTCCCCTCAACATGGACGGCAGCGACAGCCCGCGCACCCAGTCGGTCCGTGCCTTCGCGCGCAACCTCGCGCCACTCGACCTGCCGATCCTGCTCTGGGATGAACGCTGGTCCACCCAGGCCGTTGAGCGGGCAATGATCGAAGCCGACGTGAGCCGCGCGCGCCGCGCCGAGAAGGTCGACGCGCTCGCCGCTGCCCATATTCTGCAGGGAGCCATCGACGCGCTGGCCAACCTGGCAAGTCCACAATAAGCGAGGCGCTCGTGGACATCCTGACGATCGATTCCCTGAGCGACTCTGAGATCGCCGACATCCTCGACCGTGCCGAGCTCTATTTCTCCGGCAATCGCGGCCGCCGTTCGAGCGAGAGGCTCAGCGGGCGGATCATCTTCAATCTGTTCTATGAGAACTCGACCCGTACCGCGATGTCCTTCGCGACCGCAGCATATCGGCTCGGCGCGGCCGCCGTCGCGCTGTCGGTCGAGCATAGCTCGATCAGGAAGGGCGAAACGCTCGAAGACACAGCGCGCACGCTCAACGCAATGCGCCCCGACGCGCTGGTCATTCGACATCGTGAGAACGGCGCTCCAGCAACCGTCGCATCGATCATGGACGCGCCGGTGCTCAACGCCGGCGACGGCACCAACGAGCATCCGACCCAGGCTTTGCTCGACGCTGCGACGCTCCGCCAACGGCTCGGCCGAATCGAGGGCCTTCAAATCGCCATTTGCGGCGACATTCGCCACAGCCGCGTCGCCCGCTCCAACGCGAAGCTGCTCGCGCGTCTCGGAGCCCAAGTGCGGCTCGCCGGCCCGGCCGCGCTGATGCCCGACGGCATTCCTCAACTATCGGTCGATGAGGCGATTGCAGGCGCGGACGTGGTCATGATGCTGCGCGTTCAGCGGGAGCGGCTCGAAGAGGATTTGGGCGATGGTCCCGGCGAATATCTCTCGCGCTATGGTCTGACTGCCGAGCGGCTTGCGACCGCCTCGCCCAAAGCCGTCGTCATGCACCCCGGTCCAATGAACCGCGGAGTGGAGATTGAGGACGAGGTTGCCGACGATCCCGAGCGCTCGCTCATCACGCTCCAGGTCGAGATGGGTGTGGCCGTGCGAATGGCCTGTTTGGAACTGGTAGTCGGCGGCTCGGCCTAACGCGACGCGATCTGGACTGGCGCATCACCCGCGACATTGCGAACGAAGCAGCTTGCGCCCTTGCGTCGCAGCGAAGCGCACAAGGCGTTCGCCTGGCCGACATTGTTGAAGCCGCGTACCGAAAGCCGGTAGAAAGTCCCTTTCGGGCTGGCGAAGCGGGCGCTCATCGGCAGGTAGGCCTTGAGCGCGCCATATTTATGGGCGGCGCCCGTCCAGGCAGCGAGGACGCGCTGCGGCGAACCGTAAGCACCGAGCTGGACGACAGCTGGCGAATTGCCGCGGCGCACCGGCTGAAGAGTAGCGTTGACGCGCACCGCCTTGTTCGGCTTGGCCGCGGGCCTGCTGTGCGGCAGAACCGAAGCGACGAGGTTCGTGGCTTGCGAATAAGCATTGGCGGCCATTGTCGCGAGCGTCGGTCGGGGCGGTGGAGGCGCGGGCGGAACAGCTTGCACCGGGGCCGAAGTCCGCGCGGGAAGCGTCGCAACAGCCTCGACTGCGACAGGCGCCTGCGAGGCGGCGCGCGGCGCCGGAGCGGGCATGGAGCGGGCCTGCTGCGTCGAGTCGCTGTTCAGCGCCAATTGGACCGGTTGACCGGCGTCGATTGCGGCCGGAGTAACGCCGACGAGCGCCGCGACCTGATCGGAAGCATGCGTCGGTTTGGCGAGCTGCATCCACTGCTGAATGCGAGCATCGAGCTGTCCTGCCGGCACGTCCTGAGCTGCAATCGTGCGTGCTTCGTCCCAATCGCCTGCAAGCGCATGGGCAAGGGCGAGATTCTGGCGCACCGTCGCATCGGCCCCGATCGCGCGTGCTGCAGGGTCGAGTATCGCGATTGCTTCTGCTGGATGACCGGCAAGTGCAAGCGCCAGACCGTAGTCGGAGGCGTCGAGCGCGCCGCGCCCGGCATTGAGAACGCCGATTGCTTCGCCGTCCTTGCCCTGAGCGATCTGCACGAGAGCAAGCTTGAGGATGATCTGAGCCTGGGCTGGATTGAGCGTCAGCGAGTCGCGATAGGCTTGCTCGGCCGAATGAAAGCGGCCGCCCGCGAAATAGGCATTTCCGAGGAGCGCACGCAAAGTCGCGTCCGCCGGAGTCTTCGCGACGGCACGTTGGCCGAAATCAATCGCGACCGGAATGTTGTTGGAATTGAGGGCGGCCATCGCGCGCGTCGCGAGCCCCACGTCCTGATCCGCTTTGCCGCCAATGTGCGAAGCACTGCCGACGCGGGCTTGAGGCGCCGCGCAACCCGCAATCATCGAACCCAAGACGACAAGCGACGCTGCTGAGCTGAAGCGAAGCGGCTGGTTCATCGGAATTTACCCCCTGCGTTTTGCCTTTTCGGCCAACCCGTCGATATCGGGCATGCGCTCGAGCAAATGGTCGAGCGCGTCGGTCACAAGCTGTTGGGCTGAGCGTCCATCCACCGCGCAGGCCAAACGAAGCTTGAGGTGACGATCTGGATCGAGGCGGAGCGTGAACGCCGCCTTCCCTTTACTTCCCGGCGCCGACCGCGGGCGCGGCGCGCGACGCGGAGCCGGAGCAGACTTCGGAGCGGCGACCTGGACGATCGGCTGAGAAACGACTGCCACTGGCGGCAGAACTTCCTGTGCCTCGGCCTCGGCGAGTTCCGCCGTCTCGTCGATCTCTTCCTCCTCGGCATCGTCGACACCGCCGAAGCGATCGACAATTTCCGCTTGCTGGTCGTGAACCGGTGATTGGACCGGAGTGAGACCCGTCGGATGATGCGCCCGTGGATGCTCGACGACTTCCTCGCCGAATGCATCATGAGATGCATCTCGCGCTGCCTCCGCCGGCTTGGGCGGTTCAAAGCCCATGTCGTTCCAGCCGAGGTCCTCAAGTCCATTACCCACCTGACCGAAACCCTGCGGCCGCATTGCCGGGCGGGCAGCGCCCTTGCGAGCGAGGAGACCGGAGGAAAGAGAGGCGAAAGGCTTGGCTTCTGTTGCCACCTCGACGCCCCCTTACTGACCGACGACGCGGCGGCCGAAGCCACCGACCGGACGCGGACTGGCCGCAGCAATGCCCGGCGCCGCTCCGGGCGCAGCGAACACAGTGCGGCGAAAATTCTTTTCGAGGCGGTCCGAAATATATTCCCAAAGCTCGGTTACTTCCCTGGCCGAACGGCCTTGGGGATCGATCTCCATGACCGTACGGCCATCGATCATCGAGGCTGCGAAGTCGGTGCGATGGTGAAGCGTTACCGGTGCGACAGTGCCGTGCTGCGACAGGGCGACCGCTGCTTCGTAGGTGATCTTGGCCTTGGGTGTCGCGGCATTGACGACGAAAATGAGCGGCTTGCCGGCACGATCGCAAAGATCGACGGTTGCGCCTACCGCGCGAAGGTCATGAGGACTCGGCCGCGTCGGAATGACGATCAGTTCGGCAACAGCAATGACGCTTTGGATCGCCATGGTAATCGCCGGCGGGGTGTCGATGACAGCAAGCCGGAACCCCTGTTGGCGAAGCACTTCGAGATCGCTTGCGAGGCGCGCAACGGTCGTCTGGGCAAAGGCCGGCATGTCGGCCTCGCGTTCGTTCCACCAGTCGGCAAGGCTGCCTTGCGGGTCGATATCGATCAGGCAGACCGGGCCAGCCCCAGAAAGCTGAGCCTGCACCGCAAGATGCCCGGACAAGGTCGTCTTGCCGGACCCTCCCTTCTGCGATGCCAGTGCCAGGACGCGCATGCTTTTCCCCTCGCGTGAAATAACGTCGGTTCGGGAAGCGGAGTGACACCAGAGCCTCTAAAATCTGGTTAACACCGCCACGACCCTGTTTGCGGTTCGGACCGGCTCGGCTAAGAAGAGGCGGGGGTGGGTTAACGCATGATTCCTAGATACTTAGTCGCCGTCGCGCTATTTGCCTTCACGTCTGCGCCGCTTTCGGCCCAATCGGTCACCGCGGGCATCGAGGCCTGGCAAAAATCCGATTATGCAGGCGCCGTGGCGATTTGGCGGCCGCTCGCGGAAAAAGGCGATCCCGAGGCGGCGTTCAACCTTGGACAGGCCTATCGCCTCGGCCGCGGAGTGCCGATCAATCTCGGCGCTGCACAAAGCTGGTACGAGCGCGCAGCGGCAAGGGGCAGCGTGGACGCAGAGACCAATCTCGGGCTGTTGCTGTTTCAGAATGGCAACCATTCCGAAGGTCTCCAATGGCTCAGGAAAGCGGCTGAAAAGGACGATCCACGAGCGCTGCTCGTCTACGGCACCGCCTTGTTTAACGGTGACGGAGTGACGCAGGACCGGATGCTCGGCTATGCGTTCGTGAGCCGCTCGGCAGCGCAGGGGCTGGGTCCCGCGAAGCAGACGCTTGCTGAGCTCGATCAGCTGATGCCCGCCGCCGATCGCACGAAGGCACTTGCTTTGGCGGCGGTGAAGACGAAGCCGGCGCCGATTTCCAAACCCGCGAAGCCGATGCGGATTGCTCGACCGAAGCCAGCGGCGGCAACTGAAACCGCAGCAGCCGCGAAGCCGGCAACATCGCCGGCTGCAACAGGCGCCTGGCGAATCCAGCTCGGCGCCTTCTCCCAGCGAGTCGGTGCCGAGGCACTCTACCGAAGACTGGCAGCAAAGCCCGCGCTCGCCGGGCGCACTCCCTTCTACACGCCGGCCGGAGCAATGACTCGGCTTCAGGTCGGTCCATTCGCGACCCGAAGTGGCGCAGCCGCCGCTTGCGCGTCGCTCGGCATCCCCTGCTTTCCAGTTCCCGCCAAATAGCTACCTTCGAAACCAGTCCTTCCGAGAGACCCCCTGCACCCAGAGCAGGGCGTCGAGCCCATGATGCCGCAGCTCGGCGTTGGCAACCTCGACCAAAGCGGGCTTTGCGCGAAAGGCAATGCCGAGACCCGCTTCCTCGATCATCATCTTGTCGTTGGCGCCGTCGCCGATCGCCAGAACATCTTGCTGCTTGAGCCCGAGTTGCTCGCGCACCTCGATCAGGGCCTCGCGTTTTGCGATTGCATCGACGATCGGGTCGCCGACCTCTCCGCTGAGTTTCCCGCCGGCGAACACCAGCCTGTTCGCGCGGACCCGGTCAAATCCCGCGGTCCGTGCGACCGGCTCGGCGAAAGACAGGAATCCACCCGACACGAGCAAGCAACTCGCGCCGCCTGCACGCATCGTCTGCACCAAGGTTTGCGCCCCGGCAGTCAAGCGCACGCGCTCATCGAGACAACGCTTCAGCTCAGCTTCGTCGAGGCCGGCAAGAAGACGAACCCTTTCCCTTAGCGCTCCTCGAAAATCGAGCTCGCCCTGCATCGCGCGCTCGGTGATCCGTGCGACTTTCTCTTTGAGCCCGGCGTAATCGGCGAGTTCGTCGATGCACTCCTGTCCGATGATGGTCGAATCCATGTCGGCAACGAACAGCCGCTTCCACCGCGGCTCGTCCTGCTGGACGACAATGTCCACGCCTTCGATGCCGTCCATCGCCCACCGGGCTGCCTTCGTATCGCCCTTGAAGCTGAGGTCGGCGGCATCGCCTTCATCGATCCAGCGCAAGAAGCCGGCGCGCGGATCGATCTCGCGAAGCAATCCGAGCGCCCGGTCGATCAGCCTGTCATCGAGCCGTCCGGCTGCTATCAGCGTCGCGATACTCATGCGTTTGTCCAAACCTCCGTTGATCGTCATCGCCGGTCCGACCGCGTCCGGCAAGTCGGCGCTGGCGCTCATTCTTGCTCAGCAAATTGGAGGCGTGATCGTCAACGCCGACAGTGCACAAATCTATCGCGATCTGCGCGTGCTCAGCGCTGCTCCAACCAACGAAGATCTCAATCGGGCCGAGCACAGGCTCTACGGTGTCCAGGACGGGGCGTTTCCCTGCTCGGCTGCCGATTGGGCGACTCTGGCTGCCCGAGAAATTGCCGACATCCAGGCGAGCGGCCGATCGCCTGTCCTGGTCGGAGGCACCGGCCTTTACCTGCGGACATTGCTTGATGGCATCGCGCCGGTGCCGGCCATCGATCCCGATATACGCGCGCGCGTCCGCGCTGCCCCGGTCGAGGAAAATCGCGCCAAGCTCGAAGCGCTCGATCTTGACTCTGCGGCTCGGCTCCAGGCGGGCGACAGCGCCCGGATCAACCGGGCGCTCGAAGTCATTCTCTCTACCGGTCGCACCCTCTCCGAATGGCAGAAGCAGCGCGAGGGCGGCATCGCCGACGAAGTCGAGCTCCAGCCGATCGTCCTCCTGCCGCCGCGCAATTGGCTGTATGCGCGCTGCGACGAGCGCTTTGGCCGCATGTTCGAGGAGGGCGCGGTGGCGGAAGTGGAGGCATTGCTCGCCCGCAAGCTCAACCCGAACCTTCCCGTCATGCGCGCAATCGGCGTGCCCGAGCTCACCGGCTATCTGCGAGGGAAGGTCTCGCTCGACGAGGCCGTTGCCATGGGCCGGCAGGCAACGCGACGCTACGCGAAGCGTCAATATACCTGGTTCGCGCATCAGCCGCCGCCGCACTGGCCGCGGTTCCAGCAGGCGCTCGACATCGACCACCTTGGCGACGCGCTGGCCCTGCTGAAGCCGAAGCGCTAGTCGCGCCCCAATGGACCTGCTCCTCCGAGAAGAAGACATCGATCCGGCCCCGCTAGCTGGCAAACGGATAGCAATCATTGGTTTTGGCAATCAGGGCCGCGCCCAGGCGCTGAACCTGAAGGATAGCGGGATCGATGTCGTCGTCGGGCTGCGCGGCAATTCGGGAAGCAAGTTCGAAGCCGAAGCCGCGGGGCTCGCGACCGAACTGCTCGACCGAGCGGTCGCTTCGGCAGAAGTCGTGATGCTGCTGACTCCGGACGAAGTCGTCGGCGCGGTCTATCGCGAGATCGAGCACTGCTTGCCCGAAGGTGCAGCGCTCGGCTTCAGTCACGGCCTGGCGATCCACTTCAAGGTCATCAAGCCGCGCTCCGACCTCGACATTTTCCTCGTGGCCCCCAAAGGACCCGGGAGCGCGCTTCGCTCGCTCTATCAGCAGGGCCAGGGAATGTACGCACTCTGGTCGGTCGCGCAGGATCGCACGGGCAATGCCCGCAACATTGCCCTGGCGTACGGGCAGGCGATCGGCTGCGCCCGTGCCGGCCTGATCGCCTCAAGCTTTGGCGAGGAGTGCGAATCCGACTTGTTCAACGAGCATGCGGTGATTTGGGGGCCGGTTCCCGAGATCATGGCGATGGGCTTCGACGTGCTCGTCGAGGCCGGCATTTCGCCCGAGGTTGCCTATCTCGAATGTGTCGGCGAGCTGAAGCTTCTTGCCGGCCTGATCGAGGAGCGCGGTCCCGCCGGCATGCGCGAGGCTATCTCCAACGCCGCCGAACTTGGATCATTGTTGGGCGGACCGCGGCTGATTGACGAAGGCGTTCGCGAGAAGATGCGCAAGATGCTCGGCGAGATCCGGGCCGGCCGTTTCGCCGAAGAACTGAGGCAGGAAGAGGCGAGCGGCTATGCGCGGCTCGAGCTCGCCCGGACGCAAGCGCATTCGAGCCTGATCCAGGAGACATTTCGCCGGCTCAGCGCCGCGAAGGAATGATCAGCCGATCGTTTCCTGCGCAATGCTGGGCCGGTCGCCAACGCTGGCGCGCTCCAGATAGGCGCGCTGCAATTTGCGATGCGCCTCAGCGACCTCCGGATCGGCGGCCGTGACTGCACGCTCCTGCTCCTCGGCGGCGCGGCGAGCAAAATAGATGCGGTCCTGCGTAGCCATTGCGCGCCTCCCTGCGTGGAAGTGCCGACATATAGCAGAAAACGTGCCCAAAGTCGCCCCTTCAGGCGTGCGCCGCAACCTTCTGCTTTGCGCGCTCGATCGCTTCCACGAGGATCCGGCGGGCGTCGGCAGCGTCGCCCCATTTGCCGACCCGCACCCACTTGTCGACCTCGAGATCCTTATAGTGGGTGAAGAAGTGCTCGATCTGCTGGAGAACGATCGAAGGAAGGTCCTGCCGCTCGCCGACGTCCGAATAATAAGGGAAGGTCGTGTCGACCGGAACACAGATCAGCTTCTCGTCGCCGCCATGCTCGTCCTCGAGATTGAGGACTCCAATCGGCCGCGCCCGGCACACGCAGCCGGGCACGAAGGGCGACCTCGCGATCACGAGCGCGTCCAGCGGGTCGCCGTCGGGCGAAAGGGTGTGCGGAACGAAGCCATAGTTCGCCGGATAGCGCATCGGGGTGTGAAGGATCCGGTCGACGAACAAGGCGCCCGATCTCTTGTCGAACTCGTACTTTACGGGTTCGCCTCCGACGGGGACCTCAATGACGACGTTGATGTTTTCGGGGGGATTGTCCCCGGTGGGGATGAGATCGATGTTCATTTCGCTGAGTGATGGAGGATTTCGACTTTTTCGAGGGTCACCAAGCCGATGTCGTCCATCGATTCAAGCGATTCGAGAAATTTGCGTAATTTTTCTTCGGCGTCGACGATCTCGATCACCAGCGGCAAGTTGGCCGAGAGGTTGAGAATGCTCGCATTCTGGATTCGATGCGAATGGCCGAAGCCCATCGGACCGCGGAGCACGGTTGCTCCCGCGAGGCCCTCGTCCCGCGCCTTGCAGACGATCGCTTCGAACAGCGACTTGTGGCCGGCACGGGCGCTCTCGTCGGTGTAAATGCGCATCAGGGCGACCTGGCCGGAAAGTCCCAAATTTCACCTCCCTCGCAGCGCGGCTTTACCCTCTGAGATTGCCCGCTACAACGCGCAGCGTCGTGCTTGCCTATCTCTGGATCGCAATTGGAAGCGCACTTGGCGGAATGGCGCGTTATGCAGCCTCGCGCGCGGTGGCGCTGAGGTATGGCGAGACCTTTCCCTGGGGTACTCTGACCGTCAATGTGATCGGATCGGTCGTGATCGGGTTCGTCGCTGCGCTTGCCGCGCCGGAAAGCCGGATGATGATCTCGCCCAATGTTCGGCAATTCATCATGGTCGGCCTTTGCGGCGGCTTCACCACCTTCTCATCGTTCAGCCTGCAGACGCTGGAGCTGATCCGTAACCGCGACTTCGCCGAGGCCTTCGGCAATGTCCTGCTTTCGGTTGCCGCCTGCCTGGCGGCAGTCGCGCTCGGCTATATTGCGGGTGCAGCCATCGGGGCCGCCCGCCTGGGCAGATAGAATTATCTGCGACCGAACAGTTTTTCGATCTCGCCGTGGCCGAGCTTGACCCAGGTCGGCCGTCCATGATTGCACTGCCCCGAGCGCGGCGTCGCCTCCATTTCGCGCAGAAGCGCATTCATCTCGGCGACTGAGAGAATCCGTCCGGCTCTGACCGAGCCGTGACAGGCGATCGTCGCAGCGACATGGTCGAGCCTGTCGCGCAGGCTCATCGGTCCGCCGAGCTCGGCGATCTCTGCCGCAAGATCGGCAAGAAGGCTGGACGGGTCAGCCTCGCCGATCGCCGCAGGCACCGTTCGGACCAGCATCGCAGTCGCGCCAAACCGCTCCAGCTCGAGGCCCATCTCAGCGAGCTCTTCGGCCGCGCTCTCGAGCCGATCGCAGTCAGTCTCCTCCAGTTCAACCACTTCCGCGACCAACAACGCCTGGCGCGCAACCGACGCCCCTTCCCGCGCCGCGCGCATGCGTTCGAGCACCAGGCGCTCGTGCGCCGCATGCTGATCGACGATCACCAATCCGTCCTCGGCCTCCGCAATGATGTAGGTAGCCCCCACCTGGCCACGTGCGACGCCGAGCGGATAGCTCGGCACCGCTTGGGTCGCAGCTTCGGCGCGACCTTGCGGAACGAAGGCTATCGGCTCGAAGATTCGCTGCTCCTCGCGCACCACCGGCACGTCCAGCCCAAGATTCGGCTCGGGTTCATAGCTGGCGCTGCTTGTCCACATGACCGGCGCGGCGGCCTGGTCCCGGGCTGCGCTGCGCTTGCTTTCTTCGTCGAGCGCAGCGCGCAGACCGCCGATGATCAGCCCCCGAACAGCGGCCGAGTCGCGGAAGCGGACTTCGGTCTTTGCCGGGTGGACGTTCACGTCCACCTCGTCGAGGGGAACATCGACGAAGAGGGCGGCGATCGGGTGGCGGTCGCGGGCGATCAGGTCGCGATAGGCCGCCCGCAAGGCGCCAACCAGAAGGCGGTCCTTCACCGGGCGTGAATTGACGAACAGATATTGCTGGTCGGCAATTCCGCGATTGAAGGTCGGCAGGCTGACCACTCCGCTGAGCCTCAAGCCGTTGCGCTCGCAATCAATGCCGATCCCGTGCCGCTCGAGCTCATTGCTCAGGAGCTCCGCGACGCGCGCGGGCGGCTCAGCGGGCTGCAGCGTGAGAATGCGTCGTCCGTCGTGGTCGAGGGCGAATCCAACGTCGCTCCGGGCCATTGCGAGCCGCTTCACGGCATCCAGGCAGGCAGCATATTCAGCGCGCGGAGTGCGCAGGAATTTTCGACGGGCCGGTACCTTGTCGAACAGCCGCTCAACCCTGATCCGTGTGCCCGGCGGGAGCGCGGCCGGCCCCTCGCCGACGGGTTCGCCGTGGTCGATCTCCTTCCGCCAACCCTCGCCGCCGCGAAGGCGGCTTTCCAAGGTCAGTCGCGAGACGCTTGCGATCGCCGGCAGCGCTTCACCGCGGAAGCCGAAGCTCCTCACGCCGTCGAGGGCATCGCCTGGAAGCTTCGACGTTGCGTGGCGTTCGAGCGCGAGGCGCATTTCGTCAGGCGCGATCCCGCAGCCGTCGTCAGTGACCTCGATAAGCTCGAGACCGCCCGCCTGGAGCCTGACCGCAATCCGCGTCGCGCCGGCATCAAGAGAATTTTCTACGAGCTCCTTAAGCGCGCTTGCCGGTCGCTCCACGACCTCCCCTGCGGCAATGCGATTGATGAGCTCAGGCGGCAGCCTTCTTATTGACATGTTAAGGGTCTTATCCCAATTCGAACCAGCCGGCGAAGCGCTGATTTTTCCTGAAAATTCAGATTGCATTCAATGGTCTGAGAACAATCATTTATTAAGCTCGCGCGAATTCACGGCGGCTGGCAAAATCAATTCGAGAGGCGGGGAATCGAATGTTCTGGAATCGTTGGTTTAAATGGATGTCGCACGACATGGCGATCGATCTTGGGACCGCCAACACGCTCGTGTACGTCCGCGGCCGCGGAATCGTTCTCAATGAGCCGTCGGTCGTCGCCATCGAGACCATCAACGGGGTCAAGAAGGTCAAGGCGGTCGGCGACGACGCCAAGCTGATGATGGGCAAGACCCCGGACCAGATCGAGGCCATACGGCCGCTTCGCGACGGCGTGATTGCCGACATCGATGTCGCCGAGCAGATGATCAAGCATTTCATTCACAAGGTGCACGGCGGGAAGATGCGCGCCTGGCGCTTCCCCGAAATCGTCATCTGCGTCCCCTCGGGCTCGACTTCGGTCGAGCGCCGCGCAATCCGCGACGCCGCCTCCAACGCCGGCGCGAGCGCAGTCTATCTGATCGAGGAACCGATGGCCGCTGCGATCGGCGCCGACATGCCTGTTACGCAGCCGATTGGATCGATGGTGGTCGACATCGGTGGCGGGACCACCGAAGTCGCAGTGCTGTCGTTGCGCGGCCTCGCCTACACCACCTCGGTGCGCGTCGGCGGCGACAAGATGGACGAGGCGATCAGCTCCTATGTCCGCCGCAATCACAATCTCCTGATCGGCGAAGCCACCGCCGAGCGAATCAAGAAGGAGGTCGGAATCGCCAAGCCGCCGGTCGACGGCATTGGAAAGACGGTCCACATCAAGGGCCGCGATCTCGTCAATGGCGTGCCCAAGGAGATCTCGATCAACCAGGGCCAGATCGCCGAAGCTCTTTCCGAGCCTGTCGGGACCATTGTCGAGGGCGTCCGAATCGCGCTTGAGAATACCGCGCCGGAGCTTGCTGCCGACATTTGCGATCAGGGAATCGTCCTCACTGGCGGCGGAGCGCTCCTCCAGGGTCTGGACGAAGTGCTTCGCGACGAAACCGGCCTTCCAGTCACCGTCGCCGATGACCCGCTCACCTGCGTCGCGCTCGGCACTGGCCGAGCGCTGGAGGAAGAGCAGTTCCGCGGCGTCCTGCAAACGGCATAGCGGGCTCCTGAGCGGTGGCGACCGCGCGTCCCGGCTGGTCGCGTCGGGCCCAATACGGGCTGTTCTTCAGCTTCCTCGCGGTGATCGCGGGTATCATCGTCGGTCTTGTTCTCCTGACGCTGTCGCTGGTCGCTCCGCAGCAGTTCGACCGGGTGCGCGGCGCAGCGCTGGACATCACCGGTCCGGTCGCCGGAGCGTTGCACGAAGTGACCGCAACGGCTGAAGGCGTCTTCACCGGCGCCGGCAATTATTGGGATGCAGCCAGCCAAAATGCGGAACTGAAGCGCCAGAACAAGGCGATGCTCCAGCGCATGGTCGAGGCGAAGGCGATCTTTCAGGAGAACCTGCAGCTGAAGGCGACGCTCGATCTGAGGGAGCACGAGCGCGCGACAATTGCAGTGGGACGGATCGTCGGCTCATCCTTCAACAGCCCGCGCCGCTTCGCGATTCTTTCGGTCGGGACCACCGATGGTGTGCGGATAGGGATGCCGGTCCGCTCGCCCGATGGTCTGGTCGGACGGATCATCGACGCGGGCGCGCTCGCTTCGCGAGTCCTGCTCGTGTCGGATCGGTCCAACATCGTTCCGGCGAGACTGCTGAGGAATGGCATTCCGGTGATCGCCCAGGGCCGCGGCGACGGGACTGTCGAGGTCCGCCCGCTGGAGGTCGGACGCAATCCCTTCAAACCTGGCGATCTCATCATCACGTCCGGCACTGGGGGCCTGTATCCGCCGCTCGTTCCGATCGCGCGGGTCGTGAGGTTGAAGGACGACGGAGCCATTGCACTGCCGCTCGCCGATCCGTCGACGACGAGCTTCGCGATCGTCGAACCGCCGTTCGAGCCCGCTGCAATTGCCGCCGAGAACACCCCTTCGCCAGCGGCCGCACCCTAGTGGTCCGGGCGGCTCTCACTCCCGGGCGGCGCATCGGCCAGGGACCACGACCCTATGCCGCCTACATCCCAGCAGCGACGGTTGTCGCAGCGTCCCTTCTTTCCGCGCTGCCGATTGTCTCGACGAGTGGCTGGTACCCCGACTTCGGATTCCTCATATTCATCAGCTGGCGCCTGCTGCGAGCCGATCCCTGGCCGGCCTGGTGGGCTGCGCCGCTGGGTTTCGTCAACGACCTGTTCACCGGTTATCCTGTAGGCTTTTCAATAGCTTTGTGGAGTGCGACCATGCTGGCGCTCGATCTGATCGACCGCCGCACGATGTGGCGCGATTACTGGATCGAATGGATTCTGGCGGCGGTGCTGATCGCGATTGACGAATGGCTGCAGTGGCGTGTTGCCAAGCTGCTTGATGCGGCGCCCCCCTTCGCGCGCATGATTCCCGCCCTCGTGATCTCCATCTGCATCTTCCCGGCCCTTGCCTGGATTGTCGCACGCGTCGACCGGTGGAGGCTCGGTCGATGAAGCATATGCGGATCACCACGGCGCACCAGTCGATCACTTTCTCGCGCCGGATGCTGCTTCTCAGGGGAGCACAGGCGACGGTCGGCGGATTGCTGATCGGGCGCATGGGCTGGCTGGCGATCGCGCAAAACCAGAAATATCAGCTGCTGAGCGAAAGCAATCGGGTTCAGCTGATCCCAGTGCCGCCGCGGCGCGGCTGGATCATCGACCGCAATGGCAAGCCGATCGCGATCAACAAGGCAAGCTTCCGCGTCGATCTGATTCCGCAACAAATTGTCAACGGCCCGAAGATCATCGCCGAGCTGCAGCAGCTGATGAACCTGCCACCCGACGACGTGGAGCGCATCACTCGAGAGCTGGCGCAATCGCGTGGCTTCCAGCCGGTGTCGGTCGCCGACAATGTACCCTATGAGCAATATGCGGCGATCACGGTGCGCTTACCTGATCTTCCAGGAGTCGCCGCGTCGCAGGGCTTCACCCGTTTCTATCCCGGCGGCTCAACGGTCGGTCAGCTGGTCGGCTATGTCGGTCCGGCCTCAGCCAAGGAATATGAAAAGGAAAACAAAAATCCGCTGTTGCTGATCCCGGGCGTGAAAATCGGCAAGGAAGGACTTGAGAAGACGCTGGAATCGACGCTTCGCGGTGAACCCGGCGGTCAACGCGTCGAAGTCACTGCGCATGGGAAGCTGGTCAAGGAGCTCGAGCCGAAGCCCGACCGCAGTGGCGGCACGGTTCAGCTGACGATCGATTCCGACCTTCATCAATATGCGGCACGGCGCATCGGCGACCAATCCTGTTCGGTCGTGGTCCTCGATGTCACCAACGGCGATATCCTGGCCATGCCGTCAATGCCCTCGTTCGACCCCAACAATTTCTCCGACGGCATCAGTACGAACGAATGGAAGATGCTGTCACAGGACGATCATCTGCCGCTCGTCGACAAGGCGCTGGAGAGCCTTTACCCTTCGGGGTCGACGATCAAGCCATCGATGGCGCTGGCGCTGCTGAATGCCGGCGTCGATCGGAAGCAGATCGTTAATTGCACCGGCGCCTTCCAACTCGGGAATCACACCTTCCACTGCGACAAGCGGCACGGTCCGGTCGATATGGATGCAGCCGTCGTGCATAGCTGCGACGTCTATTTTTACAGTATGTGCCTTCGCGTTGGGGCGGAAAAGCTCTCTCCCATGGTTCGTTCGATGGGATTTGGCGAGAAGTTCGACTTGCCGTTTGACAACCAGCGCTACGGGACCATTCCCGACCCAGAGTGGATGATGCGTAAATATCATCGCAAATGGCAGGGATACGACACCGTAAACATGTCAATCGGCCAGGGCATGGTGTTGATCAACCCCATGCAGCTAGCAACCATGGCCGCCCGCCTTGCGACGGGAAAGCGGGTTATTCCGCGCCTGCTCAAAAGCAAGCCGGTGGCGCCGCAGACACAGCTTGCCGTCGACCAGGACCATCTCGAATTCATTCGCAAAGCCATGTGGGGCGTGGTGGATCACGGGACTGCCGCGGCCGCCAAGCTGCCGCTCGACGGCATCCAGATGGCGGGCAAGACCGGTACGGCCCAAACGCACAATCTGAGCGCGGGCGAACGCGGCGACTATACCAGCGCCACTTGGAAATTGCGCGACCACTCCTTGTTCATGGGCTTCGCGCCGTTCGACAATCCGCGCTACGCCTGCGCGACGATCGTCGAGCACGGCGGCTTCGGCGCCGCGGTCGCCGCGCCGCTCGTCAGAGACACGATCACTTTCCTCTTCGACAAGCCAAAGGCGATGGCCTCGCTGGAGGCCTTCGAACAGAGCATCGGCGGTCCACTTGAGGAGCGGATCGCGCGCAAGACCGCTGCCTGGCGCTCGGCGAACGGGCTTCCCCCGCTTCCATTAAAACAGGCATGATCACTTCAGCGATCATTCCCAAGCCGCTCGCGCGGCTCCCGTGGCGCTTGATCTTCCTGGTCACCGGCATCGCCACGTTCGGCCTTATCGTCCTCTATTCGGCTGCCGGGGGCTCCATCCGTCCATGGGCAATCAAGCAGGGAATCGTCTTCCTGGTGTTCCTCGCGATCGCAGTCGCGATGTCGTGGATGAAGGAGTCGACGATCAAGGCCATGGCATTCCCCCTTTATGGAATGGCCCTGGTCATGCTGATCGGCGTGGAAGCACTGGGTTTCGTCAGCAAGGGGGCGCAGCGCTGGCTCGAACTTGGACCAATCAAATTGCAGCCGTCCGAGTTCATGAAGCCTGCTATCGTGCTCTCACTCGCGCGCTTCTACGAGCTCGTTCCGGCCGCCGAAATTCGCAAATGGCGCGCGATCTGGCCGGCAATGGCGTTGCTCGGCGTTCCCGCAGTGCTGATCCTCATTCAGCCCGATCTCGGCACATGCATCATGGTGATGTTGTGCGGCGTGACCGTCATGTTCCTGGCCGGTTTGCCTTGGTGGATCTTCGCTGCGCCGGCGGCCGCGGTCGCGGTTGCGGCGCCGATCGTCTACAGCATGATGCACGGTTATCAGAGGAAGCGCATTGACGTATTCCTCAACCCCGAAAGCGATCCGCTCGGCGCCGGCTACCACATTGCCCAATCGAAAATCGCAATTGGCTCCGGCGGGATCTGGGGCAAGGGTTTCCTGCACGGGAGCCAGAGCCACCTGCAATATCTGCCCGAAGGTCATACCGACTTCGTCTTCGCGACCATGGCCGAGGAATGGGGCCTGGTCGGCGGAGTGATCCTGATCCTCGCCTTCGCAGCCGTGATCAGCTGGGGAATGCGGGTCAGCCAGAACGGCCGCACGCGTTTTGCCCAACTCGCCGCCGCAGGGCTTTCGGCAACGATCTTCTTCTACGTGTCGATCAACCTGATGATGGTGATGGGCTTGGCGCCAGTGGTTGGCGTGCCCCTGCCCCTGGTCAGCTTTGGTGGATCAGCGGTCATGACCGTGATGCTGTGCCTGGGCCTGCTCATGGGGCTTGAACGTCAGCAGCGGACCGTGTCGCGATTGATCTAAGTCGAGCCTAGGGGACAGCGGGGAGTTTCGAGCCTGCCGCGGTTTCCAAGGCACGCCACCTCGAGTCGATCCGGTTCAGCGCAGCGCTGATCGTGGCAAAGCCGCGAACATCGTCCGGCGTCGGCGCTCCGTCCGCTCCGTCGACGGCCTGCGCCAGCCTATCGAGCCAGAGGGAAATCGATGTCAGTGTTGTCGGTGCATTCGAGCCGCCGATCGGCGCATCCCCGCCGACCAGTTGGCTGAGCGAAGCAGCGAGTGCCTCTGCATCGGCTTGCCCCTTGAGTTTGGCGAGAGCTGTTTTGAGGTCCGCGGCCTGCTCCAGCATCCGCCTCGCGCGTACCCGTTCTTGCTCGATCTGTCTGGCGAGCTGGAACTCGGCGTCGAACTCGGGCTGTGTGACATGCACGCGAGGATCGGCGAGCACCGTCAGCGGCTGCCGCAGCTTCAGTCCATCGACGCTCAGCTCGACCGTATAGCTCCCGAGAGGAGCCCAGACTCCAACCAGCCTGTCCTCGTCTTTCAGGCCGCTTGGTTTTGCGAAGTGCAAGTCCCACACGAAACGATGGTGTCCGGGCGTGACCAGCGGCGGCCTCGGCGAAACCACCCACTCGGGCGCAATCTCCAATTTGGCCAAATCGATCGGCTTGACGGGATCCGTGCTACGGAAGCGATTCACGAGCGTTCCGGCCTGATCGTAAATGGCGATCTCGACCGGACCGACTGCGGCGGAAGGAAGCGCATAATCGATCAACGCCCCCGTGGGCGGGTTCGGCGCGAGCGGCTCGTCCCTCGGCATCGGCGTTCCGGTGAAGGCAGGCTCATTGATCCGGACTGCAGCGGCCACAGGGTAAAGGTGAATTGCCGCGGCAGCGTTGCCGGCGAGCGCCCGAAGCGGGACAATATCGTCGAGGACGTAAAAGCCGCGGCCGTGGGTCGCGATCACCAGATCATCGCCGTGTACGGCAATGTCCCGGACCGATGTCGCCGGAAGTTCACGGTTGAGGGGCTGCCAATTCTCTCCGTCGTCGAACGAGACGTACAGGCTGCGCTCGGTCCCGGCGAACAACAGACCCGGCCGCACCGGATCTTCGCGCACGACGTTTACGGAATTCGGGCCTGCTCCTTTGGGCAGGCCGTTAGTGATCATCCGCCAACTGCGGCCGCCGTCGCCTGTCCGCATGATGTACGGCTGCTGGTCGTCGACGCGGTGCCGATCCACCGCTGCGTAAGCGACATTTGGATCAAAGTGCGACGGTTCGACAATCCCGACCTTTGACCATGACTGGAGCCCCTGCGGGGTGACATTGGTCCAATGGGCGCCATCATCGTCGCTTCGCCAGATCAGTCCGTCGTCGGTGCCGATCCAGATCAGCCCGTCGCGTATCGGTGAGGTGCCGATATCGTAGATCACTCCGCGCCGCGGCTCCTTGGTCGCGCTATCCTCAACCGTTGGCGGGTCGAGCGTTGCTGGGATGCCGGGTTCACTCCGAGTGAGATCCGGGCTGATCGGAATCCAGTTCTTTCCGCCGTCGCGGGTGCGGAACAGGCGCTGGTTGCCGAAATAAAGCGCGTGATCGCGTTTGCCGAAAGTGAGTGGGAGGGTCCACTCGCCGCGATATTCGCCTGGATAGGCCAGCGTCGGATCGATGCTCCGCGTCTGGCCGGACTTGAGATCCAGCCGATCTACCCGTCCGCCATAGACCGTGTCGGGATCGTTCGGATCGGGCGCGATCTCGTCGCTCTCGCCGCCGGCCGCAATTTCATGAAATTGAGTGATGTTGATACCGTCGAACCTGCTGTCGGTCCGGCTTGGGACGGCTGCCGCACCCGAGTCCTGCTGCGCCCCATAGATGCGATAGGGAAAGCGATTGTCCGTCGAGACGTGGTAAAATTGTCCGGTCGGTTGATTGAACCAGCTGCTCCAGGTCTTGCCCCCGTTTATGGTGACCAGAGCGCCCTGGTCGACTCCCGAGATCCGACGATCCGGATTCTTAGGATCGATCCACAGGGTGTGAAAATCGTCGCCCGTCGGGTCGCCTTTCACCGGAATGAAGTGCGCTCCGCCGTCATCCGAACGCAATATGACGGTGTTGCTGACCCACAGCTGGTCGGCATTCTTGGGATTTGCAGTGATCCCGCCAAAATACCAGCCGCGGTTCCAGATCCGCTTGTCGCCGGTCAGCTTTCTCCAGCTCACCCCGGCGTCGTCGGATCTATAGAGGCCCGCCTCCTCCGGCTTCCCGTCTATCAGCGCATAGACGCGACGCGGCTTGGCCGGGCTGGTCGCCAATCCAATTCGTGCGGGCGCAGTCGGTAGGCCGCGCTTGAGGTGAGTCCAGGTCCGTCCACCGTCCGTGGACTTGTAAAGGCCGCTGCCCGGCCCGTTTGACGGCGGATATGTGTTCCACGGCGGGCGCCGGGTCTGCCACAAAGCGGCATAGACGACGTTGGGATTATCCGGCTCGAACGCCAAGTCGATCGCGCCGGTATTCGCATCGCGGTATAGCGTCTTCGTCCAGTGCTTGCCGCCATCTGTGGAGTGGAAGACGCCGCGCTCCTCGTTGGGCCCGTAGGGATGTCCGAGCGCAGCAACGAGCAGAACATCGGGATTGCGCGGATCGACAAGGATTTTCCCGATCTGCTGGCTGTCGGATAGCCCGATTGCCTGCCAGGTCACGCCGCCGTCAGCGGAGCGGAACATTCCGATCCCTTGCGCGATGTCCGAGCGCATGTCGGCCTCGCCGGTGCCGACGTAGATCAGCTTCGGGTTCGACGGAGCAACTGCAATTGCGCCGACTGAGCCGACATCCACCTGATCGAAGATCGGGTGCCACGTGCGCCCGGCGTCATCGGTCCGCCAGACGCCGCCGTTCACCGCGCCAAAATAGAAGCGCCTCGCATCGACCGGATCTCCAACAACCGCGAGCACCCGCCCTCCCCTGAACGGTCCTACCGATCGCCAGTGCAGGTCCTGAAACAGGCTTGGATTGACGGGCGCAGCGTTCACTGACGCCGCACACACAATCAGTGTCATCAACATTGCGATACAAGCTCGATTTTTCATTAAGGCGATCCTGGAACAAATCGGCCGCAGAATAGACAGCCGAACAAGCACGTCGATAGGCTGATCGTGCGCTGGGTCGGCGCCTAATCTATACCCATTGCCCAGAAAGTCTCGCCGGACCCAGTGCGGGAAGAGCAAAAGAAACTCCTCTCAGCGCGCCTGTTGGGACACGGCGTGGAGTCGCCTCCTTGGTCCACGCTCGACATGGTCGATCAGGAAGCAACACAGTTTGAGTAAGAAGGGCACGAGCACCTGGCCGAGATGCTTAAGGAGTTTCGAGAGTTTATTGCGAAGCGCAAACAGGATGCGATGGCCGTTCTGGGCTGCAGCAAGCGACATTAGAGGCCGAATAGTCGAGATAACCAGCCTCTCTGTGGCGCTGCACTGCGCGATTGCGACGGCAGAGCGTTTTCGCGATGAAACGCCCGCTTGGCCACTCCATCCGCGTTCAACGAAACATCGAGCACAACCGCGAGGGTTCCGAACTGAGCGCCATCAATAGATTTAATTCTGGCAGTGCAGCCTTTCCCTTCCTCATGAATGGCGTCCTGTAGCCAGCATTCCTTAGCGATATATCCGATTGTCAGCCCGTCACTGCTGACGGCCGCGAGAGCGCGTTTGTCGTAAGGATTGTCGGGTTCGTGGACGATTTCGACCGGTTCCCCTCGCGATGCTGGACTGATAACTCGCCTCACCGACAATACCGACAGGATATGTCCGCCCAGCACTCATACACCGCCCCCTTGGCGTCCGTTCGGCTTGGATGAATCTCTATAAGAGTTGTTGAATGTCAATCGAACCGCAGGTCACAGCCTGATGAGGTCAGACACTTCTTAAGGTTGTAGCCTTATTCGCTCATTTGTGTTATCAGGCTATGGCCTTACGAGATATACAGATGAATCAGGTTATAGCCTTATGAAACCAGAGATCCGCGAAAGAGCGCGAAAGCGCCTCGATACGAAATTCAGCTTCATTCGACCTATCGATCGATTTGCCCAGCCTCCCAAGGGGTGGGTTCGAGCAATCCGAGACGCGCTCGGAATGTCCCTGCGGCAGCTTGGAGATCGCCTCGGCATGGCGGCCCAATCTGTGAGCAATATTGAGGAGTCAGAAGCAAACGGCACTATCCAACTCAATACCCTCAGGCGGGTGGCTGAAGCGATGGATTGCGTCGTCGTATATGCGCTAGTCCCGAAAAATAGTCTGAGCGAGATGGTTGATGAGCGAGCACGCGAGATTGCGCTGCGCGCGCTCGGCCGTGTTTCGCATTCGATGGCGCTGGAAGATCAGCAGGTGGATCGAGATCTTGAAGCTCGGATCCAGCGCTACATCGCCAACGCAGTCACTGATCGGAATCTCTGGGATTCCCAGTGAATGACGTATTCGCACAGCCGGACGATGCCACGCCTCTCACGCCCGAGGAGCAAGAGGGGCTAAAGCAGACCTGGATCACAACCCGCGCCGACCTCAACGAAGCCGAACAGATCAATATCGACGAAGCCCTGGCCTGGACTGCGAAGCTCGGCGATCGTGAACTCCTGACTGAAGAGTTCGTGTTCGATTTGCACAAACGAATGTTCGGCGACGTGTGGACTTGGGCTGGCACCATGCGGAACACAGGCAAGAATATCGGCGTCGAGCCAACGCAGATCTACATACGCCTAGGCGGGCTTCTGGTGGACGCGCGCTATTGGATCCAGGATTCGGTGTTTCCTCCCGACGAGATCGCGATCCGCCTCCATCACGGACTCGTGTTCATTCATCCCTTCCCTAACGGGAACGGACGCCACGCGCGCTTGATGGCCGACCTGCTCATCGTTCAACTCGGTCGACAGCCCTTCACTTGGGGCGGTGCCGGAACGCTCAAGGACATCGGAGATCTTCGGGATCGATATATTCACGATCTCCGTGAGGCCGATCATCATCATGAGTTCGGTCCTCTGCTTGAGTTCTCCCGGAGCTGACCATGCTGATGATGATGATCATGGTCATGACGTGTGCGCGTGATGCGCTTTTCTAGAAAGTGCGCGCGCGAGCAGTTTTTGTCGTCGTCGTCGGCGGCGGCGGCGGCAATCGCCGTCGACGAATACTAACACTGGAGCGACGGCCGGCCGGCCGGCCGCACGAGAGGCGATCAATACCCCAAGTTGGGGTAATCGCATCTGATTCATACTGCGCCATCCTTCGCCGAAGGATGGTCCATTGACCAACAGCACTGACGACATACGTTACCGGAAGCTGCTCAGACTGCTGAAGTATGGACGGAAGACCGCTGGTATCCCCCAAGCCGAGCTCGCGAAGAAGCTTCGCAAGTCGCAGCAGTTCATCTCTAAGTATGAATCGGGCGAACGAAGGCTCGATGCGATTGAGCACTCGGTCTTGATCCGGGCGACGTAGTACTTCAAGCCGCGCCACATCTGGGGGCGATCGGCAGCAAACTTCGGAAACCTTGAACCCGACCGGTTGCGCACCACCTAACCCCATGCTACCGGCGCCGCCGCTCAAGGCGTAAAAAGATCGCCGGAGCATCCGCCTCACGGCAGTGGACGCATAGCTCAGTTGGTAGAGCAGCTGACTCTTAATCAGCGGGTCCTAGGTTCGAGCCCTAGTGCGTCCACCACTCTCTTTTCAAATACTTGCGCTAGTTACTTACCGCCAGTCGGAGCCCCGGTCGGCCTCCACCGTAACCGTTTTTGTGACTCGCCACTTTCTGATTTTCCAGTGACTTGGACGAAATCGTCGCTGTGAGTGGAAAAATCAGCTGATCGGCATAGGGCTGCAAGTGCTTGACGCCCATGTGCGCATAAGGCCGCACCATCATCTCGCTCTTCCAGCCCCGCGCGCGCAATGATGCCGCGCTGGACATGCGCGCGTACCGTATTGGGATGGAGACCGAGCAGCGCCGCGGCCGCGCGCAGCGTCAGGAATGCGGGTTCAGCGGTTTGACGTTTGAGCGAATGGATCGGCATGAGCGAAGCTGGCAATCCAAGCGAACAGGGCGAGGGCAGTAAACTGACTGTCCGGCGCAGGTTCGCGCACGTCGCGCTCCTGACGAGCATATCGAGACTGAACCGCTTAACTTCGAGAAAATTGCGGCGCAAGGCATGCTTAAGCTGTGAAACTTGCGGACGTCGCGCCATTAAGTTGCGAAAATTGCATGAGCGACACAGCTAGGGACAAGCGCCGGCGCGCTTCACTCCTCCAGGAAACGCCGCCGATAGATCCTCTCGACTTGCTCCGCCTCGTTGTCGCTCAGCTGAGCGAATTCGCGCTCTCTTGCGCGTTGTGACAAGCATCCGCCGTTCTGATGAAGGAAGCGGAACAGCAGGTCGATCGTTCGTTCCGGCATGTCGAAGAGCGCTTCGACATCCCGCCGGAACGCATCGTAGCGGCGAAGGAATCCCGCTTCAGCCGGCAGGTCCGTCTCGATTGTCCGTTGCACACATTCAAAGAGGAACTCGGCCTGGGGTGTCGCATCGAAGTAGCGATAGAAATCGCCCGTGTCGTTGAGGACGCGCACATTGAAGCGTTCCGTCGGCTCCCATTCGATCTCCGGCAACAGCCTCGCGGAATAACTCTCGAGCACGGCGCGATAATCGTCGATGCGATCAAGGATCGCCGCGGACACCGGAAACACCACACCGTGCGGGTTGAACCCGCGCTCAGCCAAGACGTGATGGATCAGGTAGCGGTGAATACGGCCGTTCCCGTCATCGAAGGGATGGATGTAGGCGAAGCCGAACGCGAGCACGGTCGCGGCGATCACCGGATTCAGCCGCAAGGCTGGTCCGCGGTCAAACGCGATCATGCCATCGATCAGGGTCGGCAAATCCTCGGGCCGAGCGCTGATGTGATCAGGCAGCGGCTGCCTTGTCTCGCGGTCATGCTCGCCCACGAAGCCGCCTTCGTCGCGGAATCCCATTCGCACGAAGCGCGCATCGCCGATCACGATCCTCTGGAGGCGAAGCAGCTCGTCGCGGTCGAGCGGCTGGCGGCCGGCCTCGGCAATCGCCCTTCCCCAGCGCTGGACGCGGTCCTGGGGCGGATGTTCGCCTTCGATCGCGTAACTCGAACGAGAATCCTTGAGGAGCAGGAAGGCCGCGGTTCGCGCAAGAAGGTCGCGCGGCACCTCGGCGACGATGTCCTTCGCGCGCGCCGCAAGATCGAGCGCGACGAACCGGTCGAGTGCCACGGTGCGGTAGACAAGCGGACAAAAGTGCCGAGTGCCAGGCAGATTGTTCCGTACACGGTAGCGCGCCGCAGTCTCGCCTTCGATGCCATATTGGAGTTCGGCGTCGAGTGCCTCGACATACCGTCCGCCGGTGGCGTCAGGCAGGTTTAGCCGGGCGCCGGTCAACCATTCATACAGGAACCAGATCCGGCGGACGTAGCTGCCAGTCGGGGCTTCGCGGACGATCGCTTCGATCCGCGTCGGACCGACGGCGTCGAACAGCCTTTTGAGAACGGCGAGGTCCAGCCCTTCATATTTGAGGGCGAAGGTCAGATGACCGTCGAGAGTTGCATGGGGAGCGTGGCGAGGCGTCATGATCCGCCAGCCGTCCTGCTCGAGAATTCTGTGGCGCTTGCCGATCGCACAAAGCGTGCGAGGCAACGGAACCGGCAGTTGATAAGTGTCGATCAGGGCCGCGTAACCCGCGGGGACCGCGAGTTCAGGCAGCCGCCGCTCCTGGAAGACGCTCGTCGGTCCTGAAAACTGATTCCGAGGCGCATTGGTCATGAAGAACGTTCCTTCCGCATGAAAAATGATCCTTGGAGCAGACAATGCGTGAAAAATGTTCCTAGTTTGTGAAAAATGATTCTGCAAGCGGCTCAGTCATGAAATTTGATCCTTAGGCTGGGGAAAAAGGAACCCTGGACTGCTTGGAGAAACCGGCATTTCAAACCGCCAGAGCGACGTTCACGACCACGCACAGGCCGACCACCAGAATCGGCGGCGCCTTGAAGCGAAGCAGGAGAAACAAGCCGGTCACCGCGACGCCGGCATCGAGGACGGAAGCGATGCCAGTCCTCCAAAGCGGATCGTAGAGTGCCGCCGCCAATATTCCGACCACGACAGCGTTCACTCCCGCCATGGCGCGCCTGGCGAGCTCATTTCCCATGATCTTGTGCCGAAATGCCATGGAGCCAGTGAGGAGGAGGAGGCCGGGCAGGAAGATCGCCACCGTCGCCACCGTCGAACCGATTGCCGGAGCATTCGGATTGGCGACCGCGCCCAGATAGCTGGCGATCGAGAACAAGGGCCCAGGCACCGTCTGCGCCGCTCCGTAGCCGGAAAGAAAAGTCGTCTCGTTCATCCACCGCGGCACCAGACCTTCGCGGAGAAGCGGGAGGACGACATGCCCGCCCCCGAATACCAGCGCCCCTACGCGATAGAAGACATTGCCCATGTCAAACCAGGGATTGGTTCCAGCGAAAACTGGTAGAGTGGCGAGGAGGACAACAAATGCCGCAATCGCAGCGGCACCTAACGCGCGGTGCGGTGCTCTTCCGGTGTGATGCTGGAAGGCTGTTTGCCCCGGCTCACACAAGGCGAGACCCGCAAGCGCTCCGGCCGAAATGACGGTCATTTGCGCGGCAGGGTTCGCGATCACCATCATCACGGCTGCCGCAGTGCCGGCTATCGCAATTCGGCGAACGTCGGGGGTCAGCGTTCTGGCCATGCCGAGGAGGGCCTGCGCCACGACGGCAACCGCGGCGACCTTCAATCCGTGAACGACTGCGTCAGCGACCGCGCCGCGGAAGGTCCGGGACGCGAGCGCGAAGGCGAACATGAGAAGCGCGGAGGGAAAAGTGAAAGCGACCCAGGCAGCAAGCGCTCCAATGGCGCCGGCTCGCATCCAGCCGATTGCAAATCCCACCTGGCTCGAGGCCGGACCCGGCAGAAACTGACAGAGGCCAACGAGCTCGCTGTAAGCATGATCGTCGAGCCAGCGCCGCCGCGACACGTATTCGTCGCGAAAATAGCCGAGGTGCGTCCTGGCCGATTGAGGATGGTCTGGTTCTGGTCATGAAAGCATCGAGCAGACCATCGTCCACGAACGCCTTACGCTTTTGGAACTCTGCTGCCTCGTCTCGCCTCCTCAAATCGGCAGCAAGATACGCATGTGCAGTGTCTGTCGTACGGATGGCGGCTGGCTGGCGTCGCTCTGCGCAACGCTTGTCCTTACATCGAATGCAATTTCGACGGAGGACAGAATGATTGGAGACCGTGTGCGTGCCCTTCGCGAGCAGCGCGGCTGGACGCAATCGCATCTCGCGGACGCATCCGGTGTGAGCGCCCGCACGATACAGCGAGTGGAATCAAAACACGCCTATTCGGGCGAGACAGCCATGGCGCTGGCGGCGGCGCTTGGAGTAGACGTCGCGAACCTTGTGGCGCCGGGGCCAGCTGCGCCCGGAGAGCATCGGCCCCTGTGGCCTGCGCCTTCGCCCCAAGCCGCGGCAGTTATTGCAATGATCTTGGCGGCGCCCGGCGCGGTGATGCTGATTGCGGTCTTGCTCAATAACGCCGGGGTGACCAGCGGGCCGATAGCGGCTCTCGCACCTTGGCTCGCGATTCTACGCAAACCGTGGTCTCTGTGGATTCCAATGTTGATCCTGCCGGCAGCCGGAGCGGTTCTCCTGCTTGCCGCTTTGGTCCGGATTTATGGAAAGGTTGAAAATCGCTCGGTAGCCGTGACGGGGATCGAGTTGCGCTGGCATCCGCTCGCTGCGGCTGCGTTGCTCCTTTCTGTTTTGATCGTGCTGCCTGTCGCCGCGAATTTCGTCGGTGACATGATAGCAAGGGCTGCTCACGCCCCACTCGATTGAGGGCTTGAATAGGCAAGGCGTTGCACGTCTGGTATCGGCGTTTCGGCCCAGCTCGTCCCATTGGTGCCGGCGAGCTCACCATCCGCGCAAGACGCTGAATGGCCGCGAGAGAGAGCTCTGGCCTCACCAAATTTAGGCTGAATTTAGTCTCGTAAGGCGGGGGTCAATGTCGGATATCCACCCCCCCCAAGTGTTCGACGCTGGGATCCTGCTGGCGCCTTGTCTTGCGATTGCCGCCGGAGAGCTCGCCGCGCGCGGCTGGCGCACGGCAGGCCAGCAAGAGGCGTGAGCCGACCGACCACTTTTGATCGAGAGCCCAGCAAATCGGACTGTATGACGGCACCTCAAGCCGACCATGCCTGAAATCGCTGTTGTGCGTTCCTATGAACGTGGATGAAGACTATCCGGTACTGGTGATACAAGCACCAACTTCGCCAACTGCCCACTATGCGTTCGACGCTCTTGCTTGGTTGGGCGCGACTGCCGTCTCACTGTGGCAATATCGGAAGTGGCCGACCGAGACGCGACAGCTCTCCGTGATCACCGCGCCTAGCTATTTTGCCTGTCTGGGTCTTGGCGCGCTCGCCGGTGCCTGGTTATTCGGTTCGGCCAATTCGATGCAGAGTTCGATCGTGGCGCCTTCTCACAGCATCGCAGGAGCATTCGCGGGTGGAATCATTGCGGTAGAGCTGTGGAAACGCGTTCACGGAGTGCGAACGTCGACAGGCGGCGCGTTCGTCCTGCCGATCTGCGTCGGGATCATCATCGGCCGGCTCGGTTGTTTCTTCGCAGGCCTGCCCGACTACACCTATGGCATTCCGACAAGCCAGCCATGGGCCGTTGACCTCGGCGACGGCGTCGGCCGCCACCCGGTGCAATTGTATGAATCGCTTTCGATGGCTCTGTTCCTGGCAGCCTACCTGCATGCCCGACTGAACGGCGCGCGCTGGGCCCGCGACCATGCTTTCCACACGATGATTATCTTCTATGCTGCGCAGCGTTTCTTGTGGGAATTCCTGAAACCGTACCCAGCGGTGCTCGGTCCGCTGAATCTGTTCCACCTGCTGATGATGGGGCTGGTTGCATATGGACTTATCTGGTGGCGCCGTAGCAGCTCCGGAGAGCTCCGCACCGCCTGAGCACCAGCAGCGCAAGGCCGCGCATTATCTGTTCCACGGCCAAACGACGAGCCTGTGCGAAACTTGCCTCGAGCTGGTTCCCGCAAAGGTCATCATCGAGGACGACCTGGTCTTTTACCTGAAGCGCTGCCGCGACCATGGCGTACAGAAGACTCTGATCAGCGACGATCTCGATTACTGGCGGCAGCAGAAGCTCTGGATCAAGCCGGGCGACCGGCCGCTCACGACGCAAACGCGGACTGAGGCAGGCTGCCCATTCGACTGCGGGCTATGCCCTGACCATGAGCAGCACAGCTGCCTCGCGATTATCGAGATCAACGAGGCGTGCAATCTTGCCTGCCCGGTCTGTTTCGCGAACGCGACCGACATTCGCGGAAGCCATCGCTCCCTCGCCGAGATCGAGCGCATGCTCGACGCGCTGGTCAAGAGCGAGGGCGAGCCCGACCTGGTCCAGCTGTCGGGCGGCGAGCCGACGATTCATCCAGACTTCTTCGCGATCCTCGACGCGGTGAAGCGGCGGCCGGTCCGGCACGTCATGATCAACACGAACGGCGTCAGGATCGCGCAGGATCGCGCCTTCGTGGAGCGCCTCGCGAGCTACGCGCCGCGGCTGGAGGTCTATCTCCAGTTCGATTCGCTTAGCGACGACGCGCTGGTCGAACTGCGCGGGGCGAAGCTCAGCCGGATCCGCCAGCAGGCGCTGGAAGCATTGGAAAGCGTTGGCCTTTCAACCACGCTCGTCGCGGTGGTGAAGCGCGGTGTCAACGACCACGAAATCACGGACATCATCAGGCACGCGCTGACCTGGAAATGCGTCCGTGGAGTGACCTTCCAGCCGGTGCAGGACGCCGGCCGTAACGAGCATTTCGACGGACGCGCCAACCGGATGCTGCTGACCCAGATCCGGCGTGAGGTGGGCAAGTCGGGCGTATTCAAGACCGACGACATGATCCCGCTGCCGTGCAACCCGGATCAGATCTCGATCGGCTATGCGCTTCGCGACGGAGACCAGATTACGCCGCTGACGCGGCTGCTCCCGCGCGAGCTTGTTCTCAGCGGCCCCAACACGATCAGCTACGAGGCCTATCCGCAGCTGAAGGCCAAGATCCTCGACTTGCTCTCGCTCGCCACCGCTCAGGCGAATACCGAGGAGAAGCTCGCCGGGCTGCTCTGCTGCCTGCCTCAAGCCATGGTTCCAGAGGAACTAATGTACGCGAACAGCTTCCGCGTGGTGATCCTGCAATTCCTCGACCGCTACAATTTCGACTTGGGCACGGTGAAGCGCAGCTGTGTGCACTTCGTAACCCCGGACGGGCAGATCATTCCATTCGACACGTACAACACATTCTATCGAGACGGAGCTGAAGGACGGGCAGTACTCGCCCGCCATCAGTCGCGGGGAGCGACAGCATGAAGCAAATGTTTGGAGGAATCCTGATCGCTGTCGGGATCCTGATTGCCGGCGCGAGTGGGCTTTGCTCGCTTGCAGTGCTGTTTGGCAACGGCGAGATGACCGGTCTGAGCATGTTGCCTCTCGTGCTCGTTATCGGCGGCTTGCCGATGGCTCTGGGCGTCTTGATCGGTCTTGGAGGTCGATCGCTCATCCGTCAGGCGCGCGAAGAGCGTGTAGACACCGACAATCTCTCGGACACATTCGACTGAATTCGCGTCACTTCTGGCGCGCGGTGGTCGGATGCGGACGGCCCCCTTTCGGTTGCGTGACCATCGCAAGTTGCGGCCATGTGGGCTCGGCAAACCGGCCTGCGTCGACCGAGCCTTTGGCGCACCGACTGCGAGCAGCTTCGCGGTCGAGCACGCCGTGCACGGCCACGGTCAGGCGGCTAGTCGCTCCAGCTGTTCATTGGCCTGTAGCCACCGTGCCTCGGCGGCTGCCAGGTCAGCAGCAGCCTGAGAACGACGCTTGCTCAACTCGCTCATGGGCATGTTCGCGAATTCGGCGGGTGCACTGGTCGGGTCGACCATCGCAAGGTCGAGCGCCGAACATTGTGCGGCCAGCCGCGCGCTCGCCGCCTCGGCTTCTGCTGCCGCCTTCTTGAGCGCGCGCGCATCTTCCCGCGCTCTCGCTGCAGCCTTGCGGTCATCGCGCTGCCGCTTCGGCTTCTCGGCGGCCTGCGAGCTCCGCCCGAGAACTCTGTCAATGTAGTCGTCTACGCTGCCCGCGTATTCAGCGGCATGACCATCCTCCACGAGCACGAGCCGGTCAGCCGTGAGCTCGATCATGTGCCTGTCGTGGCTGACGATGATGACCGCGCCCTCATAGCCACTTAGTGCCTGGACCAAGGCTTCGCGCGAATCCACGTCGAGGTGGTTCGTCGGCTCGTCGAGGATGAGCAGGTGCGGCGCGTCTCGGGTGATCAACGCCAGCGCGAGGCGCGCACGCTCGCCGCCGGACAGTTTGCTCACCAGAGTAATCGCCTTGTCACCGGAAAAGCCGAAGCGGCCGAGCTGCGCGCGTACGGCCCCCGGAGTGCTGCCGCCCATCGCCCGTGTCATATGCTGGAGAGGCGTGTCCTCTCCGTGCAATTCCTCGACTTGATACTGGGTGAAATAGCCCACCCGCATCTTGCTGGACGCCGCCACCTCGCCGGCCATCGGATGCAAACGCGCGGCCAGCAGTCGTGCCAGTGTTGTCTTGCCGTTGCCGTTACGGCCGAGCAGCGCGATCCGGTCGTCGGGATCCACCCGCAGATTCAGGCGACTGAGAACGGGCGTATTGCCATAGCCGACAGCTGCCATGTCGAGCGTGATCAGCGGAGGCTTGAGCTGCGAGGGGCTCGGGAAGTCGAAGCTGAGACTGGGGTCCTCCGCCAGAGCCGCGATCGGCTGCATCTTCGCGAGCATCTTGGCTCGCGACTGGGCCTGTTTGGCAGTCGAAGCCCGAGCGCTGTTCCGCGCGATATAATCCTGCAGCCGAGCGCGCTGCGCGTCCTGGGCCGCCTGCGCCGCTGCGACCTGAGCCGCTCGCTCGGCACGCTGCCGCTCGAAGCTGTCATAACCGCCGGAGTAGAGCGTCACCTTGCCACGCTCGAGGTGAAGGATGCTATCGACGACGTTGTTGAGAAGGTCGCGCTCGTGACTGATGACGATCAGCGTGCCGGCATAGTTCTTTAGGAAGTTCTCGAGCCACAGGGTTGCTTCGAGGTCGAGGTGGTTCGACGGCTCGTCGAGAAGCAGCAGGTCGGGTTGTGAGAACAGAAGCGAAGCAAGCGCCACGCGCATCTTCCAACCGCCGGAATAGCTATCGAGCGGGCGCGCCTGCATCGCCTCGTCGAACCCGAGCCCCAGAAGGATGCGGGCAGCGCGTGCGGGAGCAGTGTACGCGTCAATGGAGAGCAGTCGATCGTGAACGTCCCCGAGCCGATCTGGATCGACGCAAGTCTCAGCCTCTTCCAACAGCATGGTGCGTTCTACGTCCGCCCCAAGGACGGTTTCGAATGGAGTTGCACTTCCGGTAGGCGCTTCCTGTGCGATATACCCGAGTCTTGCCCTGCGAGGCATCTCGATCGCCCCTTCGTCTGGATCGATCGAGCCGATGATGGCTTTCATCAAGGTAGACTTACCCGCACCGTTGCGCCCGATGAGGCCCACGCGCGCGCCCTGCGGAATGGCGGCCGAGGCGCGGTCAAGTATCGTCCGTCCGCCGAGGCGGACTGTAAGCCCACTAATTGTCAGCATGCCGGCAGCGGTAGCAGCCAATTACGCCGTTCCCAATGCTGAAAATCTGGCAAGAGCCTACTTTGGGCCTTCGCCGGAACTGTCGTCGCTAGCGCGAATAGAAACACTTGGCCGATAGCCGACTGTGGCAAAACGGTCATTTGCTCAGCGACGGCTTAAAGGGCGTAACTGGCGAGCTTGGTTCAGCGCGCGACTATCCAGCCGTCTTCGGGCGCGACCCATTTCATCGAATAATCGGCCGCTGGGAATCTCTTGCCGTCGACCGTTCCAACGACTTTCTGCATTCCTCCGTCCCCTCGCACAATTGTCGTGCAAAGGGTCCGACCGAAGAACGGCGCGAGTGAGCGGCGGATTCGTGCGCGATATTTCGCCGCTTGAAGCGCGGAAAGCTGATGGCCCTCTGACGCAAACGTCGCTTCTTTTAAGTCGTTGGGATTCATGATCTCGCAGATCGCAAAGCCACGAACGAATGCTTTAGTATGCATCGATGCTGTAACCGGCGAATCGACCACCATTTCGCTGTCAAAGATGTAGGCCGAAGGACCGTTCGGACGGACCTTTGAGAGCGAAAAGCAGGTCTTGAACATCAAATCAGGCATCTGACATTGCAACATACCCAGTTGGGCGGGAGCCATTTGCTCTCTGACGGATGCCGCCGCGAGGGCTAGAGCGATGCTGAACATGAGACGAGAACTAGTGATCCTCGCTTAAGAAAGTGTGGTGATCTCGAAGACGTTTCCACTGAGCGCCCGCGAACGGCCGAAGGCGGAACGTCCGGTCTCGGATTGCGAGAGTGGCATTCCCGCCATTTGCACAGAATCGATCGAACGACCGAATCCCACGCGAATGTGTGACTCCAGTTGGGCGGCATTCCGGTGTGACGTCCGCGAGCGCGACTTGGCAAGTAAACCGCTCGGCCAGCCTTTTCGAGGAGTTCGATCGCATCTTTGTCGAAAGAGGCGAAAACATCGCCGCCAAGCCACTGGCCATGGTCGGAGAGAACACCATCGGCGAAATCGCCGCGCGCCTTCATGACGGCGAGACCCGCCTCTACTGCTGAAGCTTCGACTACGACGTTTTCAGATGAGATTAGATGTCTTCTCAAGCGATCTTGTAGGATCGGGAAAGAACCCAATACAGTTCGCAGAGTACGACGGCAGGGATTGCCACCAGATCAGCATCGAGCAACAGCTCCTGGACAAGAGCGCTCTGCTTTGGCTCATCCTCCGTGAGGGCTCGGATATGTATATTTGTATCGGCGATGACGTTCACGCCTTATCGGCCCAGCCTTCCGAGATGGTGGCTTTCATATCTTCAATCGAAACGGCAGGCTGACCCTCACGCTTGAGAAGACCGAAAACGTCGGAGATCTTGGATCCCGGCCTTGCCGCCTCAATCTTGATGCTGTGGTCAGGCAACATGTGAAGTGAGATTTTCGAACTGGCCGAATGCCAAGATGCTGCAACAGATTCTGCCGCAAGGTGATCTGACCTTTGGCTGTGACTGTAAGGGTCGACATTGTGCCAATTCCTCTTCCCCGCCAAAGTAGGGCATATCTCCCTTACATTGAAGTAGAAGATAGTTCCTTCGTCTCAAACTCGCCGGACTTGTTCGTCAGCTCGGATCTGCCGGTACGAGGTAGCAGGTCTCTGCCCCCTTCGACGCTCGTGAACGGCTTGCGATGGCCGGTTGCGGACGGTCGGCTCACTGAGGACACCACCAAAAGATCTGAATCGGACCTGGTCGCGAACCTTGTCGGTTCGGAATTGCAGCTGTCGCAGACTGTTCAAATGGGAAGTTCGTGTGAGAAGATGCGGTCCAGGCTCGCGGACCCCTCGGTCGGCCCCGAACTGCTGGCTTAATCTCGAAAGTGAGGTGGATACACGTGTCCTCGGTGGCGCCACCAACCACTTGCGGTGCAGCTAGATCCAGGCGAGATTTGCGACAATGCGATTGAGTGTCGGCTGACCACCGTCCAGACGGGGAAATAGGGAGAGGTCACCATGAAGCTTCGCCTGTTTTTCGCCGCCGCGGCCGCATTCTTCGGGCTCATCACTGCCGCAGATGCCCGCGATCAGTGGACGAAGGCGCAGGCCAATCAATGGTATAATTCTCAGCCATGGCTCGTCGGTTCGAATTACACGCCGGCTACGGCGATCAATCAGCTCGAGATGTGGCAGCCCGACACGTTCGATCCGACCAGGATCGATAAGGAGCTCGGCTGGGCCGAGCAGTTAAAGATGACCACCATGCGCGTCTTTCTTCACAACCTCCTTTGGGAAAAGGACCCGCAAGGATTCAAGCAGCGGATGAACGTCTTTCTGACAATCGCCGCAAAGCATCACATCAAGCCGCTGTTCGTCCTTTTCGACAGCTGCTGGGATCCTGATCCCCGGACTGGTCCACAGCACCCTCCGATTCCAGGCGTACATAATTCGGGCTGGGTTCAGGCGCCGGGCGCAGCACGGCTCGCGGACGAGAGTCAGTATGGTAAGCTCGAGCATTACGTGAAGGACGTGGTCGGCAGTTTCGCTCACGACAGGCGCGTCCTCGGGTGGGACCTTTGGAACGAGCCGAACAACGGAGGAGGCGGCAACTATGCGCCAACGCCACACAAGCAAGAATTGGTGGCAAGGCTTTTGCCGAAGGTGTTCGATTGGGCGCAATCAGCAGATCCGGAGCAACCCCTGACGAGCGGTCTTTGGATCGGCGATCATTGGGACAAGCTCAACACGCTTGACCCCATCGAGCGGGTTCAGGTCATGCGCTCCGACGTGATGAGCTTTCACGATTATAGCTGGCCCGAGACTTTCACCAAGCGCGCACGGCAGATGTTGAGCTATGGCCGCCCGGTCATTTGTACCGAATATATGGCCAGAGGTAACGGATCCACCTTCGATGGCTCGCTGCCGATAGGCAAGAGACTGAACATCGGCATGATCAACTGGGGCTTCGTCGACGGCAAGACACAGACCAGGCTGCCATGGGACAGCTGGAAGAAACCCTATACGATGGAAGAGCCACCGATTTGGTTTCACGAGGTGCTCCACACCGACGGCACGCCCTACCGCAACGCGGAGACTGACCTCATTCGGATGCTGAGTGCCGCGCCCAAGGGCTTGGTTCCAGAATATGCATACTGACCACTCTGGGAGCGGAGTGTTGCGGGAATGCCACCCCATAATGTTTGGCGCAGTCTAACAAAGATGCCATAACCGAAGAATCGTCGGACTGTCGCTTGAGGGGGCTCAACTATGCGACGTGTGCACGCTACGCTCTGGTCGAGCACCGGCCTGACAGCATTCTTCGTCGCAGCATCCCCGGCGTTTGCGCAGAGTCCACCATCACCGCCCAGTCCCGGCGCAACCGCTCAAACCAACCCAGCACAACCTGCGCAGAACGCCGATGCGCCGCAAAGCCCCGCAGCAGCAGCCGGTTCTGACCAGAATGCAATTGTTGTCACCGGCCTGAGGCGCGCACTGCAATCGGCCCGGAACGTCAAGCGCAACAGCGATCAGATCGTAGACGCGATTGTCGCGGCGGACATTGGCAAGCTGCCGGATATCGCCGTGTCCGACACTGCCGCGCGCATTCCCGGCATTCAGGTGACCCGCGAGCGCGGCGAGGCCGACAGAGTGCTGGTTCGCGGGCTCGACCGCACCTTCTACACGACGACCTACAATGGCCGGGAGATCTTCACCGCCGAGACGCGCTCGGTAGCACTGCAGGATTTCCCCTCGGGTGCTATCGCGGCTCTAGAAGCGTTCAAGACGTCGACAGCGGATCTCATTGAGCCGGGCATCGCCGGGCTCGTTAACGTCCGCTCTCGCCGACCTTTCGACTTCAAGGGATTCGAGCTCAACGGTTCCTTCTGGGAGTTGCATCCTCGTCAAGCTCGCGGCTGGCAACCCAATGGCAACGTGATGATCACTGACCGCTGGAAGGTCGGTGATGGCGAAATGGGCGCTCTGCTCAACTTCTCGTACACGCGGCTGCACTATCTCGATTCGATCATCTCGAACGCCTATTTCGTTGCCCCGTTCGCCAACAACACGCGCTCTCCCGACTGGCCATTCATCGAATATGACGAAGCGACGCGCACTCGTCCCTCGCTGAACGGAGCAGTGCAGTGGCGGCCAAGTCCCGATCTCGAATTCTACGCGGAAGGGCTGTGGCAGGGCTTCCGCCATGCCATTCAGGATCGGCACTTCGAACAGCCGCTCTGGGGCGGCGCGTCCTACACCAACATCGTCACCCGACCCGGCACGAATCTTGTCGAAAGCGGCACCGTATTTAACCCGCGGCGCGGCGAAGGTTGGCAGGGCGGCACGTTCAACAAGACAAATACCTATCAATTTGCCGCCGGCGGCCGATGGGATCATGGGCCGCTGCGCATCACGGGAGACGTCGCGCGCACGAACAGCACCTTCACCGGTTCGACCGAGAGCGTCGACTATCGCCTGTGCCCGAGCGTCCCCGGAAACAACGATCCATTCAATTGCGGCCAGACGGTGAACTTCGTCATCGGGGCGCCCGGCGAGATTCCGACTTTCCAGCTTGTGAATTTCAATCCCGCCGACCCGAACAATTACGCTTTTCGCGGGCTCTTTGAAGAGAACCAGCAGGCCAAGGGTAAGGACTGGCAGGGCCGGCTCGACTTCGAATATCAGACGGGCAGCAACTTCCTCCCCAAACTGCAATGGGGCATCCGTTACGTCGATCGGGACGCGAGCCGGGTTTATGGCAACCGGTACAGCCGCGATCCTTCGCAGCGGCTGGCCGGCTTCCCGGATGTCTACGGCACTCCCATCACCTCGGTGCCGCTCGATTATAAGCTATTCAGTCCGGGCTTCCGCGGCGCCGATAACCCGCCATTCCCGACAAGCTGGCTGGCCCCGACCTACTCGAGCATTCGCGACAATATCGTTCAGCTGCGCCAGTTCGTCGGTTTCCTGACCGACACGCCGCCGGCCTACGATCCGCTGCAAAGCTTCAGGGCGAATGAAAAGAGCATCGCCGGCTATGCGCAGCTGAACTACCAGTTCGGGATCGTTGACGGACAGCTCGGTGTCCGGATCGTGCATCCGGACCGCAGCATCCGCGGAACAGCCCGGGTCGACACGGGTGCAGGCTTTGTCTTCACGCCCGTCAGCAACACGACCAAGGAAACGTTCGTCCTCCCGAACATCAATGCGCGAATCAAATTCACACCCGAGCTCCAGCTCAGGCTTGCCGCGACAGAGACACGCACGCGTCCGCAGTTCAACGACCTCAATCCCTCGGTTGCGATCGGCCCGCCTTCGGCTTGCCAAAACAACACCTGTCCGGCGTCAGGCGGCAACCCGTTCCTGAAGGATCTCAAGGCAACGAACTACGACGCGAGCCTCGAATATTATTTCTCACCGACGGGCTATGCCGCGTTGGCAGCCTTCCACCATGAACTTGAGGGCTTCGTCACGCCCGCAAACTTTATCGAGCGAGGGGCTGGCCCCGGCGGGCAGGACCTCAATGTCAGCGCGCCGATCAATTCGAAGAAGGGCCATGTCGACGGGTTCGAAGCCCAGGTGAACACCTTCTTCGACTTCCTGGGCGGCCCCGATTGGTTGAGATGGTTCGGGGTGCAGGGGAACCTCACCTATATTAACGCGAAGGCGAAATATCCAAACTTCGGCGACCAGGCGGATCTGGTCACGCGGCCGCTGCTGTTCGTCTCCAAATGGTCGTACAATCTGATCGGCATGTTCGAGCATGGCCCCGTTTCGGTGCGCCTCGCGTACAATTGGCGCAGTCCCTACTGGGCCGATTGGTCGGAGCGGAACGACTTCTCCAGCGCCGGCCAAGATTATGTCCTGAGACAGAAGATCAGGGAGCCCGGTCGGCTCGATCTTTCGGCGAGCTATACGCTCATGGACCGCTATACTTTGTTCGCCGACTGGACCAACATCCTGTCGAAGCCACAGAAGGCGGACCTCGTCAGGATCGATCCCTCCGGCACCCGTTTCGATCCAAACGGTCCCATTGTCGATTTTGCCTGGCGGGCGCGGTACCAGGAGCGGATCCTGTCGCTCGGCGTACGCTTCCGCTTCGGCGGTGAGGGGCGGCCTGCAGCCGTGCCGCCGCCGGCTCTGCCGCCACCACCGCCACCGGCTCCTCCGCCGATTGTGCAACAGCCCGCGCCGGCTCCTCCGCCGCCGCCTGCTGCTGCGCCGGAACGCGGTTAGGAAGCCCCTTCGACTGACAGTCTCGGACGCGAGCCTTCATGCTTGCCTGAACGGCGACCGCGTGCAGGATGTCTGAATGAGCGATCTTCGCATTCGCAAGGTTGTGATCGTGGGCGGAGGAACCGCCGGCTGGATGGCCGCCGCGGCTCTATCTCGCTGGCTTCCCAATGGCTCAATGGAGATCGCGCTTGTCGAATCCAACGAGATCGGAACCGTTGGTGTGGGCGAAGCGACGATACCGCCGCTCCTCATGTTCAATGACATGTTGGGTCTGAAGGAGGACGAGTTCGTCGCAGCCACGCAGGGCACGTTTAAGCTCGGCATCGAATTCGTCGATTGGGGCGGCATTGGTGAACGCTATTTCCATCCCTTTGGGTCGCACGGCGCCGACTTCGACGGAGTACCCTTTCACCAACTATACCTCCGCGAGAGCATGCGACGGCCGCTGCCGGATATCCGCGAATGGTCGATGAGCGCCGTCGCAGCAGATCTGGGGCGTTTTGCCCGCCCTGGCCCCGGCGCGCGGTTGCCACTGTCGCAGCTCGTTTACGCGTTTCATTTCGATGCGGGGCTCTATGCGCGCTTCTTGCGACGCTATGCCGAAGCGAGGGGCGTACAGCGGATCGAAGGCAAGATTGTCGACGTCGCGCAGGACAGCGAGAACGGGCACGTCGAGAGCGTCGCGCTGGCCGACGGCCGCAGGATCGGGGGCGAACTGTTCGTTGACTGCTCGGGCTTTCGAGGCCTGCTCATCGAGGATACGCTCGGCACCGGCTATGATGACTGGAGCCGCTGGCTTCCTTGCGACCGTGCCGTTGCCGTTCCGTGCGCGCTGCCAGGGCCGCCGGACCCTTTCACACGCTCGACAGCGCGAAATGCCGGTTGGCAGTGGCGCATCCCGCTCCAGCACCGAATGGGGAATGGCCTGGTCTTTTCGAGCGCGCATCTCGGGCGCGAAGAGGCCGAAACGCTGCTTCTGGCAAATTTGGAGGGCGAGCCCCTCGGTTCGCCGCGGCACCTGTCGTTCGTCGCCGGCCGGCGCAAGCTGGCATGGAATGCGAACGTCGTCTCACTCGGTCTTTCCACCGGTTTCATCGAGCCGCTCGAATCGACCAGCATCCACCTCGTCCAGAGCGGTATCGCGAAGCTCCTCGCGCTCTTTCCCGACCGGCGCTTCAATTCCGCCGAACGCGACGAGTACAATCGGCAGGTCCAAGACGTGTTCGAGGACGTGCGCGACTTCATCATCCTTCATTACAAGGCGACGCGGCGCAACGATTCCGACTTCTGGAACTATTGCCGGACAATGGATCTGCCCGATAAGCTGGCTTCGAAGCTTGAGCTGTGGCGAACGAAGGGGCGTCTATTCCGCGATGGCCAGGAGCTATTCGGTCCAGCGAGCTGGGTCGCGGTCCTTTTGGGTCAAGGAATCGTTCCGCAGGAGCAGGACCTGCAGGTTATGAAGGTTGATCCGGTCATGGCCGCCGAGACCCTCGACAAGATGCATCTCAGCTATCGGCGCATGGCCGAGCAGATGCCTGTCCACGCCGAATTCATTATGAAGGCATGCGCCGCCGCAGCCTTGCAGCAGAACTAGATTGGACGCTTCTTAGCGCAGGCTGATGCCGATCTGCGGCTTGCCGGCCTTCCATAAGATCGGCGCAATGTAGAGATAGCGCTTGTCGTCCGCCTTGTGGCAGCCGCTGTTCGCCGCCCAAGCGTGGAAGCTCATGAAAGTGCGCTCGCCGACCGTGAAGATGCTCTGGTGCCCCGGTCCGCTGAGGCACCCGACTTCGCGGTCGTAGAAGCTGTGTAGGATCGGGTTGTCGGGCGACTTCCTGCACGGTCCGAGCGGTCCCGCGCAGCTCGCATAACCCATGGCATAGGGAGAGCGGTCCTGATCATCATTCCAGCCGAAGGAGGCCCCGGAGAAGAATAGCTCGTAGCCGACTGGCGAGCGGACCATCGTGGGAGCCTCGATCACCCTTTGCTCCCACGGCTTGTCATCGTGGATGAGTTCGACCGGTCCGCCGACGAGCGACATCCCGTCGGGCGCGAGCTGCTGAGCCCAAATAGAAGTGTGCTTTCCGACGCGGTTCCCGTCGTTCTTGAAGTAGAGGTAGAGTTTGCCGTCGCCGTCGCGGAACGCGTCGGGGTCGATGCTTCCGCCGAGTTTGCTTTGGCAGACGAGCGGGTTTGACCGATTGTCCGCAAATGGCCCGAGCGGTTCAGTCGCGACAGCCACACCGATGCATTCCACGTTCTCTTTGCGGTCGCTCGCCGCGTAATAGAGCAAATATTTCTCGCCGAGCTGCAGGACTTCGGGCGCCCAGGTGAACCCGGCTTTTGCCCATGACCCGAGGCTGGGAAGCGCGTCGCGCTTGTTGCCGTTCGCGTCCTTGACGAAGCTCCAGTGCACGAGGTCCGTGGATGTGGCGATCGGAACGTTCGGCCCATCGTTGGTCGAGTAAGCGATGACCTCGCGACCGTGCGGAAGCACGAAAGCGTCGGGGAAATTCTCCCTGAACACCGGAACGAACGCCGGCCCGGTCGGCGATGCCGCCGCGGTGCACAGCAGCCCCGCCGCGACAAGAACCAATCTTGGAAAGGCGCGCAATGCGATGGGCTCCTTTCGCTGCTCCAGCCTGATTGAAAGGTGCTTCCGCAATGGCCGCCTCTTTTCAATCCAGCTTATGTCCGCCCTCCACAAATCGCATCAAATAATCGGCTCCGGCCGATTTTCGATTTCGTGCTTAGGTCTGACTTCAATCTTTGCAGATCTGGCAGTCGAGCGGCTATTGCGTCCGGTCCGGCGGCAGTTGGACGCCACTTAGCTGCCATGAGAGCCCGCGACGCTTGAATATCAAGCCCGCATTGGGTGCCCCTTTGGTCGTGACCAGAAATTCGGAAAAGTTACGCCGAACGATTAGCGGCTGGGCGGGAACCTGCAGGGCCGCCGCCGCGCCTGCGGCATTGCCGGACGTCTGCTGGTTGCGCTTGGCCACGAGTGCGGCGCGCATTCCCGCCGGCGACACCAAACGGTCGATCATCGGCCCAATGATTGCGGAGCCGAAGGCCACTCCAAGCGCACCGAACCCAGAATTGTCCTTCTGAGCTTCGGCCATCATTCGGGCCGTGAGTTCAGCTTTGAAGTCCGCGCGTAGCGCGGGATAGTCAATGTAGGCATTGAGCTCATCGGCGTCGTTCGATTCAGCAGCAGCCTTCATGTTCCGAAGAGTCCAGGCGGGCGACTCGAAATACCAGAGTCCTGCTGTGGTAATGATGAGTGCTGCCGCGGCGGTCGCGACAATTCCTGCTTTTGAAGGCAAAGAACTGACTCCCTCCCCCAGCGAAGAGTCCATGGCTCTTCATCGATGAGACCGTCAAGAGCAGGCCGAGGAGCGTCGCCTTTGTTTCGACTGGCCGATAGCGAACGGTCCGCTTCCGGACGATTCAGAGGCTCAACCTGGGCTCTGCTCAAAGATATTTGAATAGCGCGATCCCAGCCAGAGCAGCCGTCAAGGCCGACCGCTCCAGCCTTTCACATGATCGATGAAGGCGCGCAGCTTCGGAAGGATCTGGCGGTGGCCGGGATAATATAGGAACACGCCCGGCGTCTCCGGTTCGAAGCGCTTCAGTACCCGGACCAGCGCCCCCTCCGCGATCGCCCCCAGGGCAATCGGCTCGGGCACCTGCACGAGGCCAAGACCCCTGATCGCCGCGCCCATCAACGTCGGGAAGTCGCTTGCAATAAGCTGCCCGGAAACGACCGCCTCGACCGTCCGGTTGCCCTCGACAAACGACCAAGCACCGATCGACCCGTTCGACCGCCTCAGCAGAAGGCAGGCATGGTTGCGCAAGTCAGCGACGGATTGAGGCCGGCCGCGCTCATGGAGATAATCGGGACTCCCGACGACCACGAGGGGAAACGGGCGAGTCAGGCGCACCGCAATCATGTCGGCCTCGACATACTGGCCGAGCCGGATGCCGGCATCGAACCCTTCCGCGGCGATGTCGACGAGCTCCGCGCTGGCGACGATCTCGACCTCCACTTCGGGGTTGGCCTGGCAGAAGGACGCAATCATCGGCTCGAGCAGGACCGGCACGACGGCTCGCGGCATAGTGATACGCAGGCGGCCGGTAGGCCGCTGCCCCGCGTCGCGGGCGATCTCGCGCGCCGCAATCAGTTCCTCGAAGGCGGGTTTGGCGCGTGACAGGAACCGCTCGCCTGCCTCGGTAAGGCCGACGCTCCGGGTCGTGCGCGAGAACAAGGCTGCGCCGACATGTGCCTCCAGGGCGCGGATCGCCTGGCTAATGGCCGACGGAGTCACCCCCAACTCGGCCGCAGCCCGGCTGAAGCTGCGATGTTGCGCGACCGCGAGAAACGCCTCGACGCCTTCCAGCGCTCCGCGCCGGACTGTGAAGTTCTGCTTCATAAGCTTTGGAGATTATCGCGGATAGTCGCTCCCGAAAAGCACGCCTATCTCCTTCGATGACATCGATAGGGAGTACCGCCGATGGCCACCGCAGTCCGCACTGACATCGTTCATTCGTCCGCGCGCCGGCCCCTGCTTTGGATCGTACCCCTTACGCTGGTCTGGACGCTGCTGATCACATGGCGACCAGCGATCACAGACAGCGCAGTTCCAATGTCGGTGGCCCGCCTGACGGTCCATGGCATGATTGCGCTTGGCTTGTGGCTCACTCTCGAAAGAGCCGATCTCGATTCCGAGCAGCGGCGAAGGACGTGGCTGTGGATCATGGCGCCCCTAACGCTGTGGCTCGCAATCGCCTGGAGTGCCTCGGTCAAAGGCGTCTTCAGCGCGGCGTCGTCGGTACCGCTGTTGCCGATCGCCATCATCGGCCCGGTAATCGTCGGCGCGCCGCTACTGCTCTCCTCAGAGCGTATGGGCGAGCTGCTCGACGCCATGCCGGCCGGCTGGCTGGTCGGCCTTCAGGCCTACCGCGTCCTTGGGGTTGCCTTTCTCGCTGGCGCGCTGCGCGGAACGCTGCCCGGCTTCTTCGGCTATCCCGCCGGGATCGGAGACGCGCTGACCGGCTTGTTCGCGCTGCCGGTGGCAATGGCGCTCGCCATGGGCACTGCTGAAGGGCGGCGTGCGGGAATCGTCTGGAATCTATTCGGCCTTGCGGACCTTGCCATCGCGATCACCATGGGGGTGATCACTTCGCCCGGCCCCCTCCAATTGATCGTCACCAATGCGCCGGGCGTCGGCTCAGCCGGTTATCCTGGCGTTCTGACGCCGGCGTTCGCGGTACCGAGCTCGATCCTGCTCCATCTCTTGTCCCTGCGCCTGCTGATCCGGCGCGCGGGCCAGTCCATCCGGGAAATGCCAAAGGAGTGACAAGATGGATGATCTGCTCGAACACGTCCGGGGCCATTACGATGCAGTCGGCGTCACCGAACGGCTCAAGGAAGCGCTCGTCGGATTTGGACCCGAGGAGCAAAAGCTGGCGCCGCGGCAGCTTGCCGGAATCGACCAGTTCCACACCCGCGGATACCCAGCCACGCTCGAGCTCGCAAAGCTGACCGAAGTGACGGCGACGAGCTCCGTCCTCGACCTCGGATCCGGGATCGGCGGTCCGGCGCGCGTTCTGGCCGAGACCTGCGGCTGCGAGGTAACCGGCCTCGATCTCAGCGAACCGTTCGTCGAGGCGGCGCGCTATCTCAACATGCGGACCGGCCAGGAAGGACAGGTCTGGTTCGAAGTCGGCAATGCGCTCGACATGCCCTTCGGCGATGCCACTTTCGACGTCGTCCTGCTGCAGCACGTTGCGATGAACATCGCCGACCGAGCCCGCCTCTATCGAGAGATCTGGCGCGTGCTGAAGCCCGGCGGGAAGTTCGCGACCTATGACATCGTATCCAACGGCGCCGAGCCATATTATCCCGCACCGTGGGCGCGGTCGGCGGAAACGAGCTTCCTATTGACCGCCGCTGCCACTCGCGAGGCGGTGGAAAAGGCAGGCTACCGAACGCTCATATGGCAGGACGATACGCCTGTCGCCAAGGCATGGGTTGCCGAGCTCAGAGCGTCCGGTCCGCCGCCCTCGCCGAATCTTGGCGTCGTAATGGGCTCCGGCTTCGGCGACGCGCTGGACAATCTCGGTCGTAGCCTGGCCGAAGGGAGGATTGGCGTTCTGACGGCTGTCTTCGAAGCAGTCAGCTAAGAGTTTCGGTCATGTCCCCCGCAGCAATATTCGATACGCATCTTGTCCTCGGCTACATCGCCTGGCTGCTCTGCTTCGGCACATACATTTGGCCGTGGCTCAAGCGAATGGCCGTCGCCGATGCGCAACGCGTGATTGCCACGCTGCACAGCTTCCGCTTCTTCGGGCTGGTCTTCATCCTTCCCGGGGTGATCGGCCCGCACATGCCAAGCGGCTTTGGCCCGTTCGCCGCCTATGGCGATTTCGCCACCGGCATGCTTGCGATCCTGGCGCTGCTCACGTTCAGGGCGCGCCCGCTCTTCTGGCTGTTCACTATCGCCTTCAATGTCGTCGGGATCATCGACCTCGTGGTCGATTATTATCACGGGGTGACTCTCGGCCTCGCGGATGCCTCGGGGCAGCTCGGCGCGACCTATGTCATTCCGATCATCTATGTCCCCGTCCTGATGATCACGCATGCGGCCGCATTCGTGCTGATGGCACCCGGGCGCGGTTCGGATGGGGCAGATGCACACCGAGCCTGATGGGAGCGCCAATCACCTGATCATTACGAGCTGCCCGTCCGATGTGGGGTCGCTCCACCGCGAACGTGCACGTTTGCTTGGGAGGCTTCGACCGCCGCGCTTGACGTGTGACCGATGAACAAGCGGCTGAAACGGTTCAGCCATTTACGTGGGGCACAACACCAACTTGCCTTCGAGGCCGCCCTTCTCAAGCCGCCGATGCGCTTCGACGACTTGGTCGAACGCGATCCTCTCAGCAACCTTCGGCTTGATTCGACCTTCCCTCAGCAGGTTGAATAGGTAGGCGAGGTCCTCCTTGAACCAGTCCGGGTGTCGCGCCCGCATCACGTTGATCGAATAAAATCGCGAGCGCTTTCCGCCAGGTATCCATCCCCAGACGTACATTCGCGCAATATTCGCAAGAGCCGCGAGCATCCCCTGCTTCGCCTCGGCTCCAGCCGAATAGCCGATCGCCACCAAAAGCCCGCCGCGCCTAAGCGCCGCGAATGAACGCCGGTAACCGTCCTCGCCGATACCGTCGAATACCACGTCGAAACCGGACGGCAGGACGCGCGTGAAGTCCTCATGCTCGTAGTCGATTGGCGTGGCGCCAAGCTGACGGATCAATGCCGCGTGCCTTGCGTGGGCAGCGCCCCAGCTTTCCGCGCCCGCCATCTTTGCCAGTGAGAGCAATGCCTGGCCAACTGCTCCGCCAGCGCCATGTACGAGGATGCGCTGCCTCAGCTTCACCTTCGCGGAACGATGGAGGAGCTGATAGGCCGTCGTCCAGCTCAGGATCAGGGTCGCGGCCTCTGCAGGGTCGACCTCCGGCGGCACCAGCGTCAGATCTTGCGCATGAAGGATCCGGAAGGTCGCATCGGAGCCGACGACGGTCATATCTGCGACCCGATCGCCAATCTTGAACCCGGTCACACCGGGGCCGAGCTGATCGATTTCGCCGACAACATCATAGCCCATCACGAAGGGCAACTTGTAAGCGGCAGTCTGGGGATAAAGGTGCCGGCGGATCAGCGTTTCGGTGTAATTCACGCTCGACGCGAGCACGCGCACCCGCACCTCACCCGCTCCTGCCGTGGGTAGCGGCACGTCGACTATCCGGAGTGCTTCCGGCCCACCATAAGCCTCAAGCTGGACGGCCCTGTTGTGCAGTTCGGCCATGATCACACAGATAGCCCGGCCGTAATCGGTGCATCATTCGTAATGATACCTAGCCGCGCACCCCGGAAGACCCTGGAGTGCTACAGTTGGCCGCCCCCCATCTTGGCGCAATGCCTGCGAAGCCTGCCATTCACTGGCCGTCTCGAGCGGCGGAAAGCGACTGCCGATTTCAGTCGGTCGTCACGACGCATCCTTCAACCGAGGCGGGCGAGGCGCTGAAGTTGGCCGTATTCGACCCGCCCGGTCCCTGCGTGCCAGAGCACTATTCCCCCTGCCCGTTCAGATTCTTCAGCGGGTCGACTGGGTCCGAACCCAAGCGGACCCTTGTCCGAGTTCAGGCCTGTTGCGGCGTCAGGTCCAGCGCGGGCACGATGCGATCGTAGGGTAGCCCAGCCTCGTCATTGAGCCGCTTTACATCCTCGCTCTTCTGGGCCTCGAAGAGGCACATGCAGCGGCCGTCTTCCGGAGAAAAAGTGGTCCGGATGTAACGCACTGGCGTGCCCTGCTCGGTTAACTCGTGGCCCTTTCCGATCGCAGCCTTTTGTGCCCCGCCGAGATCATCCATGCTGATGCCACGGAGGCTTCGTTCGACCATGAATACTGACATCGCTCCTCTCCTCCTTCGGACGAAAGAAGTATAAGCTCACCGCTAGCGCGCGACAGAATATAGTCGGTATCGTTGAATAACCGACAGTTATGATCGTGCGCCGACCTTGGACAGGAGGGGCCGATGGAGCTGTTCCAGGTTCGCTATGTGCTTGCAGCCGCCGAGACTCTCAACTTCACGCGCGCGGCCGAGCGCTGCAATATCTCGCAACCCGCGCTGACGAAGGCGGTAAAGAGCCTCGAGGATGAACTTGGCGCGCCGATCTTCACCCGTGAGGGCAAGCGCGTCCGACTGAGCAACTTTGGCCGCTCAATTCTGCCGACGCTGCGACAGATGCAGGAACACGCTGAGCGCACCAAGCTCATGGCGCAACAGCACCGTCTCCTCGACAAAGTGCCGGTGCGTCTCGGAGTGCTGGGTACGATCGGATCAGTTCGTCTTGCCCGCTATCTCGCTGCGTTCCAGCTTGGGTTCGAGGGCGTTGAAGTCGAGGTCACCGAAGGGCGACTTCCCGAGCTGCTCAACAGGCTCGACCAGGGGCAGCTGGATCTTGCCATCGTGAATCCATGCGACGGAGTACCCGAGAGCCTCCACGCGCACCCGCTCTACACCGAGAAATATGTTGCGGTACTCCCCCCCGATCACCCCTTAGCCGAACGCAACTCCGTCCGGCTGAAGGACCTGTCGGGACAGCCTTATGTTGACCGGCTCTCCTGCGAAATGCGCGAGTTGTTTGCCAGCTTCTGCAAGGACCAAGATGTCCAGCTGTACGCGCGATTCCGGTCCGAACGAGAGGACTGGGTGCAGGCGATGGTACTCGTCCGCATCGGTATTGCGGTGATGCCGGAGTATTCGGTGACCGTGCCGGACTTGGTCCAGCGGCCGATCACCGACCCCTCGATCAGCCGCGCGATCTCGCTGCTAAGCGTGCCGGGAAGACCTTTCAACCAAGCGACTGCCGCGATGGTGAGGACGGCACAGGCATTCAAATGGCCCGGCTGATATATGCGCACTCACTGTCTCGGGTCAGGAACCTCGGTGGAAGGTGGACGCTCAGCCGAGGTGCTGCTCGACGAGACAACCAACCTCCCGCGAGTGAGTGAGCGGGAAGTCGTGCTGGCCGCCGGGGACCACAGCGAGAGTGGCATGAGGCAAGATGGCGAGAAGGCGCTCTGCTACGGCGAGAGGGCTGATCTCGTCCTGATCACCCCAAATCAGCAGCGTGCGCTTGTCGATTAAGCGCAAGTCCGCCGAAAGGTCTTCTTGCACTTGCGTGATCCAAGGCGCGGCGTTCGGATATTCCTTCCGATAAGGCGGTCTCCAATCCATGGCGCCGAGCTCCTGGACAGGCAAGCCGCCGGACGTTGCGGTCAATACCAGCCGTCGCACCTTGTCCGGCGCTCGCAAGACGGCCTTCAGCGCAACGAGGCCGCCCATCGACTGAGCAACAAGGTCTGCGGGCTCAACAAGCTGTTCGAGCACCATGCCGACCAAGTCTTCGATGCCACGAACGGCTCGATCGTGCGGCTCGTCGCCAAGCCCCGGCCACGACATGAAGGTCTTGTGCCATCCGGCCGGCAGAGTTGTGGCCACAGGTCGCCAGAACTGCGGCGTTCCACTCGCTCCCGGAAGAAAGACCAGTCTGTGCATGCCTTGCGCTACTCTTCCCATACGAATGTCGTCGTTCCGGTCGGTCCGCCGATTTCGGATTGCGACAGATGATTCACGCCCTTCGTTCGCGTCTCGACCCACCAATATGCGAACCGATCTGGAATAGCTGCGCAGTTTCTGTTGAGGAGTTGATGTTTAGAGCCTCTCGCCCCCGAGCCGCTTTTCATCATCGATGAGGACGAGGCTTGCGCGTGCTGAACTACCCCAGGTCCAAAGAACAAGATTGAGGTCGTTTTCCGCGGCACCGTGCACGAAACTTTGGGCGAGTAGGCCGTGGAATCCTGCCTTCATCAGAGCTTCGGCGATCATTCGGTCGCGCCAGGAGGGATCAGCCAAGACAGCAGCGTCCATCTCGTATGCCGCGAGAGCTTCGACATCTCGTGTATCGAAGACGTTCTCGATGTCGCCTTCGTATGAGACGAGTGTAGTGGGTTGGAGGGCGCCGACCTGGTTCGCCTCCTTGATGGCGGTGACGATCGATAGAAGAAAATCCCACGGTTCAGCTTGTGAGCGGGTTCCTCGAGAGACACTGAACACCTCACATGAGCTGAGAGTGAGCTGGAGTTGGCCGTGGGCGGTGCGTCCGCTCTTGGTGAAATGCCTGCGAGGGCCGCCATTCGTTCTGCCGTAGGTGGCAAACGTTAACCGGCGGCTTGATGATACGCGCTTAACGGCGCAATGTGCGGTGCCCAGAGGAGAGTGGATCACACTCGTCGGATGGCTGAACTTGTGAGCAATGGCTGACACTCGCGATGTGTTCATTTCGTATGCTCGCCCGAGCGAGGACGCCGCTCATCACATTACGCAGTTGCTGCGCGAAGAAGGATTCAGCGTCTGGCGAGACGATGAGCTACCGGCACATCGCGCCTATTCCGACGTAATCGAGGAGCGGCTGAAATCTGCGAAGGCCGTCGTCGTTCTGTGGTGTGCTGAATCCGCCAAGTCTCATTGGGTACGAGCCGAAGCAGACACCGCGCGAGAAGCCGGAACTCTCGTTCAGGCGAGCCTTGATGGCGTCCTTCCACCGATGCCTTTCAACCAGATCCAGTGTGCCGACCTGAAAGGCTGGAATGGGGACACGAGCTCGCCCGGATGGCACAAACTCGAAGCAAGCGTTGCCACACTCGTAGGACGAACGAGCGAGAACGAGTCCGCCCCCAGTCCTGCCGCATCCCAGATGCAGCCGGTGCGCGCATCAATCTGCGTACTGCCCTTCGTGAACATGAGCGGCGAGGCGGACCAAGAATATTTCAGCGACGGGATCAGCGAGGATATCACGACCGACCTGTCAAAGATTTCCGCGCTCGAAGTCGTGGCCCGTAACACCGCCTTCGCCTTCAAGGGCCAAAACCCGGACGTGCAAGAAGTTGCGAAGCAGCTGCGTGTCAGCCACGTCCTCGAAGGCAGCGTCCGCAAGGCGGGAAGCCGGGTGCGGATCAACGCCCAGCTGATTGACGGCGCGACAGGCAAGCATTTGTGGGCTGACCGCTTCGACCGCGACTTAGACGATATATTCGCCATCCAGGATGAAATTTCAAAGGCAATTGTCGACGCGCTGAAGGTTAAGCTTCTCCCCACGGAGAAGAAGGCAATCGAAACGCGCGGCACGGCGAATGTCGAAGCTTATGATCTCTACCTTATGGCCCGCCAGCAGTGGATCAGCGGCCCGTTCGGTTCTCTTCGCCGCGAGCAGGCGATCACCCGCCTTTGCAGACAGGCGACACTCCTCGACCCCGAATATGCGCAGGCTTGGGCCCTGATGGGCCTGGCGCAGCTGGAACTCCGCTTTGTGCATGGTTATGACGAGGACGCGCTATCGTCCGCTGAACGTGCCTTCGAGATCAATCCCGGACTGGCCGAAGCACATTGCATCAAGGCGCGGTATCTGGAGGAGGAAGGCCGCGCCGAGGAGGCTGAGAAGCAGATCCGGACGGCGCTGAAGCTCGATAGCGATTCCTGGGAAGTGAATCGAGAAATGGCGCGCATGCTCTTCCGCCATGGCCATGTACGCGAGGCAATCCCCTATTTCGAGAAGGCAGCGTCGCTCAATGACACGGATTGGCACAACCCGCTTATGCTCCTCAGCTGCTATGAAGCCGTCGGTGACGAGCGCCAAAGGCTGAGAGTGGCGAGTATCGTACGCGAAAGGGTGCAGCATGCCCTGGCAATGGATCCTACCAACGGCACAGCTCTTGCCAGCGCGGCATCCGCGCTTGCGGTGCTCGGGGATAAGGACAGGGCACGGGAATGGATGCGTCGCGCGCTTCTGCTCGATCCGGACAATCTGGTCATGCGATACAATGCCGCGTGCGCGCTCTTGCGAGATCTTGGCGAGCCGGGAGAGGCGCTGGACACGCTCGAGCCGTTCTTCAAGGCTGTCACCAGCAATACCTGGATCTGGCACGCCGAAGCGGACCCGGATTTCGATTCGATCCGCGACGATCCACGTTTCAAAGAGATGCTGAATGCCGCCAAGGAGCGCCTTGGGACGACTGCTGACGCGGCTGAGGTCGGATAGGGCGCGAGGCGGACCCGTGAGAAGGTTCCGGCTGGCCGCGCTACGTCATCTGGATTGCCAGGGCGTCATTCCCCGCTGCTCGTTCAGAATTTCATGGAGCAACAGGCTCCGACCCAGGCCCACCGAGGCGGATTAGCTGGAGCAGCCAGCGGTCTTCCGTTAGCGGGCGGAGCATGCAAGCTCGCCTCTTCCACATCGACGCGTTCACGTCTCGCCATTTCGCCGGCAACCCCGCTGCCGTCTTGGTCCTGGACGACTGTCCGGAAGATAGCATCCTCCAAGCACTCGCTGGCGAAAACAATCTGGCCGAGACGGCGTTCATCGTTCCTGACACCGGCGAGTACCGGATCCGCTGGTTCACGCCGACCGTAGAGGTCCCGCTGTGCGGGCATGCGACACTGGCAAGCGCAGCGGTGGTCCTCGAACGATTGGAGCCCAGTCGCGATACGGTTGTGTTCCACTCGGCGAGTGGGCCGCTCGCCGTCCGGCGCTCGGAACAGACATACACCATGGACTTTCCGGCGCGCCCCTGTGCGGCAGTCGCGCCGCCCGAGGGCCTGGCGGCCGCACTTGGCTGCGAATTCCTTGAAGCCCAATGGGACGGGTTCAATTTCGTTGTCCGGCTCGCTTCTGCGGAATACGTGAGGAGCCTTTCACCCGATCTGGCTGCGATCAGTCGGATGGCTTGCGCAGGCGTGATCGTCACGGCGTCTGGCGATGCCGGCTATGACTATGTCAGTCGTTACTTCGCTCCGGCGAAAGGTATTCCAGAAGACCCCGTGACCGGAGGGGCTCATTGTGCGCTTACGCCATATTGGGCCGAGCGCCTCGGCAGAACCGAACTGCGCGCTTTCCAGGCGTCGGCACGCGGCGGTGAACTGCGCTGTCGACTGCGTGGAAACCGTGTCGAACTCGAAGGCTCCTGCGTCTTCTTTCTGGAGGGCGTTGCGCAATGGTGAGTACACATGTCGGTTCCTGCCATTGCGGTGGCGTTCGCTTCACGATCACTCACGATCCCACCGAACTAACGACCTGCGACTGTTCGCTTTGCGCCAAGCGAAATGCTCTGATGGTGAAAGTCCCGGAAACAGCCCTGCAGATCCACGAGGGGCACGAATTGCTCGCGTCCTACGAATGGAACAGCAGGCTAGCGAAGCACCACTTTTGCCTCCGCTGCGGCATCTATGTCTTCCACCGGAAGCGGGCGGCGCCTCATCACTTCGGCGTCAACGTGTTCTGCCTCGATGCCTTTGATGTGGCTTCACTTCCGGTCCGCGCAACAGAGGGCGCAGGAATGACATTGGTGTGCGACAATCCGCGCGACGAATGGCCTGGGCCGCGCGAGACTGAGAGCACGTTGCGATCTCATATCCATCTGACAGATCGCTGAGCCCGCGGATCCATTCTTGCCCGTAGGCAGTCCGTCCGCTCCTGGTGAAATGCCTGCGAGGACTGCCAATCGTTCCGGCTGCGTCGTTCAGTCGTCTTGTACGGCTCAGCGGCGTCACCATTGGACATAGACGAGTGGAATCTTCCCGCCTGAGCACTTGATCGATAGCAACCGCGTCAGCTGCCGCGCCGAGATCGCAGTCGTCTATCGAACTAACCGTACTTCCACGGTTAAGCCTGGGAGCCGGGCCCAAGCACGGTCACTCGTGAGGACGGGAAGCGTGAGCCGTTGGGCAAGTGCAAGGCAACTGCGGTCGCCGAGTGAAAGGCCAGCCTCCCGGGTTGCAGCTCGTAGGAGCCCATTCGCGACCGCGTCGTCCTTGCCAACATCCTCGATCCTGAAGTCGAAGGCCGCGATGATCTGCTCTATGTCATCAATCGGGACGCCACGGTCGACCAGTTTGGCAACAACCTCCGCAAGGTTATTGGCTGACACCGCCGCGTCAGGCAGCAGGTCTTCGACGATGTCGGCTCCTTTCTCTCCCTGAAGGAATGTCAGGATCGCCGAGGCATCGAGCACGATCTCAGCCACGACGGCTTTCTTTACGCCGTTCTTTGATGAGTTCGTCGGCCATCGACTTGCCGCCGAGATAAGGTTGCATCAGTTTCTTGATGCGCGCGGCGCGTTCCGTTGGCCCGGTGAGCCGGTATCCGCTCTTAGTTTCCTCAAGCACGACCTTGCCGCCGGACGGAATGCCAAGCTTGCGTCGCACGTCGGCCGGCAGATTCATGCGTCCGTTATCAGCTACTGGAATGAAGCGTACTTCCATGGGAATGTCCATATTTTAACTTAGGTATAAACTAGTATTCTCTACCTTTTTGTACAATAGGGCAAGCCAAGCTTATTTTCCGCGTTCCAAGCGTGTCCTTGCTCAACAGGGTCATATAACAAGTCCCCGATCGTCGTTCTCCGTTGGCCAAAACGGCCCGCGCGAAGACGCAGTGGGGCTGAGCATTGGTCGACGCCGGCCGTGATGGGTCCGTCGCCTTGCAGTCGAGTTGCCGCCTAAGGCAGCCGTTCATTCAGATGTGGATCGGACGATCGGAAACGACCAGAACGGTCAGTTGGTTATCAGGCGAGCAGAGCCCCGAGATCCAAAAAAATGCGCGGGCCGATTTCCCGGCCCGCGCACTTGAGTGACGCATTTGCCCTTAGTGCGTTAAGGTCTTCATCTTCTCAAAGACATTCTTGGCCTGCGGGTCGCGCTGGATCTCTTGAATCACGCGCTCCTGTTGGTTCTGGCCAAGCGTCCCGATGCGATCGAGCAGCAGCGGGGCAATGGTCACGAGGTCCTCAGGCGAGGCTTCATTGAGAAGAGTGCGGAACTGACTGATGTTCGTTCCAGCAACCATTTTCGAGTCTCCTATTGCGGGAGTATCCCGCAACAAGGGAAACGGTTGGGAAGCGGGCTGGTTGTGGGGATTAGCTGCCCGTAACGACAGCTCGCACCCTAACTTGGATCAGTTCCGGTCTCGCCGTTGGCAGGCACAATGCGCGCTTTCGATCCGCATCAGACGGTGCAGTGACAGTTTCAACTAGGTTCTGCTCTGTTGAGTAGCGCCAACATCATCTTGTTGTAGCTGGTTGCATACCTCTCCGCTCATTGCCCTATTCGCGGCAGGCTGCCGTGCTCGTATCGCCCCCGCAACTCTCGAGAAGGCTCAGCTTCAGCCTCCCCGCCAGGCGGCGTGGTTCCGGGGCGACGCGAACAGCTCACTGCAAAAGTTGGTAGGCATGGAATGTCACGGGCCAACCAGATGACATCGACGAGACGCTAATTCAGCGCGTGTCGCCTTTCCACCCTCCCCGATTGTTCTGCGCCGGGGATCACAGCCAGTTGAAACTCGAATTTGGCCGTGAGCGGCCCCCTCCCCTTTCGGATGGATCGTCTCGTTCAGGAGGGCGTCGGCAGCTCCTAACCGTTCCATACCAATCGGATGTTCGGAGGACGACACATAGTTACGAGCGGTCACGATTGACTCATATGTACAGACATGCATATGTGTGTACATGCATATCGATGCGTTTCAGACCTTGGCCGACCCCACGAGACGCCACGTCGTGGACGTGCTGCGGAACGGAGAACGGCAGGTCAACGACATTGTCCGAGAGGTGGGCATCCATCAATCCGGCGTATCGCGCCACCTGCGGATCCTGCTCGAGGCAGGTTTCGTCAGCGTCCGTCCGGACGGGCCACGACGACTCTACTCTTTGCGACCCGATCCGTTTCGCGAGATCGACGATTGGCTGTCCAAGTATCGTGAACTCTGGGAGGCACGTCTCGATCGGTTCGGCGTCGCGCTTCAGGAACGCCAACGCCGACCAAGAGGGATTATAGAAAATGAGTAATGCTGTTCAGTCTACGATGGTCATCGAACGTACGTACACGGCAACGGCCCAGGAGCTCTGGGACCTCTGGACGACGAAAGACGGCTTCGAATCCTGGTGGGGTCCGGAAGGTTTCCGCGCGGACGTTCACTTGATCGAGGCGCGGCTGCATGGCGCGGTGCACTATGACATGGTCGCGGACACGCCCCAGATGGTCGAAACGATGACGAGGATGGGGCAGCCGTCATCGACCGCCTGTCGTGGCTCCTTCACCGAATTCCGACCGCACGAGCGGCTCGCGCTCACGCAGATCATCGACTTCCTGCCGGGAGTACAGCCCTACGACAGCGTGATGAAGGTGGACTTCTTACGGGTCCGGGAAGGACGCGTGCGCATGGTCGTCGAACTTAGCCACATGCACGATGAGCAGTTCACAAACATGCAGCGGATGGGCTTCGCCAGCCAGCTCACAAAGCTCGACCGGCGCTTTGGATGGCATGAGTAGGAGCCCAACGCAGTTCGCTCCTGCGAACTAGCGGAAGCACGAGGGCGCGCGCTACTCGCGTCGGCAAAGCTGCTCATTCGAAATGGTCGAAGCGATTAAGATTGGCCGAAAGCTAACTGTCTGCTTTCAAGGCTCCATTCTCGCCAACTGAAAAGAGGGTTCTCCAGGATGAGCGAACTGACGATCTGGACTTTGGATTGGGTGCCGGACGGTCCTCGCGGGTTCGTGCGGGATCTCAGGCTGCGCTGGGCCTGTGAGGAGGCCAATCTCCCCTACACGATCCGCTCGATCCCGTTCGATGGTCGTGAAACCAATCACCTCGACCGTCAGCCCTTTGGCCAGGTCCCGTTCCTCACTGACGGAGAGCTGGAGATATTCGAGAGCGGGGCCGGGCTGCTCCATCTGGCCCGCAAGAGCGAAAAGCTGATGCCGCGTGATCCTCTAGGAGAAGCGCAAACCCTGCAATGGACGATCGCCGCGCTCAATTCGATCGAGATGGTTTCAGTCCCGTGGTGGTTCCTCGAAGTCACCGGCGCGAAGGAGAATGGTCTGACCGGGTGGCTGGAAAGCCGCCTCAATCACATGGAGCGCGTCATGAATGAGCGGGAATGGTTGGCGGCCGACCGCTTTACCGTCGCAGACCTGCTCATGGCTGACGTACTTCGAGTCTCGAAGGTCCGGGCCCTCGGAGATCGACCTGCCACCGAGGCGTATGTCGCTCGTGTCACTGATCGTCCTTCGTTCAAAAGAGCCCAGGCGGATCAGTTGCGGCACTTCGAGGCAGCCGACGACAGGAGATGAGCGCTCAACTCATCGCAAGCAAAAGGGCCACAAAGGCCGCCGTACTCGCAAAGGCCCTCGTCAAATGGCCGTTTTCCCAACGATCGCGAAGTCTCTTCCAGTCGGTCGAAGGAGCGGCACTTTCGCCGGTCCGGAAGAAGCGGTCGGCCGCTCCGGAAATCTCCATTGATCCGAGCCATTGACGATTGACCGGCTGCACCCGCAGCCAGAACACCGCTTGTGTAAGCACGAGAGCCGCGAGCGCTGCAGCCGTGAGCCAGAACAGCCTCGTGTGTGCAGGTGCGCCGAGCAGGGCCGCGGCCGCTGCGATTATTGCAAGAGGTTCAGCGACGCCGGCCCAGGTGAACCCCGGATAGTAGATCGTCTGAACGACATAATATTGTTCTTTGTCGAGACGCAGCTTGCCAGGCAATTCTAGCGCATGAGCGAGAGCCAGGCCCATGACCACAGCAGCCAGGAAAATCGAGATGGGGAGGAGAACAGCAAACATGGCATAGCAAACCCGTGACCACTCAGCCGGTTTCGGCATTCGCCCGTGAGAGATACCGCCTGATCCAGCACAATGCCGCTTACCATGCATCGACAACCCGTTGCGGAATTGCGTGCCGTGTCTCGTGGCAGTAGTTTCGGAGCATGCGGCGGCTTCTTTTGCTGGCAGCAGCCATTCTCGCCTGCGGCGCCGGCAAGCCCGAGGGTGGTCTGACGTATGAGCTTCGGTTCGGTGCGACGCCGACAAGTCCGATCGGCCCGCCGGTCCCTTGCGCAGCTCCGACGGCGGGCCAAACGTTATGCCGTTATGTTGAGCCGGACTACGTCCAGAACTACGAAAAGGTTGTGCCGCAAACGATCCGATCCTGCGGGGCAACGTTCATTCGCTTCAAAGCGCTGACGGAGGGGGCAGAAAGCGCGTTCTTCGGTGTCGGCCCTGACCGGGCCGTGTCGGTTATAGACTGCATCCAACGGCAGTTGCCGCAGGTTCATGTCGCTCGACCGCCTGATGCTTGTGTTATGCCCTCGTGCATGCCCGAATTGATTCAGGCTCCGCCAGTTCCGCCCAACCTGAGAAAGGCTCCAGCGCTCACTTCGCATCCGCTTCATTCGGGACATTAGCGCTTGGTCTGTTCTCCACCCTCCCCGGCCGTCTCGCCGGGGTCCGTCGGCCAGTTAAAACGCCGGAGTTGGCCGTGAGACGAAGGTCTCTTGTGGAGCGCCAAATGGTCGAAACGAAGAGTCCGGAGTCGGCCCGTTCCAGGCACGGGCGCTCAGCCCGCTTTCAATTCATCAACCAACGCGCCGAAACGTTTCTCTTAGAGTCTCTCCGTTCGAGAGTGTGCCCTCTTGCTTGAGCGTATCTCTGTCTATCTCGATGGTGAACGACTGGTCCTTGCCGACCAGTCCCGAAAGCTTGTCGGTGGCGAACTCGATATGCTCGACATAGGAATTTCCCCTGACTTCGTATGTGCCGCCGGCAGCGTAGAGAGGCTTTCCGCTTTCCTTATCGTAAGCGGCGAACATGAAATGACCGCCGGAAAGGATTTTTATGTCCCGTGCTCCAGCTGGGATGGGCTGTCCTGACTGTAGCTCCCACGTTCCTTCCAGATTGGCTTTCATCGGAGATCTCCCTCGCGCCCAGCCACCCAAGAAACCATCGCCAACGCGACTGGGTCCCAACTTCTGGTGAAGTCGTCATGGAACGGCCGGCTCCGATCCATGCGAGAACTGAGCAGCGTTATCGCCCGATCAATCGTCCTGGTACGGAATCGCGCGCGGCTCGGCCCAGCTGGCGATTGCCGTCGGGACAAGCATCGCCGCCGCTTGGACCCCGAAGCCGAGCGCAATCCAGTCATTTGGGGACTGCGGGTGCCACAATCCGACCATGCCGGCGACTGCCATGTAAAAGCAGCCAAGCATCGTGACCCCGGTGAGAAGGACGCCGGACAAGGCATAAGCGCGCATCTTCACGGTCATCTCGCGCTCATCCAAAGGATGGCGTGCGCTCGGCACGAAGCGCGGACCGAAGATCCGAAGGAATGCCGCCGCCAAGTAGGCTCCATAAAACAGCAGGAATCCAACGAAAAAGGCGCGATCGGGCCGGCCCACCGTCTTCGCCATCAGCACGTATCCGGCGATCAGGGCCGCGAGCACGAACAAGGGCGTCCAGCGTAAGGTGCGAGGCCGGATTTTCCTGAACAGGACGCGGTCAAGACGGGTCGCATAGACGAGGCGGTCCATTTGCGCGAGCAGGGTCATTGCGATGCTCCTTCAGCCGCGGCAGCGCGGCGCAATGTGTCGGCGACAGGTTCAAAAGGCTGAAAGGCGAAGAGCAGCTCGATAGGCACGGAGAAGTAGGCCGCGATCTTCATCGCCAGCTCGAGGCTCGGCTTATAGTCGCCGCGCTCGAGATAGCCGATCGTTTGGTTGTTTACGCCAACCGCCTCGGCCAGCTCGCGCCGCGACACGCCGCGCTCGGCGCGGAAAACGGCAATGCGGTTATAAAGAATAGTCATCAGATCGTCGCGGCTCATATATGTTGTATTGTGTTTACACAACGATTTGCTGCGATGTCAATCAGGTTCAGGATGCCCACTTGCCGCCTGCATCCCGGAAATGTTGATACTGCGGCCGGGTCGATTCATTCTACCGACAGGTCGGTATCTGCGACCATTCCGGCTGGATTCAGATAGACCAGCACGTCGGCATCGTGGAGGTCGCCTTTGACGCGGTAGGCCAACACATGGGCGATTGGCTCGCCATGACGCAAAATGCTGCGATCCTGGACAACCTCATCGTGCAGCAGCTCCAACGTTCGGATTCCGCCGAAATCCTCCGAACCGCTGACATCGCGTTTACGTCCCGGTGCAATTGCGGTCGACGCTTGGACGGCCCCGGCGCCGTTCTCCATAGCCAACAGGGCCGTCTTGACGGTTGCGGTACGTGATGGCTGCAGGTCACTAATTGGCGCGGCGCCTGCGAAATCGGGTGCAAGGCGCGGGATCACGCGCCGGTTACCATCGGCCCCAATCACCGTCATTCCGGTTACGGTGCCGGATGCATCCCACACTGGCACAAGAAATGTGGCATCCTCACCATTCCAGAAGCGGCCGTCCGCCGTCGCAACATATTCGACAGGGCCACCACCACCCAGCCTGGCGGAGAACCCGTCTGCAGTCGGCGACAGGGCAAGCATGTAGTTGCCCCAATATTCATAATAGCCCGCTACCGCGGTTAGTGTAGCCCGATTGGGACGAAGCAAGGCGGGGGTCTTGCCGGCGGCTGGTGGGCGCAGCGCTGGCAGATACACTCGCGCGACGCCGGTGGCGATGCGGCGACTATCGGCCAGATCGCTTTGGTTGAGGACGACGATCACCGTGGCATGGTCGTCCGGGTAGCGTTGCAAACTCGACAGGAATCCATTCATCGCCCCGTTGTGCGTGATGAGGGGATGCCCGTTGACCTTCGAGACTTCCCATCCGAAGCCATAGCCGGTCGTTTTTCCATCATTGAGAACACCTGAGGTCCACATTTGTTTGCGGCTGTCAGCCGCGAGCAGCGTGTCACCGTTCAGAACGGCATCCCAGCGGATGAGATCGCGCAGCGTCGACTGCAGCGAGGCCGATCCGCGAAAGCGCGTGGGGCTGTAAGGCAGGCACATGCGCAACGCGCCTCGCGTCCACAAATAGCCTTGGGCCTTGTTGGGGACGATCGCGGTCCGATCGATCAGCTTCGTGGCGGACATTCCCGCCGGTCCAAAGATGCGCGTGCGCAGGAAATCGCCGTAAGTCTGGCCGCTGACGCGACTTACAATGATCGACAGCAGATCATAGCCGAGGTTGCTGTAGGCATAGGCGGTACCCGGCGGCGCCTGGAGCGGCAGCGCAGTCGCAGAGTGGAGGAACTCGCGCTCGCGGAAATCGGCCAGAACCGTTTTTGCGTTGGTGGAGATGCCGTCGTTCGCGAGCCCCGAAGTATGGTTCAGCAACTGTCGGATGGTAATGTCGCGCCACGCGGGCGGCGATTCCGGAAGATATTGGCTGACATGATCGTCAAGGACCAGCTTATGATCCTGAACGAGGAGCATGACCGCCGCGGCGGTGAAAGACTTTGTGAGCGAGCCGATCTCAATGACGCTGTCGGGCGTCATGGGCGCGTTCAGTTCAAGACTGGCTTTGCCGTAGCTCTTCAGCTTGACCGTTCGGCCGTGATCAATCACCGCCAATGACAGGCCGGGCACATGCTGCAACGCCATCTGACGGGCAACATAAGTGTCCATGCTGTCCGCCCAGGCGGCCGTCGCCCCGACAGTCGCAGCCACTGAGATCAAAACAGCGCGCGCGGCCACAGCCGCAAAATATGCGGTTCGCTTCATCTGTCACTCCATTGGTCAGAGGCTCGAGCAGCAGTCTCGCTCAGAGCCGCGCGGTTGAGCTCTTATTCATTCCCCGATGTGCTCCACGGAATTCGGTTCGGAATTTGGTCCTGGCGCGGTTTCCTCGAGAGTGCGGTTTGCATCCAGGCGAGCTTCTTGTTCGTCCGTCTGCGCTTGCTCGAGATCCCTGCGACGCCGCTCCTGGTCCCTCTGGGCTTGCTCGACATCTCTTCGGGCTTGCTCCTGGTCCCTCCGTGCCTGAATTACCTCGAGAGTCTCATTTTGGACTTCCCCCGGCTCTACTCCAGGCTGCACGACCTCAGGAACTTTGCCTTGTGCAAAATTGACCTGCTCAGCCTGCATTGGATGTTTGACGACCGTCTCCAGCGGCATGGATTCGCCCATTGGCGCACGCGACATTTGCGTGTTCAAACGATGCGCCTCGCCAAATGCTTTGACGGTCGGAGCATCGACATAATTGACTGCACGGGTTGCCGTCAGCGGCAGGGCTGCTGCCAGGGTTGTGACGACGACCAACCTGCCGGCAAGACGATGGGCGGCAGGAGGAGGGCTCAGCATACATTCCAGCCGTCTCTGCAGTGAGCTGTGGCGATCGAGAGCGCCAGCGAACAGGAGCCCCCTTCCCGATGCGGCTTTGGCTATGGCCCGGCCGTAATCCGCGCGATGGTCGGTAGCATGGCTCAGTACGCGCGCGTCGCAGGCTGCTTCCTGATCGAAGCGAAAGGCAGCATGCGCGGCCCATGCAAGCGGGTTGAACCATTGCAGGCAAAGCAGGATGAATGCGGCAAAGTTAGCGATCAGATCGCCTGAGCGGTGATGGGCGAGTTCGTGTTTCAGCGCGAGGGCACGTTCAGCCTCGTTGAATCGAGTTTCGTAATCCGCAGGCAGAGCGATCACGCGATCAAACAGGCCGAAGGAGATCGGTCCTCCGACCTGCGTTGTCGCAAGGATGCGGATCGATCCAATTTTGTCGATTTGACGCGACGTGCGCAGGATTGCCGAGCGCTGACGAGTGAATTGGACCATTCGGACGAGGAACATCGCGAATGCGCCAGTTATCCACAGGGCGATCACAAATGTCTGCCAACTTCCAAGCAGCGCAAAACGGGAGTGGGCGTGCGTAGTGGTAGCGATGATCGCGGAGGTCTCAACCGTCGCTGGTCGCTCCACCGTTCGGCTGATGGTGGGCATCAGCATGCGCGCCGCTGGAATAAGCCAGAGACTATAGGCAACGTTCGCGCCGAAATAGCGCCGCACCGAGCCGCGCGCCAAAAGAACGAACGCCATCAATCCGGAAGTAGCTAGCAGTGCGCCAACGAGCCATTGGGTCACGAGCGGAGCTCCTTTAGAAGCTTCTCGATCGCTGCAATATCCTCGTCGTCGAGCGCGTCTTCCTCGGCTAACTTGGCCATAAGAGGAGACAATCGACCGCCAAACAGCCGATCCACCAATCGCCGCGATTCTCGGCCGACATACGCCTCACGATCGATCGCCGGGGAATAGAGAAACCGGCGGCCGTCCTGCCGGTATGTAATCGCACCCTTGGCCGTCAGGCGCGACAGCATCGTCTTCACGGTCGCCAGTGACCAACCCCGGTCAGCACCGACCAAATCCCCTATCTCAACCGCGGTGAGCGGCTCGACAGCCGCCCACAGGACTTCCATGACGTCGAGCTCGGCATCGCTAATAGGCTTGATCATCGACTACGTTTGTAAACACAATCGATTACGCTTGTAAACAGGAAATGCAAACGCTCCTGCGCTTGCAGGCAGATGATGACGAGCTGGCGGTCCACCGCTCGATTAGAACAGCTTCGAGCGGCACTGATAGCTTTTCTGCATCCGCAGCTTTCAGACTGGGTTCCTCTCCGACCTTCGAGAGCCTGCGGACACAGACCCCCGAATTGGCCGCAGGACGACTCGCCGCTTTCGGCTCGTAGCCATCCACCTCGAACATCAAGCGCGAGCGAGGTACCGCTCGGGTCTGAGCGGGACCTCCTACTCTCGCCAATAATCATCCCGCTCGGCGCCATCGAAAGCAGCCCGAGCGCATACAGCAGCGCTTGAAATCTCTTCCCTGAACCGCACGGACAAGGGTCATTGCGCCCCAGCTTTTCCACCAGCTCCTTCTCGCCAGCGCGCACGAAGCGCAGCCCGCGCTTGACGCGCGTTTCGCTTGGGAAGCCCTTGCGCCGCTTGGATGTCCGCTCGAAAGCAGGGCAAATCGTCGTGATCGAACCTCGTCATCGTGTCTCTCCCTTCGAGATTGATGAGACGGAGCCGAAGCTCCGCCTCGCCTTTCAGCACCACACGGTCGGAGTCGCCCCGATTGGCTTCGCCACCACCTGCCACGGGTCGCGGTACAGAACCGTGCCGGGGCGGCGAGTGGCGACCTTGCGTACTGGAACTCCGATTTCGCGGAGCAGGGACGCAAGAACGAAGGCGCGCGCGATCATCTCCCGCGCCTCGGCGACAAACCAGCAGATGCCGTCCGGGTACCAGCGCCCGCGCGATTTGACGCAAAACGCGTCCTTGCGCGGCTTCGGTACAGGCAAGTTCCGCTCGAACCAGTCGATCTCGTACCGGATCGCATCCTGGAGGAGCCGCGGGACATCCGGATCCCAAAGCGCATCGTGTGCCGGGCGGAACGGTCCGCAGTCGGCGCCGACGCGGTGCACGCGCCAGCTCGGCGTGATCAAACGCACGTAGTTCATGACTCACCCCCCGGCACGGTCACCCGCACCGGCTAGATTTCAAGCTTCTTGCCGACGCCCGGCCTCGATGAGCCAGGCAGCGATTGGGCCTAAGCCCTAGGCGCCCTGTCGAGGCGCAAGTCTAAACTTTTCCATCTCGCACCTCTGCGTGGGGTTGAAGGGCCGGCGCAGATAGATTCGCAACGGCTGTTTGTCAAAAGTGCGCGAGAACGCTCGCGATGGCTCGCTAATCGAACCGGCCGAAAGAGGGCGGCCTGCTTCCGAGCGAGAAGGTAGCTAACCACACGCTCACTCAAGGACGGATTGAGCTTCGTGGAGGAACACAAACCGACATCGCCTTGTTTGCCCGAGAGTCTAAGCTGCCTTGATTCTGTCTTGATGGAGAGAAGCCTTGCCGCCCGAGCTGACAATTGCATTCCTGTTGTTCCCGGACGTGACTCAGCTTGATCTCACGGGACCGGCGCAAGTATTCTCAAGGCTTGGGAATGCTCGAATTGAGCTTGTTTCCAAAAGTCCTGAACCGGTGCAGACCGATGCCGGTTTCTCTCTGCTCCCGACTGCAACTTTCGATGCGATTCAATCAGCGGACGTGCTGTGCGTGCCAGGTGGCGCTGGAATTGCAGGGGTACTGGAAGATGCTCGGAGCTTGGCTTGGGTGCGCGCAATAGCGTCGCATGCAAAATGGATAACCAGCGTATGCTCAGGATCCCTGGTGTTGGCCGCTGCTGGCCTACTCGATGGACGCAGGGCCACGGGTCACTGGACCTCGCGGGAACAGCTCAAATTGTTCGGTGCGATACCCGTGGCTGAACGCGTCGTGTTCGATGGTAACCTCGTGACTGGCGGCGGAGTAACGGCGGGCATTGATTTCGCTCTCACGCTAGTCGCCAAGATCAGGAGCGATGAACATGCGAAGCTTGTCCAGCTCAGTCTCGAATACGACCCGGCTCCGCCGTTCGATTGCGGAAGTCCGGAAAAGGCCGAACGAGCGATCCTCGATCATTTTCAGAGGATTGCAGGCGAAACTCTGGCGAAACGTGCGAAGCAAGTAGAATCAATTGCAGCCAGAATGAACACTTCACTATAGGTGGGTGCACGATTCTAGGGGGTTGTTTCGATCTACTCGCCATTCGGGTCGAGTGAATTCACGGTGCTGTTGAGATGCTGATGTTCTACTGTTCGCGCCGGTTGTCTTACGGTTGTCGGGCTCTCTAGAAACATGCGATACGGTGCCGACTTCGGATCTAATGGGGGAATTGCGCAATGGCGATGGTGACCGGGCTTTCGGGCAACGAAATTTACTGCCTCGCCCTAAATGACTTGGCGCCCGGCGAAGTCGTCGTTGGAAACAGCGTCAATTCGATGGGTTTTCTGGGCGGTCTAGCCTCCGGCTTCAGAGGTATGGTCGGGGGAGAAATCGCGCAAATATCAGAAGCCATCGAGGCTGGTCGGCAAAACGCATTCGATCGTATGATCGCAGAGGCCAAGGCTGGCGGTGCTGCAGGTGTGACCGGGGTCACCGGAGAGCTGAAAGACTTCGCCGGAAACACTGAATTCCTGTTCGTCGGTTCCTCGGTCATGACACGAGATGGCGCGGCGACTCGACCGTTTTTCTCCAGCGCCGGTAGCGCGCAGGAGCTGTATTGCACGATCGACGCGGGCTATCGCCCGATCAGCCATGTTTTCGGCAATGTCGCCTACAGTATGGGGGTCGGCGGCGGGATCATCGGTTCGCTGAAAACGATGGTGCGCGGTGAGATCGCGGAATATTCCGACGTATTCAATCATACCCGTCATCTCGCCTTGCAGCGGATCACGGCCCAGGCCAGCCAATGTGGTGCGAATGCCGTCGTCGGCATCAACACCCGTGTCATGTTCTGGCACGGCGCGCATGAAATGGTGATGACTGGAACCGCGGCCCAAAATCCGGGGCTTGGTAGTCGGGCCACTGACGTCCCGGTCACCAGCGACCTTACCGCCGAGGAGCTTTGGGCGATCACCAAGGTCGGCATGGCCCCGGTCAAACTGCTGATATCCGCGTCGATCTATTCCTTGGGCTTGGCGGGCGGTTTCAAGGCCATGATGAAATCGTTCAGCAGGGGCGAAATCAGTGACCTCACGTCATTGATCCACGAGGCGCGAGAATCCGCGATCGGACGGATCAAAAGCGAGGCGGACGCGCTGGGGGCCACTGATGTGGTTGGTGTCAAAACCTACATTGCTGAAATCGGCGGGGGGCTGGTTGAGTTTTTGGCAGTGGGGACGGCGGTGCGCACTCTGGAAGGCCTTGATGTCGCGTCTGCGCAGCTACCGGCCCAGGCGATCATCCCTGATCGCGATACGTGGGTTGATGGCACATTGGGATTCAAGCTCGATCGAAATAGCTGATCAAATGCTTTCCATTAGCTCGTCCACTAGTTTTTGGGCGCATGGAGTTCGTTGACAGTGTTTTTCCTGGCCGTGAGCGGTCCGTCCGCTCGCAGTCGAATGCCTGCGGGAGCTGCCATTCGTTCAGGCTGTCTCGAGCTGCGGAAAGCGACCCCGTTGCGGACGTTAGAATTGGGCGGCAGTGAGGCGGGATGCCAAATTGGAGACCTGCCACCAAAGTGGAAGTTCAGCGAGCCGTCGAGGCCGAGCGCGAGGGCACCGAGCCGTCTTATTGGGCGAAACTAGCACCGCTGCTTGTCGACCCATATCCGGCATCCGTTGATAGGTTTGGTCAACTCGCACAGGCTTTCGTCGTCGCCCGATGTGCCGCTCGCGTCGTCTACTTCGAGGACATTGAGGACATATTCGCGATTGCGACGGAGCGAGATGGCCTGCTGACTGATTGGGCCCACATTGGCTCACTGCCACTGGCACTCAATGAGATCGCTGAGAGTCGGTAAGCTGGCGCCAGGTTTCCACTGCCCAAAGCTGCCGTTCGCGTTCGACGCAAAATAGACACTGGCAAATCGCTCAATATCGGCGTTATTTCGAACGCACCGCGATCAGGTCGATCTCCACCAACGCGCCCCGAGCGCCGGAGGGCAGAGCCACCAACAGCGCGGTGTTTGCGGGCTTGTTCGGTTGATCCTTGGTTCCGAAGAACAGGGGGTATACCGCACGCGTCCCCGCAAGATTCGCCTTGCCGTCTGTGGCCGGATCGCCCGCGATGTACACATGCATCATCACGACGTCGCCCAGCGCGAGGTTTTGCGTTTTAAGGAACTTTCGCAGGTCTTCGAGAATGCCCACCATCTGCGACTTGGCATCCTTGTGCGTCTTAAGGTCCGGGTCGAGCCATCCGCTGACATAAAGCGTGTTTCCGGCCCATACTGCTCCCGCAATAGGACGATCGGCGTTCGTTGGATTTTGGCTCAGCGGCAGTGGAATTTGTTTTATCGTTTGCGCTGAGGCGTTCGAGGCCGCCATCAGCGCGACGGCCATTACGGCAAGATGCTTGATCGTCATCCGGTGATCTCCTCGTTTCACGCTGCTTTGGTGCGCCTGAGGAGGTTGCTGCCTCCGTGGCTGGGGCGCCAAGTCGTTCGACCAGTGCTCTGCCGGCCTCGCGAATGTGAGCCTCGAGAAGATCGCGCGCTCGCTCGCCGTCGCCTGCTTGATGGCATCGAGGATTGCCCAATGTTCGGTGTCCGAGCGCGGCTGCCAGTTGAGCTGCTTCCAGGTTGCGAACAGGAATCCTGCGTCGCTGCAGTGCACATCACCGATCGATGCCATGAGCCGCCGCTTTCCCCAAGACGGCTGATCGCCAGATGAAGGCGTCGGTTGGCCGCTTCCAAGTCGGCGATCTGGTCGCTGGCTTTTCTCAAGGATTGCGCCGCTGCACTTCCGGGTACGGCGACCGCCCTTGAAGAACGATCGAGTTCTGACCCTTTAGATGGGTGTCAAAGAAGGCCGCCACATAATCCTCGACAATCTTGAGGGCCCGCCGACGGTCTAGCGGGCCGATCGCACCGACAGCGCGCGACAAGAACACCGGCCTTCTAAGAAACGCCATGTCGCTGACGTTGAAATGACGCGCGCCGCGAATGGTCGCGGCAAACCTGCCCGGCGGCAAATGATCATAAACCTGCTGAATTTCCGACAAGATTCGCTGCCGGTCCGGTTCACCAGAATGATCGGTAAGGAGAAACATGAACGGCGCGCGGATGGGCCTCGCCGAAGAGGTGCCAAATAACCGCCCGTCCAGATCGACCCCGGCTTTGCATCTAGTATCACGCGCGCAAAACTGCGCCGCCGATGCTCCGCCGAAGGAATGGCCCACGATACCGACTGATGTGAGATCGAGATGGCCGGCAAGCAGATTTCCGACTGTCTCGTTAGCGACTTTGAGTCTGTCCAGGACGAAGCTCGAATCCGCAGCCCAGATTAAAGCCAGACGATCGAGCGGCTGCCGCGGACCGGAGGTAGAGGGACTTCCGGCCGCCGATCGCGTAATTATGCGCCCGTCAGGAAACGCAACCACTCCTGCGCTGTAAGGAGCATCCATACCAACGACGACATAGCCGCGGCTTGCCAGGTCCTCGGCGAACGCAGAATAGTTTAGCGCGAGCGCTCCAAAGCCGGACTTGAATAGAATGACGGGATATCTCGCATCACTGCCCGCCACTGGTGGCTGTTTGAGGCTGCTCGAGCGAACCAGTGCGGGATCGTGAATAAGCAGGGGCGTGATAGCTCCATTCACAAACAGCTTCCGATCCGCACTCAGGAGCGGTTCGGGCAAATAGGGCGCCGAGCGTGCGGGTCCTTTGATTGCCGGGTACCAGATCCATACCATCAGCTCGCGCTTTATGCCGGGGCGCGGCGCGAGTGAGTCCATGCGACTTTGATCGATCCAATCGAAACTAGTGCGGCCGACCGCGTAAGGCCCGCTGGGCGGGGGCAACGTAATGATCTGGCGACTGCCAGCGTACAGGTACGCCGTAAGACCGATCAATCCGACGAGCAGCAGTGCAGCAACCATGGCGGCGAGCTTGAGCAGCAAGAGAAGCGCGCGACGAGGTTGCGCAGCCGTGGCAGCCTTGATCAAAGGCCGAAATACCAGACCGGAAACAGCGCGATCCCAATTGCGGCAATCTGCAGCGCCGTGACCAAGAGCGCGCCCTTAGCACCTCCAGCTTTCGCCCAGCGAAGGACAAACCACGCGAGGAATGGAAGCTGCCCGGCTATCAGGATCTGAAAAATGTGCCCAGCCGCGCCTTCATCCGGTTTCGGACGCGCGCCGAAAAAGTTGACCGCGGCGAGAACCGTCGCGAGCGCGCACGTCGACATTCCGAAGGGGATGATAGCGCTAGGCTTGCGCGCCAGCGTGGCCACGCTGCCGGGAAAAGCCTGCATCGTTTTCACTCCAAAATCTAACGAACGGACTCGTTCGATTGTCGCTGCGGCTCCGATGTCGATCATCTGACGCCAGCCACCACCTTCCTCCTCGATCAGCGCGTCCATCTCGTCGCCGTAACGAGCGCGCCAGTCAGCGGGGTAGAGGCGTGTCAGCCAATGATGACTCCTAGCTTGCATCAGCCCCCGCCAACCGTGTCGCACCGATCGATACGATGCGCTGCAAAGTCCGCATCTTTGCGACAAATGCCTGTCGCCCAGCCTCTGTAAGCCGGTACGGCTTGCGCCTTTCCTCAACCGGAAGTGGCTCGATCCAGCCTTGCTGCTCAAGCCTTGCGATCGCGCCGTACAAGGTCCCCGGCCCGAGGCGCGAACCGCTCATCTGCTGGATGTCGTCGAGCATCCCGTGCCCATGTTTCGGACCCTCCGCCAGGCTCGCAAGCACGAGCAGTTGAGGATCGGAAAAGTGACCGGATGATACTACGTCCCACGAACTACGCATAAAGTAGTAGTAATCGAACTGTGCTCGATGCGCAAGTCTCAATATCCGATGCGTTTAGTTCCGGCACGGAGCCGAGATGCTCGATCGACTTGCACCCTCGGGCACATTCCTTGGCCGCCCTCGCCGCGCGATCACTTCCGCCGGAAGGCGGGCTGTCCTACCAACCGGAGCTCGCCAGCGGTAATGGCTAATGTCCGTTTTCCACTGCCGTTCAGTGAAGAAGAGGCGAGAGAGGTGGCCTGATCAGCTGTTGACCGGGCCGCGACAATGCGGTCCTCTTTCCTCGCCATGCTCCCTCACTGGATCATCTTTTGGATCCTGCTGTCGGCAACCTGCGGCCATGCGCTTTGGCGGGGCCGCAAATATGAACGAATTGCGGCGCTGGTATTCGTCTCAGCGACAATTCTGTCGATGCTGGGCAGCTCCCCCTTGCCGGTGCGCTATGTCAGGATTGCCACCGGCGATGTCATTGTCGACAACGCAGTCCTCGTCGCCCTCCTTGCGATTGCGCTCGTGTCCGATCGCTTTTGGCCGCTCTGGGCGGCGGGGCTACAATTGGTCGATAACATGTCACACCTGATGAAGGCGATCGATGCCAACATGCTGCCGAAGGTATATGGTGCGGCGGAGCGCTTCTGGAGCTACCCGATCCTCCTTGTCCTGTTCATCGGCGCATGGCGGCAGCGCCGCCGGAACTGCGAGCACAAGCCCTAGGGCTAATGTCCGCCTCCCATCGGTGGACGCCCCCTGCGGCGCAAGTGATTTTTGGGTTAGTCTGACACGGTTGTCGGATGCTGCCATCTGTCCGGGGCGTCATCGCATCATCGCTTCGCCGCGGCTCCTTACAATCTCTCCTCGCCCGCGATGTCGCGCTGCTGCATGGAATGCTGGCTAAGGCGAATCCAATCGATTGGCGCCGACGTGCTTTCCGACCCGAGTGCGCGCGATCGATGTTGAAGGAACCGCCTCTGCATCGCCTGACCGATATGGCCCCGTCTCGCGCCAGAATTGGACGAAGCCTTCATTCGCGGGCTTTGGCAAATAATCGCATTGAAATTCCCAATGAAAGTCGCCAGTCCTTCGTTGCTCGGATAAAGGAAGGGTGTTCGTGAAAGTAGTGCGGCGCAGCGCGCGAAATAATCGCCCTTCCCGGCACCGATGATATTCGTTCGTGTTTGAGGGCATGCTTGGAGCGTCGCTCCTCCTCGCGCTCCGCGAAATACGCCGCCATCTCCTTCGATCGATCTTGACCGTTCTGGGGATCGTCATCGGCGTTGCTGCCGTCGTTACAATGGTGACGGTCGGCAATGGAGTCACCGCCTCCGTCCGCACCCAAATTGCCTCGCTCGGCGCGAATACGCTCATTCTCGTGCCGAATTCTTCAGGTCGCCAGGCGGGCAGCGGAACTCCCCGCCCGTTCACTAGCGAAGATGTCGATGCCATTCGGCAGCAAATTGGCGGCATTTCGGGCGCAGCAGGCCAGGTGAACTCAACCCAGACTGCCGCCGCAAACGGCATCAGCTGGCAGACCAACGTCAACGGAACGAGCGACGAGGGCCTCCGCATCCAGGCGATGAGCGTTACATCCGGACGCATCTTCACTCCGGAAGAAGAGGTCGCCGGCAGAAGTGCATGCATCATCGGCGAGACCGTTCGGAAGAATCTGTTTCCCCACCTCGATCCAGTCGGCAGCGAGCTGCGCATCGGCAAACTCGCCTGCCCGGTGATCGGCGTGCTCAAGGAACGCGGCCAGGGCGGCATGGGCAACGACCAGGACGATACGGTCCTCATGCCGCTGAAGACCGTACAGCGGCAGATCATCGGCACTACCGACATCTACTGGACCGTGCTCGGCGTCAATCCTGCTTACGACAATAGTGCAGTGAGTGCCGATCTTGGTCGTCTGCTTCGCGAAAGGCGCCATCTTGCACCAGGTGAAGCCGATGATTTCCGGCTGATCGACATGAAGCAGATCTCGGACACGGTTTCGAGCACGCTCAGGATCATGACTGCGCTTGTCGCCGCGATCGCCTCGATCTCACTGGTGGTCGGAGGCATTGGCATCGTCAACATCATGCTCGTCTCGGTGACTGAGCGGACCCGGGAGATCGGAATCCGCCTCGCGATCGGCGCTCTCGCAAGCGAGGTTCGCTTGCAGTTCCTTACCGAAGCCGTCGTGCTCTGCTCGCTCGGCGGGGCCATCGGAATCGCTCTTTCGTTCGGTCTTTCGCTGGTGCTCACGCGGATCATGGACGTCCAGTTCCTGTTCGATCCGCTGGTCAATGTCGGGAGCCTGCTCTTCTCTTCCTTCTTGGGGATCCTTTTCGGCTATGTTCCCGCGCAGCGCGCCGCAGCGCTCAACCCGATCGATGCGTTGCGCCATGAATAAAGGGTTCGGTGCTTGTCTGGCGGCGCTCCTTGTCGGGGGGTGCACCCTCGGACCCAATTATCACGCGCCCGATTCCGCCAGTCTCGGGGTCCCGAGCGGCTATGCGCCACCAGTTACTCAACCGTCCGGCAACGCCAATTCATCGACCGCTGGAGCAACGGTCGCGGCGGCGGACCTGGCGACCTGGTGGCAGCAGTTCAACGATCCGCTGCTCACCCAACTGATCGGTCGCGCGACCGCCGGAAACCTCCAGATAGCACAATCGCTCGCGCGCCTTGCCCAAGCGCGAGAGGCGCGAGTGCAGGCAGGCGCTGATCTTCTGCCGACGCTCAACGGTTCGGCAGGCGCCAGTCGCAACTTCTCTCATGGCGGCAGCCGATCGTCAGCAACGACCGACCTCTCGCTCGGCGCGGATTCATCATGGCAGGCCGACATCTTCGGAGGCCTCAGGCGAAGCCTCGAAGGAGCACGCGCAGAAGAGGCCGCTGCACGGTTCGATGTCGCTGGCGTGCGCACATCGATCGCTGCCGAAGTCGCGACCAACTACATCAATGCGCGGCTCGCGCAGGCGAGGCTCCAGATTGCCCGAAACACGCTCAGCACCCAGGACGACAATGTTCAGATCGCGGGTTGGCGCGCGCAAGCGGGGCTGGTCTCGTCCCTTGATGTCGAACAGGCGCGCGCCCAGCGGGCGCAGACCGCTGCGAGCATTCCGCTGCTCGAGAGCTCTTACCTCCGGGCAGTGGCCCGCCTCGGAACGCTCGCCGGGGAGGCCCCGAGCGCGCTTAGAGCGGAAATGGAAACAGCCCGACCAATACCGCGCGGCCCTGATAGAATTGCGATCGGCATACCCGCGGACACGCTGCGGCGACGCCCGGACGTGCGTAGCGCCGAGCGTCAGCTCGCTGCGGCGACGGCGCGGATTGGCGTTGCGCAGGCATCACTCTTTCCAGCGCTTTCGATCAGCGGCAATCTCGATACAAATGCGGCGACGATCGGCAAGCTCGGCGGCCTCGTCACCGGTGGGCTTTTCGCCCAGATCACGCAGGCGATCTTCGACGCTGGAAAACGCAAGTCCGAGATTCGCTCGTCACGCGCGGCAGCCGATCTTGCGTTCGCAAATTACAAGCAGACCGTCCTTTCCGGGCTCGAGGATGTCGAAAATGCAGTGCAGGCGCTGGAGGCCGCCAAGGCCCGGCGGGCGCAGCTCGCGCTTTCTCTCGAGGCTGCCAACAATGCTGCAGTTTATGCGCGCAGCCAGTATCGCTCGGGACTGATCGACTTCCTTACGCTTCTCCAAAGCGAGCAAAGCCTGCTTTCCGCGCGCGATGGGCTGGCTTCAGCCGAGGCCGACCAGGCGCTTGCACTTGTTCAACTCTATGTTGCGCTCGGCGGAGGGTGGCAGCCGGACGCGCTCAATTCGACGGGGAACCCGACATGACGAAAATAGACATGGACGCGTTCCTCGGGCAGCCGCCGCGTACCTGGTGGCGCCGCTGGCGCAAGTGGGTGCTGATCGGCATTCCCTTGCTGATTGCGGCGTTATTGCTCGCACGCTGCTTCCGGCCGGCCCCTCCGGTCCAATATGCTACCGCGCCGGTCGAGCGGCATAATCTCGATGTCACGATCACTGCGACGGGCAATCTCGCCCCAACCGTCCAGGTGAACGTCGGCTCCGAAGAGTCGGGACTGGTCGACAAGGTCTACGTGCAGAACAACGATCATGTCGTGAAGGGGCAGCCGCTCGCCCAATTGGACCTTTCGCGTCTGCGCGATGCGCTCGTGCAAAGCGAGGCAACGCTCCAGGCCGCACTAGCGACCGTCGCACAGAACCGGGCAACTGTCGCTCAGACGAAAGCGAATCTCGGGCGAGAGGAAGAGGTCTACAAGCTCTCGGGCGGCAAAGTGCCGTCGAAGACCGAGCTCGATACTGCGCGCGCCGATTATGCCCGCGCAGTGGCAAACGTTGCCCAGGCCGAGGCGCAGGTCGCGCAGGCCCGGGCAAATGTCTCAAGCAACCGGACCAATCTCGCCAAGGGCACCATCTATTCGCCGGTGGATGGCGTGGTGCTCTCGCGCCAGGTCGAACCCGGGCAAACGGTCGCTGCCTCGTTCAATGTCGCGACCCTGTTCACGATCGCCCAGGACCTTTCGAAAATGAAGCTCCAGGTAAAGGTCGACGAGGCCGACGTCGGCGAGCTGCACGTGGGTGCGCCGGCGACCTTCACGGTCGATGCCTACCCAAACCGGACTTTCCCAGCGACGGTCACGCGAGTGGACCTGGGTGCGAATGCGACGACAATCGTCAACAGCGCCGGAACCGCGGCAACCAGTACCACCAACGTCGTCGCCTACGTAGCCGTGCTCTCGGTTTCGAACCCGGACGGTCTGCTCAAGCCCGGAATGACCGCAACAGCGAGGATCGTCACCGATTCAGTCAAAGACGTACTGCTCGTTCCAAACTCGGCGCTCAGATTCACGCCCCCTGCACCGCCCAAAAAGAAGCTGATCTTCGGCGGCCCGCCCGACCAGCCCAAGAATGCAGCCGTGTCGCGCGGTGCGCGGCAGCAGCTATGGATTGTCGGCCCGGATAGGCAGCCCAAGCCGATTTTCGTGATGGTTGGCTTCACCAACGGCAGCCTTACCCAAGTGAGCGGACCAGCGGTTCATCCCGGTCTCCAGGTGATCACGGGCCAGCTGGGCGGCGCCACCAAATAAATGGCCGATCCGCTGATCTCATTGCGGGGAATCACCAAGCGCTTCGGCGACGGGCCGGCGGCGTTCGAGGCCCTCAAGGGCATCGATCTCGACGTCGAAGCGGGCGATTTCGTCGCGATCATGGGTGCCTCCGGGTCGGGCAAATCGACGACAATGAACATCCTTGGCTGTCTCGATGTGCCAACCTCGGGCGACTATCTGTTTCGCGGCGTTCATGTGGAGGGATTGAGCCGGGACCAGCGCTCGCTCCTTCGGCGCCGCTATCTTGGCTTTGTGTTCCAGGGGTTCAACCTGCTCGCGCGCACCACCGCACTCGAGAATGTGGAGCTGCCGCTGCTCTACCGCGGCGAAAGCCGCCGGGTTCGGCACGAGCAGGGCATGGCTGCTCTTGCAAAGGTCGGCCTCGCCGACTGGTCGCATCACAAGCCCAACGAGCTTTCGGGCGGGCAGCAGCAGCGAGTGGCAATTGCCCGTGCGCTCGTCACCGAGCCCGACGTGCTGCTCGCCGACGAGCCGACCGGAAATCTCGATTCCGAAAGATCTGTGGAGATCATGGAATTATTGGAGGAACTGAACAGCAGGGCCGGCCTGACGGTCCTGCTCGTGACCCATGAAGCCGACATGGCGGCTTACGCTCGAAGGATCGTCCACTTCAAAGACGGACTTGTCGACCAATTGGAGGAGTTCCATTCCTCAAGCGCGCCGCGCCTATCATTGTAGTGGCTTCGCTGTGCGCAGCCTCTCCAGGCCAAGATATCCCCGCGGATGCGAATCCCGCGAACCCTAAATCGCCAATCAATCAGAAGGCGATCACATTCTGTACGAGCTTCGGCTTCGCACCGCCCGGCAAGACATGGACGAGATTGTATCTGTCCATGCACCGAAAAATCGCTTCGAAGTCCTTTCAGCTCCAACTCCATATCTTTGCGCGGGTCCTGATCAGCCAATTGGCCTTCGTGACCGAACTATCTTTGCCAAAACGGACGGGGCGTTTACCAACTCTTTGGGGCTGCAGGTTTAAGCGGCCGCATGAGTGCGGGCGTGTGCGTTCCGTTACTTTGACCCAAGGCGGAACGATCGATCGAAGGCTCATGCTCACGCATTGGATGCACAAATATCTGGGCGTCGACGTCTCGACCGCATCCGGCCGGGCGCTGATCGAGGAACGCTATTGGTCGCTTCGCCGCCAAGTCCCGATCATTTACGTCCTCGGCCTCGTCAATCTCTCGGCAATGGAGATCGCAGCGAACCGCCCGCTGTCGATTGGCCTCAACCTTCCGACCTTCATCCTCGTCTGCGGGATCATTCGCATCCGCGACTGGTTCGGGAGCGGAAGCGGCAAGCATGCGACCTACCGGACGATGGTCAACAGAATGGCGCAGACCGTCATCTTCGCCGCCGCCGTCTGTCTCGCCGTTTGCGCGCGCTGCCTCTACCTGCTCCAGGTCGGCGATACCGCCTCGCATATGGCTGTGATCCTGTTCGGCGGCCTCACCGCGATCGGTGTGGCCTACGGTCTCACTGCCCTCCCCGCTGCGGGGCGCATCCCTCTCCTCCTGATCATCGGCCCCATTTCGCTGGTCGCCGCACTGTCGCATGAACGGCAGTTCATGGGCGCGGCGTTCGGGCTGGTCGTGGTCGCTGTACTGACCCTGCGGCTGCTCGGCTCCCACAGCAGCCACTTCACCAGCGTGGTCCGCTCGCGCTCCCTGATTGAGGGCGAGCAGCAACGCGCAGAGCAAGCGCACCAAGAAGCGATGGTCGCCGCGACGACCGATTTTCTGACCGGTCTTCCCAACCGGCGCGCCTTTGTTTCGGCGCTTGACGCTGCGACCGCAGAGCGACGGGGGCGATTTTCGTTGGCGATCCTCGACCTCGACCGCTTCAAGATGGTCAACGATACGTTCGGTCATGTGATCGGAGACCGGCTGCTCGAGGAAGTTGCGGCCCGGCTGGTCGCGGCCGTCGGCGATCGCGGATTGGTCGCGCGTCTCGGCGGCGACGAGTTTGGAGTGCTCCTGCACCACAGTTACCGGCTGAACGAAGTGGCTGCGATCGGCGCGGAGATTCTCGAGGGAGTCAACGGCCCGGCTATGCTCCAGGGCCGCGAGTTCATCGTCTCAGCCTCATGCGGCCTCGGCATTTCGCGAAAGAGCCGCGAGCAGTCTCCTTCGCGCCTCATGGCCGACGCCGATCTCGCTCTCTACCAGGCCAAGGGCAATCCCACCTGCCGGGTCGCAGTGTTCGAACCGAGGATGGAGGCGCCGCGTCGGAGACGTGCCCAGATCGAGCACGCGCTCCAGCTTCCGGGACTGACCCGCAATCTTCGTGTCGTCTTCCAGCCGATCTTCGATCTCGGCACCGGCCAGGTCATCGCCCACGAAGCGCTGGCGCGTTGGACCGACCCCGAGCTCGGGCCTGTCACTCCCTCGGAGTTCGTGCCCTTGGCCGAGCAGCTCGGGGTCATCGAGGACATCAACCAGCACTTGATGGAGCTCGCGTTCGAGCAGGTCCGCAACTGGCCCCAAAATATCAAGCTCTCCTTCAATCTCAGTGCCATCCAGCTCTGCTCGTCGGGGCTTTCGGCTGCTGTTCTCAAAGCGCTGAAGGCCTCTGGGCTGGAAGCGGATCGATTGCAGGTCGAGGTCACCGAGACCGCGCTCCTTGCGAATTTCGCGCGGGCGCGGGAAAATCTGACGCGATTGAAGCGCGCCGGCGCGACCATCGTGCTCGACGATTTCGGCGCCGGCTATGCCTCTATCGGCTATTTGAGGCAGCTGCGCTTCGACCAGATCAAATTGGACGGCGACCTGGTCACCGCCGCCCAGCATAGCGAAGACGGCAAGCGGCTGCTCCGCGCAGTCATCGGATTGTGCGAGATCCTCGGCGTCTCAAGCGTCGCGGAGCATGTCGAAAGCGAACAATTGCTCGCGCTTGTCCTCGAACTGGGCTGCGCTGCTGCGCAGGGCTTCTGGCTCGAAAAGCCGCTGTCGGGCAGTGAGGTCAGCGCGCTTTACGGCGCTCCTTCAGGCGGCGGGCTCGCCGGCTACAACTTGCGCGCAGCCTGAGCGGCTCCGGCAGCCCACCGGTTGCTGCACCCAGGGCACTCAACAGATTAATCGGTATCCGAGGGCTGGCCGATCTGTACTCCCGCCTGCGCCAGAATATCGACGAGCTCGGGACCGAACCCCGGAAGCTTCTCGACCTCGCGCCAGTTCTTGTACGGCCGGTGTTCAACCAGGATATGAGCTCGCTCGGGGCCGATATTCTGCAGTTTGGCGAGGCGCGCTTCATCGGCCGTATTGAGGTCGAACGGCTTCAGCCACGCCTTGTCTCGTTCGCCACGCGCGTCGCCGCCGTTGGTCGGTCCGCCGTTCACCCGATTTTCTCCGGACCGAGAAACGACAGCGCCATTTGATTGTTCCTGCTGGGCGCCCCCTGCGGGAAAGGGTGGCCAATTCGCGAGCAGCCGAAAATCGAAATGAGCAAGGTTCCGGACAGCATCGCAAGCATCGAGGATCTCCGGCGGCAAGCGCACCGGCGGGTTCCTGCACCCTTCATGGACTATGTCGAAGCGGGATCCTTCTCGCAGATCACCTTGGGCGAAAACCGCCGCGATCTCGATGCTATCCGCTTGCGTCAGCGCGTCATGTCCGATGTCTCGGACCGCAAGCTCGCAACAACCATGGTGGGCCAGGAGGTCAGCATGCCCATCGCGCTTGGGCCCGTGGGTATGTGCGGGGCGGTCTGGTCGAACGGAGAAATCCTTTCCTGCCGTGCAGCTCAGGACTTCGGGGTTCCGTTCGTGCTCTCGACAAATGCACTATTGTCGATCGACGATGTCGCACGTGCCGTAGAACGGCCATTCTGGTTTCAGCTGTACCTCGAGAAGGACCGGGGCTTCTCGGAGCATTTGATAGACAGGGCGAAGGCTCTTGGATGCCCGGTCCTTGTCCTGACGATGGACCTTCACGTCGAGGGAATTCGCTACGTCGACACGCGAAACGGGCTCGGAGCACCGCCGAAACTGACGCCAGCGAACGTCTGGAGCATCGTATCGCATCCGCGCTGGGCATTCGCCATGCTCCACTCGAAACGATGGACTTTCGGCAATTACGAAGACCGCGGCTCGGGAAACCTCAAGGAAATGGCCGAGCTCGTCAGGAGCCAGCTCGATCCCTCCTTCGATCGGAAGACGCTCGAATGGGTGCGCTCGCTCTGGCCCGGAAAGCTCATCGTCAAGGGGATTCTCGACCCGGAGGATGCGCTCATGGCCGTGGGTTCCGGCGCCGACGCCATCCTCGTCTCAAATCACGGCGGCCGTCAGCTCGACGGCGCCCCTTCGACTGCTTGCGCGCTTCCCCCGATTGTCGAAGCCGTTGGCGACAGGACCGAAATCTACGTCGACGGGGGTGTCCGCTCAGGCCTCGACATACTGAAGTTCCTGGGGCTCGGCGCGAGCGCCTGCTTCATCGGACGCAGCTATATTTACGGACTTGGCGCCTATGGCCAGGCGGGAGTGACCAAAGCCCTGGAGATCCTGCGGCAAGAACTCGATGTCGCTTTGGCCCTGGTCGGCATTACCGACGCAAGGGTGATCCCCGGCAGCATCATTCTTGGCGAGCCGTCAGCCGGCGCGGAGCGGCGCCGGTAATCGAGCCATTTTCGTGATCCGTGCGTTTACCAGCCGCAGATCGAGGAGAATGAGGCGATGGCCGACACCGCCGGCGATATACTCGTGCAAACGTTGATCGATTGGGGCGTCGAAGTCGTTTTCGGAATACCCGGCGACGGAATCAATGGAGTCATCGAGTCCCTGCGCAAGCGCAAGGACCAGATCCGTTACATCCAGGTCCGCCACGAGGAATCGGCAGCCTTCGCTGCCTGCGGCTATGCGAAATGGACGGGCAAGCTGGGCGTCTGCATTTCCACTTCGGGCCCGGGCGGAATCCACCTGCTCAACGGCATCTATGACGCCAAGCTCGATTGCCAGCCGGTGCTCGCCATCACCGGCCTGCAGTTCCACGACCTCCTCTCGACGCACACCCAGCAGGACGTTGAGCTGGACAAGTTGTTCATGGATGCCTGTGCCTATTCCGCCAGGATCATGGGGCCGGCCCACACGGCCAACGTGGTCGAGCTCGCCTGCCGGACCGCGCTCGCCTATCGCCAGCCGACGCACGTGACGATACCCGTCGATGTCCAGTCGATGCCGGTGAAGAATGCGCCGCGCTCCAAGCGCAACATCCCCCATCACGTGTCCGAGATGATGGCGCACGGCGGTTATCTTCCGGACAGCAAGCAACTCCGCGCTGCAGCCGATATTCTCAATAGTGCCGAGAAGCCCTTCATTCTCGCCGGGCGCGGAGCGATCGAAGCTTCGCGCGAACTGGAGGAAATGGCCGACAAGCTCGGAGCGCCAGTCGGCATGGCCCTGCTCGGCAAGGGCGCGGTCGCCGACACCAGCCCATTCGCGACCGGCGGAGTCGGGCTCCTCGGCACCCGTCCGTCGCAGGATGCCTTCGAGGAATGCAGGACCCTCCTCATCGTCGGATCCACCTTCCCTTATATTGAATTCTACCCAAAACCCGGCGCTGCTCGAGCGGTGCAGATCGATCTCGATCCAAAGCGCATCGGTCTGCGCTATCCGGTCGAGGCTGGTCTGGTCGGCGACAGCGCGTTGGTGCTTCGCGAGCTCCTGCCTTTGCTCAACCGCAACAATGATCGGGGATATCTCGAGGCTGCCCAGGCGTCGATGAAGCAATGGAGGAAATTGCTCGAGGAACGCGGGACGCGCCGGGACCGGCCGATGAAGCCGCAGGTCGTTACGCACGAGTTGAACAAGCTGATCGACGACGACGCGATCCTGATCACCGACAGCGGCACCATCACGACCTGGACCGCAAGGCACGTCGAAATGCGCGGCGACATGAAGTTCAGCTGCTCCGGAACGCTGGCAAGCATGGCGTGCGGGCTTCCCTATGCCATCGCTGCAGCCGTCGCTTACCCCGAACGGCAGGTGATCGCAGTGGTCGGCGACGGCTCGACTTCGATGCTCATGGGCGACCTGGTGACGCTCAAGAAGTACGGGCTCAACGTGAAACTGATCGTCATGAAGAATGACGTGCTGGGCCAGATCAAATGGGAGCAGATGGTGTTCCTGGGGAACCCTGAATATGTCTGCGAGCTCGAACCGATCGACTTCACCAAAGTCGCGGAAGCGTGCGGCGTCGCCGCAGTCAGAATTGAAGAAGCCGAAAGCTGCGGGGCGCAGCTCGGTGATGCGCTCGCCCGAAAGGGCCCGTGCCTGATCGAGGCCATCGTCGATCCGCATGAACCGCCGACGCCGCCGAAGATCGAGGCGAGGCAGGCACTAAATTTTGCCAAATCCCTGGTTGGAGGAACGCCGAACGCCGGCAAGATCGCGCTGACCGTCGCCTCCGACACCGTCCGCGAACTGGTGTGACCAGCGTCGGGAAGCGGGTCCGCGAGCGCTCTCCGTCGGGTCGTGTCGCGGCGGACTATCTCTTCTACCCCGACGAGCAACGCCGCTCGCTTGGGGAGGAGCTCGAGCGAGCCCTGTCCTGCCCGGTCCGTTTCGACCCCCAGGCCCGAGCGCTTTACGCGGCCGACGCGTCGAACTACCGGCAGGTCCCGATCGGCGTCATCCTGCCGCGAACCATTTCCGACGTCGTTGAAGCCGTGGACATCTGCCGCCGCTACGACGCTCCGATCGTCGCTCGCGGCGGCGGCACTGCAATCGCCGGCCAGAGCTGCAATCTCGCCGTGATGTTCGACTTCTCCCGGTTCATGAACCGGATCATCGACCTCGATCCGGATCGCCGGCGTGCGACGGTCCAGCCCGGCTGCATCCTCGACCACCTCCGCAAGGAGGCAGAGAAGCACGAGCTGACGTTCGGGCCGGACCCCGCAACCCACGACCACAACACGCTCGGCGGAATGATCGGCAATAACAGCTGCGGCGTCCACTCGGTAATGTCCGGCCGCACCGGTGATTATGTCGAGCGGCTCAAGATCCTGACCTATGACGGCGAACTGATGGAAGTGGGGCCGACATCCGAGCCCGAGCTCCGTGACATTTTGGAAGGCGGCGGCCGCCGCGCCGACATTTATCGGAAAATGGTCGAGTTCCGGGACCGATACGGGCCGCTGATCAAGGAGCGGTATCCGGACATTCCCCGTCGAGTCTCAGGCTATGAAAATCTCGATCAGCTGCTGCCAGGCAGCAATTTCAACGTCGCCAGGGCGCTGACCGGAACCGAATGCACCTGTGCACTCGTGCTCGAAGCCGAATTGTCGCTGATCCACAGCCCGCCCTGCCGTGCCCTTGTGATCATCGCGTTCGATGACGTCTATGCAGCAGCGGACGCAGTCCCGCAGGTGCTGGAGCACAAACCCTGCGGTGTCGAGGGCTTCGACGACCTCCTCTACAAAGCGGTCAAGGAGAGCAACGTCCCGCCGGAGGGCCTCGTCTATTTCCCGGAGGGTGCAGGCTGGCTGATCGTCGAAACTGGCGGCGAAACCCCCGCCGAAGCGGTCGATCGCGCGAACGCCGTCGCAAGCGAATTCCGGCGCAGCAGGATCGTCGCCGACCCTGAAAAGCAGAAGCAGGTATGGGTCGACCGCGAAGCGTCGCTCGGAGCCACCGCCTTCGTCCCGGGCCAGCCGGTGACGTGGGACGGCTGGGAGGACAGCGCGGTCCCGCCCGAGCGGTTCGGCGACTATCTTCGCGACGTCCGCGCGCTGATGCACCGGCACGGCTACGAGGCGGCCTTCTACGGCCATTTTGGCGATGGCGTGCTTCACTGCCGCACCAACTTCGAACTCGAAACCGAAGCGGGCCTCGCCAATTTCCGGCAATATGTGACCGAAGCCGCGCGGCTCGTGGCCTCTTACGGCGGATCGCTCTCCGGCGAGCACGGCGATGGCCAGGCGCGGGGCGAGCTGCTGGAAATCATGTACGGCCCGGAGCTTGTCCAGGCTTTCCGCGAGTTCAAGGCGATTTGGGACCCGCGCGGCAAAATGAATCCAGGCAAACTGGTCGACCCCTTTCCACTCGACTCGAACGTGCGGCTCGGCCCGGAATACCGGCCGCCCGCAGTCGAAAGCCGGTTCGATTATCCGCGCCTCGGCGGCTTCGCCCGCACCACCATCCGCTGCGTTGGCGTCGGCAAGTGCAGGCGGCGCAACGTCGGCCACGAAGTGATGTGCCCGTCCTATCTCGCCACCGGCGAGGAAAAGCACTCGACGCGCGGACGCGCCCACTTGCTTCACGAAATGGTGCGCGGAGAAGTGATCCGCGACGGCTGGGACAGCGCTGAAGTCGAGGATGCGCTTTCGCTGTGCCTTGCCTGCAAAGGCTGCAAGAAGGACTGCCCGACCGGCGTCGACATGGCGACCTGGAAAGCCGAGTTTCGCGCTCACCATTATGCCCGCCGACGTCGCCCTCGCTCCGCCTGGTCGATGGCCCACATCCAGCGCTGGGCGCGATTGGCCGAGCATGCGCCGTGGCTCGCCAATGGCGTGATGCGAACGCCGGCTTTGGGGACGATTGCGAAATGGGTGGGCGGCATCGACAGGCGACGGGTGATGCCGCGGTTCGCGGCCCGCTCGTTCCGTCGACAGTTCCGACCGCAGCACGGCCCGGGCGAGAGGGTGATGCTCTGGCCCGACACATTCAACAATTACTTCCGGCCTGGCACTGCGCTGGCAGCAGCGCAGCTGCTTCAGGCTGCGGGATATGATGTTGCTGTCCCGAGCCGGCCTCTCTGCTGCGGACGTCCGCTTTACGACTGGGGCTATCTCGACGAGGCGGCAGCGCTCTGGGAGGAAGCGTTCGAGACGCTCGGCGAGACGATTCGGTCAGGGACTCCCATCATCGGCCTCGAGCCCGCCTGTACATCGGCGTTCAAAGACGAGCTTCTGCGCCTGTTTCCGGATCGGACCGAAGCGCAGGCGCTCTCGAAGCAGGTTGTGCACATCACAGATTTCATTTCCGCCAATGTCGAACGCTTTCCGGAACCGCGCCCAGGCGGCAAAGCGCTCGTCCAGGCGCACTGCCACCATCACGCGGTGATCGGATTCAAGTCGGAACTGGACCTGCTCGAGCGGCTAAAAATTGAGGTCGATCGGCCTCCGCAGGGCTGCTGCGGTATGGCCGGTGCATTCGGGTTCGCAGTCGAAACCCATGACATCGCCGAAACGATTGGCGAACGCATCCTACTGCCGGCCGTTCGGCAAGCGCCGCCCTCGACGCTGATACTGGCCGACGGCTTCAGTTGCAGGGAGCAGATCGAACAGGGAACGGGTCGCAAGACCCTGCATATTGCCGAGCTGCTTCACGAGCGGATGCTCACCTGACCTCCCGATCAGCAGTTACTGAAACCGAAGCCTCGACAAGTCTCGACCATTGTCGTTCATGAAACCGTAGCCGGCACCTTCTCGACCCATTCAGGGCTAAAGGCCGTGCCGCGGCTGGACCAGCCGTTCGCAGCAGCCTCTTCTGCAGTGATCGACGCCAGAAGCGCCTTGCGCAGCGACGGGTGGAGGCAGGGAAGCGCCGCTGCGCCGACAAAGGCGCTGGGCAGCCACGGCCGGACCGAAGAGCCGAGCAACCGCTCATAGAGAAAGCGAAATGCGGCGAAGCTCAAAAGCTTGCCCTCGCCAAGATCAAAGGCGGACAAGGTGATCAGCGAACTCATGAACTCGGTTACCGCGTCGAGCGCAATGTCGTCCGGGACGGCGCTTCGAATTGCGGGGATGAGCGTGCGGTAAAGCCGCGCCTGAGTGCGGATACTAGCGGTCTCGATGCCATTGCGGGACCAGCGCTCCTCGGCGTCGACCCCGGCCCGGGCGACGTCGATCGAGCGGCGGATGTAGCGCTGCTCCGCGGCTGAGAAGGAGGCAAACTCCTTCATTTCGGCGATCATCTGGAAAGAGTGCGTCTGGGCCATTGCGACACCTGCACATGCTTGAGTTTGTGAGGTCATTTGTCGCACGAACACAGGGTCGTTCGCCAATGCCTGTCTTGCATCTGTGCCATAGCGGGAAGGTTCAGACTCGGCGCAACGCGGCTAGTGCTGCCGCTTGCGCACGAAATGCTCATAGTCGTCGGACCGGATCATCGGCAGTCGAGGTGCATCATCGAGGTTGAGCAGCCGACCGGCATAGGCAGCGAAGGTTTCCTGCAATGCACGCTGCGCATCATGGCGCATACGGCACCGTCCGAACTTTGAGGCTTGCCACCGCAGCCTTCAATCGCGGCGAAGTCGCCCTGACCAGCAACGTCCCGGCGCCGCCGCGCTGCGATTGAACGATGACTTGCGCGAAGCCGTTGTAAAGGCTTCTCGCGCTCGCCTTGTCGGGTTCATGGCTGTTCGCATCGCCGTTGCCGACTCCGATTATTCGCCCGCCGACGATCTCGAACTGCACCGGTAGATTTGCTGTCGGCACGTGCCGCCCGCTTGAATCGAGGGCCTCGACAGCGATCGGAACCGCGTCGCGTCCATCCCCCTCAAGCAGCAGGCGGTCAGGAGTCAGGCGCAATGCCACCGGTGTACCGGTCGTCTCGACCGCAGCATGCGCGACGATTTTGCCGCCCTTGCGCGCGACGGCCTCGAGCCGCCCCGGCTGATAAGGCACCTGCCACTGGTTCATTTCGAACGGATCGACCTTTTGCTCAGCCAGAGAGCGCCCGTTGAGCCGCAGCTCGACAGTATCGGCGTTCGACATCGCCATGACGCGGATCGGTTGACCTTCCCTGCCCGGCCAGTTCCAGTGAGGAACCAGGTGGAGGATCGGACGGTCCTCAATCCACTGCGCCTGGTGAATGTAATATGCCGTCTTGGGAAAGCCGCAGGTGTCCATGATACCGAACGAAGAACTCTGGGTCGGCCATTCGAACGGCTGTGGCTCGCCGCGATAATCGAAGCCGGTCCAGACGAAACAGCCGGCAAGGAACGGGCGCGTCGCGATTTCCTTCCACGCGCTGCGGTGGGGGAGGCCCCACGGCTGGAACTCATCGTCGTAAGCGGCGAGCACGTGCCGGCCCTTGCGATCGCTCACATATTCGCCGCGGGTCATCACCGCGGACGTGTCTTCGCTGCTGGTCAGCGGCTTGTCCGGATGGGCAGCATGATATTTGTCGTACATCTCCTGGTGATAGTTGAACCCGACGACGTCGACGGCGTCGGCGACGCTCAAGGGCGCGTCCATGCCGCCGTTCATCGCTGCGGTGACTGGGCGAGTGACGTCCAGCTCCTTGACCGCCCTGGCCATGCGCCGGACCATCTCGTAACCCTCGGGCGTGCCCTGCAGGGGCTCTTCGTTGAACACCGACCAAAGGATCACGCTCGGATGATTGCGGTCGCGCCGCACCATCCATTTGAGCATGTCGAGATAATCGGGGCTGGGATTGAACAGCCGGTTCTCGTCCATCACCAGCAGGCCGAGCCGATCCGCGACATCGAGCAGCTCGCGCGTCGGCGCATTGTGCGACATGCGCAGTGCGTTGCAGCCGAGCTCCTTCAATTTGCGCAGGCGAAACTCGATGATCGAATCCGGCAGCGCGACGCCGACGCCCGCATGATCCTGGTGATTGCAGGTACCCTGAATCTTCACATGCCGGTCGTTCAGGAAAAAGCCCCGCTGCGGGTCGAAGCGGATCGACCGGAAGCCGGCGGACGTCGTCAGCCGATCGACTTCCTTGCCGTCGACCAGCACTGTGGTGCGGACCTCGTAGAGGCTGGGCTCATCGAGCGACCACAGGCGCGGATTCGACACGCTAATCGGAAAGGCGGCCAACCCCTTTTCGAGCGGGTTTACTTCGACCTTGCCGCGGCCCTGCGCGACGATCCGGCCATTGGAATCGACCACGACCGAGCGGACTTCGGCCTCGACCGGCTTCTCGCCGATATTGCTGAGCGTCGCTTCGACGGGAATGAGCCAGCTTCCATCATCCTGTTTGCGCGGGTGCGCGTAAACTCCGTCGGTGATCAGATGGACCGGCGAGCGCTTCACCAGCCAGGCGTGGCGGTAGAGCCCGCCGCCTTCATACCACCAGCCCTGCAGCACGCTCGAGTCCACCCGGACCGAGATGATGTTATTCTCGCCGCCGAAGTGGGCGAAGGGTGTCAGATCGATATAGGCGCTGTCGTAGCCGCTCCAATTGTGTCGAACGACATTGCCGTTGAACCATACGGTGGCGTTGGTCGCCATGCCGTCGAGCTGGAGCTCGATATATTTGCCGCGGTCGGTCTCGGGCAGAGTGAAGCTCTTGCGGTACCAGCCGATGCCCTTCGGGTGATAACCTTGCCCAACGTTCGCACTTTCTTCGAACGGCCCTTCAACGACAAAGTCGTGAGGCAGGTCGACGAGGCGCCAGCTGCTGTCGTCATATTTGATGCCGGCCGGACCAGGGGCAAAGCCGGCCTTGGTGTATTGGTAGGTGTCGTCGCCACTGTGCGGATAGGGCAGCTCGATATCGCCCCGGTGAAATCGCCATGCTTCGTCGAACGGCAGGCGGTCCCCGACACCGCTGGCGTGCGACTGCACGGGCCTGACGTGCGGCGTCTCAGGCGGAGCTTCGACGGCCGCTGAAAGGGGCAAGGGAGCCGCGACGTCGAATGCCGCCGCCGCAGTCAGGCCTGCCGTTCCGCCAAGAAAAGTCCGCCGCTCCATTCTGCCTCCCCCCAAAAGTCATCTACCGTTTCGTAAAACCGCCGATTCCGGCAATGGCAAGGTGCGGTGAACTACTCGCGGTTTCAGCGAACGTGAGGCGCAGGAAGCGCGCCGCTCTCGGCTGTGCGAATGCGATACGCTGCGTTGAGAGAGCATAAGCAATATTGGCGAACTCGCCGGCCGACGCAGCCTGCCAGGTGCGGCCGTCGATACTCGTCTCGGCGAGATATCCCCTCGGCGGCGAGGCATCGGTCATCACCTGCCGCGCGGGAGTAAGGCTGAAGCCTGCGAGCATGATTTCGCCGCCGAGATCAGCGGTGACCGTCACCGGATGCCCCGGCGTCGGCGCAGCTACGGTCCAGATGGTGCTGGCATCATTGTCGAGCAACTTCTCGGCGCCCGGAGCGCTCGCTTCAACGATCCGCCAACTTGCGGTCGAGAGGACTGCCGGATCGGACGAGACGATCGGCGGGACAGGAACGGGTACCACCGAACGGAAGAGCGCGATCTCGCTGATCGCCGGACAGGCGGGCGCTTCCAATATCCTAAGCCGCAGGCGCCGGGCGGCGATAGGTTGTGGGAGACGAATGATGCGCTGGGCCGAGATGCACTCCCTGGTCGCGAGCGTCCGCCATCTGCCGTCGACCTCCGCATCCACTGCAAAGCGGGTCACACGGATTCCGAGCGGCAGATATTCGCGGATGCGGATGATGTCGAAAGACCGGCCCGGGGGAAGCTCGAGCGTGAGGCTCGGCGTCGTCACATTGTCCGGCGTCGACCAGTAGGTTTCTCGATTGCCGTCGAGGACCCGCCCGGCGTCGAAGCCCGGCCCTCGCACATGGCTTGCCCGTGCAACTGCACCCTGCGCCAGATCGTCGGCAAAGGTGGCGCGCATCGCATCGCCAAAGGATTTCAGGATCTTTGCATCCTGGTCAGCGATCCTCCCGCGCCGGTCGGGCGGAATGTTGAGGTTGAGATTTGTCCCGCGACCGACCGACTCGTCGTACAAGCGCACGAGCCGCTCCGGGCTCTTCACCTTCGAATCCTCGTCCGCATGGTAAAACCAGCCAGGACGGATCGAGACATCGGTTTCGGCCGGCCACCACAGCTCGCCCCCGCGGACGCCCGAATTGCCTTCGGACTGGACGTAGGGATGGTTCGGCATGGTCGGCCAACAGGGATCGCCTGCAACGCCATCCTCATTGCCGACCCACCGAATGTCGGCGCCAAGCGGGTCAAAGGTGCAGGCCATCGGCTGCAGTCGGTGCACCAAAGCAATGATCGAGGGCCAATTGTAATAATGCGGCGCGTCGATCTTCCGCGTCTCGCGCGCACCGCCATAATAGCCGTCGCCGCCATTCGCGCCGTCGAACCAGACTTCGAACAGCTCGCCGTAGCGGGTGCAAAGCTCGGTCAGCTGCGCGCGATAATATTCGACATAGGCAGGGCGGCCATATTGGGCGTGATTTCGGTCCCACGGCGAGAGATAAAGTCCGAACGGCAGCTTTGCGCGACGGCATGCGTCGGCGAATTCCCGAACGATGTCCCCCTTGCCGTTCTTGTAGGGACTGTTGCGGACGCAATGCTCGGTGAGCGGCGATGGCCACAGGCAGAAGCCGTCATGATGTTTGGCGGTGAGGATCAGTCCCCTCAGCCCGCCGCCCTTGATTGCCGAAACGATCTGGTCCGCGCTGAAATCTGTCGGGTTGAACAGCTTCGGGTCTTCGTCGCCATAGCCCCATTCCTTGTCGGTGAAGGTGTTCATCGAGAAATGGACGAAGGCATATTGCTCGCGACCATGCCAGCGCCATTGCCGCGCCGTAGGCAGTGCGCCGAACGGCTTGGGAGCGCCAATGTGCACCGCCGGCCGGCCGAGCGACGGAGCCGCCGCGGCCGCAAGTCCGGTGCCGATCAAGGTGCGCCGATCGATTCCCACTTCAAGAAACTCCATGTCCGAACGACGGCGGCCGATCTGCTTGGGCCCGACCAAAATGGCGATTGGGCTCGCTGCCCATGCGGAAGGTCAGCGTTCCGCCCTGGCTGACGTTGCGATGCGCGATCCAGCTCTTCGTCCAAGGCCGGCCGTTCCACCGCACTTCCTGGACAAAAGGCCGGGCCGGACCGTTTTCGGGCGCTTCGATCACAAGCCTCCGACCCTTGCCAACCCGTACTTCGGCGCGGGTGAACAGGGGCGATCCCAAGACATAGACTGCGCTGACCGGATCGACGGGGTAGAAGCCCAGCGCGGAGAGCACGAACCATGCGCTCATCTGGCCGCAATCATCATTGCCGATGACCCCGTCGGGCTCGGCCTTGTACATTTCGGTGAGCAGCCGCCGGACCATGCGCTGCGTTTTCCATGGAGCGCCGACATAGGCGTAAAGATAAGCGGCATGCTGATCGGGTTCGTTGCCGTGAGCATATTGGCCGACCAGGCCGGAGATATCCGGCGGCGCATTAGCCGGAAGCGTCGAGGGCGCCGAGAAGAACGAATCGAGCCTCTCCTCGAACGCCGCGTCACCGCCGAAATGGTCGATCAGGCCATAGATGTCGTGCTGATTGAGGAAGGTCGCCTGCCAGCCATTCGCCTCGGTATAATCGCGCCACCACGGCTTGGGCATGTGGCCGAGCTGGACTGGATCGTAAGGCGTCCACCAGCTTCCGTCGGAAAAGCGGGGACGGGCGAAGCGGATGCTCGGGTCCAGCACATTGCGCCAGTTTGACGAGCGCTTGAGCAGTCGCTCCGCGTCGGCAACGGCTCCTGCGGCACGCGCCAAGTGCGATGAGGCCCAATCGTCATAGGCATATTCCTGCGTCCTGCTGACGCTCTCGAACCATTTGTCGGCAGGCACGTAGCCGAGGCGGTCGTAGAGATCTCGGCCACGGGAATTGTCCTGATCCGGCGCCGAGAAATCGAAGCTCCGTTTTGCGATTGCCGGCCAGGCAGCCGCATAGTCGGCGCTTATTCCTTTCGCGCGCGCTTCGGCGATCGGCACGACGCCGTGCCAGCCGATCATTGTCCCGGTCTCTTTGCCCTGGAGTGGCCAGACGAGGGGCCCGTACGGGCTTTGTCCTGTTTGCCGGATCAGATCATCGACCAGGCTCTTCGCCCGATCCGGAGCGATGATCGTGAGCAGGGGATGGAGCGCGCGATAGGTATCCCACAGCGAATAGGTCGAATAAGCAGCGCCGCCCTTCTCCACTCGATGGATCCTGCCGTCGAGACCCACATAGCGCCCGTCGACATCCGAGAAGAGCGTCGGCGCGAGCTGCGCATGGTAAAGCGCGCTCGTCATGATCGTGCGCTGGTCTCCCGTCCCGCCCTGGACCTGCACTGCCGACAGCGCACCGCGCCAGATTCCCGCTGCACGGACCCGGATTCTCTCGAAGTCCCAATGTGTGGCTTCGGCATCGAGGTTCGCGCGTGCGCCGGCCTTATCCACGGCCGAGATTCCGCACCGAACGAGGATCGGCGCTGTTCCGGCATTGTCGAAGTGCAGGACGGCTTTGAGGCGCTTGCCCGCTATGCGCCTGGTTCCGGCCGGCTGCTCACTGTCGCCATCGCCGTACAGACTGATCCGATCCGGCTGGCGAGAGATTTGCATTGCGAAGTAGATCCGGCGGCCCTTTGCCCAGCGGAACACGCGCCGAGTGCCCGTCAAACTCCCGTCGTGCTCGACCTCGATAAGCGCCTCGTCGATCAGCGGTCCCTCGTCGGACTTGTCCAGCACCAGGTGGGACAGATCGATCAGCAAGTGTCCTGGACCGCTCGGGAATCGATAGCGATGCCAGCCGGTGCGCTCGGTCGCGGTCAGCTCGGCCTGAACGCCGCTTTCGAGACTTACCCGATAATAGCCCGGCTCGGCACGCTCGTCCGAATAGCGTTGCCGGTACCCGCCTTGCGGATTCTCGAGCGTTCCGGGCTGCAGCTTCACTGGGCCCGTGGCCGGCACCACCAGCACGTCGAGCATGTCCCCGATTCCGGTGCCCGACAGGTGCGTATGCGAAAAGCCCATGATCGAGCTATCGCCACGATGGTAGCCCGAACAGGCGTCCCACCGCTCCACGTCCGTATCGGGCGAGAGCTGGACCATTCCGAACGGCAGAGTTGCGCCCGGGTAGGTGTGGCCGTGGCCGCCGGTGCCAATGAACAGATCCGCTTTGCCCGCGGACGAAGGCGCGGCCTTGACCGGAACCGCGGTCGCGATCGCGGCCGCTCCAGCGCCGGCAAGAAGCTCACGGCGGCTGATGCTCATAGCGGGGTTTTCAATATCGCAGGGCGCGTAGTGGCCAGATGGACCATCAGCTCGCCGAACAGACCATTGGCCCAGGCGAACCAGCTCCTTGTGAATTTGGTCGGATCGTCCTCATCGAAAGTCTCGTGCATGAATCCCGTGCCTGCGTGGGTCGTCTTGAGGATTTGGAGAGAGCGGCGGATTGTCGCGTCATCGCTCGCCGAGAGCGCGCGGATGATCAGCGACATGGGCCAGATCTGCCCCACCCCGACATGCGGTCCTCCGATCCCCTCGCCTGCCCGCCCACGAAAGAACCAGGGATTGAGCTCACTCCACGCAGCTTCGGCGGTCCGCAGCCAGCGACCATCATCGCTTGCTACGCAGCCGAGATAAGCGAGACCGGAGAGCGACGGCACGTTGGCGTCGTCCATGAAGATGGCATTGCCGAAACCGTCGATTTCATAGGCCCATGTTTCGCGACCGTCGCGAAGCCTCATCGTCCCGTACTGGGCGAGCGCCCTCTCCACCTCGTCGGCCAGGGCCGAAGCGTCGGCTGCAAGAGCGGAGTCGCCGCGGGCCTGCTGAGCCAGCTGGGCAAGTTCACGCAAGACGGTCACTGCAAAGAAGTTGGAGGGGATCAGGAAAGGGTACAGGCACGCGTCGTCCGAAGGACGGAAGCCGGAATGGATCAGCCCGATCTTGCGCGTCGGCGCGCCATAACCTCCGAGCAACGTCTCGGTCGGCTGGTTCGCCGAACGCTGGAAACGATAAGGCCCTGGTCCGTCTTTCCGCTGCTGCGCCCGGAAGGTCCGGACGATCGCGCGTGCGGCTTCATTCCAGGTCGGGTCGAACGGCGCGATGTCGCCGCTTTCGCGCCAATAGGAGTAAGCAAGCCGGATCGGATAGCAAAGCGAATCCACTTCCCATTTGCGCTCTGCGACCCCCGGCTTCATCTCAGTGTCGTCGTGGATCGCCCAGCTCAAATTCGTTCGGGCGTCCGGATCTTCCATGAAGGCATTGGCGTAGGGGTCGATCAGGATCGAGCGGGAATGGCGGGCGATCAGCCCGCGAAAAAGCTCGCGAAGACGAGGGTCATGCCGGACCAGATGGACATAAGGCTTTAGCTGGGCGGAAGAATCGCGGAGCCACAGGCACGGTATGTCCCCGGTGATCACGAAGGCATCGGGCTTGCCGCCGAACGTGCCCAGCTTCACGGTCGTGTCGAGCGTGTTCGGATAGCAATTGGCAAACAGCCAGGCGAGCTCCGGGTCCGCGATCATTGCGCCGACGCGCTTGATTTCGGCCTCGACTGCAGGACTGGTGAAGCGGCGCTGCGCAGCCGGCGGGCGGCGGCTCGCAAATTCCGGCGCGGCTCCAAGCGTTGGCGCTGCAGTCAGTGCAACGGTTGACGCAATGAAGGCGCGGCGGTCCAGTTTCACTTGGGCAGCTCCAGCGGATCACCCGTTATCGTGAAACCGGTCCAGGCGCCGGGAGCATCGCCTGGCTGACCGCCGCCGATCCACAGCCTGTAGGCACCTGGGAGAAGCCGGCGCCGGCCGCTGCTGTCGACACTGCTCATCAGTCTTGGCTCGATTGCGAAGCTCGCCGAAGCCCGCTCTCCCGGCTTGAGGCTCAGCCGATGAAAGCCGACCAGCATGCGCTGGAGCACTGGATCGGTGAACCCGCCCTGCTTCCCCGCATCCGGCGGGATGAGATAGGCCTCAACAACCTCGTCGCCGCTGCGTCGCCCTCTGTTCGCTACAGAGACTGACGTCGTAACCGTCTGGCCAGCGCCGATCGAGGCTGCCGACATTGAGGGTTCCGAATAGGCGAACTGCGTGTAGCTGAGCCCGTGTCCAAAAGCCCACGACGGCTTACCGGTGAAGTAGCGGTACGTGCGCTCTTTCATATTATAGTCGACGAACGCAGGCAGGTCGGAGGTCGACCTGTAGAAGGTGACAGGAAGCCGGCCGGAGGGGTTTACGTCGCCAGCAAGAATTTCGGCGAGTGCAGTTCCGCCCTCCACTCCGGGATACCAGGCAGCGAGCAGTGCGGCAGGTTTCAAGTCTTTGAGCGCGATTGCGCTTCCCGAGGTCAGGACGACGATCAGCGGCTTACCCGTCGCCTGCAGGCTCGTGAGCAACTCGAGTTGCGGTTCGGGCAACTCGATTTGGGTCCTGTCCCCTCCAGTAAATCCAGGGACCGTTACCTTCAGCGCCTCGCCTTCGAGCTCGGGCGAGAGGCCGACGACTGCGACGATCACATCTGCCGAGCGCGCGGCTGCCAGTGCCTCCTGTCGCTGGACCTCGGCGGGAGCGATCCATTCAAGCCGCAGCCCTTCGTCTCCGCCGCGATGCTCGATCTCGACGCGGATTGGGACCGGCGCGCCGCCGTCGACCTCGGTTTCGAGCGAACCGCCAATAGTTCCGTCGATCCGCTTCCTGCCGCCAATCCACAGGCGCACGTCATCGTGCGGTGGGCAGGAGTGCCAGCAAGCAGGGCCGTCGAGTCTCAAGCGATAGCTGCCAGGCCCGGGCGGAGTGAATTCGCCGGTCCAGGTCGCGTGAAAGGGCGCGGTCCTCGTGTAGTTGAAATCGATGCGGCGGTCCTGGCCGGAGCGGATCAGCTTGCCGCTCGGGTCCCGCACCTCGACGGCCAGCCCGGGTCCACCGTTCGCCCGCAGTGCCGTTTCGGGAAGAACGACGGGCGCGCCTTCGGCGAGAAGCGATCCCTGCGCATAAACCACATTTGCGGCGCCAAAGCGCTTGCGCATGCCTTCGAGGGGAGTGACCGCACGAATTGCGCTGCCATGATAATTGGCTTCGAGAACTCCAAGATCGTCAGCGTCTGCGCCGATCACCGCGATTCGAGCATTGCCGAGCGGCAGCGTGCCCGAATTCTCGAGCAGCACGATCGACTTGCGCGCCGCCTCGAGAGCCAATCCGCGATGCGCTGGAGCACCGACCTCGGATGGCCTGATCTTGTCCCAGGGCGAGCTGCTGTCCGCAGTGATGCCCAATGCGCGCCGCGCGGCGACCAGCCGGGCGAGCGACGCATCGACGCTCGCCTCGTCGACAAGGCCAGCGCGAACTGCGTCCGGGAGCGCCGAATAGGTGGAGCCGCAGTTGAGATCGGTGCCGCCCTTCAGCGCTGCCGCCGCAGCATGTGCGGCGTCGGGCTGGCTGAAATGGAACAGGTGGATGTTGGCGACTGCATCGCAGTCCGAAACAGTGAATCCAGCAAAGCCCCATTGCTTTCGCAAACGGTCGATCATCAGCACCGACGAAGCGCACGCGGGCACTCCGTGGATCGCATTATAGGCACACATCAGCGAGCGCGCCTTGCCCTCGGTCACCGCCATCCGGAATGCCGGCAAATAGGTTGCCTCGAGATCGCGCGGGCTGACGTCGACGTCGAAGGAGTCGCGGCCCGCTTCGGGGCCCGAATGGACGACGAAATGCTTGGGCGTGGCAATCGCCTTGGGATGTGCCGGATCGGGGCCCTGGAGTCCCCGAATGAAGGCAACTGCGAGCCGACCCGTCAGCAACGGATCCTCGCCGTAAGTCTCCTGGCCCCGCCCCCAGCGCGGATCGCGGAAGATGTTGATGTTGGGCGACCAGATGGTGAGTCCCTGGAAAAGCCCGCTTCCGGCTTCCTTCGGCTGCGCGTTGAACTTGGCCCGTGCCTCGGTCGCGACCACGTCGCCGACACGGCGCAACAGATCCTCGTCCCAGGTCGCAGCAAGGCCTATGGCCTGCGGAAAGACCGTCGCCTCGCCGTTTCGGGCGATGCCGTGGAGCCCTTCGCTCCACCAGTCGTAGGCTGGAAAACCGAGCTTCGATTGTGCAGGCGCTGCATTCTGGAGCTGCGCTGACTTTTCCTCCAGCGTCAGCGTTGAAGGTGCCGCAGCCGCGAGCAGCAACGCCGCGATCATTGCGCCGGACCCAAGGTCGACAATGTGAGCGCCCGCGAAAGCATCGCTGGGTCAGCCCTGGAATCGATCCTGACCGTGATGCTTTCACCCGGCAGCAGATCAAACCCGTTGTCGGAGGGCTGCGCGGCCAAAGTCCCGAAGCCGATCTGCACCGCGCGTGCGACATTGGTCGCGGTCAGAGTCAGATTTTGTCCTTGCCAGCGCGCCCTCAGTGCGGGTGCCGGATAGGCCATGTCCTTGGGCAAGAGCCGCTCAACGATGCTGCGCGAAGCCACGACGCCGTTCAGCAGCAATTCGGCAACTGCATAGCTCTCATCTGGATGCGCGCTGCCGAACAGGCTCTTGTCGTCGAGCAGCGCAACGTCGCTGGCGCTCAACGGCGCAAGCGTCACAGCGCCACTCCGCTGGTTGAGCAAGCGACCTGCCATGTCGAACACGCGCACCCGCCATTGCGCCGGGAGCGGTGCAGTCGCATCGGACACAAGGGCAATGCGCGTTGCCTCATTCTTCTGTTCAGCGACGATGATTTGCGGAGCGAAGAAGCGGCGTGCTGCATAATGAAGCAGCTTCCAGCGTCCATACCAGTCGATGCTCGCCCAGCTGATCGCCGGCCAGCTGTCGTTGAGCTGCCAGTAGAGCGAACCCATGGTCGTAGGTCGGCAGGCGCGATGATGCCGAGCGGCGAGATCGATCGCCTGCGCCTGCATCACCTGCGTCAAATAGACGAAGTCGGCAAAGTCGCGCGGCTTGCGCTGATATTGGTTGAGATAGAAGCGCAGCCTTTCATTGCCTTCGCCGCTCAGGAACTTCTGGTGCGCTTTCATGACCGGGCTGTCCGCGGACAGGCCGGTCGCGCCGGCGAAGGCGGCGATGGTTGGAAGGCCGGGCATGGATTGGAACCCATATTCCGAGTTGAATCGGGCGCAGCTGTCCGTGTAGCGCTCGATCGGCTTGGATCCGGACCAGACGTCCCAGAAATGCCGGTCGCCGTCCTTGTCGGTGTCGATCGGCCCCTCGTAATCGGTCGACGGGGACCCGGGCCAATAGGGGACATCCTTGTCGTTGCGCAGGACTGCGTCGCGGAGCACGCGATCGAAGAGCACCGCCATGCCGGTGCCGATGCGCTCCTGTTCGTCAGGGCCCACGGCGCGCTTGAAGTCCTTGCGATCGGACCAATTCTCCCAGCCGGCCAGCACTTCGTTATTGCCCGCCCACAAAACGAGCGAGGGATGCGCCTGCAACCGCTCCACTTGTTCCTCGGCTTCGGCGGCGACATTGCGCCGGAAGTCTACGTCCGGCGGAGTAACCGCCCCGCCGAACATGAAGTCCTGCCAGACCATCAGTCCGAGCTCGTCGGCCAGGTCATAGAAGGTGTCGTCGGGATAATAGCCGCCGCCCCAGACGCGGATCATGTTCATGTTGGCAGCGACGGCGCTGTCGAGAATGCGCCGCTGCTGCGCCGCCGTCACTCGCGCCGGAAACATGTCGAACGGGATCAGGTTCGCGCCTTTGGCGAAGATTGGCACGCCGTTGATGCGGAAGCCGAAGCTGCCATCCTTGCGGATCAGCTCGACGGTTCGAAGCCCGGTCCGTTTCGTGATGCGGTCGCCGTCCGGGCCCTGGAGAGAGGCAGTTACGGTGTAGAGGGGGTGCGGACCGTAGCCGACCGGCCACCAGCGCCGCGGGCGTGCGATCGACAGGGGAATGTCAACTTCATTGGTCCCCGGCGCGAGCGTCACGTCACGAGTAGCGCTTTGCATTTTGCCGTCGGGCGCAGTCAGATCGACGCGCAGGCTCGCCTTGGATAGGCGTTCGGCGACCAAGCGGAGGCGCGCGAGGAGCCGGGCCTCGCCCTCGTTCAGTGCCTCCTGCTCGATGCGCAACGCGTCGATCCGCGAATCGTCCCAGGCCTCGAGCCGCGCGGGCTTCCACATTCCGATGCCAACGATCCGCGGCGCCCAGTCCCAGCCATATTGATACTTGGGCTTGCGAATATAGGGCGAGGTCTGCTTGCCCCTGGGCTCGTCGCCGAAGGCGGAATCATATTCGCCGGGCAGCGGGTGGGCCTGAGCGAGCACCATCGGCTGGAGTTTGCGGATTGGCGAAGCGAAGCGGACCACCAGCTCGTTGGGACCGGCGTGCAGAAAAGGCTTGGCGTCTGCGCGCCAGCGGCGATGCGCATTATCGGCCGAAAGCAAAGGCCTGCCATTGATCAGGGCGGTGGCGAATGTGTCGAGGCCGTCGAATATGAGATCGAGATGATCGCGCGCGAGCAGCGCGGGAGTGACGTCGATCGTCGTTCGATATTCCCAGTCGGTCAGCCCTGCCCACTGAATTGCAGCCTCGTTCTGACCAATGAACGGGTCAGGGACGATCCCGGCAGCGATCAGGTCCTGCTGTACGCTGCCTGGTACGGATGCACTCAGCCAGCTTGCTGCACGTGGATGCTCGCGTACAGCCTCCCTGTCCGAGGGATCGATCCGCATCTGCCAATGCTGGTCGAGCGAAATGACCGTCTTGGGCTCAGCGACAGCCGGCGCTCCGATCAGCGCCGCGAGGGCAATAAGCCGTCGCATCACTTCGGCTTCAGCTGAACGCCACCGACGACATAGATCGGATCGGAGTTCGGCGCTGTGAACGTCATGCACAAATCGCCGTCGCTCGCGCCTTGAAGCAAGGCGCCGGTGAAGCTGAAGCGATTGGCGGTGGTCGCCGGATCGGGAAGCGGAAAGGTGGCGATCGGCGCTCCGTCGCAACCTGCCGCGCGGACGACGAGCTCTCCGAAACGCGTCGCTGGATAATAGGCCTTCACCTTGGTGAAGTCGTGTGCGAGGCCGAGGTTGCGGGGCAGCCGCGCGACCTCGATTGCGAACTCACGTGCTGCCGACAAAGGCGCTTTCCGCCAGGCGAGACAGGCGTCGAAAATGTTGCTGTCGTAGGCGGGCGCGAATTCCGGCGCGTCGGGGGTGAGGCCAAAGCGCAGTTCGATCCCGCCGGTGCAGGCGGAAAGTCCGTTGGTGCCGGTCGCAAGCAGCGAAGCAACGGACGTGTCGAACGGGCGGGGCGTTGAAATGAGGGTCCCGGTCGCGCCGAAGGTTGCAGCACGGATGAGTGTACCTGTCTTGACGCTCAGCGGCTCCGAATAAGCTGGCGAAGCTGCTGTGGGCACGCTCCCGTCGAGCGTATAGCGGATCGTTCCGTGCTGAGTTTGATTGGACAACATCACTCGTGCGCGCCCCGAATTGACTGCAGCGCTCCTTTCGCCGTCCAGCTCGTAGGCGACTGCAAAGGCGCTGTCGGCAGCGCTGATTCCCTCACGGCGCCAACGCACGACCTGCGGCTCAAGCCTGTCGAGAAATCCGCGGAAATCGCGGGCAGGCTCGGGCGACCAAGCTCCTTCAGCGAATGCTGCAAGCCGCGGAAAGGTCGCCCACTGCACGCGCTCCGGAGTAACGAGATATTCGGACCAGGCGTTCATCTGCGCTCCGAGTACATGGCTGCGATCTGCCGCAGCGATCTCCTTGGGCATCGCATCATAATTGTAGACGGTCTCGAGCGTCATTGCCGGATTTGCCGGGCGCATCGGCGGCTCGTCCGGAAGCCATGATTGAAGATTGTCGAGGTAGAGGGTCGGCGCGGGCGAAAGCACCACGTCATGACCTTCTTTTGATGCCTCGATCGCGCCTTTTTCACCCTGCCAGGACATTACCGTAGCGGACTTCGGGAGGCCGCCGCCCTCGAGAATCTCGTCCCAGCCGATCAGCCGGCGGCCGTGCGCGCGCAAATAGGCGTCGAACTCACGGATGAGATAGGACTGGAGCGCGTTTTCCGACTTGATCCCTTCCCGCTTCATCAGCGCCTGGACGCGCGGGCTGCGCTCCCACTGATCCTTGATTGCTTCGTCGCCGCCCATGTGGATGTAGGGACCCGGGAAGATCGCCATGATCTCGTCGAGCACGTCCTTCACGAAGCCGACGCCCTTTGGCCCGGGATCGATCAGATAGGGATTGACTCCCCAGTCGCCCGAGACCTGCGGCCGGTCGCCAAACACCCCGAATTCGGGATAGCTTGCAACGACTGCCTGGGCGTGTCCGGGAAGGTCGATCTCCGGAACGATGGTGATCCCGCGCTCGGCCGCATAAGCGACCAGGTCCTTCAGCTGCTCCTGCGTGTAGAAGCCGCCGTAGCCTTTGGGCGGTGTGCCGCCGCCGGCGCTTGGCTCTATCCGCCAGGCGCCGATCCGGGTGAGCTGCGGATATCGCTTGATTTCGACCCGCCAGCCCTGGTCGTCGGTCAGGTGGAGGTGAAGCATGTTGAGCTTCAGCGCAGCCATTTGGTCGACGCTCTTCTTGAGCGCCTCGATCGGCTGAAAATGGCGTGCGACATCCGCCATGTAGCCGCGCCAGCGGAAGCGTGGAGCATCCTCGATGCGCAGTCCCGGAACCGCGACAGGACGACCGAACGCACTGTCGGGGCTCAAGAGCTGTGCGAGCGTCATTGCGCCGTGGATGAGCCCCGCCCCGGTGCCCGCCGCGATGCGGATGCCCTGGCGATCGACTGTTAAACGATAGGCCTCGTCGCCCTTGATCGCGGGGTCCTGGTCAATGCGAATGGCTCCGCCGGGAGAGAGAGGCAGCGCGAGTCCGCGGTCCGTCCGCACACGTTCACTGAGCAACCGGGCTGCAACGCCCGCGCCTCGGCCGTGCGCCGAAATTGCGGTGCCGTTCGCGACCGTAAAGCCCTGGGCGAGATGTTGAACGCTGGCCGGAATTGGAACCAGTGGCAGCGGCGCCTGGGCACCAACTGGCGCGGCAGCGAGAAACGCCGCTGCAAGAACTACACGCCACACCCTCATGCCGGCCCTTGGTCTCTTATTGGTATGTGCCTGGTAGGTTGGCGCATCAGGGGCTCTCCGTCCAGCCCTTGGAAAAGCCCGCCGCAGGGGGCACTGCGACGGGCTCTAACATGGGGCGGAGGCGAAGCCGCCCCGGGGAAGCTCCAAGTTACATTTTGAAGGTCGCAGTCAGCGAGAACACGCGTCCGTTCTTGTAGACCGACGTCGGATATTTGGGGTCGCTGCTGTACTGGTAATAGGTTTCGTCGAGCAGGTTGGAGGCGTTCGCAGTCACCTGGATGTGCTTGTTGAGCTGGTATGCGAGCTGCGCGTCCAGCTCCGCATAGGCGGCCGTATAATCCTCCGACTGCACGCGCCCGAAACGGTAGAAATACTTCGACCGCCGGTTGTAGCTCACGCGAGCCTGGAACGGTCCCTTTTCCCAATAGGGAGTGATCGTCACCGTGTTGCGCGAGAGGTACGGCAGGCCGGTCCCAGCGAAAGCGGTGTTCTGAACCGTGGCGTCGGCAAACGTATAGTCCCCCTGAATTCCGAAGCCCCACATCAGGTTGACGTTACCTGAGAGGGAGAAGCCAGTAACCTTCGCCCCGCCAGCGTTGACCGGACGAGAAATCGAATAGGTGTTCGTCTGGCCGGTTACCGGGTTGGTGAGTTGGACACCATCGACGACCTGGTTTCCGATATAATTCGAGATATCGCGATAGAAGATTTCACCCGCGAGGTAGCTTCCTGGCGCAAAGTACCACTCGGCGGAGAGGCCGTAGTTGGTCGCCGCATAAGGCTTGAGGTCGGGATTGCCGCCGCCGCCCGTGCGAGTTGTGTCGTCGAGCGTCGTATAACCAGCAAGGTCGCTATAGCGTGGCCGAGCGATGACTTTGGCGGCCGACGCACGAAGCACGACGTCCGGACCCGCGTCATACATCAGGTTGAAGGCTGGGAGGAAGCGCCGGTCGGTATGCTTCACGGTGACCGGCAGCTCTTGGTAGTTCCCGTTCGCGTCGTTCCCCGCCGAGTAGAAGTTCGAGGTGTCGGTGGTCTGAACGAAACGACCACCGATGTTGCCGTGGACCTTCCCGGACCGGAAATTCGCCTGGACGTAGCCGTCCAGGATCTTCTCGTTAACGTCAAAGAAGCTTCCCTTCGAGAAGCCGCGCGAGATGTTGATCGTGCCGTACTTCTGTAGCGTCTCGAGGATCTGAGGCGTATCGAGCGCTGCGAAAGGAATGCTGTTCCCGCTCGTCCCGAGGCCATTGTAGAGGCTCGCGCTCCTGATCACCGGATTCAGATCGGCAAGCGTGTAATTCTGGTTGGTGAATGTCGCTCCGCCGACCGTCGTGTTGCTGTTGTCATGGTCGGAGTAGCGGGCGCCGAACAGGATCTCGGTGACCGGTCCGAGGTTCACCTTCCGCAATACGTCGAATTGCCCGAACTTCTCCTTGTCGAGCGTGAAATCGGACTTGGTGATGCCGCCGATCTGACGTCCGAAGAAGGGCTGGCCATTGTTCGCGGCGAGCACCGCGGGTTCGGTCTGGTTCTCACCGCCAAGCGCAGTGAAGTTGCTGATCCATTTCGTCGCGTCCGTCGCTGGATACTGCCAGTTGACGTAGCTGGTTCGGCCGTAGGTGCCCGAAGTGAAGCCCTGCTGGGTGCGCCAGTCGAGCAGATATTCGGGGTCCTTGC
>CBJLMA010000002.1:0-112231 GCA_966424035.1 uncultured Sphingomonas sp. | reverse complement strand
CAACGTCAACATCGAGCAAAGGCTGGTCGAAGTCAGCGCCGACAAAAAGAAGGACGTGCTGAGAGAGCTGCTGCGCGCCGATGAGGTCAAGAATGCGATCGTCTTCTGCAATCGCAAGACAACCGTGCGCGAGCTCACCTCCAGCCTCCGCAGGGCTCACCTTCACGCCGGCCAGATTCAAGGCGACATGGACCAGTCGCAGCGCATCGCCGAGTTCGATCGGTTCAAGCGCGACGAAATCAACATCCTGGTTGCAAGCGACGTCGCTGCCCGCGGGCTCGACGTCAAAGGCGTCAGCCACGTGTTCAATTTCGACGTTCCGTGGCAGCCCGACGATTATGTCCACCGCATCGGACGCACGGGCCGTGCGGGAGCGACCGGAATCGCAATCACCCTGGCGACAAAGGCAGACCTCGAACTCGTCGAACGCATCGAGAAGCTGACCGGCCAGAAGATCGCGCGTACCGCGAGCCCCGGAAAAGCCCCGAAAGAAGAGCAAGCTCGGCCCAAAAGCGAAGCAAAGGCTCCGAAAAAGGCCGCAAGGGCGGAGCCGCAGCCCGAAAAGGCGGAGCCGCAGCCCGAAAAGGCGCGGCGCTCGCCGGTCGTCGAGGACATCAGCAGCGACTGGAACGGCCCGCTTCCATCCTTCCTTTCGGTCAGCGCCGGCTGACGCCCCGCCGCGGCGACGGCTAACGGGCACATCGCTGATACTGGAAAGCTCCTCCCCCGGTTCCTAGCTCCTTTCCTGGCTGTGCAAGTGAAGGAAGCGTGATGAACGACTACGTGCCTCCCAGAGTCTGGAAATGGGAACAGCCCAGCGGCGGGCAGTTCGCCAATATCAACCGACCGATTGCCGGCCCGACCCACGACAAGGAGCTGCCAATCGGCAAGCACCCTTTTCAGCTTTACTCGCTTGCGACGCCGAACGGGCAGAAGGTCAGCATCATGTTCGAGGAGCTGCTCGAGAAGGGCCACGGGCAAGCCGAATATGACGCCTGGCCGATCCGCATCGGCGACGGCGACCAATTTTCCAGCGGGTTCGTCGAGGTGAACCCCAACAGCAAGATCCCGGCGCTGGTCGACCGCAGTGGCCCCGAGCCGGTGCGGGTCTTCGAATCCGGCGCCATTCTCCTCCATCTCGCCGAAAAGTTCGGCGAGTTCCTGCCCGCGTCCGGGCCAGAGCGTGCCGAGACCTTGTCCTGGCTCTTCTGGCAGATGGGCAGCGCGCCCTTCCTCGGCGGCGGCTTCGGCCATTTCTTCGCTTATGCGCCGTCCAAGTTCGAATATGCGATCAACCGCTATTCGATGGAGGCCAAGCGCCAGCTCGACGTCCTCAACCGCCGTCTCGCTGAAAACGAATATATCGCCGGCCCTGACTATTCGATCGCCGATATCGCAATCTGGCCCTGGTATGGAGGAATCGCGCTCGGCCGCAGCTACGAAGGCGCCGACGTCTTTCTCGCGACGCACGAATATGAGCATTTGATGCGCTGGGCGAAGCAGATCGACGCGCGCCCCGCAGTGAAGCGTGGACGGATCGTCAACAAGCTCAGCGGCGATCCTAAAGAACAGCTTCACGAGCGCCACGATGCGAGCGACTTTAAGCTCCGGACTCAGGACAAGCTGACCCCTGTCGACGAAAGTGAAGCCGTCAAAGACGACGCGATTTAACCGGAGCGGCGGTAGCGCTGCAGGAATGAGCTTGCGAAGGCCTGCAGCCGCCGCTCCGCAATCGCATCGCGAAGGCCCTGCATCATTCGCTGGTAGAACCAGAGATTGTGCTGGGTCATCAGCATCGCGCCGAGGATCTCGCCCGACTTGACGAGGTGGTGCACATAGGCCCGCTCGAACGAGGTGCAGGCGGGACATGGGCAGCCAGGCTCGATCGGGTCCCGGTCCTCGGCGAAGCGGGCATTGCGCATGTTGAGCGGGCCATCGGCGGTGAACGCCTGTCCGGTTCGTCCCGAGCGCGTCGGCAGCACGCAATCGAACATGTCGATCCCGCGTATCACAGCCTCGACCATGTCGTCGGGCTTGCCGACACCCATCAGGTAGCGCGGCCTGTCCGCCGGGAGCATCTCGACTGCGAAGTCGAGGCAGCCGAGCATTGCCTGCTGGCCCTCGCCCACCGCCAGGCCGCCGACCGCATAACCGTCGAAGCCGATGTCGATCAGCGCGTCCGCCGACGCCTTGCGCAGCTCCGCGTCGAGCGCCCCTTGCTGAATTCCGAAGATCGCCGCTCGCTGGGCATGCTCGCTGCCACGATCGAAGGCGTCGCGCGACCGCCTGGCCCAGCGGATCGACCGTTCCATCGCCTCGCGCTGCGCCCCAGGCGTCGAAGTCGTCGGCACCAATTGGTCGAACTGCATGACGATGTCGCTGTCGAGGAGCCGCTGCACCTCGATCGAGCGCTCGGGCGAGAGCATGTGCCGCGAGCCGTCGAGATGGCTTGCGAAGGCGACGCCCTCCTCGGTCACCTTGGTCAGTTCCGACAGGCTCATCACCTGATAGCCGCCGCTGTCGGTGAGGATCGGTCGCTCCCAGCCCATGAACCGGTGCAGCCCGCCGAGCTTTGCAATGCGCTCCGCGCCGGGCCTCAGCATCAAATGATAGGTATTGCCGAGAATGATATCCGCGCCCGAGGCGCGCACCTCCTCGGGGCGCATCGCCTTGACCGTCGCTGCAGTGCCGACCGGCATGAACGCCGGAGTGCGAATTTCTCCGCGCTGCATTGCGATGGTGCCGGTGCGTGCGACGCCATCGGTCTCGGCAATGGAAAATGAAAATCGGCTCACGCGCGGCCCTTGGCAAAGGGATCATTTCAAGTCGAGCGCCTGGGCATCTTGCGCCCGATCTCAAATGCTGTTCGACTGTCGCCGCCGAATCTTGGCCCAGGGGGGACAAGAGAATGAGACTGTTTGTAACGAGCATCGCGCTCGCAGTGGTTGCGGCCGCCTCGCCGGCCCTGGCCAAGGAGGCCTGTCCGCCCTCCAAATATGAGAGGCCATATCCCTGGTTCGTCAAACAGGTCATGAAGGGCGACCAGTTCGCAGACATCTATCTCGACGTCGACAAGTCGGGCCGGCCGATCAACTGCCGGATGGGCGAGAACAACATTCCGGGCGATGACAAATTCTGGGTCTGCAAAGCGTTCATCGACCAGTTCACGACCGCACCGACGTCAACGGACCACGCCTTCGGACCGCCGCCCGCCAATCTCCCGCCCAACAGCCCGATCAAGGGAACGATCTTCAGAAAATATGTCGGCTATGGGGAACAGCACCAGAAAGCTGAACATGCTGCGCGGCTGCAATTCTTCCGCGAGCATCCCGAAGAGCGGCCTGAATGCTATCCGAGCGAAGACGACTGACGCGGCGACCGCCAAGCTCATGTACGCGAATGGGGCAGGCCCGGCCTTCCGCTGGCCTGCCGATTGACTTCGCCTTGGCGACCGGCGAGCCCATGGCATGACCACGCCCACGGAGCAGTCGGACAAGACCGGCTCCTTCCCTTATTTCGACTGGCTCCGCTTCGTGCTGGCGTCGATGGTCGCGCTCTCCCACGAGCATATCATTGCCTGGGAATTTGCCGGCAATTTCGCGGTTCAGGTCTTCTTCGCGCTGAGCGGGTGGCTGATCGGCGGAATACTCCTGCGGACCGAGTTCAAGGCTCTCCCGCGCTTCTACTACAATCGGGGGACGCGGATCTGGGTACCCTACGGCATCGCAGTCGCCGCCATCTACGTCCTCAGCGCGATGCGCGAGCCTGTGACGGTCCATTTCTTCAAGTGTCTCTTCTACGATCTCACCTTCACCCACAATTGGTTCATCCCCAAGGTCCCGCAGGTCATCGCCCTGATGCCCCTCCAGGGCACCGGATCGCACTTCTGGAGCATCTCGGTCGAGGAGCAATTCTATCTCGCGGCGCCGCTGCTCATCGTGCTGCTGCCCTTTGGACGATCGATCCTGTTCTGGCTCCTCGTCGCACTCACCGCCAATGTCACCCAGTCCTGGTACGGCGCGATCAGCCTTGGCGTGCTCGCTGCCGTGCTGCGCTGCCGCTATGGCGACTGGCAACTGACGCGAGCGGGACTCGTCGCGACGACGGCAATCGCACTGGTCTCAGCCGCGGTCATGCTGGCCTTGCCCGGCTCTTACCCATGGTCGGCTCCGCCGCTTGCCGCAGCGATCGTCCTCCTGACCTCGTGGCAGGGAAAGCGGGGCGCTGCCGGCCGCTTCGTCGGCGGAATGTCCTATCCGCTCTATCTCTATCACTGGACCGGCTTGTTCGCCGCCAACCTGGTCAGCAAAAGACTGGGCCTGTGGCTGCCGTCGGTCGGGTGGACCGCTTATTGCATCGCTCTTGCAGTCGGCAGCCTGGCCTATGTGCTGGTCGACCAGAATGTGATGCGCCTGCGCTCGACCTTGTACCGGCCCCGCGCCGGAATTGCATTGATGGTCACTGCTTACTCGCTGCTTGCGGCGGGGATCCTCGCCGGCGCGGTCCTCGAGCTCGGTGTCTGAGGAAGCAGCAGGCTCGCGTCGCCATAGGAATAGAAACGATAGCCGGCCTCGATCGCATGGGCATAGGCCGACTTCATGACGTCGAGGCCCATCAGCGCGCTGACCAGCATGAACAGGGTCGAGCGCGGCAGGTGGAAGTTGGTGATGAGGCCGTCGACCGCCTTGAAGCGATGACCGGGGGTGATGAAGATTGCGGTGTCGCCCTCAAACGGACGAATGAGGCCGTCCTCGCTCGCCGCGCTTTCCAGCAGGCGCAGGCTCGTGGTTCCGACCGCGATCAGCCGACCGCCTGAAGCGCGTCGCGCATTCAACCGCCCAGCGGTCGCTGCATCGATGCGCCCCCATTCGGCATGCATCTTGTGCGAGGCCGTGTCTTGCGACTTCACCGGCAGGAAGGTTCCGGCACCGACGTGCAGCGTCAGCGTTTCGCTGCCGATCCCCTTGCGGCCGAGCTCGTCCAGCAGTCGCTGCGTGAAATGCAAGGCGGCGGTCGGTGCAGCGACCGCGCCCTCCTGCTCGGCGAACATGGTCTGATAGTCGGCGCGGTCCGCCTCGTCGGCAGGGCGCTTGGAGGCAATATAGGGTGGAAGCGGCATCCTCCCCGCTCGCTCGAGCAGCAGCTCGACCGGCTCATCGCCGTCAAAGTGCAACAAGGCCGAACCGCCCCCGGCCTTGTCGAGGACCGACGCCGAAACGCCGGCACCGAAGTCGATTCTGTCGCCGACCCTCGCCCGCTTGGCGTTGCGCAGGAATGCCTGCCATTCGCGAGGTCCCTCGCGCTTGTGGAGGGTTGCGCCGATGCTCGCGCCAGGCCCGTCCTGCGGGCCGCCCGGAGGAGCCACGCGCCTGCCCTCCAGCTGCGCCGGGATGACCTTGGTGTCGTTGAACACCAGCACGTCGCCGGGGCGGAGCAGGTCGGGCAGCTCCAGCACGTGGTGGTCCGAGATATCGCAGCCCTCGACCAGCAGCAGCCGCGCGCTGTCGCGCGGACGCGCCGGCCTCAGCGCAATCCGGTCCTGCGGAAGCTCGAAATCGAAAAGGTCGACGCGCATTGCGCCGCCATAGCCTTACTTCGCTGCGGCGGAAGCCGAAGTGGTGAGGGCATCTCCCAGATAGGCGCGAACGATCTTGGTCGGCTGCTCGGGCGGCTCGCCCTGCGCGATACCGTCGACCGCGTCCATTCCGGCGACCACACGCCCCATCACCGTATAATTGTTATCGAGCTCCGGGTGCGGCGCGTACATGATGAAGAATTGGCTGTTCGCCGAATCCGGGGTGTTCGCCCGCGCAGCGCCGAAGGTCCCGCGCAGGAACGGAACCGGGGTGAACTCGGCCTTGAGGTTCGGCAAGCTCGATCCGCCCTCGCCGGTGCCTTTGGGATCGCCGCCCTGGGCCATGAAATCGGCAATCACGCGGTGGAAGGTGAGACCGTTGTAGAAGCCCTGCCGGACAAGCGTCTGGATCCGTTCGACATGATGCGGGGCGAGGTCGGGCCGGAGCACGATCTCGACCGTTCCGCCGCTCGACAGCTCGATGAACAGGTGGTTAGCCTTGTTTGCAGCGACCTCAGCCGGAGCGAGGATGCTCGGCATGACGGGGACCGGCGCCGGCTTTGCAGCGATCAGCGCGAAAGCCATCAGCGGCAACGCAAAAACAGAGTTCCTAAGCATAATCCTCCCCGGGGGCAGACAAGCGTCCATGCGCCGGCGCCGCTTGCTTCAGCGTGAACCGCCATTCAAGTGCCGGCGAACATCCGCTGCGACTGCAGGCGTCACGAATTTGTCGATCGACCCGCCGTAGCGCGCGATCTCCTTAACCAGCTTGGACGCGATCGGCTGAAGCGACGCGTCGGCCATCAGGAAGACGGTCTCGATATCGTCGTTGAGCTGCTGGTTCATTCCGGCCATCTGGAACTCATATTCGAAGTCAGCGACCGCGCGGAGGCCGCGAAGGATCGCGGTTGCCCCCTGGCTTTCGGCGAACTCCATGAGCAGCGAATCGAACTCGGTGACTTCTATGTCGCCTGGAATCCCCTGGACCTCGCGGCGGACCATCGCCAGCCGCTCGGCCGTCGTGAACATCGGCTCCTTGGAGGGGTTGGTGGTGACCCCGATCACCAGCTTGTCGACCAGATGTGCCCCGCGACGGATGATGTCGAGATGGCCGAGCGTGATCGGGTCGAACGTCCCCGGATAAACCGCAACCTTCATTGTCCCCCCTAATGGTCGCGCTCAATAGCAAAACGCGCGATCGCGCGCAGCAAGTCGGCTTCACTTCCGTGACTCGAGAGATGCTCGATCGCCTGGTTGACGAGGAAGTCGGCCTGTTGCCGCGCCCTCTCCTCGCCGAGCAGTGAGACGAAGGTCGCCTTGCCGGCGTTCGCGTCCTTGCCCGTCGGCTTTCCGGCCGCAGCCGCATCGCCGCTATGGTCGATGAGGTCGTCGGCGATCTGGAACGCGAGCCCGATGTTGCGCGCATAGCCGCGATAGGGCGTCCGGCCATCTGGCGGCAGCTTGGCCATGATGCACGCCGCCTCGACCGCATATTCGATCAGCGCTCCGGTCTTGAGCTGCTGCAGGCGCGTGATTGCCGGCAGGTCGAGCCGCTGCCCTTCGGCCACCAGGTCCATCATCTGCCCGCCGGCCATGCCGTTCGGGCCGGCGGCGCGAGCAAGCTCAAGCACCAGCTCGCAGCGAACAAAGGGGTCGTCGTGGGTCGACGGGTGCGCGAGCACGTCGAAGGCGAGCGCGTGCAGGCTGTCGCCGGCGAGCACCGCCTCGGCTTCGCCGAACGCCTTGTGGATCGTCGGCTTGCCGCGCCTCAGGTCGGCATCGTCCATGCACGGCAAATCGTCGTGGATCAGCGAATAGACGTGGATCGCCTCGATTGCGCAGCCGGCCCGAAGCGCGCACCCGCGGTCGATCGCGAACAAGCGCGAGGCGGCAACCGTAAGCAGCGGCCGAAGGCGCTTGCCCCCGCCGATCGCCGCATGTCGCATCGCTTCGTAAAGCGGCTCACGGCTGTCGTTGGTCGGCGCAAGGAGCCTCGCAAAGAAGCTGTCGACGTCGGCGCGGACCCGCGCCGCCTCGCTGTTCAGCTCCTCGGCGAGCCGGTCGATCGTCTCAACCGACATCGAAGGGCTTCAGCCCCGCCGGCTTTCCGTCGCTACCGAATGCGATCTGTTCGATTCGCGCCTGCGCGTCCTTGAGTCGTGCCTCGCAGTGCCGCTTCAGGCGGTCGCCTTCCTGGTAAAGTTCGATCGACTGGTCGAGCGGCGCCTCGCCTTTTTCGAGCGTGCGCACAATCTCCTCGAGCCGGACAAGCGCGGCCTCGAAGCTCAGCTGACTGACGTCGGTCTCGGCAGTGGCCATGAGTGGTTACTGACCCTCAGCGGCATTCAAATCAAGCTTCCCTGCCCTCCGGGCGAAGGGGAATCTCTACTCCGTCGGCGTATTCTTGAACGGGTCGCGAATGCCCGGGACGATCTCGTCGCGGAGCGCTTCGTCGCCGGCCCCGGCCAGTGCCGCTTCGGCTTCGCGCACATGGCGCTCGCGCTCGTGGCGGAGCTGCTCGATTAGCGCTTCGCGGTCGCTGTCGAGCCGCGTATCGGTCGGTGCCTGCATGCCCGCCGCCTTGGCCGCCTTGGCGACGGCCGCATCGAGCTCGCGCTGCGTCGTCAGGCCGAGCGTCACCGGATCCTTGGGAGTGATGTTGGCCATGTTCCAGTGGGTCCGCTCGCGGATCGCAGCGATCGTCGTGCGGGTGGTTCCGATCAGCTTGCTGATCTGCCCGTCGCTGACCTCCGGATGATTCTTGATGATCCAGGCGATCCCGTCGGGCTTGTCCTGGCGCTTGCTGACCGGCGTGTAGCGCGGCCCCTTGGTGCGCCGCACCGCCTCGGGCGCCTTCCACATCTTCAGCCGGTATTCGGGGTCGTTCTGCCCCTTCTCGATTTCCTCATGGGTGAGCTCGCCGGCGCGGATCGGATCGCGTCCGGTGAGCTTGGTCGCTGCAGTGTCGTCAGCGATCGCCTGCACCTCGAGGATGTGGAGGCCGCAAAATTCGGCGATCTGCTCGAAGGTGAGCGAGCTATTGTCGACCAGCCAGGCGGCGGTCGCATGGGGCATCAGGGGCTGGGCCACTTCTGCTTTCTCCGTCTCTAGAAATAAATTGGGCCGCCCCTCACGGAGCGGCCAGCGTTGGCGGCGATGTAGACTTCGGCTGCCGCCGGGGCAAGGGCGCTCAAGCGTTCATTGCGACGTATCGCGGATGGCCCTTCATCCGCTCGACCCATCGAACGACGTTGGGATATCGCTTGAGGTCGAAATCAGCGTCTTCGGCGACATGGGTGTAGGCGAACAGGCAGATGTCGGCGAGGCTCGCCTGGTCGCCGACGAACCAGCCGCGGTCCTCGAGATGATCGTTCATCAGCTGGAGTGCTTCATTCCCCGCTTTTCTCTTTCCCTGCATCTGCATCCGCTGAAGATCGGTCAGATTCTCGGGCCCTAGCCAGCGCATCCAGAAGCGCAGGGTCGCGATGTTGGGCTCGTGATTATATTGCTCCCAGAACATCCAGTGCAGCATGTCGGCATGCTCGAACGGATCGGTCGGGATCAGATTCGAGTTCTCCGCCAGATAATAACAGGCGGCGTTGCTCTCGGGGATGAAGCGATTATCGACCTGCAACACCGGGATCCGGCCGTTCGGATTCACTCGGGAAAGGAATATCGGGCTGCGGGTCTCGCCCTTCATGATGTCATATTCGCGCCGGTCGAGCGGCTTCATGACCATGGCTGCGGTCAGCCGCACCTTGTAGCAATTTCCCGACTGGGAATATTCGTGAAGCACAAGCCGTTCGGTCATTGGTTTCCCCGGGGCGAGACTATTGCGGGAGCTCCAGCACGATCTTGCCGACGTGGCTACCCGTTTCCATCCGAAGGTGTGCTTTTTCGACCTCGGCAAGCGGATAGACGCTGTCGATCACCGGTTTGAGCCGGCCGCCTTCGACATAGGGCCAGACCGTCTTGGCGATCTCGTCGGCGACCATCGCCTTGAACGCGATCGGCCGCGGGCGGAGCGTCGAGCCGGTGAGGGTCAGGCGCCTGCGCATGATGTCGAAGATGCGAATCTCCGCGCTCGCCCCCCGCTGCACCGCGATCGACACATGGCGGCCGTCTTCGGCGAGGCAGGCGAGATTGCGCGGCAAATAGTCGCCGCCAACCATGTCGATGACGATATTTACCCCGCCGCGACCTGTGACCCGGTGCACCTCCTCGACGAAATCCTGGGTACGATAGTTGATCGCTGCATCCGCGCCGAGCTCCAGCGCGCGGGCGCACTTCGCGTCCGACCCGCAGGTGACGATCGTCTTGAGCCCGAACAGCTTACCGAGCTTTATGGCCATGGTGCCGATGCCGCTGGTGCCGCCGTGGACCAGCACCCAGTCGCCATCGGCGGCAAAGCCCCGCTCGAACAGATTGACCCAGACCGTGAACAGGGTCTCGGGCATTGCCGCCGCCTCGACCAGCGTCAGCACTTCGGGAACGGCAAGGCAGACACCCGCTGCTGCGGCACAATATTCGGCATAGCCGCCACCGGCCACCAGCGCGCAGACCTTCTGGCCCATCAGCTGCTCGGCGCCCTCGCCGGTCTCGATCACCTTGCCTGCAAGCTCGAGCCCGAGAATGTCCGGCGCGCCCAGCGGCGGGGGATAGTCGCCGCGCTTTTGCAATATGTCGGGCCGGTTGACGCCTGCGGCTGCAACCTTGATCAGGACCTCGCCGGGACCGGGCCGCGGCACCGGTCGCTCGACCAGCGCGAGCCCGTCGTTTCCGTCGGCAATGACTGCCTGCATCGAAGGGGGAAGGCTCGTCACGCAGGGGCTTATTGACTTGGCAGCCCTATGGGTCAACGATTCGCCAGTCATGGACCTTGAAGATCTCTTTCCGAGCAAGCCCGGCGATCCGCTTGTCGAGCTCGGCAAGCAGGACCTCGATCCGATGTCGATCGAGGAGCTCCAGGCGCGGATCGAAACGCTCAAGGCTGAAATCACTCGCGTCGAAGCGCATATGCAGCGCGCCCAGAGCCATCGCTCCGCGGCCGAAGAGCTGTTCAAGAAGTCGTGAGCGGTGCGGCCCTTCAGCCGCCCTCCCGACGCAATAATCGGCCTGTCCGGTGAGTCGCGCACTTGATTGCAATCTCGAGGCATATGACATTGTCATCAAAGCCCGCGGGCTTCTCCGCGGGCGCGGGAGTACCAGCCTAAATGCCTAGTTTCGCTCGCGAACTCGAACAGACCCTCCACAATGCACTGGGGGAGGCCAGCAAGCGCCGGCACGAGTATGCGACCCTCGAACATCTTCTGATCGCACTGATCGACGACGAGCATGCGTCGAAGGTGATGACCGCGTGCGGAGTGAGCCGCGACGAGCTCCGCGCATCGGTGAAGCAATATCTCGACAATGAGCTCGGGGCGCTCGTCGCCGACAGCGCGACCGATCCAACGCCGACCAGCGGTTTCCAGCGCGTGGTCCAGCGCGCGATCCTCCACGTCCAGTCGTCAGGCCGCGACGAAGTCACCGGCGCCAACGTGCTCGTCGCACTTTTCTCCGAGCGGGAGAGCTATGCGGTCTATTTCCTGCAGCAGCAGGACATGAGCCGCCTGGATGCAGTCACCTACATCAGCCATGGCGTCGGCAAGGGCGAGGCTGCGCAGGAGCCGCGGGCACCCGAAGGAACCGAGGAAAAGACGGAGAAAGAAGGCGGGAAGAAGGAATCCGCACTCAAGCAATTCACCGTCGACCTCAACGAAAAGGCCAAGGCCGGCAAGGTCGACCCGCTGATCGGCCGCATGCCCGAAGTCGACCGCACGGTGCAGATCCTCTGCCGCAGGTCGAAGAACAATCCGCTCTACGTCGGCGACCCCGGCGTTGGTAAGACTGCAATCGCGGAAGGGCTGGCGCGCAAGATCGTCGAGGGCGATGTCCCCGACGTTCTCAAGCCGGCGACCATCTACGCACTCGACATGGGCGCTCTGCTCGCCGGAACGCGCTACCGCGGCGATTTCGAAGAGCGGCTGAAGTCGGTCGTCGGAGAGCTAGAGAAGCTTCCGCACGCGATCCTGTTCATCGACGAGATCCACACCGTCATCGGCGCAGGCGCGACGTCGGGCGGTGCGATGGATGCGTCGAACCTCCTCAAGCCCGCGCTGTCGAGCGGCGCAATCCGCTGCATCGGCTCGACGACCTACAAGGAGTTCCGCAACCATTTCGAGAAGGATCGCGCGCTGCTGCGCCGGTTCCAGAAGATCGACGTCAACGAGCCGACGGTCGAGGACACGATCAAGATCATCGCCGGGCTGCGTGCTGCGCTCGAGCTGCACCACAACGTCCGCTACACGCCCGACGCGATCAAGAGCGCGGTCGAGCTGTCGGCGCGCTACATCCACGACCGCAAGCTCCCCGACAAGGCGATCGACGTGATCGACGAGGTCGGCGCGATGCAGATGCTGGTGCCTCCCAGCCGCCGGAAGAAGGTGATCACGCCCAAGGAAATCGAGGCGGTGGTGGCGACCATGGCGCGCATCCCGCCCAAGTCGGTCAGCGCCGACGACAAGCAGGTGCTCGAGCATCTCGAGGCGGACCTCAAGCGCGTCGTGTTCGGCCAGGACCTGGCGATCGAGAAGCTCGCTTCGGCGATCAAGCTCAGCCGGGCGGGCCTGCGCGATCCCGACAAGCCCATTGGCAATTATCTCTTTTCCGGCCCGACCGGCGTCGGAAAGACCGAGGTGGCGCGCCAGCTCGCCTCGATCATGGGCATTCCGCTGCAGCGGTTCGACATGTCGGAATATATGGAGCGCCATTCGGTCAGCCGCCTGATCGGCGCACCGCCGGGCTATGTCGGCTACGACCAGGGCGGGCTCCTGACCGACGCCGTCGACCAGCATCCGCACAGCGTGCTGCTGCTCGACGAGATCGAGAAGGCGCACCCCGACCTGTTCAACATCCTGCTGCAGGTGATGGACAACGGGAAGCTCACCGATCACCACGGCAAGACGGTCGATTTCCGCAACACCATCCTCATCATGACCACCAATGCCGGCGCGTCCGACATGGCGCGCGAGAGCATCGGCTTCGGAGCTGCGAGCCGCGAGGATGCGCAGGAGGATGCGGTCAAGAAGATGTTCACTCCGGAATTCCGCAACCGCCTCGATGCGATCGTGCCCTTCTCATACCTGCCGCCGGCGGTGGTGGCGCGGGTGGTCGACAAGTTCATCCTGCAGCTTGAGCTGCAGCTTGCCGACCGCGGAGTGCACATCGATCTCGACGACGAGGCGCGGGCGTGGCTGGTCGAGCGCGGCTACGACAAGCTCTACGGCGCCCGTCCGATGGGCCGGCTGGTGCAGGAGAAGATCAAGCAGCCGCTCGCCGAGGAGCTATTGTTCGGCAAGCTGGTCAACGGCGGCGAGGTCAAGGTCCGCATCAAGGACAATGCGCCGGCGTTCGAAATGACTCCGGCGGCGCCCAAGCCGGGCAAGGCAAAGCCCAAGAAGCCGGCGGTAAAGAAGAAAGCCGGCGGCGAAGCTCCCGCTGCAGAATAAGCTTCAACTCGGTGAGAAGCGAAGGGCCGGGCGGAGACTCCCGGCCCTTCTTTCTCTGGATCATCTAGACGGATGGCTTGTCGCCGTAAGCTGCGAGGAAGATGCGCACCGCCTCCCTGGCATGAGCCTCCCTGGCGTCTTTTTGTAGAAGCGCGCCATTGCCCAGCAGCATCGCGTCATTGACCGGTGCGCCCATAACGAGCCAGTTAAAAAAGGAGGCTGCAATGCGGGCATCGTCGCACTTCATTTGGCCTCGTGCCCGATAGGCGGCGAAAGCCTTCTTGAGTCGACCGATCGATCGCGCTGGCCCGCGTTCGTGCAGCGCTTTGCCCAGTTCGGGAAAGCGCACGGCTTCGCTGATCACCAGTCGCCGCAAATCCATCAGCCTGGGCGTCATGACGATGTCCAATTGGCGAACTGCAAATTCGAGCAGGAAATCCTCGATCGGGAAATCGCCGTCGGGATCAGCGACCTGCTCCTGCAGCTCATCCCCGGCCCCGCCGGTCATTCCCCGGACGATCTCGAGGAACAACGTCTCCTTGCTCTGAAAGTGGGCGTAGACGGTCTGCTTCGACACTCCCGCGGCCGCTGCGACCTCGTCCATGTTCGTTCCGGGAAAGCCGTGGCGAAGGAACAGCTCGGCGGCCGCGCGCACGATCATCTCCCGTGTACGCTCCATGCGTGTGCGTCCGCCCCCCTTCATCCGCCGCCTTGCACTCCGCTCATTTCGACAGATCTCGATGTTAAACGATCATCGTTGACGAATCAAACTAGACGGTCCAGTCTAGTTGTGAATTACGACGGAGATTTGGTCGTGCGCGAACTTGGAGAAAGCAAAAGGACTGCAACTTGCCTCTGCGGACGCGTCGCACTGGAGGCCGTTGGCAAGCCCATGGTCAGTGCCGACTGCCATTGCGGCAGCTGTCGCTTGGCGGGCGAACAGCTTCAGGCGCTTGCCGGAGCTCCGCCGATTCTGAACGCGGATGGTGGAACGAGTTTCATTCTATTCCGCAAGGATCGGGTGAGCTGCCTTCGCGGACAGCATCTCCTCACCGAGCACCGGCTTGAACCCGAATCTCCAACCCGGCGAATCGTCGCGACATGCTGCAACTCGGCGATGCTCCTCGACTTCGCCAAAGGTCATTGGTTCAGCATCTACGCGCATCGACTTCCCGCGGAGCATCGACCGCCGATGGAAATGCCGGCGCACAGCGGCCGATTCATGTGGAGGTTATTGTCGACCTGGGCCGGTGCGGGATTTCAAAGATTTAGCTCACCTTTTTGAGGACTGCGACAAGTCGCGGCGATCACTGAGCGGTCTCGAAACGGATAATGCCAACCCAGTTCAGCGACTGCTGCCTTCCACTTCCCAGGGTGCGGGGAGCTTGAGGAGTTCGACGAGTTCGGGGACTGGAGTTGCCGGGCGTCGATCGCTGAAAGAGGTTCAGATCCCACGGAGCTCATGCGGATCATGAGGTTGCCGACTAGGACTTCTTCGGCCGCTCGCACTGCTGCCTCGCGCACAAAGTCGGTGCGCGAACGGCCGCGCTGGCTGGCAGCACGATCAATGATCGCCAGGTCATCATCTGTAAAGCGGATCGCGAGGAGGCGAACCTTGCGCCGTGCAGCACGGGGCATTTTGCTTCTCCTGCAGCCCCTTTCAGCCTTCAAAAAGCGCCCTGCCGGCCGAGTTGAGCGACATGGCGTCGACGCCAGGACTTAGCGGATAGGTTTCGTCTCCTGGATAGACCACAATCCTTCGCTGTGGGTTGAGATCGGCGCAGGCATGATGGAAGCCGCGCTCAAGCCTCGGCGCGAGACTGCGCTTCACCTCAATTGCCCAAAGCGCACCACCGGGCAGGACCAACAGCAAATCAATCTCTGCGCCCGCTGAAGTTCGGTAAAAGTAGGCCTGCGTGCCGTCCGGGGCGACGCTGGTCAGTGTCTCGATGACGAAACCCTCCCAGCTCGCGCCGGCGACCGGGTGCCCAAGAACCTCATCCAGGCTGCCAAGACCCAATAGCGCGTGCGTGAGGCCGCTGTCGCGAACGTACATGCGTGGCGACTTGACCAGCCGCTTGCCGACATTCGCATGCCAAGGGGCAAGCCGTCGCACAAGCAGGAGGTCCACCAGCAAGTCGATGTAATTGGCGACGGTCTTGGCGTCGACGCCCAGAGATCGCGCGAACTCGGCAGCGTTGAGCAGGCCCGACTGGTGGTGAGCAAGCATGGTCCAGAACCGACGCAGCAATTCAGCAGGGATGCGTGGACCGAGAAGGGGCACGTCGCGCTCGAGATAGGTACGGATAAAATCCTGGCGCCAGCGAAGGCTACCAGCGTCACTGGCTGCGAGAAAACTGTCAGGAAATCCGCCGCGCACCCATAGCCTGGTTTCGTCAGCGGCGCCGATCTCCAGGGCGTCCAGCGGATTCATTTCAACATAGCTGATCCGTCCGGCAAGGCTCTCGCCCGATTGGCGCAGGAGTTCAAGTGACGCCGAACCTAGCAGCAGAAACCGCCCGACCCGATGACCCCTTCTCCGGCCACGGTCGATCAATCCGCGCAGGACCTGGAACAGGCCGGGTAGACGATGCACCTCGTCGAGGATGACGAGCTTATCCTCATGCTGGGCTAGATAGAGCTCAGGATCCGATAGACGAGCTCGATCGCTTTCGGATTCCAAGTCGAGATAGATGGAAGGCTGCTGTTCGGCAATTTCAAGCGCCAAGGTTGTCTTGCCGACTTGGCGAGGCCCCAACAACGCCACGGCTGGTACCTCGGTAAGGCGCTCACGAACGACTGTCTCATTTCGTCTCTCGATCATCCTTGCAAATATGGAATTCCGATCCATAATTGCAAGGTTAAATCCACTTCGTCGTGAACCATAATGACCCAGTGAACCCATCTGTTGGTTCCGACGGAGCCTTACTGCGTGATCAGTTGAGTGGCAGCACCCTGCAGCATCGTGTCCATTGTGGACTCAGTTCGAACTTCGGGGGGCCAAGTCCGTCGCCCCAGCGATTGCCCCCACACGTTTTCTGTGTATCATTTGAATAATACAGAAGGAGAGTTGGCGGGTGATCTCAAATTCCAAGTCAGGTCGTGCGGCTGGCCAGGCCAGGTGGAGTAACATGTTTCACCGAGCCGCTGCGCTCCGCGGGCTGCTTCACGCTTTCCCACCGCTTGCGACAGCTTTCCCCCGATCCGCGCTTGCGTTCGCTTTGGTACTGACAACATCGGCCATCCCCGCGAGGGCCGCAGGCGATCCGATCGCAACCATCGACACCGGCAAGCTCCAGGGCGTCGCCGGGACTGGCCAGAAGTCCCTCAACATCTTCAGGGGCATTCCCTTCGCAGCCCCGCCGGTCGGCGACTTGCGTTGGCGCGAGCCGCAACCCGTCGTCCCCTGGCCGGGCATCCGCCAGGCCAAGGAGTTCGGTCCGCGGTGCATGCAGCAGCCGTTGTTCTCCGACATGATGTTCCGATCGCCTGCTCCGAGCGAAGACTGTCTCTACCTGAATGTCTGGACGCCAGCTCGGCTCGACGGGTCGCAGCGCCACAGACTGCCGGTGCTGATGTATATCTATGGCGGCGGCTTCATTGCCGGCGACAGTTCAGAAAAGCGTTATGACGGCGCGGCGCTTGCGCGGCGCGGCATCGTCGTCGTTACAGTCAACTATCGCCTCGGTGTTTTCGGCTTCTTCTCGCATCCCGAACTGACAGCGAGCTCACCCCATCACGCGTCCGGCAATTACGGCCTGCTCGACCAGGTTGCCGCCTTGAAGTGGGTCAAGCGCAACATATCGGCGTTCGGCGGTGACCCGAGCCACGTCACGATCGCCGGCGAGTCCGCCGGATCGATCGCAGTCAGCGCGCTGATGGCGTCGCCTTTGTCGCGTGGCGACATTGCCGGCGCGATTGGGGAAAGCGGTGCAATGATGCTGGGACTGACGCCTCCGCCGCTGGACCAGGCCGAGCGGAAGGGGGCGGCCTTTGCGCAAGGGCTCGGCGCGCCGACGCTTGCTCAGCTGCGGGCTCTCCCGGCAGACAAGCTGCTAGCGGCGCAGGGCAGCGCCCGGGACATGCCGTTCGATCCGGTGATCGACGGCTATTTTCTGACGGAGCCGCCATCGGCAACATTTGCCAGTGGCAAGGCGGCGCACGTGCCGCTGCTGGTTGGTTCGAACTCGCAGGAGGGCCCGGCAGAGGGCGTGCTCGGGAACGCGCCTCCGACGGTTGCCAATTATCGTGCCGCCCTCGCCCGCCTGCTCGGCCAGAAGGCCGACACATTGTTCGCACTCTACCCGGCCAAAACCGACGCCGATGTCCTGCCCGCGGCGACAGCATTGGTGAGCGACCACTTCCTGGCTTTGGCGACCTGGAAATGGTTCGACTTGCAGCGCCTGAGCGGCGCGCCGACCTATTATTACTATTTCACCCGCGTGCGCCCCCGTTGGGTGGGGGATAGTCCGGGCAATCCGCAGCCGTGGGGTGCGGTGCACAGTGCCGAAATCGAATATGCGTTGGGCAATCTGGACGCCAATCCGCGCTACCTTTGGACCGACGATGACCGGAAGGTTTCGTCGACGATGAGTGCTTATTTCGAGAACTTCATCAAAACCGGCAATCCGAACCAAACAGGCTTGCCCGTCTGGTTCAACGCATCATTGGATCCGGCAAAGCTCCGGCGCCAAGTAATCGATGTCGAGACGCACAGCGCGCCCTTCCCGGAGCAGCATCGCTACGTTGCGGCTGAGGCGCTGATGAAATAACGGCTCCACTCCTGAGTAAGCGCCGGCGGCGGACAACGTATAAGTTGAGAGACCAAGGCGGGTTGTGTGGGTCGCAATCGAAGCCGCGCGGCGGGTGACGATTGTTCACGAACCTACCTGTCCACGCCGGCGGCCAAAGTCCTTGGGCTCCGCAAGCCGGTCAGTCGCCTTCGGTTAGAAGCTCGCCTATCGAGGCAGAAACAGGCAGGATCGAACGGCTCGATGATGTTACGTTGCTTCCTCTCAGTGCGTCACATAGGCGTACATCTAAGGCTTGAAAGATCCGGGCCTGCAAGCGAGAACGACGGGCGCCTCCGAGCGCGGACCGTCCCTGTTCCCGCTATTCTATGGCGCCTTCGTTTTTTACGCTCCGAGGGGCAGCCCCCTTACCAGAAGCGCTGAATCGCGATCGCCGGCGTGACGGACGAGGGGGTGTTGTGCCCCCTGGGCGTTATCCAGACGCCCAGCAGAATTCCGGCCCTGTCGCTCCAATTATATTCGACCGCCGGTGCAAAGCCGACGTCGTGGCCTGCTGGGAAGGTCCGTTCGACCAGCCCGCCATTCGCGTCCACGCCGCGCAGCCGGGTCTTTCCGGTGGACTCGCGGATGACGTCGAGCGCCACCACCCATTCGCGCGTCAGGCTATATTCGACCGCTCCGATCAGCGTCGTCTTTGCACCAGGATCCACATGGCCGCTGAAGCCGACGTCGGTCCCGTAAACGCTCCGGTCGCTCACATGCGCCCCATAGGGAAGAGAGTGGAGCACGTTGATCCGCGCCCTCAGCAACCTGCCGTTCTTCAGCAGAAAATATTGCTGTACGTTGATCCCGATTTCGGTCGCAAAGGAGCCCGAGCCATGGCCCTCCTGCCCCGGGGCCAGCCGGTCGTCCTTGCCGGTCGGGAGCACTTCATTGAGAACGATTGCAATCGTCGGAATGGGGTGCTCGGCAGTGAAATGCGTCAGGCGCAGCTGTGAGAGCAGCTTGAAGTCGCCGATCGTCGCTCCGCGGCCGAGGCTGTTGGTTGCCGTGGCAAAGCTCGGCTGAAGCCCGACGGTCAGCGAATTGAGCAACCCATATTGGTAGAAGCCGCTCGAGCCCGGATGGTGGTCGCCTGCAACCATGACATCGTAGAAATAGGGTTCGGTGTAGAAATGCCCCTGCGGCAGCGTCTCCGCATTTGAGGCGAGCATCGGCCCAGTCCAGCGCGCGGACTTCATCGCTGCGCTGAGGCGCTCGGCCTCGGTCGAGCCGAAGACAGGCATTTCGGCATGCGCGGCGACGCTGAGCAGACAGCCGCAGACAGCCGGGAGGACCCGCGCAACCAACCTCATCCAAACCCCTCCAATGCAACGGTTGGAAGCCGCGGTAGGTGTCGAGGACTACCGCGGCTTCCTGATCTGACTCGTCAAATTTGGATGGACTATTGAACAGATGGGGAACGCATCACGCCAATAAAATTCTACGAGGCGTCCATAAGGCGGATACCAACGGCTGTTTACAATGCCCCATAATCCTCGCGGTGCTTCCACCACCGACTACCGGCTTCATTGCGGCCAAGCGGCGCCCGGTCGAGCCACTGGTACATGCCCCAGAGCGCGTCGAGGCCCCGCGAATAGGTCGAATAGCTGTGGTAGACTTCGCCGTCTTCGAGGACGAAGGCGCTCATCCCGGGAAGCTCCTTGAGATAGGTCCTCACATCCACTCCGCACATCGCCGCATGGTCGCTGGGTCCGCCCTCGAAATGGCGCGGGATCGGAGGCCGGTGCTCGAAATTATAGTCATAGCCCTGGTCTTGCTGGGGCTCGGTCAGGCCGACGCAATAGTCATAGTTGAAGTCGCTTCCGAACGAGGAGACCCAGGGGAAGGTCCAGCCATGGCGCTGCTTGTAGGCCCGCAGCTTCTCAAAGGGCGCCCGCGAAATGGCAACGAGCATCACGTCGTGACTGGCAAGGTGCGGCCAAAATCCGTCGAACCCGTCGGCTATTGCCGAGCAGGAAGGACATGGGACGGAATAATCCGGCCCGAACATCAGATGGTAGACGAGCAGCTGCGAGCGGCCATGGAACAGGTCCGCGAGCCTCTTCTGGCCCTTGCAGGTCTCGAATCGATAATCCTTTTCGACCCTGACCCAAGGGAGCGCCTGTCGCCGCTTCGCCACTTCGTCGCTTTGCCGGGTCAGCGCCTTCTCGGCAGCGAGCAATTCCCTCCTCGCCTTAAGCCATTCCTCGCGCGTCGCGGTTGGATGAGTGGTTGCAATCGTCGCCATTGTCTCTTCCTTTCCTCGCGGCCATTTCGAAGGCGGAGAGCTGGAGCCGGTGCTCCATTTCTGTCGCGGGAGCTTCCCGGATCCCTTCTTCTGCTGCCGCCGCGGGCGTCCCTGCCCCGCGCGGCTTCGCGCCTTCGGTCAAAACGCAGCGCTCCTAGAGCGCTTCGACGCCCTTGTTGCGAAACGCCGCTTCGCCGGCGTCCGAAACCTCGACCCACTTCCTGTCCGGCTCGGCCTCAGGGTCGTAAACGTCGTGCCAGTTCCACCACTTGTATGTCGGCGTTTGCGGATAGCCCGGGGGCGAATCTTCCCAGACTTCCTGGCGGCCGAGCGGCGTGACGTCGAGATAGCTCCAGACCGTCCCGAACGCCTCGTCGCCGCGATTGTTGACGAAATAGGTGCGGAAGATCCGGTCGCCATCGCGGACGAAGACATTATGGCCGTGCCATTCGTCGACGCCGAAATCCGCATCGAAGCTGTCGGTGATCGTGTACCAAGGGATCTGTTCCCATCCCATTCGCGCCTTGAGGCGTGCAATATCCGCCTGGGGCGCACGCGACGCATAGACGAGGGTGGTGTCGCGGGCGTTGAGATGGGCGAGGTTGCCTACCTGGTCGGCGCCGAGCGAGCAGCCGCGGCAGGCATGATCGGGCCAGCCGAACACCCCAGGTTCGAAGAATGCGCGATAGACGATCAGCTGCCGGCGCCCCTCGAACAGGTCGAGCAGACTGGCCCTGCCCTTCGGTCCGTCAAACTCATAGGTCTTGCCGACCTCCATCCACGGCATCCGCCGCCGTTCTGCAGCAAGGGCATCGCGCGCCCGAGTGAAGGCCTTCTCCTTGACGAGCATCTGCTCCCACGCGGCCTGCCACTCGCTTTCAGCCACGATCGGCGGGTGGGTCCTCGGCAATTCCTCAGAAGTTGCGGTGGATCGAGCGTTCATGGTCATCGTCCTTCATGTTGCGGCGCCTTGCGCCGATGATCAGCGCGGCGAGCGTGCCGCTTCCAGCTCCGCCGCCAAGGGCGATCCAGGCGAGGCTTGAAAGGCAGAAGGGGCACATTGGCTCAGTTTCCCAGGGCCTTGGCCACAGCCGCCTTGGACTGCGCATGGAGCGCCCAGAAATCCCTGACGCTCCGGCCTGCGAGCCGCTCTTCGAGCACGGTGAGGTGCGAATTCCAGCCGCTCCCGAAATCCTGCGCGCCGGTGCCGCTGGTGATCCCTTTGTGCGTCAGGACAAGACGGGTTCGATCGCCGTCCTCGAACAGCTCGTAGGTGACGGTGCCGTTCTTGCCGCCCTGGAAGGTCGTCTCGAGCAGATGCGGCGGCTCGAAGCGAACCACCTTCTCGGCCCAGACCGAGCCTTTGAACGAGGCATAGCCCTCCGGATAGGGGACCACCTCGTCGGACAATCTGTCATGGTCGACGAGGAGCTCGAACTCGCCGTTCGCAGTGGCGTCGGTGCCGCCCATGAACCATTGCGAGCGAAGCTCGGCCTCGGTGAGATAGCGCCAGACCTTCGCAACCGGAGCGTCGAGCAATCGCTCGAGCCGGATCGCGTCCGGCGCAACCCGTTCGACCGGCAGGCGGATCTGTGCAGCGGCTTCAGCCATTTCCATTCTCCTTCTTGTCGCGCTCAATCAGTGCTTCGAGGCGGTCGAGGCGAACCGTCCAGAATTTCTCCCACTGCCGCAGCCAGCGCTCGGCCTCTTCGAGCGGTCTTGCTTCGAGCCTGATGACATGCGTCCGCCCGGACTTGCGGCGCGCGACGAGCCCGGCGTCTTCAAGCACCTTCACGTGCTTCGAAGCGCCGGCGAAGGTCATCTCGAAGGGCTCGGCAAGCTCGCCGATCGATTTCTCGCCGAGCGCGAGGCTCGCAAGCATCCCGCGCCGCGTCGGATCGGCAAGCGCGTGGAAGGTCATATCGAGTCTATTCTCAACCATGTGGTTTAATATGCGACTCGCGGGGCTGATTGTCAACCAAATAGTTTAATGTCGTTCGTCGATCGGTCGAGAACCGGCTTGCCGCAATCGCCCGAAAGTTGAATCCTCCTTCCAACACTCGGGAGGGGATTCGATGAAACGCGCCGCCAAGCTCTCGCTTGCGATTCTGCTCGCAGCAACCAGCCTTGCGCCCGCGGCGGCCAGGCCGGCCGACGGCCCGAACCCGAGCTTCACCGGCCGCGACCTGTTCGATCTCAGCGCAGCTTCCGACCCCCAGATCAGCCCCGACGGGCGAACCATTGCCTACGTGCGCCGCTCCGCCGACATCATGACCGACAAGGCGCGCTCCTCGATCTGGCTGATCAATGTCGCGACCGGCGAGCAGCGGCCGCTTGCAACCGGGACCGGCGATCATTTCAGTCCGCGCTGGTCTCCCGACGGCCGCAAGCTCGCTTATGTGTCGAGCGCCGAGGGCGGCGCTCCGCAGCTGTTCGTCCGCTGGATGGACACTGGCCAGACGGTGCGGGTCACCGGCCTTCCCGACAGCCCCCAGTCGCTCGCCTGGTCGCCTGACGGGCGCCGCATCGCCTATCTCATGAACGTCCCCGACGAGGGCCCGAAACTCGGCCAGGCGCCGGAAAAGCCTGAGGGCGCCAATTGGGCCAAGCCGCTCCAGGTCATCGACAAGGTCACCTACCGCGCCGACGGCGCCGGTTACCTCAAGCCCGGCTTCGACCATATCTTCATCGTCAATTCGGACGGCGGAGCGCCGCGCCAGCTGACCTTCGGCGCCTATAATGACGGCGATCCCGAATGGACCCGCGACGGCCGGGCAATCCTGTTCAGTGCGCTGCGCGCTCCGGACTGGGAGCTCGCCGCCAGGGCGAGCCAGATCTATCGAATCGAGCTGGATTCGGGCGCCGTAAGCGCGCTCACCGACCGCAAGGGACCTCGAGCGAACCCCAAAATCTCTCCCGACGGACGCAGCATCGCATTCCTCGGCAATGAAGATTCGCCCAAAGCGTTCGAGCAGTTCCACATCTATGTGATGCCGGCCTCCGGCGGAACTCCTCGCCGGATCGCCCCCAGTCTCGACCGAAACGTCGACGACATCGCCTGGGCCGGCAATTCGCTGGTCGCCGAATATGAGGAAAATGGCTCAGTCACGGTTTCGCGGATCGGCCTCGACGGCAGCGTACGCCCGATCACGCATGACGCCGCGGCGTTCAGCTACGACCGGCCTTATGCCGGCGGCGGCTTCAGCGTCTCGAAGGCGGGCACGATCGCCTTCACGGTCAGTCCGGTCGAGCGGCCGACCGACGTTGCGATCTCGGGCGGAGGCGCGGCCCGGCAGCTCACCCATCTCAATGACCTGAACCTTGGCGCCAAGCGCCTGGCGACGCTTCGCACGCTCGACGTGAAGGCCCCGGACGGCGGCAATGTCCCGGCATGGCTGCTGCTTCCGTCCTCCTATCGCGCCGGCGCGCGCGTGCCGCTCATCCTCGAAATCCACGGCGGCCCCTATGCCTCCTACGGCCCGCACTTCTCGACCGATTATCAACTCTATGCAGCTGCCGGCTATGCGGTCCTGTTCACCAATCCCAGAGGTTCGACCGGCTACGGGCAGGCGTTCGCCGACGGCATCGACAAGACCTATCCGGACAGCGACTTCAATGGTCTGATGGCGGCAGTCGATGCAGCCGTCGCAAGCGGCGTTGCAGATCCCGACAACCTGTTCGTCACCGGCGGCTCGGGCGGCGGAATCCTCACCGCCTGGATCGTCGGCAAGACCGATCGCTTCAAGGCGGCCGCTGCGCAAAAGCCGGTCATCAACTGGGCGAGCATGGCGCTGACCTCCGACGGAATTCCGTTCTTCGGCCGCTACTGGATGGGCTCGCTGCCGTGGGAGAATTATCAATCCTACTGGGCGCGTTCGCCGCTGAGCCTAGTCGGCAACGTCAACACCCCGACGCTCGTCGTCGTCGGCAGCGAGGATTATCGGACGCCCGACAGCGAAGCCGAGCAATTCTACGCTGCGCTCAAGCTCAAGGGCGTTCCGACGACCTTCGTCAAAGTCCCGGATGCAAGCCACGGCGGGATTGCCGCCCGCCCGAGCCAGTCGGCGGCAAAGGCCGCAGCGATCATCGCCTGGTTCGACCGATACCGGACGAACAAGGCTGCGCAGTCGGCCGCTTCGAACGAGGAGGCTTCCGCTCCGGCCGCCCATTAATTAGTCGCGTTTTGGCAACCTTTCGCCGCTCCGGCCGTCTTTCACGCCGGTCGCGTCCGCGCACGTGATTTGGGGAGAAACAATGAAGACATTCCGCTGGCTGACGGCAAGCGCCATCATGCTTGCTGCAGCTTCCGTTTCGGCTGCATCGATGGACGGCTTCAGCCCGCAGCGCATGGCCGAGGTCGATCGGACGATCTCGTCCGATGCGTTCGAGGGCCGAGGGGTCAATACGCGCGCCGAAGTGAAGACCGTCAATTACATTATCGACCAGTTCCGCTCCGCCGGGCTTCAGCCGGGCGGCGACCTGGTGAATGGCCAGCGCAAATGGACCCAGGACGTTCCGTTGCTCCAGTCGGCCTTCACCGCCGATCCGGTGGTGACCGTCCAGACTCCCGCCGGGCCACTGCGCCTGGCGCAGGGCAATGAAATTTCGGTCCGCCCGCCGCTCACCGGGCAGAAACAGCTCGGAATCGCCGGCGCGCCTTTGATCTTCGTCGGCTACGGGGTTTCCGCGCCCGAGCGACACTGGGACGATTTCAAGGGCCAGGATGTTCGCGGCAAGGTCCTGGTCGTGCTCGTCAACGACCCCGACTTCGAAGGTGGAGAAGGCGACTTCGGCGGCAAGGCGATGACCTATTACGGCCGCTGGACCTACAAATATGAGGAAGCTGCACGCCGCGGCGCAGCGGGCGTGATGATCGTCCACGAAACCGCTCCGGCGTCCTACGGCTGGGCGACGGTCAAGAACTCCAACACCAACACCCAGTTCGACATCGTCCGGCAGGATCCGGCTGCGGTCCACACGCCCTTCGAGACCTGGATCCAGCGCGACGTCGCGGTGCAGCTGTTCAGGAATGCCGGACTGGATTTCGAGCAGGCGAAGCAGGCGGCCAAGCGCCGCAACTTCCAGCCGATCGAGCTCAAGTCGACTGTCAATGCGAGCGCTACCGCCGATGTGAGCACGATCATTTCGCACAATGTGCTCGGCTTGCTTGCCGGCAAGAAATATCCGGACGAGACGGTGATCTACTCCGCCCACTGGGATCATTTGGGAATCGGCAAGCCCGATGCGCGCGGCGACACGATCTACAATGGCGCGGTCGACAATGGCACCGGCATTGCCCAGCTGATCGAGCAGGCGCGGGCCTTCGTCCGCGATCCCCGGCCCGACCGTTCGGTCCTCTTCCTTGCAGTCACTGCCGAGGAGAAGGGACTGCTCGGCAGCGAATATTATGCGACCCATCCGCTCTACCCGCTCGCCAAGACCGTGGCCGTGTTGAACACCGATTCGATGGGCGTTTGGGGACCGGAGAAGAATTTCTCCATTTCCGGCACTGCACGCCTCGACCTGCTCGACGAGCTGATCGCTGCGGGCAAGCAGCAAGGCCGGTACTTCACTCCGGATCCGCATCCGGAAAGCGGCGGATTCTATCGCTCCGATCATTTCTCCTTCGCCAAGCAGGGCGTACCGGCGATCAGTTTCAAGCCGGGCAATGACCTGGTGAACGGAGGGGTCGCTCGCGGCGAAGCGCTGGCGTCCGATTATACCGCCAAGCGCTACCACCAGCCGGCCGACGAATTCAGCCCGCAGTGGGATTTCCGCGGAATGGCCGAGGACGGCTATCTCCTGCACATGCTCGGCGAACGGCTCGCCAATTCGCGCGATTGGCCCGACTGGAGCCCTGACAGCGAATTCCGGGCGGCTCGTGACAAGTCCGCTGCCGAAAGGAGCGCGGCCGCTCCGGCCGCCGTCCCGTCCCGCACGCTGCCGGCGCCCAAGAAGGGAGAGCGCGGTTGAGCGAGACGCTCGAGCCTGCTCTTCCCGACCAGCTGGACGAGCAGGCCGAGCGGCTGATGCGCGCAATTTGCGACCGCAAGCTCAAGATCGCCACTGCCGAAAGCTGTACCGGCGGAATGCTCGCTGCGCTGCTCACCGACATAGAAGGCTGCGGCCACGGCTTCGACCGGGGGTTCGTCACTTATTCCAAGCTGGCCAAGTCCGAGCTGCTCGGGATCGACGCGGATCTGCTCGATCGCAATGACGCGGTCTCGGAGATCGTCGCCCGCGAAATGGCTGAGGGCGCGCTCAGGCGCTCCAAGGCCGATGTCGCAATCGGCGTGACCGGCTTTGCGGGGCCGGCGGGCGACGGCTGCGAGGAAGGCCTGGTCCATTTCGCGCTTGCCCGCCGCGGCGGCTCGACCGTGCATCGCGAAGAACATTTCGGAGCGGTGGGCCGAGGTGTCATCCGGGTGAAATCCCTGAAGGTCATGCTGAACATGCTTGAGCAGGCGCTCGGAGAAGTATAGTTCTGCTTTTGTTCCTCAACAGCACAACAATGGAGAAGGCAAGAAAATGGCTGACCTCGTCTTTTACACGAACCCGCAGTCGCGCGGGCAGACGGTGCGCTGGATGCTGGAGGAAATCGGCCAGCCATATGAGACCGAGATCCTCGACTATGCGTCGACCATGAAGCAGGAGCCCTATCTGTCGATCAACCCGATGGGGAAGGTCCCGGCGATCGTCCACAAGGGCAAGGTGGTGACCGAGGTCGCAGCGATCGTCTGCTATCTCGCCGAAGCCTTCCCCGAGGCCGGTTTGGCGGCGCGCGACGACTCCGAACGCGCCGATTATTATCGCTGGATCTTCTTCACCGCCGGCCCGATCGAGGCCGCGTTCAGCAACAAGGCCGCGGGCTGGGAGCCGGACACCGACAAGCAGCGCATGTTCGGCTACGGAACCTACGATCTTGCAGTCAACACGCTCGAGAAAATGTTGGCCGGCAGCAAATATATTGCGGGCGACCGCTTCACTGCGGCCGATCTCCTCGTCGGCGCCTATGTGAACTTCATGCTCCGCTTCAACCTGCTCGAGCCGCGGCCCGTCTTCACCGATTATGCCAAGCGCATGACCGACCGCGAGGCCTATCGCCGCGCGCAGGCGATCGACGGCAAGCTCATAGAAGTGAACCAGGCGCTGCAGCAGCAGCCGGCCTGAATCAAAGCTCCTCGCGGCTCTATCAGACCAGATTGGCGCGATAGAGCCGCAGCAATTCGGCCCAGGCCCGTTCGGCCGACGCATGGTCATAGGTCTGGCTTCCGGCCACGCACCATCCATGGTCGGCCGGGTAGACCTCGACGGTTGCCGGGCGCTTGGCCTTGGCGAAGGCCGCCTTCAATATGTCCTTGGCCTCGGGCTGCTTCTGGTCGTCGTTGCGCGCGATCGCGACCAGGAAGCTCGCCTTGGTCCTGGGGATCAGCAGGTGCGGACTGTTCGCCCCGCTGGTGACGAGACCGCCGCCGTGGAAGGTGGCGACCGCGCGAATCCGGTCCGAGCGGGCGGCACCGGTGTGGAAGGCGAACGGGCCGCTGAAGCAATAACCCTGCACTCCTGCGGCCTTGCCCCGGTTCACCTGCTTCTGGCGGTCGAGGAAGGCGATGAACGCGGAGGCATCGCGGTCGATTCCGGCATCGGTCAGTGCGTCGCGCAAGCCCTCGAGCTTGGCCATGTCCTGCTTGTTGCCGAAGTCGAACGGCCCGGTGACGACCGGCGCGCGCTTCACGCGGTAGAAGGGATTGGGCACCAGCACCGTATAGCCGGCAGCGGCGAGCCGCCGGCCCATGTCGCGAAAGACCGGCCTCAAGCCGAGGATATCGGGCCACATCAGAACCGCCGGCCAGGCCCCCGGTCCAGCCGGATGAAACAGCGCCGCATCGGCCGAGCCGTCGGGCGTCGGGACCATCACGTCCTTTTCGACGACGTCCGCGGCAAAGGCCGCGGTGGGCAAGCCTGCGACCGCTGCAGCCGACGTCATGGTCAGGACCACCGAGCGCCTGGAGAAGCCGGTATCGACGATATATCCCTGGTGATTGTCGCTATCGCACATCCAGACCTCCCTCGTGGTTCAGGCTTGCGGCAATAGCCGGGTTGGCTACACCCGCTCAATCGGCGCCGTTGATTGCCAGGCCGCTAACCATTTCCTTTTGATCGGGCTTAACACCGAATCGGTTAAACCTGATCTCGCACCCAGCCTTACCCCCCGGGTGCTTGCACAAGACCGGTCCCGCCTCCTCATCCGCTTGAACCCAAGGGCGGGACCGGAATTGCCCTTGAACGAATAAAGGGCCGGTGGATCGCTCCACCGGCCCTCTTCTTTTGCTTCTTTCGACCTATTGCCTAGCGGCGATCGCCGAACAGTCGAAGCAGGAACAGGAACATGTTGATGAAATCGAGGTAGAGGTTCAGCGCACCGATGACCGCAGACTTGGCCACCGCCTCGCCATGCCCGGCGACCACGAAATAGATGCTCTTGATCTTCTGCGTGTCATAAGCGGTGAGCCCGGCGAACACGAGCACGCCGATCGCGCTCACTGCCAGGTTCAATGCCGGCGAACGCAGGAAGATGTTGATCAGCAGCGCGACGAAAATGCCGACGACGCCCATGATCAGGAATGTTCCGAGCCCCGAAAGATCGCGCTTCGTCGTATATCCGTAGAGGCTCAGTCCGAGGAAGGCAGCGGCCGTCGCGAAGAACGCCTGCGCGATCGACGCTCCGGTATAGACCAGGAACAGGCTCGAGAATTGGACGCCGACCAGGCCGGCATAGATCCAGAACAGCAATTGCGCAGTCCCGGCCGAGATGCGGTTGATTCCGAAGCTCAGCGCGAACACGATTGCCAGCGGCGCGAACAAAGCGATCCAGAACAGAGGCGTTGCCTGCCCGGTCGCCGGGTTGACGATCAGATTGACGAGGCTGCTGTTGGCGAACAGCATCGCGACGATGCCGGTCAGCAGCACGCCCGACGCCATATAGTTGTACACCGAAAGCATGTATGACCGGAGGCCCACATTGCGGGCGGCGCGCGGGACGCCTACCGTGGCGGCATTGATGCCGGTCGTTTGCGGGTCTTGCCAATTGGCCATTGTTTCTCCTTTGCGTAGGGCAAAAGGCCCCTACTCGCACCGCTGAATATCGTTGAGACCCCAAGAGACTTCAAGCGAAACCGGTCGATGCCAAATATTCGTTGATCGACCGCTTCCGAACGGCTGATGAACAGGATTGCCGTTCACCCCCTTTAAGTGCGACAATTTCGCCAATGGCGGAGGGGACTGTCGCGTCCCGCCTCGAGCGGATGATCCGCATCGCCTTGATGGCGCTTGCGATGCTGTTGGGCATCATTGCCGCCCCGGCATTCGCGCAGAAGCAGCCGCAGCGGATCGTTGCCGTCGGCGACCTCCACGGCGACTTCGAAGCCTGGCGCAGAATCGCGCTCGATGCTGGGATTACCGACGCCAGCGGACATTGGGCGGGAGGCAGGACGATCCTCGTCCAGATGGGCGACGTAACCGATCGCTGGGCGGACTCGTTGACAATCGTCCGCAGCCTCCAGCAGCTGCAAAAGGAAGCGCCGCGAAAAGGCGGCAGGGCGATCGTCATTCTGGGCAATCACGAAGCGATGAACCTGCTCGGCGACAATCGCTACACGACCGCCGGCGAATATGCGGCCTTCGTCGATTCCCAGTCCACTGCTCGCCGCGAGCGTGTCTACGAGGCCAATCGCACGAGCCTCGAGGCTGCCTATCGCGCGCAGGATCCGAAGATCACGCCCGAACAGGTGCATAGCCAATGGATCGCACAGCATCCGCTCGGATGGGTCGAGCACCGGCTTGCCTGGGGACCCTCGGGCGAGCTTGGCAAATGGGCTGCGAACAATCCCGCCATCCTCAAGATCGGCGGCACCTTGTTCGCGCACGGCGGGATCAGCGCAGAATATGCAAAGCAGCCGCTTGAGCTGGTGAACAAAAGGATCGCGGCGGCAATGACCGCCGGCGACGACGGTCCGGCCTCGCTGCTCAACGATCCGCTGGGCCCGCTCTGGTATCGCGGACTGGCCACGAAAGATTCCGACGCAGACGCCGAGCGCGCCGCGGCAAAGCCGCCCGCGCCGCCGCTGACGGGCGATCAGGAGCTGGGCAACGTGCTCGCCGCCTATGGGGCCAGGCGGCTGGTGATCGCCCACACGCCAAGCCTCAAGGGCATAGAGATCAGCGCCGACGGCCGACTTGCCCGCATCGATACGGGAATCTCGCGCTTTTACGGCGGACCGCTGACCTGGCTCGAAATCGTCGGCGACAAGATGATCCCGCATGTGGTGCAGCGCGCACCCTAGATTGATGGAGGGGCCAATGAGGACGTGGATTTACGCTGTGGGCGCATTGCTCGCCGGCTCGGCAGCGACCGCCAAGGGTCCGACCCCGCTCTTCTCCAGCGACGCACCGATCAAGATCACCATCCAGGGACCGATCCAGGCACTGATCGCAAACCGCAGCTCGCCCCCCCTTCCCGCGACGTTGACCGCCGAAGGCGTCACTTATCCTATCACGCTCGCGCCGCGCGGGATCTTTCGCCGAAAGACGTGCGACTTTCCGCCGCTCAAGGTGGACTTCACGCGGCCGCCGCCGCCAGGCTCGCTGTTCGAGCATCAGCACGACCTGAAGCTGGTCGCACATTGCAAGCGGGACGCCGAGTTTCAGCAGAAGGTGCTGCTCGAATATTCGGCCTACCGGCTCTACAATCTGATGACTCCGCTGAGCTTCCGTGCACGCCTTGCTTCCGTCGACTATCTCGATGCGAGCGGTCGGCCATTTGTGACGCGCACCGGCTTTTTCATCGAGCCCATCGGGGAGGTCGCCAAACGCAATGGCCTCAAGGTCGCAAAACTGGGCTCGCTCGTCCCGCTGCAGCAGATCGACCCGGTGGCGGGGGCTCGTTTTGCGGTCTTTGAATATATGATCAGCAATTATGACTGGTCGATGCGCGCAGCGCCAAGGGGCGAGGAATGCTGCCATAACGGACGCCTCTTGACCGACGGCGCGCCGGGTACGTTGCTGACGGTGGTTCCTTATGACTTCGACTTTTCAGGCCTGGTCGATGCACCTTATGCGGACCCGCCCGAAGGCATTCCGATCGACAATGTCCGGCAGCGCAATTACCGCGGCTATTGCATGCATCTGGCGCAGGCCCGCGCGTTCGCTGCACAGCTTTCGCCGAGGCGCTCAGAATTTCTTGGCCTGTTCGCCCAAATTCCCGGGCTCGAACCGCGCGAGCAGAGCAAGGCCAGTGCGTTCATCCAGGGATTCTTCAACGACGTCGACAGCGGCAAGATCTTAAGGAGCTGCGTGAGCTAGGCTACCCCTTCTTTTCTTCGACCACGACCACGGTCGTACTATCCGAGCCATCATAGTCAGCGAGGAAGCGCTTCATGCCCTCGCGCTCGCCATATTCGGTGATCCACAGCACGGTGAAGCAATAGTTGAAGCCAATGCTGATGACGGCCGCGAGCTCGATTGCGCCGATCCCGGCGCTGAGACCGATCCCGACCGCAAGCAGGATGAACAACGCGTCGCCCGAACTCTTGAGCGAGTTCCTGAAGCGCACCGCACCGGCAATGCCGGCAAGCGAGAAAGCGAGCGCAAGCGAATTTTGGACGATGATCACGATTCCGGTGACCACCATCGGCAGGACGATGATCGTATTGACCAACGACTGGTCATATTCGTGGCCGCCCCGCACCGCCATGTAGACCCAGCTGACCGGCAGGGAGACGAGGATCGCAGCAATGATCGCAACGACGAGCCAGAAGACGCTCTGGCCGAAATTGGCGACATGCGCAGCGCGAACCGCTTCGCTCGCCTGCAATGGATTCTTGCTCGGCTGGGTGATCAGCTGTTCGACTCCGCCGATCGGCAGATAGCCCCTGAACTCGGGCCACAATTTGAGCGCGACGAACAGCGCGAGCGCGATGATCAGATAGTAAACAGTGATGTGCATCAGCAGCTTTGCGGCACGCATATTTGCCCCCTTTCAACGCCGCCCGGCGTCTTCAACTCATCTCGTCAGTGATGATGCTCATGCTTGTGCTTGTGAACGGGATAATTGGGGATCGGATGGAGCACTCCGAAATGCTCCTTGATCGGCTCGTGGGAAAGGTCGGGCCATGGAATATTTGCCAAGGGCAGCTCCGTATCAGGCACCCGGTCGAGCAGGTCGCGCAGCAAAGTGAGCCGCCCGAGCGGCTGGTCGTTGAAATCGACCAGGGTCCATGGCGCAAAATCGGTGTGGGTCGCTGCCAGCATCAGCTCGCGCGCTTCGGTATAATCCTCATAATGCGCTCTTGCCTTGATATCGATCGGGGAGAGCTTCCACCGCTTCATCGGATTGTTGAGGCGGTTCGCGAACCGTTGCTCCTGCACCGCCTGGTCGCAGCACAGCCAATATTTGAACAGCAGCATGCCGTCGTCGACCAGGTGCCGCTCAAACTCAGGCGCTGCGTTCAGAAAGTCCTGCACCTGGTCGGCAGTGCAGAAACCCATCACTCTTTCGACCCCGGCGCGATTGTACCAGCTGCGGTCGAACAGCACGATTTCGCCGCGCGCTGGCAGATGCCCGACATAGCGCTGGAAATACCATTGCGTCTGCTCGCGCTCGCTTGGGCTCGGCAGCGCGACGACGCGGCACTGGCGCGGGTTCAATACCCGCGAGAACATTTCGATCGAACCGCCCTTGCCTGCGGTGTCGCGGCCTTCGAACAGCACGACCATGCGCTGGCCGGTTTCCCAAACCCAGCGCGCCATTGCGCTGAGCTCCTTGGCCAGGGGCTTCAGGAGCTCCTCATAATCTTCGTCGCTGAGCTTGCTGTCCCCGCTCATCAGCGCTCCCTGCCGATGCGACGTTCTGACATGGCAAGGCGCCGATTGGAACCACTTCAGCGAGCCGACTACATTGGCCGCGACATGAGCATCGCCGACAGACTGCTCCGAGCAATCCTCACCGCCGGCCATCAATTGCTGAAGACGGGCTGGTTCGTCCGCCGCCCGCGCACCTTTGGAGCCCATGCGCTCGCGCTCACGCCGGGGCGCAGAATCATCTTGGTGCGCCTCCGCTACGCTTCGGGTTGGCGCCTGCCCGGCGGCGGCCGCAACCCGGAAGAAGATCCGCGCGATGCCGTCCTGCGCGAGCTGCGGGAGGAAATTGGGATGACCACGCATGGCAAGGTGCGCCTCGCCTGCGAGCTCGAGCAGGAGACCAATTTCAAGCATGATCTCGCCTCGCTGCTGATCGTCGAGGACGTGCGCTACGAACCTCACTGGTCGTGGGAGGTCGAACGGGTCATCGAAGCGCCGCTCGACCGGATGCCGGACGACATTGCGCCTGTGGCGAGAAGCTGGATCTCAGCGCTTGCCTCAAAAATTTGATCCTCAGCGATGGATAACTGGAGTCCCAAAGAGGCCCTTTTCACGGCTCCGACCACGTTACATCTTTGCATCGATGCACCGGCTGTTCGTCGCCATTCGCCCGCCCGAGCCGATCCGCGACCTGCTGATCGACGCAATGGACGACAGCGCGGACTTTCGCTGGCAAGACGAGGAGCAGCTGCACCTGACCTTGCGCTTCGTTGGGGAGGTCGAGCGACCGGTTGCAGAAGACCTTGCGGCTGCTTTGGCACACGTCCGTGCCCAGCGCTTCAACGCCAGGATCAGGGGCGTCGGCCGGTTCGAACAACGCAGCACCGGCACGCTGTGGGCTGGCGTCGAGCCGAAGCCGCCGCTTGCCTCCCTGGCCGCGAAGATCGAACGCGCCTGTCAGCAGATTGGTCTCGAGCCGGAGCGTCGTGCGTTCCATCCTCACATCACGCTCGCACGCTGGAAGGGCCGCCGGGCCCGCGAGGTTCAGCATTTCCTCGAACACCAAGCGGGCCTCACGTCCGAGCCGTTCGAGGTGAAGGATTTCATTCTCTTCGAAAGCCGTCTCTCCCGCCACGGCGCGCATTATGAAGCGGTGACCAGTTACGGGCTCGGCTGAACTAAGACCCGATTGAAACCCATGCCCGCTTGCCCAAGCGATGTCAGTTTGAATTTGCGGCAGGCTCGCGAATCGACGGCGGCTTGGTCAGTGACGCGAGAGCGAACCACCCAGCCTTGTGCTCCACGCAAGCAGCTAGGTAGAGCCTATGCTTATCCGGTCTCGAAGCTAAGTTCGGAAGCTCTCTTTCGGCCTGGTCGATCAGCTCATCGCAGAGCTTCATGATGTCACGGGCTTGCTCGTGGAAGCGCGCCAGCCACTCGGTATCTGATGGATTAGACACGAATCCATCTCCTGCCCGAGCCGCGATAACAACTTATCTTAGCGAAGATTGTTGCATCACGATTTGAATGGCCAGCCGATTCGATCAATGTTTCCGCGGCTCAGCATTTTTCGCTCGCCTCTGCGATAGGCCGAAGCAGATCGGTGACGAACCCGAAAGGGCAGCTCGAACGCGCGAAGGCGCGGCAATGCGCTTTAGGGCCGGCACGGTTGCACCTGACAGCTGACCGCGATTTTTTCGATCGCCCGGCGCCAGCCGCTGAGGCGTCACGAACCAGCCGCGTGCCTGCTGTGGCGTGCCGTTGAAAGCCTGACGAGCCACGTAGCGTCAGCTTCGACCCAAAGAAGACCTTCGCACCGCGGGCAGTTTCAAAAGCGCTAAGCACTAGCTGACACGAGAACGCTGTTCGGCTAGCGGGAATGGCTTCGATGAGGACATCAGCCGCTTCCCCGCGCCTTGTATGGACCGCCTTCCTGGCGCTGCTCCTCGCGATGCGCGTGCTGATCTCGACGGGTTACATGCCCGAGGTCGAGCGGGGCCAACTGACCCTCATTCTGTGTCCCGATGGGGAGTGGATTGCCCCCGCATCCTCGATGCCGGGAATGGAGAGCGACCACGGCTCGAAGACCGCTCACCACCAGCAATGCTCGTACGCCGCGGCAGCCTCCATGCCGTTTGCCAGCGGCGACTCCACCCCGCTGATTGCGCTCCTGATCCTCACCTTCTCGGTCGTCATTCTCTTCGCGCCGCCCTCGATTGCGCGGAGTTGCCGTTTTGAACGACCCTATGCCACAGGGCCACCGCTTCCCGCCTGAGACCTTCACCTGTCTTCAGACGTCCCCTCCACGATTGGAAGCCGTGGAGCTTCGGGGAGCAATCATGATCTCTCGACTGACGTTCGCGCCGTTGCTGCGGCGGTCCTCAATAGCTGTAATCGCCCTTGCGTTCGCTTGTCCTGCATCCGCCCACCATATGGGACCGAGCGGAGTGAGCGCAGGAGGAGGAATGACGGTCTTTGGGCCAGCAACCCTCGATGAAGGGCACGGTTCCCTCTGGTTTCGCTTCGTCGACACTCGTCCTGACCAGCGCCGTGATTCCGAGCTGCAGGCGCTCGCGGTGCAGGGAATCGACGCCCACAATACATCGTACGACCTCGGCGCTTCAGTTGGTGCCGCTTATGGGATCACCCATGACCTGACCATTTCGGTCGAGATTCCCTATGTCCGCCATGACAGCATCCGAGCGACGAAACCGGGGCTTGGCATGCAAGACTTGGGAGGCGTTGGTGGAATCGGCGACATCAGTCTCCTCGTGAAATACCGCATCACTCCTGAGGGATCTGCCGGGGTCGCTTTCATCGGCGGGGTCAAGGTGCCGACGGGAAGCACACATGAGCGGGATCGGTTCGGCGACCGTTTTGAAACCGAGCACCAGCCGGGCACTGGCAGCTGGGATCCGATCTTTGGAGCGTCAGCTGGCGCCAAGCTCGGCGGATTGAACTTGGCGGCGAGCGCAATTTACCAGCTCGATGGTGAAGGCGCGCAACAAACTCGACTTGGCAATCGGCTGCAGGGCGGCATCGCGATCTCGCACCACTTCGGTCCTGCCCAGGAGGACCAGGGCGATCACGACGAAGACCACGATACCGTCGCGCATCAGGAGAGACGCCTCCACTCGAGTTCGTGGGACGCCTTTGTAGAACTCGCAGGCGAAGTCGAAGGACGTCAGCGGATCGGGGATTTGGTCGAGCAGGACAGCGGCGGCAAATGGGCGTGGCTCGCTCCAGGCGCGACCTTCACCGCAGCAACGGGCTGGTCTGCATCTGCAGCGTTCGCCTTCCCAGTGTGGCAGCGCATCCGTCCGTCACACCCGAACAATGCCTATCGGTTCACGATTTCCCTCGGACACGGCTTCTAACGTCGGATTCCTAGCTCTTCGGTCGTCCGGGTGCGACCCAAAGCAGACGTGCGAGGCATCACGCGAATACTCACCGGTCCAGCCAGGTGGCGAGCCCGGCGAGTGTCTGAAGTCCATATTCGACTGCACCGAAGCCGATGACGGCCTGACGTCGAGCACGAGTCGGATGGAGCTGGCGCAAGGTCAGGACGGTCTTGCCGTCACCTTGCTCATCGAAGGTTACCATCATCCGAAAGCGGTCCGGATCATTGGGATCTGGCGTGCCATAATCCATTACAATCCGTTCTCTTGGTACGATCTCTAGGAAGCGCATAAGGTTGGGGAAGCGCCGCTCCTGGCCCTCGAACATGCCCACCATGTCGAAGCGCCAGAGGCCGCCTTCTCGAATATCGGCCTCGTGGGTTTCAATTCTCAGGCCCGTCGGTCCGTACCATGCGGCGAGCGCATCGGGGTCCATCCAGGCAGCGAACACTTTGGTGCGTGGATGATTAAGCAGCTTGACGAGGACGATCTCGCGATCAGGCGACCAGGTAGCGAACAGGTTTTCCATCAGGCCGCCCCACTGTTGTCCAGATAGGCTTCCAGCCGATCAACCCGTTCGGCCCAGTGCCGACGCTCGGCTTCCATCCAGTCCGCAGCCTCCTCGAAGCGTGGACGAACCAGCCTGCACCAGCGACTGCGACCACGCTTCTCGGTGGTGATTAGGCCGCAGTCCTCCAGCACTTTCAGATGCTGGGCAAAGGATGGCAACGCCATAGCGAAGGGTATGGCCAGCGTGCTCACGGGCGCCTCGCCCTCAGCGAGTCGCGAGACGACCGCGCGGCGTGTCGGGTCGCTGAGGGCATGGAAGGCCAGATCGAGGGGAGTCGAGTGATGAGGCATGCGTTTGAATAAGAGTCGCGGTGGCGCTGGTCAAGAAAGATAAGGTACTTGCCTTAGTAATGTGAGTCGATATGAAGGCATCTGCCTTACTATCATGGCTCAGGAGAATGCCCGTGGCTGTTCGTGTCGACTTGATCATTTCCCTCGACGGCTTCGCAACGACGACCGATCAGACGCCAGATTCGCCGATGGGTGCGGATTGGGGGCGTCTCGTCGAAGCCTACGTGGCGACGAAGACAATGCAGGAGCGGGTATTCAAGGACACGAGCGGCAAGGGCACGACCGGCGTGGATGACAAATACGCCAAGGCATATTTCGAGAACGTCGGCGCGGAGATCATGGGGGCGGGCATGTTCGGACTGCACAGTTTCCCAGACGATCCAAATTGGCGGGGCTGGTGGGGCGAGGAACCGCCGTTCCAATGTCCCGTTTTCGTTTTGACCCACTTGTCCCGACCGTCGATCGAAATGGCTGGAGGCACCACGTTCCACTTCATCAGTGCCGAACCCGCCGAGGCACTCAAGCGGGCTGCCGCCGTTGCCGGTGGGAAAGATGTTCGGATTGGCGGCGGCGCGAGTGTCGTGCGCGATTTTCTCAAAGCGGGGCTAGTCGACCGTTTTCACGTCGCGATTACGCCGATCCTGCTCGGTCGTGGCATTCGCCTCTGGGATGACTTGCGCGGGTTGGAGAGGGACTACGCCGTGTGCGCGGAAACGGCGGAAACCGGCGTCGTGCATCTCATCTTCGATCGGTCATCGGAGCACGCCAGCTGGCAGACCATCAGCTAAGCGCCCGTGGCCGCCATCGCAGAGCGGCCCGGTAACTCACGCGAGCGACGTTCGTCAGGCTGCCCGCTAACGTCAGCATTCCAAGCCATTGCAACCCTTTGCGAACGCTCAACCGTGCTGAAGCTCCGGCATCGATTCCGGCTGCGCTCCGTGCAGCACGCGCAGAAGCTTCACGCCATCGGGCAACACAACATAGGCGACGATATAGGGCGTACCTAAAACGACGAGCTCGCGGGTATTCGCGACACGGCCTTGGCGCCCCATGTTTGGATAGCTGCGCAGATTATTGACAGCCCCTTTGGATCATTTCGTCGGTGTCTGCGGCTGCGCTTGGATTGTAACCTTCCAAATAACTGAAGATCGCGCGCCGGTCGTCGAGCGCGTAGCGTCCCCAGACTAGTTTCATCGCTAGTTCTAGCGCTTCCCCGCCTTGCGGCGATCGCCTGAACCCCTCGCCTTTGCGCGACGGTGCGCGAATTCCTGCTCAACCGTGTCGTCACTGATTTCCTGCTCATCGTTCAGCGCCAGCGACACCTGACCCCTGAACCATTGATCATGTTCCGGCGAAGTGGAGAGCAGCTCGATAGGCAAGCGACCCTCCCGCGCAGTACGGGTCAACAGGATCCTGACGGCGTCCGACACGCTAAGGCCCCACCGTTCCAAGACCTTCGATGCCTCATCGCGGATCTGTTCATCAATGCGAGCCTGTACTGTCGCTGTCATCAGCAGAGATGTAATGCGTTTGAATGACAGTGCCAATCAGACCGAAGGTACGGTATAGTGACCCACCCCTTCCGGAAACGACCGCTGTCTTCGACCCAAAGCGCAAAATTCAGTGGTTGCGGAGCTGCGAGCAGATTGGCTCCGGGTTGGGCGGTTGGCAGAAGTCTGGCAGTCGGTCGCTGCGCCAATAGGTGAGTAGGCCGAGGCCGTTGGCAAGTTCCAGGAAACGAGGGTCACGGCGGAGCGGAGCGGCGGCCGGTCCCATCAGAATGTCGGTCTCCCCGTAGCGCGATGTATCGAGCCAGAGCTTGTCCTCCTCTGCGGGAGTTCGGCCCACACGCTTGGGATAAGTTCGGAAGGCAATCGCAAACGCATCTTCAACGTCGCCGAGGCGGGCAAGCGCGAGCATGCAAAGATCGCGCTTGAAGGAGCCAGGCTGGTCGACCGGACAGAGTTCGCGTGCCTTTGCGAGATCATTCGCCTCAACGGCCGCAATCACCGGCAGACCGGGTTGAAGGAGTGGAGCGAGAGGCGTTTTGGCAACGTATTTTTCGGAGCGCGCCAGCGTTTCAAAGTCGCCGCGATCCATGGCTCCATAGATGCGACCCGAAAAAATCACGGTGTCATCGGGCCACCAGCGGCGGGAATCGCGATACAGTTCTTCGGCTTCATCCTGGCGCCCCATCGCCTCAAGCATCCGCACCGTCAGCCCAATCTTCCCCGAAACGAAAGGATCGTGCGCTAGGGAAGTTCTGGCAAGATCCAGCGCTTCGCTCGTGCGGCCGACGTCCTTCAACCAGTTCGCAAGAGTATTTTCGACCCAAACAGAATCGGGATCGCTCCGCATTCCTGCTCGAAGATGGTCCTCGCACTCAACCAGTCGCACGCGGCTGTGCAGGAAGCACCAGAGGATATCGGCTCCGCCAAATCCGGGGGCGAGCTCGCGCAGCCGTTCCATGGCCCGACGACCGACTTCGAGGGCCTCGACGCGCTGATCGCGCGGAAGGTCCCAGATCGCATCTGTCGCGCTGAATCCGAGCGAGATTTGGGCGATCGCCGAATCCGGCGCCCTCGCGGCGATTTGTCGCACAGTCTGGAAGTTATTGGTTTGCCCAAACAGCTCGGCCGTGATTGCCGGGTCCGAAGGGTGGCTCTTTTCGAGCATCAGCAACGACGCGGTCCAGCCGAGCGAGCCCGCAATCTGGCCGCCGATCCTGTCGGGTAAGTCCGGAGCGCTCGCGCGGTCGGTCTCGAAGCGGTTCGAATAGACGATGGCGTTGTGGAGACTGTCCTCGACGCGGACCGTAACGATCAATTTTTGCGAACTGCTGCCCACGTCAGCCGAAATTACGAAGTCGGCAGCCGCGCGGCTATTCTGCGGCGGCGAGAGACGAACGTGATATTCCGTCTGCGACAGCATGTGCGCGACCGCGTCGCGAGCGTCGGAGGCGACTTCGCGTTGCTGAGCATCGTCGGAAGCCGTCGCGAACGGGAGAATGGCGATCGTCGGCATCGGCCGGGTGCTTTCGCGACCGGGCCATTTCAATATTGCGATCGAGCCAAGCGCGAGCACGATTGAAACGGCCACTGCGATGATCCGGCGCCGCGATATCCTGGAAGGCGTTTCGACCAGCCGGTAGCCGGCGCGCGGCACGGTCTCGATCGAGAAGCCGTCGGCACGTTCGGCGAATTGACGAAGCGTCGAGATCGCGCGGTTGATGACGTCGTCGCCGACAAAACGTCCATTCCAGCAAAGGTCTACGAGCTGGTCGCGGGTGACGATGCGGCCTCTACCGCGAACGAGCGCGACCAGAACTTTGAGATTCTGCGGCTGAAGGCGCTCCGATTGTCCGCCGAAGGTCGCGTCGCGCGAAACAGGGTCGATCGTCGCCGCTCCGACCCTGAATGGACGTTCGGCGGCGAGATCGATCGCCTGAGACCGCGCAGCGACGACAGCGTCCATGACGCCCTCCCGGCAGAACCTTTAGCAAATCCGCGTCTCGCGACGAAGTTTCAATCAGGTTCACTCACGAGAATTCAGGAAAAAATCAGGTCTTCTCCATCGCCTCCCCGAGTGCCGCGGGAGCAGCCGACGAGCCCTTCTGCACACGCGAAGGAAGGCAAGATGAAATTCATCACCCTGATATGCTGCAGCATGCTCGCCGCCCAGTCGGCTCAGTCCGCCGCTGAGCCAATGCAAGCAAGTGAAGCGATCAGCTATGCCGATCTCAACCTCGGCACGGCTGCCGGCCAACAGCGGTTGAAAGACCGCATCAGCTTCGCGGCATACCGGCTCTGCCTGGTGGATATGCCGGCCAGTCCGTCACCAGCGACTGCCGATCCAGGCTGCTACCGCTCCGCGATGAACGAAGGTCTGGCGCAAATGGATCGCGTGATCGCCCGCAAAAACAGTGGGCCAGTGCTCGCCCAAGCGCATCATTGAGCATATTGGACAAAAGCGGACACCCACTCGTTTCAGCGCGACCTGGTCCTTAGGCCAAACGGGGGCTCCTATCCGAAGTCCGCGCGAAATATGGCGGATGTGTTCGCGAGTCGTCGCCGAAGCAGCTCAATTTCAACACCCAACTGCCATACGTCACGCGACACACGCAAAGGGGCCTCATTTCGGCGACGTGGGGCCTATTGCTCGTCCACTTGAACACGGTCGTCGGCTCTCCATCTATCCGTAAGTTGTTGAGAGATAGTGGAGATTTCAGTGGCAGCACGCGCAATTAAGGCCGAAGGCCTCTTCGACTTCGTCAAGGCGCCCGCGCCTTTTGAGGATGCCGCGCTCCGGCGGCTGCAGACCGTCGCCAACTTGCTCGACTCCGCCTTCGTGATTCCAGGTACGAAGCAGCGCGTGGGGATTGACGCCATCATAGGACTGATCCCTGGCCTAGGCGACGTCGCAACCACCCTCTTGTCGAGCTACATCGTGTGGGAAGCCAGGAACCTTGGCGTTTCGAAGTTCGCGCTCGCTCGAATGCTCACGAACCTCGGCATCCACGCGACGGTCGGGTCAATCCCGGTAGTCGGCGATCTGTTCGACGCTTTCTTCCGCGTGAACCAGCGCAATATGCGCATTCTGCGAGCCCAACTCGGTAAGACCTCCGTCGCGGCCGTATCGAGCTGATCTAGCCCTCAGGCCTGGATTCACAGGGCGGCATGGCGTCCAAAGAAAGCTGAGCTGCTGCAGGACACTAAGTTGTAACGGGCAGCGGGCTGCTCTGGAAAGGCGAATAGGGGGTGTGAGCTAGATCGAAAGTAATCGATCGAAGAAGGATCGATACCGTTGCAGGGCGATCCTCAGATCCTCCGTCGACACATCGTCGCCACGGCCCCACTGGGATTCAAGCCGGTCGCGCTCGCTTGCGAAAATCTCGGCAAGGCGTTTCATCGTCGTGGCGACGAGACCATCTGCGTGCTCGACAGCCTTGCGCGGTTCGTCAACGAACCCGCCCTGAATTGATTGCCAGTGATCGCGCAGCTCCCGCGCCTCCTCATCGGGAAACAGCGGCTGAGCTGATGCGCCGAATTGCTGCGGCTCGCGCACGACTTCAGCCGTACCTTGCGCCTCCCTCCGCCCGGCGAGGTCCGCGGTCGAGATGTCCTCGCGCTCCAGTGATGTTGTGTCAGACTCTCTCCCGTGATCCTGCATCATTGGTGATCCTCCGGTCAGTGGTGCTGTTGTTGGCCTCCGGCGTGTCCGAAATGAGCTCGTCAAACAGGGCGCGATAATTGATCATCGCGTTGCGCAAATCCTCTGTGCCGCCCTCCCCGTGAGCATGCCGCCTGGCGATATCATGAGCGACGCGGAAATGCTGCACGACCGACGGGTGGTCGACAGACACGTCATTCGCGACTTGCTCGAAATTCTCCACCGGGTAGCCGCGCGCTTTCATGACGTCCTGGAGCAGGATGTCCGCGTCGCGAACCGCATTTTCCGGATTGTCGACGAACTCAGTTTGCACGCTCTCCCACGCAGCTACAAATTGCTTGCGCTCCGGAGGATCGAGTGGCCGGATCGAGAGCTTTTCAACGCGCTTCTCCCGACCATGAAGCTCGGCTTCAGCCTTGCGCTTGTCTCCGGTTTCCCTGACAGCGCGATCATATTCCGGGCCGAAGCGCGACCGGAGTTGTTCGCTGCGTCGGCGCTGCATCAGCAGAAGACCTGCGACGATCAGAACGACGACGACGGCAGCAATGATAAGAAGCGTGGTCTTGTCCATGCGGACCTCCAGACCTGCGTGACTCCCAGCAACTGTCCCGTGCTTTCAGGAACGGCTTCGTCCGGCCGTTGTTCCGGTTGCCATATCGCGGAACGGCAGCTTTTGGGTGGTCTGAGAACAGACGAAAGCTGCACCCTGGAAGTGGCACCTGTCCACCCGATTCAGCCCCTAGCGGCTGGGTCTCACGCCGACTCCCATTGCGAACAATCGCCGCCCCAGACAGATTCAGGTCATGAGAGCCTACATCATTGATCCGCCGTTTCATGGCTTCGGCGTTCAAGATGAACGAACGCGCGCGGCTACGGACCTAATCGCTCAGATTGTGACCCAGTGCCTTCGACGCGGTGGAGATACCTTCCACTATTCGGTGGTTTGGGCAAACCCCGGCGAAGAGCCTGACGGTATCTGGAATGAGGATGTCGCTCAGCCGCACGTCGTTAAGCTCGACACTGAGGCAGCACTGCGAGAGTGGCTCCGCAAGTCCATCGACCCTAACCGCCCCGGCGGCTGGAGCGTTAGGTCAGTCGCGACCTGCCGCTGCGCAACCTTCGGGTATGATGGCCAAGCGCTTCTTTGCTTGCGGCACGAGGATGAAGCGCCCGTTTCTCCCGATGCAAGCCTCGCAATCGTGGAGGAGAGGCCGGACCTGCTCACTCAAACTGACTTCTTCGACGGATGGATCCGCAGCGCAGATCGCTGATGCATCTAGCTTCGGCGGCCGGCCGGAGCCGACCCATTTGTGCCGTTAGCCGGACGCGTGAGACTCAATAATGCCCGCGACCGCCATTGCCTTAAGGGCAAGTTCGCGGTCCGTGTCGCCCGACAAGGCCAAAGAGGAAAATCTCTCGTACATTGACCGAGAGGTATAGAACTCGAAGACCTCCGAGTTATCGGGGCTCTTCCAGAAAGGTGTGATCCGAATATCCTCACGGCCCGGTACATGGTCGGCGCACCAATCGCGCCAGAATCGCTCAGCCAACAACGGCGTTGGCATTGAAGCAACTTGCTCCAGCAAGTCTGTCAGCGGCCACCCCGCCAGACGGAACATGCAAAGCACTTCGTCCATGGCATCGCGTTGATGGTCTGCGTTCGCTGCCGCACCACCAGGTCACGCGCACGGAACACGGCAGCACTCGCCTGTTGCTCCTCGCTCTTCACCGCAACGAACCGCATCGTCGGACGCTGCGCTGCCTCGCAGATCCCTGCAGCATCGGCGGCATCGTTCTTCTGCCGCTTGACGTAAGGCTTCACATAGTTGGGTGCGATCAGGCGAACGTCATGACCCACGCGCTCAAGCTCGCGCGCCCAATAGTGCGAGCCGCTGCACGTCTCCATCGCCACGGTGCACTTGGGCTGCGATGCAAAGAACTCGATCAGCCTCGCTCGCGTGATCCTGCGACTAAACAGCGGAACGCCAGATGCATCTGCCCCATGCGCGTGGAAAACCTGCTTTGCGATGTCCAGACCGATCGTGCTAATCTCACCCACGGACGCCTCCTCTCAGATGGTCGTTTCAACACCACCATCTTGGCACATAGATGCCGTAGGGGGCGTCCACCCCATCACCCATTTTCGACCCGAACCTTTGCAAGTAAGATCCGGCGATGCCTCGCAGCTACTCGGACGATCGGCCTCGCGGCTTTGCCCTAGAGGGTTGTCTCGCCAGTTTCATCGTTTGGTTTTCTGCAGGGATTGTATTCCTCGGCGTGACCATGGGCGACTGCTTCGAGAATTGTCCGTCGAGGCATCAACGCACAATCACGGATTTGTCGATCTTAGGAGTGGCCATAATCCTGAATGTAGCGGCTATTGTTTTCATCGCTGGCCGTCACGCGCGGAGGGGTGATTAGAGCCTGCCTCCCGCCCGAACCTGCCGTCCGGATTCCACCGAGGCTGTGTGAAAACGCGCGTCATCTGCTAGTCTCCTTTTGGGGGTTGGGGGGCTCAGATGTCGCGCTTCATCGAAGGGTGTGATCGAGGGCAGCGACTGCTGCTTCCGGACTGCATCGACGACTATGTCGGCGAAGACAGCACGGTGCGCGTGGTCGATGTATTTATCGACGAGCTGGATCTGGGCGGACTTGGATTTGAGGGCGCGGCATCGACCGGGCGGCCCGGTTATCATCCGGCAACGCTGCTGAAGCTCTACCTCTACGGCTACTTGAACCAGGTGCAGTCGAGCAGGCGGCTCGAGCGCGAAGCAGGCCGCAACGTCGAGTGCATGTGGCTGACGGGCAAGCTGGCACCGGACTTCAAGACCATCGCCGACTTCCGGCGTGACAATGGCGCAGCGATCCAGTCGGTGTGCCGCAAGTTCATCACCCTGTGCCGAGATCTCGGGCTCATTGCCGGCGGGACGGTCGCAGTGGACGGAAGCCGGTTCAAGGCGGTGAACACGCGCGATCGCAACTACACGCCAAATGCGGTCCGGCGCCGCATCGAGCAGGTCGAGGAAAGCATCCAGCGTTATCTCGAGATGCTCGACACGGCCGACCGGCAAGAGGACGAGATGGCCGAGGTGCGTGCGACGCGCCTTAGCGAACGGATCGACAAGCTGCGCGAGCGGATGCATGAGCTCAAAGCCATGGAGCAGGCCGTCGCCGAGGCTCCCGACGGACAGATCTCGCTGACCGATCCCGATGCGCGGGCGATGGCGACGCACGGCAAGGGCACGGGCATGGTTGGCTACAACGTCCAGGCTGCAGTCGACACGACCCACCACCTCGTCGTCGCGCACGAGGTCACCAACATCGGCCATGACCGCAGCCAGCTCGCCAACATGGGTCAGCAGGCGAAGGCCGCGACCGGTGCCGAGGCGCTGACGGTTCTTGCCGACCGCGGCTACTTCTCGGGCGAGGAGGTGCGCGCCTGTGAGGGGATCGGGGTCACGCCGATCTGCCCCAAGCCGCTGACGTCGAGCGCAAAGGCGGACGGGCGGTGGGGCAAACAGGACTTCCGCTACGATCCTGGATCCGACACCTATCGCTGTCCCGCGGCTGAGACGCTGACCCGCCGCTTCACGTCAGTCGAGAACGGCCTGAGGGTCCACACCTACTGGGCCGATGCCTGCGCCACCTGCACGCTCAAGGCAAAGTGCACGACCGGCAAGGAACGGCGCATCAAAAGATGGGAACACGAGCACGTCGTCGAGGCGATGCAGGATCGGCTGGAGCGCATGCCCGATGCGATGCGCATCAGACGACGAACGGTCGAGCACGTGTTCGGAACCTTCAAAGACTGGATGGGCCGAAGTCACTTCAAAACGCGAACGCTGAAGAAGGTGGAAACGGAAATGAGCCTCCACGTCCTCGCTTACAACATGAAGCGGGCGATCGCCGTGCTCGGATCGCAAAACCTGATCGCAGCAATGCAAGGCTGAGCGGCGAGCCGCTGCTCATCCGCGGTATGCGATCACGCGAAAGCCGTTTTCACACAGCCTCGGTGGAAATCGGTCATTCACGACGGTTTGAAAAATTCGGGTGGACGTCATGGGCTTTGAAATCGCCGATCGGTCAATGGCTGTTCCGTTTACGGTTTTGCTCGATGGCTAATTCCTGCTGAAATTGCTCGTCGGTTAGGCCGAAGAATGAATTTGTGGTCCGTATGACGTCCGAAACAGAATACGACCGACAGGCCTCTTTCGCTCGGCCTTCGCAGGGCACTTGCGTATCCAACGACGGAATGCCTACAGCAATGAGAAGCGCTGACTGGCTAAGGACATAGTCGCAAGCTCCGGGTCCTGTTTTTCCAGTGGAAAGGACGAATGGAGATCCGCTGCAGCTCAGCCCAACCCCGACAACGTAGAAGTAATCGTATCCGCCAGCCTTTGCTAATACGGCGGCACGACGCAGCACAAGCGCTACCATGTAGCCGGGCTGTGCGTTTGTACCCAGCCCCTCTATTTCCCACCTGCTTGGGCTGATGGTCTTGTCTTTATACCCATATGGTTTGCCGAAACCCCAGTGAGCGTACTTGTTGAGCCCCCGGGCTTCCGTTGCGGCGTGCAGCGAAAACATCGTCACAAATGTAAGTAACAAGGTGAGAAAGCGCTTAAGTCCTGGCTGCAACTTGACCTCCGTTCTGCCCACCGTAGCGAACAGGTTGATGACTTCAATGGGTCGAGATCAGACGGCAACTTAGGGTGGAAACATTAGGAATTGAGAGATAGTGGGAGGACCGTGCATCGCAGCATTGTCTTGTCGATAGTGGCTGTTGGCCTCCTAACCGCCACCTACGTAGCTGGCCGCGAGCATGATATTCGGCTTGATAAGAACGCCCAACAGGTCCGCGCAGGAATGACTGCCGAAAGTGCGGTGGCAATCCTGGGGACCCCTTCCTGGCGTGACCACTGCGGTGCGAAGTTCGCTTATGGCTGGGCAAAGGATTGCGTGACGGAACTAGGTTATCGTTCCGCCTTCGCGCCGCTCTTGCCGGGTTACCTCGTAGTCCAGGTGGACGGTCGCAATCGCGTTATCTCGGTCGATATAATCACCAGTCCGTAACGGCAGGAATGGGTCGGAGGTGGACATTAGCGAACACCCGAATTTGAGCCGCTAGCAGACCGATTTTCAGGGGCACTATTTTGGAAATAATGGATCATCGGCGCGAATTGTCTCGTGCTTTCAACGGTTCGTGGCGGAGCTATGCTCCGCCAGTTACGACGGGTCCATACCGGGGACATCCGTTTCGGTTTTGTACTGCACCCCATCTCTCAGGGCAACGTGGAAAACGGCAGCGGGCCGATCCACGACACTTTTTTTGGCTCTAACGCGCCCTTTTGCCTGTTTTGGGTCGGCTTCGGCCCGCGACCGGAGTGTGTGGGACCTGGACGTTCCGTCGGTGCAATGCTGGGCACAAGACGTCCTAACATGAGTTAGGATATTAGGCAGATACGCTATGGCACGTGAACTCATAGGTGAGTATCCGGCCGCCAATGATCGCGAGCAGATGGGGCGGTTTCTCCGCTACGCATTTCCGCTCGGATTAGGGTCGTTCAGTGAGCTACTGAATGTTCTCAATGATCACGACCGGCAGAAGGGCGTCCCCGGAACTGACCGTCCGCAACAGCTCCATCATTGAAACCTTTGGGACGTCCGCATCTCGGTCCTTCGGTCTGCTTCCAAACGTCCGATCCGGCCGTCGGCTGTCACCAATTGCGTGGCTCGGTGCCGATGCGAGAACTGACGGCGTCCTCGATGGCCTGCAGCTGCGCCCGGGTCATCACATTGTTGGTCAGCAGCGCCTTCATGAGTTCGTCGACGAGCGCGGCGAGAAAATGTAGTTCCGCTCTCTCGGACGACTGATCTTGGCTGTCGAGATCCATCAAGCCTCTCCGGATTTCTCCACACCGCAAAGAGGGCGGGCCGCTACGCCCCGGGCCGCCCTTCCAGGACACCGCTCGGGGGCAACGAAGCGGCGCGTAGCCGCAACTACTTAACCTAGTTTAGGTTCCTGGTGCAGTTGTGTCGCGAATAGGTCGGGTTTGGGAGGCAGATTCGGGTCAGCTTAAGGCCTAAAGCGCGAACCGAACCTCTATTCGAAAACCCGGTGCAGAGCTTTGGATTGATCCGGTCTGAGCCATCGCGCCGACTGCGGCGTGAAAAGCAGCGCGAGTGCTGCACCCTGCATAAGCCAGACTAGAGCCGTCAGCACAGGATAGGTCTTTGAAAGGGCTTCTTGGGTAACCCCAATGAAGAGTCCCGCAAAGACCAATGCGAGCCCGAGCACCCAAGTTCCGACTAATATCCAGCGCGCCCAGTTCTTTCGACCCCGAGATATAAGCAAGGTCAGCGTGATAGTTATGACAGTGCCACTGATCGGAGCGAATAACCCTTGTTCCGCCGCAAATCCGTGAATCAAACCCACGAAGGCAGAAGCTAGCTGCAAAGTCTCAAAGGCACGGATATATGGGGAACGGTCTTCCATTTTGCTCGGGTCGGACGCTGTCGCGGCAACTTTGGGTCGGATCCTACGCACGACAAACCCAGGGCTCAACCCCACCCCGCAACTCAAGCCATTGTCGTCAAACATGTTCATAAGCGGGGCCGCCTGATAAAGTTGATCGGACGGGGGTCGGGAACGTGGATAAGAGGGTCGAGAGAACGGGAGCGAGACGCCGATTGCTCCGGCTCCACGGAACTGTCGCCCGCGATCTTGGCATTCTCATCGCCTCGGGTCGCTATCAGCCCGGCGACCTGCTTGACGGCGAGATCGAAGCCAGCGAGCGCCTCAGCATGTCCCGCACCGCCTATCGAGAGGCAGTCCGGATCCTTGCCGCCAAGGGTTTGATCGAGGTCCGTCCCAAGGTTGGCACCCGCGTCCTTCCGCGCGACAAATGGCATCTGCTCGACCCGGATGTGCTGTCGTGGATCTTCGAATCCGAACCGGACGACCATTTGCTGAAATCTCTGTTCGAGCTTCGCCGCGTCGTCGAACCCGAGGCCGCGGCTATGGCTGCTCAGAGGCGCGACGACGATCAGCTTCGGCGCATGAATGAAGCGCTGAGGCTGATGGCCGAGCACACGCTCGCGACCGAGGAGGGACGTACAGCCGACCAGGCCTTTCATGCCGCGCTGCTCGAGGCCTCGGATAATCCGTTCCTTGCCGGCCTCACCAGCGGCATCGGCGCAGCGATCGAATGGACTACGATCTTCAAGCAGCGGCAGCGACCTCTGATCCGCGATCCAATGCCGGACCACCTTCGGGTCTATCAAGCGATCGCAGATTCGGACGTCAATGAGGCGCGGCGGGCTATGGCGCATCTCGTCGACATGGCGCTCATTGACACGACGACCGCACCGCGGGGCAAATCGGCTGCATTGGCCAAGCTCCCGACGCCGCGACGCAAGAACGCACGCAATCCACTCTGATCAGACAATCGGCAGCGGAGTGTGAGGCGAAGTTTGGTCCAATGAGGGACCGTGTCGGGGGTCCTGCCGGGTCCGTCCGTGGGCTTGCCGTTGGCGAGCAATTCTGACGCCGGAGGTCGAAGCGATGCTCCGGATCCGCCTGAGCCTGAGTTGTTTCGCCGCCGTTCAGCTGCTCATCCTTAATCCAGGCCAGCCTGTGACGGGGTCATTGTAGGAGGATTTTCCGAAGATGCATCTCGATCGACGCGCATTCCTTGGCCTGTCAGGCGCTGCTGCGGCCGGCAGTCTTATGTTTTTCGGCCACTCCGGGCGCGCTGCACCGGCGCTGCACTTTTCCGTCAATCACACGCCGGACGAGTGGCGGAAGATCCTCGGACCACAGCGGTACGCAGTCCTTCGCGAAGCCGCGACCGAGCGCCCGTTCACCAGTCCTCTCTTGAATGAACATCGGCGGGGGACGTTCGTCTGCGCAGGCTGTGCGCTCCCCCTGTTCAGCTCGGCGACGAAGTTCGACAGCGGTACCGGCTGGCCGAGCTTTTGGAAGGCGCTGCCGGGGGAAATCGTCACGCGTTCGGACCGCAGTCTGATGATGGAGCGTACCGAAGTACTCTGCGCGCGCTGCGGCGGGCATTTGGGACATGTGTTCGACGATGGCCCGAAGCCGACTGGCCTTCGTTACTGTATGAACGGGCTCGCGCTGAACTTTCGTCCGGCTTAGGCGACCATGCGAAGCTTCGTGCGTCCCCCGGATGTCGCGTAGCTGATGCCGAGCTCGGCCTGAAGGCGTTCAAGCTCGCGCTCCTTGGCCTCGCGCGATGCTTCAACGTAGCGGCGCTCGGTCTCGGCCTCTTCTTCGGTCTGTTCACGCATATAGCTGATGGTAATCCTGCGGCCGAACACATCGTCGCCGCGCAGGCGCAGCTCGGCTTCCGATTCGCCGGGCAGGAGGTTCCGAATTTCGACGAGCCTCCCGATCAGCTCTTCAAGCGAGACATGCTCGCCAATGTCGACGAACTCTTTAACGCGTCTGGTCATTCCCGGCCCTCTCCCTGGCCTCGGGCCGTTAAAGGCCCCCTGCGACTCACGTTTTCACGTATAGATAAAATTCTCACTTGTGAAAAGACGAATGTGAAGAAATGACAGCGGCGACCCGTCCGCCTCCGAAGGGCGCCGGGCAAGCGGGAGCAGTCGGTGAAGTTCCGTCCGGCTTGTCTTATGCGACAATGCGCAGCTTGCTGCGCTTGCCCGGAGCCGCGTGGCACACGACTCCCAGCTCGGCCTGGAGGCGCTGGAGCTCGCGCTCCTTCGACTCCCGTGCGGCTTCGCTGTAGCGTCTCTCCACCTCTGCTTCCTCGGCTGTTTGGTCGCGAAAGTAGGTGATCGTCAGGCGATGACCGAATATGTCGTCGCCGCGCAGGCGCAGCTCGGCGTCCGAGCCCTCAGGCAGGCTGTCGCGGATTTCCGTGAGTGTCTCAATGAGCTCGCCGATCGAGAGATGGTCTGCGACCTCGACGAATTCCTTTACGCGTCTACTCATTCGTGACCCTCCCCGGCCCCGGGGCATTCAATACTGCCGGCGCGAATCCCCGCGCAATCCAGATTTGGGATTTATCCCCAGCGAACTTGCCGTTTTGTGAATCCCGTGGACAGCAACGGGTCAGGTAGCGGGTTTCCAGGATGCGCCCAGGCAAACTCCGGGCAATCTGCGGTATGAGTTAAGTTATTCAATTGACCTAATATTTCGCTCGATTGAGATATCCAGGGGTCGCGGTCGCAGCCATTATTGCGCAAATGCCACAGCCTGCTTCAAAAGTCCTTCAGCCCAGCGGGCTCGAGTGCTTACGCCGTTAAAGAACAGCGCTCGCAGGGGACCCGAGTCGAGTCCGCGCTTTGCTTCGAGGGCCAATGGCGTCATCAGCCTGACTGTTCAGGTTGAAGCTTGGGAATTGCGCTTATATAGGCCGCTCTTCCTGCATGGAGCCGCATCCGGAGACGTGGGTGAGTGGCTGAAACCAGCGGTTTGCTAAACCGCCGTACGGGGAATTCCCGTACCGAGGGTTCGAATCCCTCCGTCTCCGCCAGCGCTCATAGTGTTCAGTCCGGACACATCTCTAGGACCTCGTAGGAGACCCGTGCGCGCTCGTCGAAAGTGATGCAATCGCAGTTCGCCGAGCTAGACCGCGGCGGCGAGACCAATTCGGGTCGAGCTCCGCTGCTCTTCGGGAGCCGCAATTTGTTCGACCAGGAAATCGACGAACGCGCGAACCTTCGAGAGCATGTACGCACCCTTGGGAAACATGACGTACAAAGGAATTCGCTCGTCCACGATTTCCGGCAAGAGAACGAGGAGGTTGCCCTCCCTGATATCGTCCTCGACGAGGAAGAGCGGCAGAAAGCTGACACCGAGCCCCTCGAGCGTAGCCTGCCTCGCGATGCGAACGCTGTTGGACGTCAGCGGCCCGCGATTGACGGTGACGGTAGCGTCAGGAGAAAGGCGCCATTCACCCACCTGTGACAGGTGCGTTTCGAGGATGCAGGTGTGCTCCTTGAGATCGGCGGCAGTCGATGGACGTCCGTGGCTTGCGAGATAGGTGGGCGCTGCGACGAGCACCATCGGGTAGTCACGCAGGCGAACGGCATCGAGATTTGAATCATAAGGTTCGCCCGTCCAGAAGGCGACATCGAAGCGGCCCTTGAGCAGGTCGGCCCGGCTGTCTGACAGATTCAGGAAAACGCGCACTTCGGGGTACGCCTTCAGGAATTCGGGTATGATCTTGGTGAGGTCGAACAGCGAAGACACGACCGGGGCATTGACCTTGAGCTCGCCCCGCGGGCGCTGAACCATTCCGGTCATCACCTGGTTCGCTTCGTTCACCTCGTCGACGATGCGTGCGCACCGCGCGTACATCTCGCGGCCAGCCGGCGTCAAAGAGACCGTTCGAGTAGTTCGGTCGAGCAGCTTCATGCCGACGCTCGCTTCGAGCCGAGCGATGCGACGGCTGACGGCAGCCTTCGAATAACCGAGTGCTGCGGCGGCCGTTGAGAATCCGCCGGTGCTGACCACCGCAGCGAACGACATCATGGCAATGACGTTATTGATGTCGAGCTTATCGTCTTTGTCTTCCATGGGACTTCATCCCCATTCTCGAAACTCCAGTCAACGATGCGGGTCTTCGGCGCCCCTTGTCTCCCAAGTCGTTTCCGCAGGAGTAGTTCACCCCGCCCAGACCGTTATCTCAAAGTCCGACCATTGTTTACCATTGACAACGAAAGGTGCAATATGGAAACGACTGTTTCACATATTCACCAGTGATGTCCGGTGGACATGGTGGACGACTCTATCGCACCGGCACCGAGAATTGGGAGACCGCAATGAGCGTTGATCTTGGGCAGGCCGCGGAACTCGACCGACGATCCATGTTCCATCCGTTCACGGCAATTACGGATCTCGTGGCGGAGGGGCCGACGCTCATGGCTGAGGGCAAGGGCATCCGAGTCAAAGACATAGACGGACGCGAATATCTCGACGGGATGGCGGGTCTGTGGTGCGTAAACCTCGGCTATGGGCGGCGTGAGATTGTCGATGCCATCGGCCGCCAAAGCGAGCGGCTGTCATATTTCCACACGTTCAACGGAATGTCCTCCGATGTCGTCGCCCAATGCGCAGGAGCGCTGCTTCAGCGCGCGCCACTGCCCATGGCGCGGATATTCTTCGGCACTTCGGGGAGCGACGCCAATGAAACGCAGCTGAAGCTCATCTGGTATTACAACAACCTTCGCGGCAAGCCGAAAAAGAAGAAGATACTGGCGCGCTGGAACTCGTATCACGGATCGGGCGTCGCGACGGCGAGCCTCACGGGTCTTCCCGGCATGCATGCGCTGTTCGACCTGCCCAAGGGGCCGATCCTGCATGTGACTGCACCTTATCATTATCGCAACGCTGATCCGGGCCAGACCGAACGTGAGTTTTCGCGCATGCTGGCGCGCGAACTCGAAGAACTGATCGAGCGTGAAGGCGGGGACACGATCGCGGCTTTCTTCGCCGAGCCGGTAATGGGCGCCGGCGGGCTGATTCCGCCGCCCGAGGGATATTTCGAGGAGATTGTTCCGATCCTCCGCAAGCACGATATCCTGCTCGTGCTCGACGAGGTGATCTCCGGTTTCGGGCGTCTCGGCACCTACTGGGGAGCGCAGACTTTCGGACTGCAGCCCGATCTCATCACCTCGGCCAAAGGGATTACCAGCGGCTATTTCCCGATGTCGGCCTGCTATATTTCGCCCAAGGTTTGGGAGGTCATCGAGAGTAACGCGGCGACTGCGGGGCTATTCGGTCACGGCTACACTTATTCGGCCCACCCGGTTGGAGCTGCGGCGGCGCTGGCTACGCTTCGGCTGATCGACGAGCTTGAAATCGTCAATCATGTCGCGAATGTCGGGCCATATCTGCAGGAACAGATGCGCGCGCGGCTTGGAGACCATCAGCACGTGGGCGACATCCGCGGTCGCGGCCTCATGATCGGCATCGAGCTGGTGAAGGACCGTGCGACGAAGGAAAGCTTCGCAATGGCCGATCGCACTGGGAGAAAGGTGCTCAAGGCCGCCGCAGCACGTGGCCTGATTACGCGAGCGCTCGGCGACACGATGGTCTTTGCGCCGCCCTTGGTAATCGAGCGCGATCAGATCGACGAGCTGGTCGACAAATTTGCCAGTGCCGTCTGCGACGTTGTCGGCTGACAGCCGGCGCCTCCTGCGGCTCCAATCTTGACGGGAGTGAAGGTGATGGAAGTTGCATCTCCTGTGGACGGATTGGCGCTCGCGGCTACTCACGCTCCCCGGCTCAACCGGGCCGGCCTGACCAGCGCCATATTGATCGGATTGATCGGTGCGCTCGTCATCTTCGTTACGCCCGGATTCCTCGCCATCGTCGCCCAGAAATCGAGTCTGGATGACGCGCACCTCGGATACATCGCTGCCTGGGACATCAACTCAATGGCAGTGTCCGTGGGCCTGTCGACCTTCGCGTTGTCGCGGCTTAGCTGGCGCTGGTGTGTCGCCGCTGGTCTTAGTCTCATCGCTCTTGGCAATCTCGCGACCGCTTATGCCGGCACCTATCATGAGATCGCTGCAGCGCGTGCGTTGGCGGGAGCAGGCGAGGGAATAGCGATCGGCTTCGCATTCGCGGCTTTGGGAAGGGCCGCAAATCCGGACCGGGCGTTCGCCATTTACCTCGTGGTCGGGGCACTTTTCAGCTCGGCGTTCCTCTATGCGCTCCCGGCCATTCAGCTGGCGGTGTCGCCGCGGACGATATTCATCGCGAATGCGATCTTCACCATCGCGGCGTTCCTCTCGATTCCAGCCTTCCCTGAGGGCCGCCGGACGGAGGACGATATTTTTGCGCAAGGCGGCCGGCTGGACTTGCGCTTTGCCGGCGGGGCACTTGCCGCTGTATTCTTCTACTTCCTCGCCATGGGAGCGATGTGGAGCTACGCCGAACGGATCGGGAGCGCCAGCGGCCTTGCACCCACGACGATTGCCCAAGGCCTCTCCTTGGGAACCATCGCGGGGGTATTGGGGGCTGCACTTGCGGGCTTCCTCCCCCAACGTTTGGGTCGTTCCCTGCCGCTCGCGCTTAGCGGCATCATCTCGGTGGCGAGTTTTCTCATGCTGCTCGGACATGTTCCGCCAACGACCTTCATTGCCTCAATCATCATGTTGCTCTTCGGCTGGAACTTCTCGCAGCCACTGCTGTCGGGGATCTGTGCCGAGGCTTGCGCTCAGGGACGTGTCGTCTGCGCGATGGGCTCGATCCAAACGTTCGGAACGGGCCTGGGGCCTGCAGCCGCTGCGGCGACTCTTGCAAGCGGCTCATTCGCCATCGCGATATGGTCGTCCGCGGCCGTGCTGGTGGGCAGCGTCGTGATCGTGCTGTTCACAATCCGGCGGAAGCCGGCTTGTTGATCCGCGAGCGAGCCTAGAGGAACACGGCGCGCGAAAGTCCCCCGTCGACGGCAATCGATTCACCGGTGATTCCGCTGCCCGCTTGTGAGGCGAGAAACACAATTGGATCGGCTACTTCCTCTACCTCGAGCATTCGCCCGAGCGCTGCTGGTGCGGCTGCCTCGCGCTCGACTATTGCATCGTAGGTCGTGCCTTCGTCGGCGGCCATCTGCGCGAACCACTCTTCGACATGCTCGGTGCGTGTCACGCCGGGGTGGATGATGTTCACCGTGATGCCGTCGCGTCCTACCTCGTCCGAGAGCGTCTTGGTGAAATGGACCAGCGCCGTGTTCCGCATCCCGCTCAGCGCTTCCGTGCATCGCGCGGTCAATCCGCCGACATTCACGATCCGCCCCCATTTGGCTTTGCGCATGTGCGGGACACAGGCCTTGGCCGTGCGGAAATAGCCGAGCAGCTTGGTATTGAGGTCGAGCATCAGCGCGTTTTCGTCGGCCTCCTCGATCGCATTGCGCACTAGCCCGCCCGGGGCTGCCGCACAATTTACCAGTATATGTACCCCGCCGAACCGCTCTACCGTTGCGTCCACGAGCCCCTGTACCGAAGCCATGGATGTCGTGTCCGCAGCTATTGCGATGACCTCTCCGCCGGTCCTCTCGCGCAATTCCTGGGCGGTGGAATCAAGCTTCGTCACAGTGCGCGAGGCAATCACGACCTTGGCGCCGGATAGCGCAAGCTTGCGCGCCGTCTCTTTGCCGATACCGACCGCGCCACCAGTCACGATCGCGATTCTTCCGGAGAGGCCAAGCTCGATCGTCATCCAAATCTCCTTACAGCATTGCGGTGAGCGATGGTGACGACCGCCTCACCCATGTCTTCAAATGATGCGCGAAGTTGCTGGCCGGCGCGAACTTCCACGACACCGGTGCAGCTTCCAGTGGCGATAATTTGTGCGCGCTGCAGGCCGCGGCCTTGATTGGAAAGCCAGTTTGCGAGCCACACAAGGGCATGGATGGGATTGCCCATCACGGCTGAAGTCGAACCCTCAACGGATGGCGCATCCCTGCGCCGCAACGTGACTGGGAGCGCTGCAAATCGCGCGTCCCAGGCCCCGCCAAGCCGATCGCCGAGGACGAGCATGTGCGCGAAGGCGTTGTCGGCCACCAGCAGGCCAGGTCCAACCATGTCATTATCGAAGCGCGACGTGCACAGCTCGATGGCGGCGTGAATACCACCGATCGCTGTCGCGACTTCGTTTGCGTCATATGCTTCGGCACGGGCAGGAAGGTCGCGCGCCAAAGTGACAGCGATCTCAGCTTCGGCATAGAGCGGACCTCGCGTCATTTCGATTTCTCGTGGAGCAGTATGGACCGCGGCGGCCGGAAGTCGGCCGACGACCGGGTGCCCGACTCCCATGGCCGTCTGAGCCGCTCGGCTCGTCAGCGCCAGCTTCCAGGCGGCGATCCGCTCCTGCCGTAGGCGAAAGGCCCGCTCTTGGATGGAATAACCATTCTTAAGACTCACGTCGCGCGTCGGGACTGCAATTTTCGTCCCGGTGGCGGCCGCCTCGAAGAGGCAGTCGGCCAAGTCGGAATTGTCACAGGCCATGTGATGCAAGCCCCTTGCTACTGCGTGTTCCCGACAATCGTCTATTGTCTCGTTAGCGAAACAGAGAGCCTTGTAAAGTTATTATTGTTTCTAAAAGGAGCATGGTCTAAGAAGGTCGCGAGCCAGCGGAAGTCGGCGGCGACGAGACGGAGAGTCTTCGGGTGAATATGCAATATGCAATTGCCGAGCGCATTGCGCGACAGCGGGCCAAGGCTCCTCAAGGGATGCTGGTCGGCGATCGTTTTGTTGCCGCGGCTTCGGGCCGCACCTTCCCCACCTTCAACCCTGCGACGGGTCAGGAAATCTGCCAAGTGGCGCATGGCGAAGCGGAGGATGTCGATCGCGCAGTCTCGGTAGCCCGCCGCGCCTTCGAGGATCCCGCGTGGCAAAACATGAACGCAGTGCAGCGCTCGGCCCTGCTCTATCGCCTGGCGGACCTTATTGAGCGCGATGCCGAGGAACTGGCAGTGCTGGAATGTTTGGACAACGGCAAGCCGGCGGCATTCACTCGTGCAGTCGAGATCGAGGGCTCGATCCGGACCTTTCGCTACTTCGCGGGGTGGCCCACGAAATTTGGCGGCGAGACTTTGCCCGTCTCCCCTCGCAGCGGCGCCCAAGTCCTGAATTACACTCTCCGCGAACCGGTCGGCGTCGCGGCGCTGATCGTGCCATGGAATTATCCGATGTCCATGGCCGCATGGAAGATAGCGCCCGCTGTTGCGGCAGGGTGCGCGGTGATTCTCAAGCCCGCCGAGCAGACGCCGCTGACGGCGCTCAGATTGGGCGAGTTGGCCCTCGAGGCCGGATTCCCGCCGGGCATTATCAATATCGTGACCGGATTCGGCGATGCCGGCGCAGCTCTGGTCGCGCATCCCGGCGTCGACAAGGTTGCCTTCACCGGCTCGACCGACGTGGGCAAGGCAATCGTCCGCGCTTCCGCGGGCAACCTCAAGAAGGTCAGCCTCGAGCTCGGCGGCAAGAGTCCGCAAATCGTCCTCCCGGACGCGGACATTCGTGCGGCTGCCGCATCGATCGCGAGCGGTATCTTCTTCAACCAGGGGCAGACCTGCACGGCCGGTTCGCGACTCTATGCGCATGCCTCGATCCAGGAGGAATTGCTCTCGGCGATCGCCGACGAGGCCGCCAAGCTCAAGATTGGCAACGGACTCGATGCGGACGTCACGTTCGGGCCGCTGGTGTCGGAGGAACAGCTCGACCGCGTAACGAGCTACATCGATATCGGACGCGAGGAGGGGGCGAAGGTCCTGATCGGCGGAGGTCGTCCCGCCGGCCTCGATCGCTCGCTCGACAAGGGCTTCTTCTTCGCTCCCACAATCCTGACCAACGCCGGCCCTGCGATGCGGGTCGTCCGCGAGGAGATATTCGGCCCGGTGCTGAGCGCCCTCTCATGGACTGATCCGGACGACTTGGTGCGTCAGGCGAACGATTCCGAATATGGGCTTTCGGCCGGAATCTGGACCAACGACATCAAGTCCGCCCATCGGCTTGCTCGCGCCGTTCGCGCGGGCACCGTGTGGATCAACTGCTTCAATATGGTCGACAATTCGACCCCCTTCGGCGGGTACAAGCAGTCGGGCTGGGGCCGCGAGCACGGCCGGCAATCGATGGAACTCTACAGCGAAACAAAGAGCGTGTGGGTCAATCTCAGCTGACCACGGCACGCGCAAAGTCGGCCAGGGACTCGAGTCCGGAGGAGGATGGGTGAGCAGAACACTGCTGGTTGCGACAGATGGACAAGCCATCATGCGCAGTCACGACGACGGTAAGAAGTGGTACCGTCTGAACATTGGACAGGATCTCGAATATGACGACCGGGTCCGCTGCCTGCTGCTCGATCCACGCGACGAGAATTCCGTTTTCGCCGGGGCGGAAACCGGGCTGTTTCATAGCAAGGACTGCGGCGTGACCTGGTCGCGGGTCGATGGTGCGCTCAACGATTATGCGGTGTGGAAGCTCGCGGCCGCGCCGAGCGATCCCAAGATCATGTACGCCGGTACTGGTTCGCCGACGCGTTCCGCGCTGTTCCGGTCGACGGACGGAGGGTCGAGCTGGGAGCGCACATCGCTGGAAATGCCTGAACGCTGTCTCGGCGTGAGCCGCCCGCGCATGCTTGCGCTGTGCGTCGACCCTGACGATCCGATGGACGTTTGGGCGGGAGTCGAAGAGGGCGGGCTGTTCCGCAGCCGCGACGGCGGCGAACATTGGGATCGGATCGATACGAGCTGGCCTCAGTTCGGCGGCAATTCGGACATCCACGACATCGTCATCCTGAAGGATGGCGACGAGAAGGTCATCCTCGCGCTCACCGTGATCGCGCTCTATCGGTCGACGGACGACGGAAAGACCTGGAGCCGCCAGGTCGCCACCGAGAGTTGGGGTCTGCGCTATTCACGCTGCCTGCTGCGCAAGCCTGGAACCAGTGAAATCTTTATTGGGATTGGCGACGGTACCCCGGGCACGACCGCTGCAGTCTTTCGGTCGACGGATGCGGGTCTGACGTGGGACAAGACCGATTTGCCTCCCGCCAACTCCTGTGTCTGGGCGTTCGGCTCGAATGGCGCTGATCCGGATTTCCTCCTGACCGCGACCAAGTTCGGCTACCTGTATCGGAGCCCGGACGGCGGCCGCAGCTGGCAAAAGGAATGGCGCGAGTTCAACGAAATCACTGATCTCGCCTGGATGCCGGGCGTTCCTGCAGACCTGGGGGTCCCACATGTCACAACCTAAGATTAGGCGCATCGCGCATGTCGTGCTTTACGTAGCCGACCCTGAGGCGTCCGCGGCGTGGTACGAGGATGTGCTCGGCATGAAGATTGTCACCCGGGTCGCTGACGGCCCTTATAAGGGCGGCCTGTTCCTGTCGTTCGGGGAAAGCGACCACGACATCGCTCTGTTCCGCGCGCAACCCGGAGCATCAAGAGGGCGCGAATTCGAGCATATCGGGCTGGAACTGGACAGTTCGAGCATCGATGATCTGCGCCGCGTCTATGCGCGCTTCCGCGCAAAGAATGTGAAGGTCCAGGAGATTCTCGATCATGGCGTCTCGGTCGGAATCTATTTCTTCGATCCCGACGGGCACATGCTCGAAGTGCTTCATCAGGTGATCGATCGTCGCGGAGGTGCGGCCATCGCCGAACTTTCTGCCAACGAAGGCATGGCCGAACCCTACGAATTGGAGCCGCTCGCGGACTAGCGCCGCGCGTAGCTGAGTACGAACAGGATGAGAGTGCATGACTGATCGAAAACCCAATTTTGGCGTCTTCCACGTTCGCAAGTGGTTCAGCCAGGTAGAGGAGATTTGGGCGGGTGAGACTGGCGCTCCTGCCGATGGCGAGCCGGTGTTCAAATTTATGATCGGCGCATGCATTCATAACCCTTATGCCGGCCAATATGTGGAAGATTTGAGTGGCTGGATCGAAGGGTCCGCAGCGCTCGGCACGGAAATTGGCCGCCGCCTCAATCAATTGTCGGGCGGAGCAGCGATCCAAAGTTACGGAAAGGCCATCCTGGTCGGGCTCGACGGCGAGTACGAACACGGCAATGCTTTGCTCACCAACCCCGCCGCCAATCCCGTGCGCGAAGCGGTCGGCGGCGGCAAGGCATGGGTGCCTTCTTCCGGAAAGCGGGGAGTGCCCGGCACCATTCTCGACATCCCGCTAGCCTACAAGGACGCGCTTTACGTTCGCTCGCATTATGACACGATGAGCGTCTCGTTCGACGATGGGCCCAACCGTGACGAGGTGATCGTCTGCTGGGCATTTGCGACGCGCGGCCGCCTCAACGCTCGCCTTGGTGGCCTTAAGGCCAACGAAGCCAGGGGCGAGGACGGTTTGGTTTGAAGGATGGACGCGTCATCGACACAATTGTCCCGTCGACCGCCCCGTCCAGCTGAGAAGCTCGAGGGCGAGCGGGAATATTTCATTTCCACGCAAGACGATCTCAAGCTGCGCGTACGTGAATGGGGCTCGCCCGCCGCCCCTGCGATGGTGTTGCTGCATGGCCTACGCGGCTTTTCCGGGACCTGGCGCACTTTGGCGAAGGCGATGAGCCGAGATTGGCGACTCATCGCAATCGATCAGCGCGGGCGGGGAGAATCCGACTGGGACCCGGCAGCCAATTACTACACGGACAGCTACCTTGCGGACCTCGAGTCTCTTGTTTCGCGCCTGAATCTCGGCCGCTTCGCCTTGCTAGGCCATTCGATGGGCGGCACCACGGCCTACGTCTACGCGGCCGCCAATCCGGACCGGCTCGATGCGCTCATCATCGAAGACATTGCGCCGGGTGCGAGCGTCAGCGGAGAGGGCGCTAAGCGGATCAAGCAGGAAATGGCCGGGTTGCCCGCCGATTTCGAGGACTGGACCAAGGCGCGCGACTATTGGCGAAGACTGCGGCCGACCGTGAGTGAGGACGCCTTGGAACAGCGTCTGTCCGAAAGCCTCCGCGAGACGGCGAGCGGTCGTATCGGTTGGCGCTACGACGCCGCCGGAATCAGCCGCACGAGACTGCATCCTGATCCGATGCGGATCGTCGATCTGTCCCCGGTTGTCGGGGCCATCCGCACGCCATCGCTGGTCATCCGCGGCGAGCGGTCCGACTTCTGCCGGCTCGAAACGATTCTCGACATGGAAGTCGGCAACCCTGTTTTCGCTCACGTGACCGTCGCGGGAGCGAGCCACTATGTCCACGACGACGCGCCGGAGCTGTTCGCCGGGCTGGTTCAGGGTTTCCTTGCCGGCGTCCGTTCGGCTCGAGCAAGTTCATGATACCGCAGCGTCACTCCGATGACGCGGCTGCGATCGGCGCGACGCTGCTGCTGCAGGCGCTCCACGCGGGCGGTGCCGATATCTGCTTCGCCAACCCCGGAACGACCGAACTCACGCTCGTCGCGGCGCTGGCGGAGGTGCCGGGCATCCGGCCGGTACTGTGCCTGTTCGAAGGCGTCTGTACCGGGGCGGCCGACGGTTATGCCCGGGTTTCGGGCAAGATCCCGCTCACGCTGCTCCATCTCGGCCCCGGGTTCGCCAACGGCATTGCCAATCTTCATAACGCGCGCCGCGCGCATTCGAGGATCGTCACCATCATCGGCGACCACGCCACCTGGCATTTGCCTCACGATGCGCCGCTCACGTCCGACATCGAATCTCTCGCGCGCCCCGTTTCGTGTGACGTCATTCGGATCGCCTCGCCGGACGCCATCGTCGAAGACGCAATTCGAGCGCTGACAAGTACCACGCGCGATGCAGGCGGCCCGGCAACGATCATCGTTCCGACCGACGTGATGGAAGCGAAGCAAGCTGCGCCGCTGCATCCGTCTGCCGCTGAGAGAGCGCACGCCGAGGCCGTTTCCGATGCCGCAATTGAAGCAGCCGCCGCTGCTTGTCGGCGAGACCGCGACCTTATCCTCCTGCTCGGCGGCGATGTACTCGGCGTCGAAGGTCAAAGGGCCGCCCAAAGGGTTTCAGTTGCAACGGGCGCCAGGCTGATCATGGAGCCCTATCCGGCGATTGTGACCCTGGGCGGCGATCTGCCCAGAATCGAGCGCCAGGCCTATTTCCCGGACGATGTAATCCGCCAGTTCGGCGACTCGACCGTCATAATCGCGGGCGCGCGCAGGCCGATTAGCTATTTCGGCTACGAGAATTATCCGAGTGTCCTCGTGCCGGACGATCGGTTGGTCACCCTGAGCCAGCCGGGCGAAGACGGGGTCTCGGCGCTGAAATCGCTAGCCGATGAACTCGGGTCGAGCGAAGCGAAGCCGAGGCAATCAGCTCAAACACTAACCCCGTCAGTCGATCCAGCGGCGCCGCTCACGCCTAACGGCATCGTTGAAGAGCTGCTGGTGCAATTACCCGAGGACTCGGTCATCTCCCTTGAGGGCGCCACGCTCGGCGGCCCCTGGCTGCGCGAAGCCTCGCGCGCGGCTCGGCACCGCGTGATGACCAATACCGGAGGGGCGATCGGACAAGGTTTGCCCTGCGCGGTTGGCGCGGCGCTGGGCGCACGCGGTCAGCGGGTGGTCGCGCTCCAGTCCGACGGCAGCGGTCACTATACGCTGCAAGCCCTGTGGACCATGGCCCGCGAGCAGCTCCCGGTGACGATCATCATCGCGGCGAACCACCGCTACGGCATCCTCCAGACTGAGCTCAGACGTGCCGACACGCCGCTTGAAGAGAGCGCCGCTGCGGCTTTGACGAGACTCGACAATCCGCGCGCCGACTGGACATCCCTGGCCGCCGGCTATGGGGTTCCCGCCATTCGCGCCACGACAAAGGCCGAGTTCGGTGAGGCGCTGAGCCGCGGCCTGGCCGCCAATGGTCCCCTGCTGATCCAGGCGGAACTGCCATGATCGAGGAGCGGGTCGCGATCGTCACCGGCGGCAGCGGTGGCATGGCTTTGGGCCTTGTGGCCGCCCTCGTCGAAGCGAATTTCCGCGTCGTCATCACTGCCAGACGAACGAGCGAACTTGACGATGCTGCCACAAGACTCGGTATTTCCGCGGGCAGTGAAGTTACCGCGATTTCGGCCGATGTGACGGATTCCCAATCCACGTCTGCTTTGGTCGCCGAGGTCCTGAAGCGCTTCGGCCGCGTGGACGTGCTCGTGAATGCCGCCGCAAGTAGCACGCCGATTGGGGGCGCGATCGAAGCCGTCGACATTGCGGCTCTGATCCGCGATCTCGACGTGAAGGTTGGCGGGTACCTCCGAATGATCCAGTCGGTCGTGCCCGCGATGAAATCGGGCGGCGGTGGCCGGATCATCAATATTGGCGGCCTGACCGGCCGCTCGAGCGACACTCTCAGCGGTCTACGCAATGCAGCGGTCGTGCACTTGACGAAAGTGTTGTCCGATCAGCTGGCGCCGTTCGGGATTGCGGTGAACGCCGTCCATCCGGGCTTGGTGCGCACGCTGCACCTCGTGGAAATGTTCGACGAGATCGCCGCGAGCGAGCAGCGCTCGGCTGCGGACGTGGAACGGGAATTCGTGTCCCGCGTGCCGGCAGGACGGCTCCTCGAACCGATCGAAGTCGGCCGCACCGTCGCCTTCCTCGCGGGGGCAGACGGGGCGAGCATCACGGGGGAGTCGCTGACTGTGGACGGCGGCTACTCGCGCGGGATCTACCTTTGATGCGGAGAGAAAGAGTGATCGCCGATGAGGTGACAATCGAACGTTATCCGCTCCGAATGCGGGTGCTGCATTGGACTCGTGCCGCCATCATTCTCGGCCTCGTCCCGCTCGGCTGGTACATGACGACACTGCCCGATGCGACGCCGATTAAGTTCGATATCCTTTACCCCACGCACAAGGAGTTCGGAGTCCTAGTCTTCCTTGTCGCGTGCGTCGCGTTGCTTGTGCGATCGCGTTCGCGGGTGCCTGAATTACCCCGCGGCCTCGCCCGCTGGGAAGCGATCCTCGCGCATTTCACTCATCGCGCGATTTACGTTCTTATCCTCATCGTACCCCTGATCGGCTACGCCAGGTCGAGCACTTACACCCAGAGCGACGGCGTGCCGTTCTTCTTCACGATGATCCCGGAAATCCTGCCGAAAAACGACCGCGTTTCCGAGGTCTTGAGCCAGTTGCACGAGATTCTTGCTTACACGCTTTTCGGGCTCGCGGTCTTGCACATCCTTGGCGCGCTCAAACACCGGTTGCTGGATCGCGGTGGTCGCACGGACGTGCTGCGTCGGATGATCTGATCGGTAGCCGTGTCGCCGGTGATGCACCCAAAACCCTGGCCGTTCGACGCCGGCACCGGAAGTGACGGCCCCAACCTCGACGTCATCAATCCCAGCAGCGGCGCTGCGATTGCGACAGTCGGCACTTTTGACGCTTCGGGCCTCAATCTGTTGATAGAGGCAGCCGAGGCAGCTCGCGGCAGCTGGAGCCGGAAGACGGCCCAGGAGCGCTCAGACGTCATGCGTCAGTGGCATCGGCTGATGATCGACCATCGCGAAGAACTTGCGGAGATCATCACCCTCGAAAGCGGCAAGCCGCTCACGGAGGCGCGGAACGAAGTCTCATATGGCGCCGCATTCATCGAGTGGTTCGCCGAAGAAGGCAAACGTGCTTACGGCGAGGTGATTCCATCGCACCACCCGGACAAGCGCATTGTTACCCTGCGCCAGAGCGTGGGTACATGCGCCGCAATCACGCCCTGGAATTTTCCGGTGGCGATGATCACCCGCAAGGTTGCCCCGGCGCTCGCCGCCGGCTGCTCCATTGTGGTTAAGCCGGCCGAGGCGACGCCGCTCTCCGCGCTGTTTGTCGAACATCTTGCGCACAGCGCCGGAATTCCGACGGACCTGTTCCGCGTTGCGCCGTGCGCCGATCCGGCAATAGCCGGAAAGGTCTTCTGCGGTCATCCGCTTGTCCGCAAGATCAGCTTCACCGGCTCCACGCGCGTCGGCCGGATCCTCATGCAGCAGGCAGCGCAGCAGATCACACGACTGAGCTTGGAGCTCGGGGGGAATGCGCCGTTCCTCGTCTTCGAAGATGCCGACCTCGATGCGGTCGTCGAGGGCGTGATCACGGCCAAGTTCCGCAACGCCGGGCAAACGTGCGTTTGTGCCAATCGGATCCTTGTCCACGCCGCTGTCCACGACGCGTTCGTAAAAAAGCTGTCGTTGCGGGTCGGTGCAATGAAGGTTGGCGACGGCCTTGATCCTTCGGTGTCCATTGGTCCCCTGATCGACGCGAGCTCAGCGGCGCGGATCGAGGGGTTGGTTGAAGATGCAATTAGGCGCGGCGCAATGGCAGTGACGGGCGGGCGCGCGCTCGGCGGAGCCTTCGTCCAGCCTGCGGTATTGAAGAATGTAACCGGCGACATGGACATCGCCCGGACAGAGGTCTTCGGTCCGGTTGCGTCGGTCATGCACTTCACCGACGAGACCGAGGCCATCCGCATCGCCAACGACACGCCCTACGGACTTGCCGCCTATCTTTACACACGCGATCTCGGACGCGCGTGGCGAGTCATGGAAGCGCTCGACTACGGAATGGTGGCAATCAACGACGGTGCCCTCTCCACCGAAGTTGCGCCCTTCGGCGGGGTTAAACAGTCCGGCTTCGGGCGGGAAGGCTCGAGCCACGGGCTCGATGAATATCTGAACATCAAATATTGCATGCTGGCGGGCCTGGGCCGCTGAGCAGCTGGATGGAGAATGGCGTGTCGGACAACGCATTTGAACAGGGACTCGCGCTTCGCAAGCAGGTGCTCGGCGCTGATTATGTCGAGCGGTCGATCGCCGGCGCGGACGAGTTCAGTCGTGCAATGCAGGAGCTATCGACCGAATATTGCTGGGGAACGATCTGGACGCGGCCAGGGCTTTCCCTGCGCGACCGCAGCATCTTGAACCTAGGAATGATCAGCGCGCTCAATCGTCCGCACGAGCTCAAGCTGCACATCCGCGGCGCGCTCAGGAACGGACTGTCACGCGAAGAAATCAGGGAAGTGCTGTTGCAGGTCGCAGTCTATTGCGGCGTCCCTGCGGGGATGGCGTCCTTCCAACTTGCGAAAGAAGTCTTCGCTGAGCTCGACGCTGAGCACGCAGATCAATAAGGAGCCGCGGATCGACTGCCCAGCCGTCAGCCAGGCAGCGCGCCAATTCAGTCGCCGAACGTGCGGCGGATACTGATCCCGAACGTCCTCGGCCGGCTAGTCACCACTCGCCGATAGGTAGCCCAGATCTGCCCGAGCGTATCGATGCGGGTGAACACCGGGCGCGTGTCGAACAGGTTGTCGACATAGAGGGTGGCTTCCCACGGCGAGCTATTGCGAACGGTCAACCGGGCGCCGACCAGGCTGTAAGCTGGCTTCACTGGCTCCGAATAATCATCGAGCCGGCTGCTGACATGGCTCCACTGGAGGTGAAGGGTCTCCTGGGTAGAGCCGATACTGAAGTCGGCGTCTGCCGCGACATTGGCCGTGAATTTGGGCACGTCCAAAAGCGGCGCGCCGACCTGAATCCCGGTGCCAGCACCCACGGACGTGAATTTCGCCTTGGTATAGCCAAATCCGCCCGACAGGTTCAGCCAGTTGCTCAACCGCGCCACGGATTCGACCTCGATGCCACGGGAGCGGGCGTTTCCAGCGTTTGTCGTGAAGCTGAAGCCGCAATTCGGAAGGTTTATGCGCTGCTGAATGCCGTGCCATTCGATGTCATAAACTGCCGCGTTGAGCGTCAGCCGATTCCCGAACAGCCTGTTCTTCGAGCCGAGCTCATAGTTCCAAAGGCTGTCCGGCCCGTATGAGGTCGGCGGGTTGGTAATTCCGATGGCCGCCAGATCGGCAGCGCAGCGGTCTACCGGAATCGCCGGGGTGGCGGCGCCGATCCGGAAACCCTTGCTCGCCGTTGCGTATATTTCAGTAGCGGCCGACGGCTTGTAGGAAATCAACGCTTTAGGCGTGAAGCCCGACCCCGATGACTTGCCGGTGATCGGCTCACCGGTCAGCGCCGTGCCGCCACCGTAGAAGAGACCGGCATTGTTGCGGACAAAGCTCGTCGAGTAGCCGAAATAGCGGCCCCCGACAGTGAGCGTAAGATTGGGCACGATCTTGTAATCGGCCTGGCCGAACAGTGCCGCTTCCTTGGTGTGGTTGTTGAGCTTGTTGAAGGCGAGAAGGTCGCCCCAGGGCCAGCCGCCCGCACCAAAAATTGCGATCCCGAGATCGTTGTATGCTGGGAAAGTCGCGGAATAGCCAGGTACGTCAAAAGTGTGTTGCGCGACGCTGGACGTGTGCTTGTAGAAGGCACCGAAGACCCAGCTGAAACGCCCGTTGCCGGTCGAGCTCGCACGAAGCTCCTCGGAGAAATTGCGTAGCCTGTTGTCCTCCGTGATCACGGCTGGATAGGGCTGCACCGTCGCTGGAAAGGCAGTATTGTTGAATAGGTCGTCGACGGACGCGAGCGCCCCGGACGCAAGCACGCGCTGCGCCGGAAGGAAATTGACGTCGTTCAAATTCCAGTATCCGAAGAAATAGGACATGGCATCGGTCCAGTCCTCGACATTCTTCAGGTGGCGGTTCGCATATCCTGTCGCAGACACAATCGAGATTGCCGGTAGATCGTATTTCGCCGTGAGACTGTAGATTGTGAACTGGTCGTTGTAGGGCTCCGGAATATCGAACGGCCGGCGCTGATCCAGTGATCCGGGAATACTGTCGAAGGCATTTTTCCCGCCTTGTTCGGTCTTCTGGTAGAAGACTGCCGGCTGCAGGTAGAAGTTGTCGCTTACCTCAAGGCGCAGCGTCGAACGCAGTCCGAGCACCTTTTCATTATTGACGTTCTTGATCCTGCGGATCGGGCCTGATCCGAGGCGGTTGGGCAAGGTTACACCGGACAGCGGTGAAGCGTCGGGAGCTGACGGGTCCACGGCGGGAGTCGATATCATTCCGCCGGCGTCGAAATTCCCGATCAATCGATCAATGTAGCCGTCGTAATTGCGATAGGTGCCGACGAGGCGGAGCGCGACCGACGTGCCGACGGGTAGATTGATCATCCCGTCGAGCTGACCGTTGAAGCCTCCGTGCGAGGTGTAGGATGCGTCGGCTTTGAAAGCACCTTCGAAATGTTTCAGCTTCGGCTGGTTGGTCAGGATCCTAACCGCGCCGCCCATCGCACCCGAGCCGTAGAGGGTACCCTGCGGTCCGCGAAGTATTTCGATGCGCTGGATATCGAACAGATCGGGGTCGAGATTGGTCTGTTGGTATGAGGTCTCGGAATCCGATGAGATGCCTGAAATGGCCAGTTCATCAAGGTAGTAGCCGACCGTCGAAGAGATTCCGGCGCTGGACGAAATACCGCGCAGGGTCAGCTCTTGCCGGCCTGGGCCCGAAGAGCGGAAAGCGATCGAAGGTACCCCGCTGATCGCGTCTTGAAGGTTGACGACCCCGCGGCGCTGGAGCTGTTCGCCGGTGATCGCAGTGATGCTCATGGGAACTTTTTGCAGCGTTTCGTCGCGCTTCTGGGCAGTGACGACAATTTCTTCCACGCCCTGGGATTGAGGGGCGGGCTGACGGGCCTTCGTCGACGCAGTGCCAGCAGACCTGGCAGGCGGTCCGTCTGGGCTCGCTGCGGCACCCGCCGGGACTGACTGGGCACGAGCCGCCGATAATGGGGTCAATATGGTACCGATGAGAGCGCAACTGAAAACGCCCCGCGACGACATGAAGCTCACCGTGAATCTCCCCTTCGCAACAGTCCCCTTGCCAACGCCGCAGCGACGCTATGCACTTGCGATTCGCAACGCTCTCGATTTGCGGCACTCTAGAGTAACGATCTGCCTGTTTCTAGGTAGATTGTCAAACATATGCAACAATGACGTCAAGTCTCCCTGGTTTTGCACCTCGCGCGTCCGAAATGCTGCCCAGCCAATTTCCGCCACCGCGTCTAAGCTATTGTGTCAAAAGGTGAGTTTGAGAGAACGGACTCATGCGGGCTTGCGGTCGCGGGCGCGGCGCCGCGTTACTTGTCAGCAACAATCAATCGCCAGGAAGCGTGATTATCTCACGGCTAGAACGTTCGTAGCCACGCAGCGCGCGGGCACCAAGTCCGGGTCCCATGAGTCGGCAACTGGAGCGAACAGCGGCATCGCAACGTGAAGCGCATGCGGACATCGGCCAGTCCGTCCAGCGACCACGAAGGTCCGTCCATCTTGAAGGCCTGCGATGGGAATCGCGTGCGTATAGAGACAGCGCGCTCGATTCTCGCACCTGAGCATGTGCGCCGGAGACGAGTTCTCGCGTGACTGCAGCGTCCGCCGACCACTAAACGCACTAGGTTAGCGCCGAGCCGCACTGTCGCTGCGGCCGCACGAACTTCCCGCTGCGCCCAACAAGCGTATCCTTGGGCACGCAAAGCGGGAGGATTGAAGAAATGGCCTGGTGCATTGGGCGTACCGAAGCGTTGGCGGACCCGATCGCGGCGCGGCGCAAGGCGCTCGCGAAGCTTCGCGGACTCGAGGACGTCGAAGATCCGGAAAGCCTCGTCGTGCCTATCCTGATCGACGCCATATTGATGGCCGAGAGCTATCGCGGGGCACGGCACGAGGTCACGTTCCTCGGCGAGCTGACGCGCAGCGTCGACGCGCTGATCCGCGAACTGAACGCGGTGGAGAAAGCGCGCGAATGGGCCGAACCAGTCACCGGAGTCTAGGGAGGAGCTGAGCGCCCGCGCCCCAACGGCTGAGCTGATCGCTTCCGCCGCGCTCCAGCAGCTGTTCGACATCGGCGACCGAGAAAGCGTCGGATTGCTCGACTTCGCCAAGCTCGTCCCAGTCGATCGGCGTTGCGACCGGCATTCCCGGACGCGCGCGCACCGAATAGGGCTGGATCGCGGTCGCTGTGCGCTGATTGCGCAGGAAATCGAGAAAGATGCGTCCCCCGCGCTGCGCCTTGGGCAAAGCGACGGTGAAGCGTTCGGGCGCGGCCTCGGCGAGAATGATGCAGAAACTCTTCGCGAAATCGCGAACTTCGTTCCACTCGGCTGAGGGCTTTAGCGGTACGACGACGTGGACTCCTTTGCCACCGCTCAGCAATGCAAAGCTTTCAAGCCCCAACGCTTCGAACGAGCGACGAACCTGGAAGGCGGCGGCTTTGACTGCCGCGAAACCCAGCTTCGGATCGGGGTCGAGGTCGATGACCAGGCGGTCCGGTGTCTCGACTGCACCCGCGCGGCTCCCCCAGCCATGGAACTCGACCGTCTGCAGTTTCGCGCAGGCGATGATTTCCTCCGCGCTCTCGAGATAGAGATATTGCTCCGTTCGGCCGTTCTTCTGCGCGACCGGCTCGAACTGGACCTTGCCGTCGAATTCGGCGCCCGTCGGCGGATGCTCGCGATTGCGTTGGAAGAAGCATTTGCCTTCGCGGCACCGCAATAGGTTCAGCAGCCGGCCGGAAAGGAAAGGCAACATCATCGGTGCGACGATCTGGTAGTAAAGCGTCGTCGCGCGGACGCTGATATCGGGCTTCTCGTAGGTCGGCTCGGGAGTCCATGCCATCGCCGACCAACGCGCTTCAGGTGCCGCTTGCTCCGGCAGCAGCCATGCCTATTGATAGCGCTAACGGGTGACGGGGGACCTTATGCGTTTTCAGCGGATCATCGTTGCTCTGCTTTGCTGCTTTCTCATGCCGCAGACCGCGCAATCAGCAGCGTACAACAACTTCCGAGTTGCGATCTACGTGCCGGTGAACAGCACCAAGCGTCTCGCCGATGAGGCGACGTTCGAGCGCGAGTTCTCCCGGGTCTCCTCGCAGCTGAAGTTCGACAAGGTCTATATCGAGGCTTACCGCGACCGCCAGTTTGCGACCGATGCGCAGCTCGAAACCGTCAAGCGCGAGTTCCAGGCCAAGGGCATCCAAACCTCTGGCGGAATCACGCTCGCCGCGGGCGGCTGGCCCGGCGGCCAGTTTGGCACCTTCGATTATGAGAACTCCGCCGACCGCGCCGAATGCGAGCGTGCAGCGCGTCTTGCTGCACGACATTTCGACGAGGTGATCCTCGACGATTTCTTCTTCTACACAATGAAGAGCGACGCCGACATCGCTGCCAAGGGGAGCCGCAGCTGGACTGACTATCGGCTGGCGAAGATGCGCGAGGCGAGCCGAGATCTGGTGCTTGGGCCGGCCAAGCAGGAAAACCCGCGAGTGCGGATGATCATCAAATATCCCAATTGGTACGAGCATTTTCATGGGCTCGGCTACGACCTTGCCGACGAGGCGCATATGTTCGACGCGATCTACACAGGCACCGAGACGCGCGATCCGGTGATCACTGACCAGCTGCTGCAGCAGTATGAAAGCTACGAGATCGTCCGCTATTTCTCGAACATCCGCCCGGGCGCGAATCTCGGCGGCTGGGTCGACACCTACAGCATCCGTTCGATCGATCGCTATGCCGAGCAATTGTGGGACACTTTGTTCGCCAAAGCGCCCGAGCAGACCTTGTTCGAATGGTCGGCGATGGCGAGCGAGAGGCCGGCTACGGCGGGTGCGCGGCCATGGGCAGGACAGAAGACCAGCTTTGAGTGGAGCGGCATTGCCCGGGCCCATCCGAACGCCGGCTGGGCGACCGCAGCGTATGAGGCGCTGCATGTCGCCGACGGCGTGCTCGGCGCGCTTGGGCGCCCAGTTGGTGTCGCCAGCTACCGGCCACCCCACGCCACCGGTGAAGATTTCCTCCACAATTACATCGGCAATCTCGGCGTGCCGATCGAGCTATATCCCGATTATCCCGCTAACGCCCACACGATACTCTTGACCGAGGCGGCTGCGACTGATCCGCAGATCATCGCCAAGATAGACGCGAGCTTGCATTCGGGCGCAAATGTCATCGTGACTTCGGGCTTCCTCGAGGCGATGCAGGGCAGGGGCTTCGGCCAGCTCGCGGAATGGCGAACCACCGGTCACACCATCGCAATCGATCGCTATTTCGACGGCTTCGGAGCGGGCAATGGCACCGAGCTCAAGGAGCCGGGCAAGACACGGCCCGTGCTATTTCCCGAAGTGCACTTCTACACCAACGACAGCTGGGGGATCATCCGCGGCGTGGCGGCCGCGAAAGGCTTTCCGATCGTGCTGATGAATCATTATTCGAAAGGGACGATCTACCTCTGGACCATGCCGGAGAATTTCGGAGATCTTTACTCGCTGCCGCAGGCGATGGTGACGCGGATCAAGCAGTATCTCTTCGGCGACCTGCCGGTCCAGATCGATGCGCCCGACCATGTCGCGCTGTTCGAGTACGACAATGGCGCGTTCATCGCGGAAAATTTCCGTGACGGTCCCGCGACGGTGCACGTCCTGCGCAATGGACAGAAAGCCGCTGAGGCCGCGACCGTTCCGCCGCACAGCTTCCACCTTTTCCGCCGCTGACAACCGAAGTCCGTTTCGCTTGGTAAACGAAACGGCAACCAGTCTCCTTCAGATACTCCTCAACCAAATCTGTCAGTTCGGACAAGGTGGAACGGGTGCAAGCGGAGCATGCCGCGCGCACGCCTGTCTGGACAGCAGGCGAGCGCGGTGGGCCGCGGCACGAGTGAAGTGGATGTGAAAGATGAAGCATGAGGCCATTCTGCTGGAGGAGCAAAAGCTGCACTCCAGGGACCCGCGTGTCGACGCCGAATTCCCAATACGCGTCCACTGCGAGGCAGGTGACATCGACGCTCAGATTCTGAACCTGTCGAGCGACGGATTTCGCCTCCGCTCGGAAAACCCGCTGCAAGTCGGCTGGGAAGTGACGCTCGAGGCAGCCAAGCAATTTCCGGTCAAGGCGTTGATCTGCTGGGCCTGCGGACAGGATGCCGGCGGCGTCTTCGCCGAGCCCGTGTCGCTTTAAATCCTCAAATTATCGGCGCTTTTGCAAACTGCTGAGGAACTCAGAACTCGGCGGCTTGCCATATTTGGCAATGTTCTTCGCTCGCGCATATGTAGAGCGAAAGGTGAAGGCTGCGAGAAGCAGCCCGAGCAAGACTATCACCCAGTTGAAACGGCCGAATTTTAGCAATCCGCCAATAGCTATGACCAGCGGAATGGAAGCGCTTGCCAAGGCTTCCTGGCGCGGGCTCATCGTGCGGTCCCCCTGAAACGTCTGGCAAGCTAGTTCATGTTATTTCGCCCGACAATAGCGAGTTCAAATTCTCAGCGCTGCGGCGGTTTCTGCTTCACGTTTCAGGTTGCGGGCGAGTTGGGCCATGCCGTTGAGATATTGTGGCGGCACCGCGATGTCGCGATAGTCGAGCTGGGCAGCGGCACGTAGAGTCCAGAAAGGATCGATGAGATGCGGCCTTGCCAGCGCGACGAGGTCCGCGCGGCCGGCGGCGAGGATCGAATTGGCGTGGTCGGGCTCATAGATGTTGCCGACCGCCATCGTTGCGAGGCGGCCCTCGTTGCGAATTCGGTCGCTGAACGGCGTCTGGAACATCCGGCCATAGACCGGCTGTTGGTCGGCCCAGGTCTGGCCGGCCGATACGTCGATCAGATCGGCACCTTCCAGCGCGAATGCTTCGCCGATCAGCACGGCGTCGTCCGGAGTGATGCCGTCCTCGCCCGCCCAATCGGTTGCAGAGATGCGCACCGACATCGGCCGATCGCTCGGCCAGGCTGCGCGCATGGCCGAGAAGACCTCGAGCGGGAAGCGGAGGCGGTTCTCAAGTGAGCCGCCATATTCGTCGGTGCGTTTGTTCTGCAGCGGAGTGATGAAGCTCGAGAGCAGATAGCCGTGCGCGGCGTGGAGCTCGATCATGTCGAAACCGGCCTCGAGGCCGAAGCAGACAGCAGCGACGAATTGGGCACGCACGGTGTCCATGTCTGCGCGAGACATCGGCCGCGGTACCTGGTTGACCGGGGACCATTGGACATCGCTCGCCGCAATCACCGGCCAATTGCCTTCGTCGAGCGGGACGTCGTTCCCCTCCCAGCCGAGCTTGGTCGATCCCTTGCCGCCGGAATGGCCGAGCTGAAGACAGATCTTCGCCTTCGAATGGGCGTGGACGAAGTCGACGATGCGCTTCCAAGCGACGGCTTGCGATTCATTCCAAATGCCTGCGCAGCCGGGGCTGATCCGGCCTTCGGGCGAAACGCAGGTCATCTCGGTGAAGACCAGGCCGGCGCCGCCGAGCGCGCGCTCACCCAGGTGGACGAGGTGAAATTCGTTCGGGACTCCGTCGAGCGCCGAATACATCGCCATTGGGGAAACGGCGATGCGGTTGTCGACCTGCATCTCGCGCAGGCGCAACGGCGCGAACATCGGGGGCGCAGTCTTGTCTGACTTGCCGCCCGTCGCTCGCTTCCAGAACCAGCGCTCGACCGTCTCGAGCCATTCGCGGTCCCGCAGTCGCAAATTCTCATGGCTGATGCGCTGCGAGCGGGTGAGCAACGAATATGCGAATTGCAGCGGCTCAAAGTGCGTGTAGCGCCCAAGCGTTTCGAACCATTCGGTCGAGTTGCGCGCGCTGTTCTGGAGCTTGAGGACTTCGAGGTTCCGCTCAGCGACATATTCGTCCATCGCCGCTTCGAGGCTGAGGCCAGGGCGGTTCAATACGTCGGCCAGTTTGATTGCGTCCTCGAGCGCGAGCTTGGTCCCCGATCCGATCGAAAAATGCGCAGTGTGCGCGGCATCGCCAAGGAGGACCAGGTTTCCTGCGCTCCAGCGCTCGCACTTGATGCGGCGGAAGTTCAGCCATGCTGCCGGGCCGACGAGGTGCGAGGCGTTCGACTGCAGCCGATGTCCGTCCAGATATTTGGCGAACAGTTTCTCGCATTGGGCAATGCTCTCGTCCTGGCTCATCCGGTCAAAGCCGAAGCGCGCCCAGGTCTCTTCAGAACATTCGACGATGAAGGTCGAGCAGTCGGGCGCAAAGCGGTAGGCATGTGCCCAGATCCAGCCGTGCCCGGTCTCCTCGAACGCAAAGGTGAAGGCTTCGAAGACCTTGGACGTGGCGAGCCAAACGAACTTGTTTCGCCGCACGTCCACGTCGACTCCAAACGCCTCGGATTGCGCGTCGCGGAAGCGCGAGTTGATGCCGTCGGAGGCGATGACGAGATCGTAGTCGCGCCATTTTGGGTCGACGGGATCGCACTCGGCATTGAAATGCAGCACGACGCCAAGCTTGCGCGCACGATCTTGGAGAATCTCCAGCAGACGCTTGCGACCGATGCCAATGAAGCCGTGTCCCCCGGAGGTGACTGTTTCGCCTCTGAAGTGGACGTCGATATCGTCCCAGTGAGCGAATTCCTCGGTGATCGTTTGCGCGGACACAGGATCGTTGCGGGTAATGTTGTCGACCGTCAGGTCGGAAAAGACCACTCCCCAGCCGAAGGTCACGCCCGGCGCGTTGCGCTCGAACAGCTCGATCTCGTGAGCTCGATCGCGCAGCTTCATGGAAATTGCGAAATAGAGTCCCGCAGGGCCGCCGCCGATGCAGGCGATCCTCATGCCGCCTCCACCTCGGCAATAAATGCCCCGGCGAAACGGTTGAACTCGTCCGGCTTCTCCAAATTCGTGAGGTGCCCCGCGCCCGCGATCACCTGCATGCGGGCATTGGGAATAAGATCGACCAATTCGTTCGAGAGGTCGACGGGTGTGACGAGGTCCTGCTCGCCCACGAGGACCAGCGTTGGTACGCTGATGTCCTGTGCGCGCTCGCGCTGGTCGGCGAGCCACACCGCCTCCGCGGCGGTGCGGTAGGCGGCGGGCTCGATCGACGACATGGTCTCGACCGCCTCGCGCCGAACGTCTGGGTCGGCGGGCTGGGCGAGGAGCACGTCGACCCGCGCCTCGGCCATTGCACCAAGGTCGCGACTGCCTTCGAGCGAGCGCTCGTAAATGGCCAGACCATTGGGATGAGCCGCAAACGTGTCGGCCAGGATCAGCGAGGCGCAACGATCCGGGTCGGCGTGATGCATCGCAATTGCGACCACGCCGCCGAGAGAGAGGCCGCAGATGTGCGCGCGGTCGACGCCGAGCTCGTGCATCGCGGAAATGATCGCGTCGGCGTAATCGTCGCGCGTCGTGCCCTGGGGCGCCTGGTCGCTCTCGCCATAGCCTGGATAGTCGAAGGCGATTGCGCGGCGGGTCTGTCCGAAATGCGCGAGCTGCGGCTGCCAGACATTCTTGTCCGAGCCGACGCCGTGCAGGAAGACGATAGGGATCGCCGCGCTCCCGCCGCCCACTTCTTCATAGCCGATTTCGTAGCCGTTGTTGGTCATGACGCGTGGCATTCGCTGCATCTTGGCAGCGCGGCGCTGCACGCGCTAGCGTCTGTCCATGGCAAAAATGACAGTCAATGGCGAAGGCGTCGAGTACAAGCTCGATCCGGACATGCCTTTGCTGTGGGCGCTGCGCGAGGCGTCGAACCTGACAGGCACGAAATATGGCTGCGACAGCCGCGATTGCGGGGCGTGCACTGTGATCGTCGACGGGCGAGCGGTGACCAGCTGCAGTGTCACCTTGCGTGAGCTCGAGGACGCGACGATCACGACCGTCGAGGGCTTGGGCGGCAACCATCCGGTGCAGCAGGCCTGGCTCGCCGAGCAGGTGACGATGTGCGGCTATTGCGAGCCGGGGTTCATCATGGCCATTGCTGCGCTCCTGGCGGCCAGCCCGAGCCCGGGCGAAGCTGAGATTGCAGCGCTTCCGAACATCTGCCGCTGCGGTGCCTATCCGCGCATTCGCAAGGCGATTGCAAGGGCGGCGCAAACGACCGCGCCGGCGACCCCGCGCGCCAGCTTGCAAGGCTGAACATACGCTTCCGAAACGGTTCAGCCGGCGCTCAGCCGGCAAAGCGCATTTCCCTCTACAGGGAACAGACCAGGGTCAGTGTCATGCGTAAGATTCTCATCTCCATTCTTCTGGCAAGCGCTGCGGCCTCGCCGGCATTTGCGCAGGACCAGGATCCCCACGGCCGATGGCATCGCGAGCAAGCGCAAGGCAATCGCAGCCAGGCGAAGGAAGAGCGCGCCCAAGCGCGCGAGCAGGCCCATCAGGAGCGTGCCAACGGTGGAGGCAATCTCGAGCGGATGCAGCAGAGACCGGCACCGCAGTTCGTCGCACCCGAACAGGTCCAGCGTGAACAGCATGGCGGGTGGGATCGCCCCCGCTTCGAGCGCGCGACTCCCGCACCGCAGCAGGTCGTCGTGCAGCAGGGCGAGCCAATGCCCCGGCAGTCGTTCGACCGACCGGGCCGCCGGAACCGCGATGACGGCCAGGCGCGCACCCGCGACGACGCGGCAGTGCCTCCCCGTGAGGGGTTCGTCCAGGAGGGCCGCTGGACTCGCCGGGATTCGGGCCGTGAGGCGGGCGATTTTCGCCAGTCGGAGCGTCCGCTGCCAAACGTGATGCGGACGCGCAATCCGCTGATCATAAGCAACACGCCGCGCGAAGGGACGCAGCCGCCGCCGCGCACTGACGTGCGCCGAAGCACGGTCCAGTGGAATACCAACTGGCGCTACAATGATCGGTACGACTGGCGCCGTTGGCGTGAGCATCACCGCTCCTGGTTCCACGTCGGCATCTATTACGATCCCTTCGGCTGGGGCTATCGACCGTACCAGATCGGCTGGCGTCTATGGCCGAGCTATTACAGCAGCCGTTATTGGATCGAGGATCCCTGGTATTATCGACTGCCTTATGCTCCGCCGGGATACGTCTGGGTCCGCTACTGGGATGATGCGCTGCTGGTCGATACATGGAGCGGCGAAGTGGTCGACGTAATCCACGATTTCTTCTGGTAGAACGGTTCAGCCGTTGATCGAAGGGGCGTTGCGGGCCAAACCGCGGCGCCCCTTTTCGCACCGGCGATGTTGATAGATCTTCCGAGGTTCCAATGAAGTCAGCTGGTCGACTGATCCTTTCCGCGTCCTTGCTCGTGCTCGGTGCCCCCGGCTTCGCTGACGCGCAGCCTGCACCCGCTCCGGCGACCGCAGTGCAGCAAAGTGCGCACGACCGGCTGTTCCAGTTGTTCAAGGACAGCGACGAGGCGAACCTCAAGCGCAACCCTCTACAGGCTTTGTTCCGCGGCGATTATCGCTACGCTGATCGCCTTGGCGACCTGTTCAGCGACGCCCATTACCAGGGCGAGAAAGCGGCAGCCGAGCACGACCTTGCAGCGCTTTCAGCAATACCCCGAGGGGAGCTCGGCCCAACTGATCAGCTTGCCTATGACGTGTTCGAGTTTCAGACCAAGGACATGCTTCGCGGCTATCAGCCCGAGCTGCTGATGCTGACCGAAGCATTGCCGATGAACCACTTCTTCGGCCTGCACACCCAATATCCGACGATCGCCAGCGGCCAGGGCGGAGCGCCTTATGGGAGCTTGCTCGACTATGAGAACAGCCTGAAGCGCAACCGCGACTTTGCAGCCAATGTCGACGAGGCGATCCGCCAGTGGAAGAAGGGCGAAGCAGAGGGCGTGGTCGATACCAAGCTGACCGTGCGCAACATGATCGAGCAGCTGAACAATCAGCTGAAGCTTGCCCCCGAAGCTTCGCCCTACTGGGGGCCGATCAAGGCCTTTCCGGACTCAATCGGCGCCGCCGATCGAGCGCGACTGACACAGGAATATCGGGCATCGATCCTGAACGTCATCTACCCTGCACTGGGCCGCATGCGCGACTTCCTGCAGAATGAATATCTCGGCCACGCACGCGAGGGCGTGGGCCTGATGTACATGAAGGGTGGCGACCACTGGTATCGCTACCTGGTCCAGTCGACGACTACGACGACAATGACGCCCGAGCAGATCCATGCACTCGGTCTCAGCGAAGTGGCGCGGATCACCAGGGAGTTTGACAATGTCCGCAAGCAGGTCGGCTTCAAGGGCGACCTCCACGCTTTCTTCGACTATATGCGGACCAGCCCCAAGTTCGCGCCGAAGAGCCGCGCTCAGCTCCAGCAGGACTTTTACCGGATCAAGGCGGCGGTCGATCAGAAGGTCCCGCAATATTTCTCACTCGTCCCGAAGACCCCGCTCGTCATTCGTCCCTATCCGCCATATCGCGAGAAGTTCGAGGCGGGCGGAAGCTACGAGCAGGGCACTCCGGACGGCTCGCGGCCGGGCACCTTCTATTTCAACGCTTATGATCTGCCGTCGCGCTTCACCTGGGAGGAGACGACCTTGTTCCTCCACGAAGGCGAGCCCGGGCACCATTTCCAGATCAGCCTTGCGCAGGAAAACACTGCTTTGCCGGCCTTCATGCGCTTCGGCGGAAACACTGCCTATGTCGAAGGATGGGCGCTCTATTCGGAGACGCTAGGCTACGACATGGGCTTCTACAAGGATCCCTACCAGCGCTTCGGAACGCTCAACGACGAAATGCTGCGCGCGATGCGGCTGGTCGTCGATACCGGAATTCATACCAAGGGTTGGACCCGCGATCAGGCGATCGAGTACATGCTGTCGCATTCGGGAGAATCGAAGACCGATGCGACCGCCGAGGTCGAGCGCTACATTGCAATTCCGAGCCAGGCGACCGCATACAAGATCGGTGCGCTGACCATCCAGCGGCTGAGGAGGAAGGCCGAAGCCGAGCTCGGGACGAAGTTCGACATTCGCCAGTTCCACGCACAGGTCCTGGATTCGGGCGCGCTGCCGATGGAAATCCTCGAGGCGAAGATCAACCGCTGGATCGCGGCGAAGAAGGGGAGTTAAACCTCGTCCACCAGCGGATTGTCCCGGCTTGTTCCGAGGCGGACTCCCGGTTTGCGGGAACCGCCATCACTGGCGGATCGGAATAGTCATCCAGTAGCACGAGGTTGCAGCAGTACCGGCGCTGGCAATCGACCAAGCATTCGCCTGCGAAAACCGTTCAGTTTGTCGCTCAGGCGAGCGCCTCTTCGATCAGCTTGCGCGTGTTCTCAACGCCGTAAAGCGCGATGAAGCTGCCCATGCGCGGGCCCTGGCTTGATCCGAGCAGGGTCTCGTAGAGCGCCTGGAACCAGGCGCGCAGGCTCTCGAACGGGTGGCGCTTGCCGACTTCGAACACCGCGTGCTGGATGATCTCGCCGTCTGCGTCGGCCGGAAGCTTTGCCAGCTCTTGGTCGAGATCCCGCAAAGCCTCCGCTTCAATTTGCGTCGGCGCCCTGCGCTTCAGCGTCGGCACGACAAAATCGCGGGCATAATTGACGGCGAGCCCGATCAGCTCGTCGAGTTCCGGGTCGGTTTCGGGCGAGGTGCCCGGCGCATAGCGTTGGACGAACCGCCAGGCGGTCTCCTTTTGATGAACCCCCGGAAGGCTGACGAGGTTCAACAGCAGCCCATAGCTGACAGGCAGCGTCTCCGTCGGCACCTTTCCTGCGTGGATGTGGTGCACGGGGTTGCCGAGCTTCTGCTCGATCGCCTGCGTTGGATAATTGCCGCGGAACTGCCAATATTCGTCGACCGCGCGCGGGATCAGCCCGATGTGCAGGCTCTTCGCCTTGCGCGGTTCGCGATAGATGTAGAATGCGAGGCTCGGCTCGCTGCCGTAGCGCAGCCATTCCTCGAGACTGAGGCCATTGCCCTTCGACTTCGAGATCTTCTCGCCCTTTTCGTCGAGGAACATCTCATAGTTGAAGCCCTCGGGCGGGCGATGCCCAAGGATACGCGCGATCTTGCCTGACTGGACCACGCTGTCGATCAGGTCCTTGCCCGCCATCTCATAGTCGACCCCGAGCGCTGCCCAGCGAGCGGCCCAGTCGACCTTCCACTGCAGCTTGGCCGCGCCGCCGAACGCCGATTGCTGGACGCGGCCGCAGTCCTCGTCGTCGAAGGCGATGAGTCCGGCTTCGGCGTCGATCACTTCAACGGCCACCTGGAGAACTCGCCCGGTGCTGGGTGAAACGGGAAGCACCGGCGAATAGGTCTTGCGGCGATCCTCACGCAATGTCGGGAGCATCACGCCCATGATCGCGTCCCAGCCGTGGAGGACCTTGCGGATCACTTCGTCGAAACGACCGGAGGTGTAGCAATCGGTCGCGGAGAGGAATTCGTAATCGAAGCCGTAGCGGTCGAGGAAGCGCCGAAGCATCGCATTATTGTGATGTGCGAAGCTTTCATATTGGCCGAAAGGATCAGGGATGCGAGTCAGCGGCTTGCCGAGATTGCTCTCGAGCAGCTCCTGGTTGGGGACATTGTCGGGGACCTTGCGAAGGCCGTCCATGTCGTCGCTGAAGGCGATCAGCCGCGTAGGATTACCCGTCAGCTCCCCATAGGCGTTGCGGACGAAAGTGGTGCGCGCAACCTCGTTGAAAGTGCCGATATGCGGCAGGCCCGAGGGTCCATAGCCGGTCTCGAAGATGATGGGATCACCAGCCGGCTTGCCTTCAGGCCAACGCTTCAGGAGCTTGCGCGCCTCCTCATAGGGCCAGGCCTTGGATGAGAGGGCGGCGGCGCGGAGGGATTCGGAATTCATGCAGAGCCGTTAGCCTCCCCTCCATCCAGAAGGAAGGAGCGGAGTCTTACCGGCTTAAACAGTGCGACTGCATCCGTGATTGGCGAGACGACCAAATCGCGATCTTAGTCGGAATTGGTCTGCGTCGCAGCGGCGTGAGCTAATCCTATGGACGGTACACGAATGTGCCATTGACATATATGCCAATGACTCATACATGCATCGAAAGCCAATGACCATCTTTCAGACTGTCGTGGAGCTGCCCGAGTTCCTACGACGAGCCAAGGCGATCATGTCCGATGATGAGCGGTCGGCGCTGATAGATGCTATTGCGGCTAATCCTGAGGCAGGTGTTTCGCTGGGCGGCGGCCTACGCAAGGTTCGCCTCGCTCGCCGGGGCGCTGGAAAAAGCGGGGGCTACCGGACGATCTATGGTTCGGCGGCGTGCATATGCCGATCTTCCTCGTCACGGTGTTCGCCAAGAACGAGAAGGATAATCTGGGAAGGGCGGAGCAGGCGGAGCTGATCGCACTGAGCAAGGCATTGCTCGCACATTATGGAGATCGACGATGAGTGCCTATGACAGCATCAAGCAGGGGCTGACTGAAGCGCTGGCCTTCGCGCAAGGCAAGGAGACCGGCGCGCGTGTCCACGAAGTGACGGTGCCCACCGTCGATGTTGCGGCGATCCGGGCCAGCACCGGCTTGTCGCAGAGCGCGTTCGCGCGCAGCATAGGCGTCGCGAAGGGCACGCTGCTCAACTGGGAGCATGGCCGCCGCCACCCAACCGGCCCCGCACAGGTGCTGCTCGCCATGATCGCGAAGAAGCCTTCGCTGGTGAGCGAGCTGCTGCGCTAACGAGCCAGTGCCGGCCGCGGAAGCAGGACGACATCCAGACTCCCTTTTTGGCGTAGCAATTCGATAGCCGACTGCAGGGCGCAACGTTGGCCAGCTGGCGAAGCTCCTTGTGCACTGCTAGCCAAAGGCCATGCGGGCGATCGCCGAATATTCGCGCGTCGATCGGCAGGGGTTCGAGCGCGAGATCGTGCCCAATGCCGAGCCGGCGGTGCTTCGCGGCCTGACCGCGAATTGGCCAGTCGTCGCTGCAGCGAAGCAGGGCGAGCAGCCACTAGCCAGACTCCTGCGTGAAGCGGCAACCGATGAGCCATTCGAGGCCTGGTTCGGCGCGCCGGAGATCGGCGGGCGCTTCGGCTACAATGAGGATTTCAGCGGGTTCAACCACGAGCGGCGGTTGGCGAATATCGATCAGCTGCTCGACCTGCTGCTGCGGCAGAAGGGACACGAGCGACCTTATTCGATGTACGCGGGCGGAATCCCCATCCGTCGGCACCTGCCCGGGTTATTGCCGACCATTCCGGTCCCACTACTCGAGACAAATCGGGCAACTCTAATTTCGCTGTGGCTCGGCAATCGCACGCGGACGGCGGCGCACTGGGACCTGCCGCAAAATCTCGCCTGCGTGATTGCCGGCCGGCGACGATTCACGCTCTTTCCAACAGAGCAGCTTCCCAACCTCTATGTTGGTCCGCTCGATTTCACGCTCGCAGGGCAGCCGGTCAGCCTTGTCGATGTCGATCATCCGGACCTGGGGAAGCATCCCAGATTCGCCGAGGCACTGGAGGCTGCACAGGCTGCGGAGCTCGAACCCGGTGATGCGATCTATATTCCGAGCCTCTGGTGGCACGCGGTCGCCTCGCTCGACGAGCTCGCAGCAATGGTCAACTTCTGGTGGCGCGATGCCGAGCCACCGCTTCTGACGCCATTGAACGCGCTCTATCATGCTGTGATCACGATGAGGAATTTACCGCCGTACGAACTCGAGCGCTGGCGGATCATGTTCGACCATTATGTCTTTGGCGATAATGGCGACCCGGTCGCGCATCTGCCCGAGAATGCCCGAGGAATTCTTGGACGACGGACGCCCGAGCTCGTCGCGCGGGTAAAAAAGCTGTTGGTCGAGGCGCTCGGCCGCTAGCCTATTGTTCCACTTTCGTTCCCAGTAACCTACTATCCACTCATGGTTCCCCTCGCGATTCCCGCACTGCACGCGACCCACGCCGGCATCTGGCTTGCAGGAGCCGACGGACAGGCTCGCGAGGCAAGCCGGGGTGAGGCGATTGCGCGCGCGGCGGAGACTCCGCACATCATTCTCAACGCACCGCTCGCGGGGCAAAGACTTGGCTATCCGGAGCTCAGCGGACTCGATTTGCTGGAGCTGTTCGCATTCCTGCACCCAGCCCGGTTCGCAGTGCCCACTGCGGCGGGCTTGTGCCGCGCGATCGGGCTTGAGGCACCCGGAAACGAATCTGAAGCGGCGACCGCGCTGCTGAGCATTGCCGAGCGGCTGCTCTCCGTCCTTGCCAGCCCCGATTGGCGCGAACGGGAGGGCGCATGGACGTCCAACGCGACCCTGCAACGCCTCGGTTGGGGTTGGGCGCCGCTGATCGGAGCGCGGCTCGAGCGGCCGGAACGCGGCGAACGCATGCTCTTTTCGCGGCTGAAGCAGTGGGAGGAAGTCGGCGAGCGGCCGCCCCCGCGGACAATAATCGTCTCTCCGGATGAAGCGCGGACGAAGCTCGACCGTCTGACCGGTCGAGCCGAGGCACGCGAGGGGCAGCGTGCGATGGCTGAAGCGGTCACCCAGGTGTTTGCACCGAAGCGTGCGAAAGGCTCGCCCAACCTCCTGCTTGCCGAGGCCGGCACCGGCATTGGCAAGACCCTCGCCTATCTCGCGCCGGCTTCGCTTTGGGCCGAAGGTTCAGGCAGCACCGTCTGGGTATCGACGTTCACCAAGGCGCTTCAGCGCCAGCTCGATGGCGAGGGTCCAAAGCTCTTTCAAAATCGGGAGGAGCGTGCGCGGCGGATCGTCATCCGAAAGGGCCGCGAGAATTATCTGTGCCTGCTCAACCTTGAAGATGCGCTGCAAGGCGCCTTCTCGGGTCGCGCGGCGATTCTTGCGCAGCTCGTCGGGCGTTGGGCAGCATATACCAAGGACGGCGACATGGTCGGCGGCGATCTGCCAGGCTGGCTCCCGAGCCTGTTCCGACGCGCCGGGGCAACTGCGCTGACCGATCGGCGTGGCGAGTGTGTCTATGCCGGCTGCCCCCATTATCGCCGATGCTTCATCGAGAGAGCCGAGCGGGCGAGTAGGGAAGCCGATATCGTTATCGCCAATCACGCGCTGGTGATGGTGAATGCGGCGCGGGCGCGCGAGGATGCGCCCGGACGCATCCTGTTCGATGAGGGCCATCATCTGTTCGACGCCGCCGATTCGACATTCGCGGTCGCGTTCGGCGGGCAGGAGGCGATCGAACTCAGACGCTGGATCGTCGGTCCGGAGGGGCGCTCGCGCGGGCGGCGGCGAGGGCTTGCAGCGCGGCTTGTGGATCTCGCCTCCTACGACGAGGAAGGCGCTCGCGCGCTCGACGCCGCGGTCGAGGCTGCGAAGGCGCTGCCCTCGGACGGTTGGCTGCAGCGGCTGGTCGAAGGCGCGCCGTTCGGGGCTCTCGAGGCATTGCTCACCGAGGTGCGCGGTACCGTCTATTCCCGCGCCAAGGCGCAGGAGGCGGGCTACGGGCTCGAAACCGAGCTGGCAGCGCCCGATGGTGCGCTCGTGTCCGCCGCTGCATCCGCAGCCGAAATCCTCGAGAGCCTGCAAAAGCCGATAGCGGCCTTGGCACGCCGGCTTGAGGCCGTGCTCGAAGATGCTCCTGACTGGCTCGATTCGCAGGCGCGTGCGCGGGTCGAAGGCGCGATTCGGGGCCTTTCGTGGCGGCGCGAGACGCTCGCCGCCTGGATTGCCCTGCTCGCGCGGATTGGCGGCGAGGCGGACCCGGAGTTCGTCGACTGGCTGGCGGTCGAGCGCGTCGACGGGCGTGAATATGACGTGGCGATCCACCGTCGCTGGCTCGATCCCACGAAACCCCTGGCGGCGGCGGTGCTTGCGCCTGCAGACGGGGTTCTCGTCACTTCGGCGACCTTGCGCGGCGGCGAGAACTGGGCTGCAGCCGATGCGCGCACCGGGGCGCTCCACCTGCCCAGCGCCGCGCATTTCGAAGCGGAAAGTCCGTTCGATTATGCGGGCTGCTCGGAGGTGCTGATCGTCACTGACATCAAGCAGGGCGATATTGCCTCGCTTGCCGGCGCCTATGCGCGTCTGATCGCCGCCGCAAAGGGCGGAACCTTGGGGCTGTTCACTGCAATCCAGCGCTTGAAAGCGGTCCATGCGCGTATCGCCGACCGACTGGCGCGGGACGGGCTGCCTTTGCTCGCGCAACATGTCGATCCGATCGATGCCGGAACGCTCGTCGACATATTCCGCGACGATTCTCGTGCTTCACTGCTCGGCACCGATGCGCTGCGCGACGGAGTCGATGTGCCAGGCGAATCGCTGCGGCTCGTGGTTATGGAGCGGGTCCCCTGGCCGCGGCCGACGGTGCTTCACGCTGCAAGGCGCATGGCAGGCGGTGGCAGTGCCTATGATGATCGCGTGGTACGCGCGCGACTGGCGCAGGCATTCGGCCGGCTGATCCGCCGGCAGGGGGACTGCGGCCTGTTCGTGATCCTGTCGCCGGCGATGCCTTCGCGGCTGCTGAAGGCATTTCCGGAAGGCGTGCCGATCCATCGCCTGCCGCTCGATCAGGCGATCGCCCGCGTCGAAAAGCGGTTGGCCAGCGGCAGTTCAATTCCTGTAGAATTGGTCAAATGAAACGGCTCACGCTCCTTCGCCATGCAAAGTCGAGCTGGGACGATCCGAGCCTCGACGATTTCAACCGGCCTCTCAATGCGCGCGGCTGGAAGGCGGCGCGGCGGATGGGACGTGAGCTGAAGCATCGCGGCATGCGTTTCGATCTCGTGCTTGCGAGCACTGCTGCCCGGGTCCGCGAGACGATCGATGGGCTTGAGGAGGAGTTTAAATTCGACGCGCCGGTCCGGTTCGAACCGCGGATCTACGGCGCAGGCGCCGACGCTCTGCTTTCGCTTGTGCGGGCCTTGCCGCAATCGACCCGTTCACCGCTCCTGGTCGGCCACAACCCAGGCATCGAACAACTGCTCGTCGAGCTTGCGCGTAATGATGACGGAGGGCTGCGCCGACGCGTGGCCGAAAAATATCCGGCCGGTGCTTTGGCAGTCGTCGAATTGCCCGCGCACGATTGGACTGACGTCGGGCGGGCAAGCGGCCAAATCGTCGAGCTGATCCTGCCGAAGGAGCTGGATTAGGAATCGAGCGCGGAGGCGAGCCGATCGCGCAGAGCAATCAGCCGGAAGACATCAACTCCTCCTGGCTGCTCGTCGGGTTCCGGTCCGGCCGCCGGCATCGTTGCCGGCATTTCCGAGACCGGGAGTGCCTCTGGTTCGTGCCTCTCGCGCAGCAGCTTCTGGACCCCGCGGACGGTATAGCCCTCCTGGTTCAGGAGCCGGTGGATCCGGCGTGCCAGCTCGACGTCCGCCGGGCGGTAGTAACGGCGGTTGCCGGCGCGCTGCATCGGCCGCAGCTGCGGGAAGCGAGTCTCCCAGTAGCGCAGGATATGCTGGGGCACGCCCAGCTCCTGCGACAGCTCGCCGATAGTGAGGAGGGCGCCGGGGTCCTTCTGTCCGGCAGTCGCCAAGATCAGCCCTTCGCGATCCGGTCGCGCATGATCTGGCTGGCGCGGAAGGTCATCACCCGCCTGGGAGCGATCGGTACTTCGACGCCCGTTTTCGGATTGCGCCCGATGCGCTGCCCCTTGTCGCGCAGAATGAAGGTTCCAAAGCCCGACACCTTCACATTCTTGCCCTGCGCAAGCGCGTGGCACATGTGGTGAAGCACACGTTCGACAACGTTCGCCGATTCGGCGCGCGACAGGCCGAGGCGGCGATGAACGACGTCGGCGAGATCCGCGCGCGTCAGAGTATTTGCGGCGTCCGCTTCGTCAGTGACCCGCGCGATGCCTAGGTCAGCCATCCTATTCTCCCGCCATTACCGGCTTGCCCCCGCCGTTTCGATTACACTTTCGTAACGGAAATCGGTTCCGTCGGCAATTCGACTAATCAACTGATATTCCAAATTTTTCAATAGCGCAGCGCTGCCGCGCCCCATGTAAACCCGCCACCCATTGCTTCAAGCACGACGATGTCGCCGCGCTTGATTCGACCATCCTTTACTGCCGTGTCGAACGCAAGCGGAACCGAGGCCGCCGAGGTATTGGCATGCCGGTCGACAGTGACCACCACTTTTTCCGGTGCAAGGCCCAATTTCTTCGCCGTGGCGTCAAGAATGCGAGCATTGGCCTGGTGCGGAACGACCCAGTCGACGTCACCAGCGGCGAGGCCCGCGTCCGCAAGGACTTCCGTGAGCACGTCGGCAAGGTTGATGACCGCGTGGCGAAACACCTCGCGCCCCTTCATCCTGAGCTTGCCGACCGTGCCCGTCGTCGAGGGGCCGCCGTCGACGAACAGCAGGTCGTTATGACGGCCGTCGGCATGGAGCTTCGTCGAGAGAATGCCGCTGTCGCTATCCTCGGCACTGAGCACCAGGGCGCCGGCGCCGTCTCCGAAGAGGACGCAGGTCGCGCGGTCTTCCCAATCGAGGATCCGGCTGAAGGTCTCTGCGCCGATCACCAATGCTCTTGCGGCATTGCCGGACCGGAGCATCGAATCTGCGACCGACAGCGCATAGAGGAAGCCGGTGCACACAGCATGCACGTCAAATGCAATGCAGTCGTCAATCCCGAGCGCCGCCTGGACCTTGGTCGCGGTCGACGGGAACGTCTGGTCGGGCGTTGCGGTCGCAAGCACGATCAGGTCGATGTCCTTTGCGCTCAAGCCCGCGTGGTCGATCGCACGGCGCGCGGCTTCGAGCGCAAGCGTAGCGGTCGTCTCGCCCTCGGCCGCGATATAGCGGCTACGAATTCCGGTCCGCTCGACAATCCACTCGTCCGACGTGTCGACCAACGCGGCCAGCTCGTCGTTGGTCACTTTTCGCTGCGGGAGGGCGCTGCCCACGCCGACCACCACCGAGCGCTTGGTCACTGCGCCGCCTCATTGGCGAAGGCATGCGCACGGAAATTGTCGAGGTCGTCGCCGATCTTGCGAGTGATGTCGTTGCGGACCATGCTCGCGGCCACATGGATGGCGTTGGCGACGCCCTTCGCATTGGCGCTTCCGTGGCTCTTCACGACCAGGCCATTAAGCCCCAGAAACACCGCACCATTATGGTTGTTGGGGTCGAGGTGGACCTTCAGCAGGTTGAGGGCGGGGCGCGATAAGGCGAAGCCGGCCTTCGAGCGGAGCGAACTCTTGAAGGCGCGGCGCAGGAGGTCGGTGACAAAGCGCGCGGTGCCCTCAGCAGTCTTGAGCGCGATGTTTCCCGAAAAGCCGTCGGTGACAACGACATCGACCCCGCCGCGGGACACCTGGTCGCCCTCGGTGAAACCGTCGAAGCGGAACGGCAGATAATCGGCCTCGCGCAGCAAAGCGGCTGCGTCCTTGAGCTCGTCGGTGCCCTTGAGCTCCTCGGTGCCGATGTTGAGCAATTTGACGCGGGGCGCAGAAATGCCGAGCACCGTTCGGGCATAGGCCGCTCCCATGACCGCGAACTGAACCAGATTCTGGGCGTCGCACTCGGTGTTGGCGCCGAGATCGAGCATGATGACGTCGGTTTCGCCAAGTGTCGGCAGAAGGGCCGCGAGGGCTGGACGGTCGATGCCCGGCATGGTCCGAAGCGCGAGCTTCGACATGGCCATGAGCGCTCCCGTATTGCCGCCGGACAGAGCGGCATCGGCAATGCCTTCTTTGACGGCGTTGATCCCCATGCCCATCGAGGTGGTGCGTGCGCGGCGGATTGCCTGGCTCGGCTTTTCGCTGGCGCCGATCGCTTCGGGCGAATGGACGATATGCGAATGGGGACCGAGATTTCGATGCTCGGCGATCTGCGCTTCGACTTGTCGCTCGTCGCCATAGAAGGTGAACTCGAGCGAAGAGTCTTTTCTCAGCGCTCGTGAGGCTCCGGCGATCATCGCCGCCGGGCCGGCGTCACCGCCCATGGCGTCGATTGCAATGCGTGGGCCCCCGCTCATGGGCCTGTTCGGCTTAGGCCTCGGTCGAAACGATTTCGCGGCCGTTATAATGGCCGCACGCCGAGCACATATTGTGCGGCAGCTTCAGCTCGCCGCAGTTCGGACATTCCTGGAACTGGGTGGCCTTCAGCGCATGGTGGCTGCGGCGCATGTTCCGCTTCGACGGCGAGGTTTTTCTCTTCGGGACAGCCATTGCGGCACCTTTGAATGCAATTTCGACAACAATAAAAATTGCGACGATCTGCGCCTCATCTCAGCGGGCTTCCCAAAGGTAAGCTCCCGCGGGCGGCGGCCGGATCGTCGCGAACCGGGGCCCCTATAGCGGAAGTGGCCGTTCTTGCAAGCTCGCTGTGCCGGTGCGAGGAAGAAGCCGGGAAGGCGGGATCATGACAGCTGTTCCAGTGACGCTGGCGACGACGGCCGCGGCCGTTTTCGTCAACATTTGGCTAGGTTCGCGCATCGCCAAGTTCAGGCATCGGTTCAAGGTCAGCGTCGGCGACGGAGGACAGGAGCCCCTGCTCCGACGCATGCGGGCGCAGGCCAACTTCATCGAGAATGCGCCTTTCCTTCTGATCCTGGTCGCAGGCCTCGAACTATCGGGTGCCAACCGCGCGGGCCTTGCCGTCATTGCAGCGGTTTTCACTCTCGCGCGCATTGCCCATGCCATCGGCATGGACGGCGGTTCGCTCGCGATCTGGCGGAGGATCGGAATACTCATCTCCTCGATCGCAATCGTCCTGCTCTCTGTTTGGGCGATCCTCTGCCTCGCGAGGTCCTTTTCAGGCGGCTAGCGCAGCGTCGGAGACGAATGGATTCGTCAGCCGCTCATGGCCGAAGGTCGACATTGGCCCATGACCCGGCACGAAGGCCGTCTCGTCGCCCATCGGCCAAAGGCGCTCGGTAATCGATGCGATCAGCTGCTGCTGATTGCCATGAGGAAAGTCCCAGCGGCCGATCGAGCCGCGGAACAGCACGTCGCCGACCAGAGCAAGCTTCGAATCCGGATGATGGAAAACGACATGGCCAGGAGTGTGGCCGGGACAGTGACGGACGTCGAAAGCGAGTTTGCCGACCTCGACCCGGTCGCCGTCGACGAGCCAGCGCGACGGTTCGAACGCGCGGCCGGGGATGCCATATTTCGCGCCGTCTTCGGCAAGGCGGTCGATCCAGAAGCGATCAGCCTCGTGCGGTCCTTCGATCGATACGCCGAGCTCTTCAGCGAAAATGCCGGCGCTCCCGCAATGGTCGATATGGCCGTGAGTGAGCAGAATCTTCTCGATCGTGACGCCCGCCTGCGATGCCGCCGTCTTGAGGCGCGGGAGATCGCCCCCGGGATCGACAAAGGCGCCGCGCATGGTTGCAGTGCACCACAGCAAGGTGCAATTCTGCTGCAGCGGAGTGACCGGGACGATCGCTGCTCGAAGAGGCGGCTCCGCCGCGCTCATTTCCAGGGGTCTGCCGGGCGAGGAGCGAGGGTCGCCATCGCCGGTTGCTCATTCTTCATCGACGCTGCAACCGCCTCCGCCTGGCGCATGACACGAAGCACATTCGCTCCCGCAACCTTGGCCAGATTCTCGTCGGACCAGCCGCGGCGGATCAGTTCGGCGAACAGCAACGGATAGCCGCTGACGGTCCCGAGACCTTCTGGGGCACTTTCGATCCCATCGAGATCGCCGCCGATCCCGACATGATCATAACCAGCGACCTTGGCGATATGCTCGATGTGATCGGCGACATCAGCGACGGTGACGCGAGGTGCCGGATTGGCAGCTTTCCATGCCGCAATCGCAGCTTCGCGCTGGTCCGGCCGGCCATTGTAGAGCGATTTTGCGCGCGCTTCCTCGGCCGCTTCCTCCGCGCTCCATTTGCGGAACGCATCGGAGACGTAGGCCGGGTAGAAATTGACCATGACCACGCCGCCGTTCTGCGCAGTGAGCTTCAATATGTCGTCCGGAACATTGCGATTATGATCGTCGAGTGCGCGGGCGCTCGAATGGGAGAATATCACCGGTGCTTTCGAGACCTGCAGTGCGGCGCGCATCGTTTCATCGCTGACGTGGCTGAGGTCCACGAGCATGCCGAGCCGGTTCATCTCGCCGATGACCGTCCGGCCGAAGTCGGTGATGCCATGATATTTGGGATCGTCTGTAGCGCTGTCGGCCCATTCGTTGTTCTTGAAATGGGTCAGCGTCATGTAGCGTGCGCCGAGATCGTAGAATTGCCTGAGGGCTGCGAGGCTTCCGCCGATCTGGTGCCCGCCCTCGATCCCGATCAGCGAAGCGACCCGGCCGGTCTTGTGGATACGCACGACGTCGTCCGCAGTCTCGGCGAGCGCGAGGTCGTTCGGATAGGCTTTGACCATGCGCTTGACGATGTCGATCTGTTCGATCGTCTCGCGGACCGCAGTGTCGCCCGTCACTTCGGACGGAATGTAGACCGACCAGAATTGCGCTCCGACCCGGCCCGCGTGAAGCCGCGCCATGTCGGTCATCAGCGGATGCTCGCGCCGATCGGTGCCGCTGGCAAGCCCTTCGACGCTCAGGCTATAATGTTCGCGCAGCTGCTCGGCGATGTCATTGTGCCCGTCAATCAACGGGGTGGCTTTCAGGATCCGGTCGATCCGCGCCTGGACCTTCGGGTCGATCGTCTGAGCATTGGCCGGTGAAGCTATAAGCATTGCAATAAGGAGTAGCGCGGCTTTGGCTGTCATTGCCGAGGTTTAGGAACAGCTGCCGGGCGAGGCAATCCGGCGGCTGAACTGCGGGGCTTGTCCTTTGCTCCGCAGCCGTTGATGTAGAGGGCGATGAGCGACCTCGAAGAGACGATGCATTTCGATCCCGAGGAGGGCATTGCCGACCTCGATGCCCATCTCGACCGTCTGAAGGAGGCCGCAGAGGCACAGGGCTTTAAGTTCGACCGCCATGCCGCGCGCAACGAGCTTCAGGCGGCGACCTTCGGGAAGAGGCGTCCGGCGACCGCGCGGTTGCTGCTCTCGCCGACTGGAGCAATGGCGATCGAGGTGAAGCCGGCTTAGGCGGCAAGCGGGAAGCGCAGGAGTCGTTCCGAGACTGGCACGAGCGCGACCGCATTGCCCCCGACGGAGCCCAGAATCTCCGGGTGATGCGCGTCGAGCCCGCCGGTAAGCGAGCCGAACGCAGGCATGATGATCTTCGTTGCCGAGGTGACGAAGCAGCGGCGAGAAACCAGGCGACCGCGCATGTGAACGCGCAGCTTCGGGTGGAAATGGCCTGAAATCTCCGGCCGCTGCTCATAGCGAACCGCCTCGTGCCGGAGGATGATTCCGGCAAGCTCGACCTCGGCGACAATATGTCCCCCGCAATGGTCGGCGAATCCAGGGTCGTGATTGCCAACGATCCAGCTCCATTCGAGCCTGGACGTCAGATCGGTCAAAAGATCGCGCGCTTGGCTGGGAAGGCGTTCGCAGCCGAACTGGTCATGGAAGCTGTCGCCGAGGCAGTAGAGGCGTCGAGCGCCAGTCCGCTCCACCTCGGCTGCGAGCGCGGTCAGCGTCGCATGCGAATCATAAGGCGGAAGGAACTGGCCAAGGCGCGCGAACCAGCTCGCCTTTTCAAGGTGCAGGTCAGCGACCAGCAGCACCTCTTTTGCAGGCCAATAGAGCGCGCCGCCGGGCGTCGCCTCGAACGTTTCGCCTGCGAACGAAAAGGGAACCACCTGGCCGGTCTAACCGCCGGCCCCGGCTCAATCCAGTCTCAAATTATTCGTAGTCGCCGCCAGAAGGCGTGGGGCGCGGGGGGGCGGCGGCGGTGAGGCGCAGGGCTTCGGCGGCCTCGCTCAGCGACGCCAGCTCTTCCGTCTCGTCCTCCTCGTCGACGCGCACCTTTTGCAGGTTGGTGACGATCGCTTCTTCGAGATGCTTCGGTCTCACCGTTTCTTCGGCGATTTCGCGCAGCGCGACGACCGGGTTCTTGTCGCGGTCGCGGTCGATGGTGAGGTCGGCGCCCCCCGAAATCTGGCGCGCACGCTGGGCCGCAAGCAGGACCAGATCGAACCTGTTCTGGACCTTGTCGACACAATCTTCAACCGTAACGCGCGCCATTAGTCGCTCCGCAAAACCATCCTTGAGTCAAGGATATGGGATGTAAGGAAGGCGGCGCCAATAGCTTGCCGGGGCTCGGAAAGTCAACAAACCGGAGCCCAGGGGCACATTTTGGCGACCCGCCTCAGGGAAAGCCGGCAGCAGGTCAGTTTGCATCGCTCCGAGGGCCGCCAAGCCACCAGCTTCTTAAGGTCGCCCCCCAGACCTTGCGGACGACGTCCGTCTCAGCAACTTGGGTGATGCCCTTTGGCAAGACCGTTCGGATCGGAATTGCCATATTGATGGCCTGGAGAAAGAGGGTCGCCGGCGATGACCGCCGCGCTCCGGTCGATCGAACAGACAATCGAATCGCCAAGGGCGATTGCCGCAATCGCCATGGAGCCTCCGATTACTCCAAGGATCAGGGCATATTCGGCAGCAGTCGCAGCGCACCTGTCGGAATGGAGGCGCTGGAAAAGCAATCGGATGCGCGTCGCCGGAATTTGCAGTCCCCCCAGTTGAACCGCCCGCAGAATTGTCGCCTGAGCGAGCGCGCTCCGCAAGCTTACCTTTGGACATGGGTCCAATCTCCGTCCGCGTCTCTCGGCTCGGGGCTTGAGCCGGCCGAAATTCGATCTGACGGCCGATTCATTTGGAGCTGACCCGTCGGCGGCCCGCGTCCAACCATTGCCCGCGGATGCCAAGTCTCAGTGACACGTCTTCCGAAATCGGTCACCACTGGGGCCATGGCCGACTTGTCCGCCGAACCCGTGACCAGCCCGCCGATTCGGGCGGAAATCTGCGGCAACAGCCTCGAACTGATCGAGAGCGGCGAAGAGCGGTTGAGGACGCTACTCAATCTTATCGAGAGCGCCGAGCGCTCGATCAGGATATTGATGTACATGTTCAACCCGGACCGGATCGGGGTTGAAATTCGCGACGCGCTCGTCGCGGCGGCAAAGCGAGGGGTCGCGGTCCGGCTCCTGATCGACGGTTTTGGGTCGGCCGCCACTGCGGAGTTTTTCCGGCAGTTGAACGAAGCCGGCGGCGAGGAGTGCGTCTTCAACCCGAGCTACGGGCGGCGTTACCTGCTGAGGAACCATCAAAAGCTGGTCATCGCCGACGAAAGGGTCGCAATCATCGGCGGCGCCAATATCGACGAGAGCTACGTGCGAGACACGGGTCCAGGTCATTGGCGCGATCTTTCGCTGCGGATCGAAGGGCCCGACGCTGTGATGCCGAGCCGCTATTTCGACACTTTGTTCCGCTGGTCGACGCATCGGAGGCCGCGCTTCAGCTACGCACGGCGCAGGCTCGCAGAATATAGTGAATGGCGGGGGCCGCTGCAGTGGAAGTTCAGCGGTCCCTTGAGCATGCGCAACAGCTGGTGGCGGAGCATCGGTCGCGACATTGCGGCGGGATCGCGGCTGGACATGATCTTTGCTTATTTCGCGCCGCCGGGCGCCATGGTTCGGCGCATCGGACGCCTCGGGCGGCGCGGCCGAGCGCGGATCATCACCGCCGCCAAGTCGGACAATAATGCAACCATCGCCGCTGCGCGGCACAGCTACAGCCGCCTTCTGCGCCGGCATGTCGAGGTGTACGAATATCAGCCCGCGAAGCTGCACACCAAGCTCGCGATCGTCGACGACATCGTCCACATCGGTTCGTCGAACTTCGATTACCGAAGCCTTTATATCAATCTCGAGGTGATGCTCCGGATCAAGGACGCCGGATTCGCGGCTGCGGTGCGTGGCTATTTCGAGCGCGAGCTGGAGAGCTGCCTTTGGATCACGCCTTCGCTGCACAAGAGCCGCGCGAACCTGTGGCGGCGGCTCAGGTGGGCGATCTCCCACTTCCTGGTGAATGTCATGGACTATACGGTGACGCGGCGCCTCAATTTCCGCGCGGAGCGCTAAGCTTCCGCTTCCCCCTTATAAGCCCAGAAGAGCGTTGCCGGCGGAACGTTGATCCATTCGAAGCCACGTTCGATCGGCGCGAAGTGCGGCTCGATGAAGTCACGGACCTTCGGGCTGAACTGATAGACGAGGAAGGCGCCGCCGGGGCGAATGACCTTCGCAGTCGCTTCGGCAATCGCGTCGCCGACGCCCGGCGGAAGCGTGGAAAAGGGTAGGCCCGAGAGCACATAATCGGCCTCGCCCAGATTCCGGTCGGCCAGGATGTTCTCGACGTCCGCCGCGGAGCCGGTGACTGCGACCAGGCGCGGGTCGTCGATCAGCTCCTTGAGATAATGAGTGAAGTCGGCATTGGTATCGATCGTCACCAGCGTCGCGTCCGGAGCCAGTCGATCGAGCACCGGACGGGTGAAGGTCCCGACGCCCGGACCATATTCGACAAACAATCTGGTGTTCGCCCAGTCTACGGGCTGGAGCATCTTGTCGATGAGCACCCGGCTCGACGGGATGATCGAACCGACCATCACCGGATTCTTCAGAAATCCCCGCAGGAATTGCCAGTGCGGGTTCGGACTGCGGCGATCGCGGTGGCGCTGAAGTCGACGGGGACCTTTCAGCGTGCGCGCGGTGGAAGTCGGCATGAATGCTCCGTAACGGGGCCAAGCAAGGGCGGCGAGCGTTGGCAAATGCGCCGCCGCTTGGCAAGTTTTGAGAACGTTGCAAGCGAACGACGGTCCCCAAGTGCTTCTGCGAATCGCACGATTCTTGCGACGAAGAGGTTCCGCTCGGCGGCGCGCCTGCCTATGCGGCAGCCTGTGGCTTCAATTGCGCGCAACGGAAGCGTCGGCCGGGCGGCACTGACCAACAGCCATTTCGTGCTGCTTTATTGCGCGATGCTCGTCGCTTCTTCGGGCAACACTGCACTTCAGTCGGTGATGCCGGCGATCGGACGCGAGATCGGCATCGACGATTTCTATGTTGCGATCGCGTATAGCTGGTCGGCGGTGCTGTGGGTTCTGCTCGCGCCTTATTGGGCGGAAAAGAGCGATCACCACGGTCGCAAGACCCTAACGATCATGGGCGTGAGCGGGTTCGTCTTGTCGATGACGCTGTGCGGCATTGCCTTGTTCAGCGGGCTTCATCGCTGGATCAGCGGCGCACTGACGTTCGGATTGTTCGCCCTGTTTCGCGCAATCTACGGCGGGCTCGGCTGCGCGACCCCGTCCGCGACGCAGGCCTATCTTGCATCAAAGACCAGGCGGAGCGGGCGCGTCGCCGCACTTTCTGCTTTGTCTTCGTCCTTTGGCCTCGGAACGATCATCGGCCCGGCGGTCGCGCCTTTGTTCGTCCTTCCGGTCGTTGGCCTCGCCGGTCCGCTCTTCGCCTCTGCGCTGATCGCCGCTGCGGTCTTCACGGCTATCCTCATCTGGCTTCCCAACGACCGGCTCGGCCGGCGAATCGGCCATGGCGCGGCGATGAGCTACCCATCGCTTGCGAGTCCGCCGACGGGCGCGAGCGTAAGGGCCGCGACCGCGCCGCGCCGCCAGACGCGGCTGAGCTGGAAGGACCCGCGCGTGCGGCCGTGGATCCTTGCCGGAATCACTGCTGGCCACGCCCAGGCTGCCACCCTGACCTGCATCGGTTTCTTCATCATTGACCGGCTGCATCTTGCACCCTCCGGCTCGGAAAAGCCGATTGCGATCGTCATGATGGCCGGTGCGGTTGCGACGCTCGGCGCGCAATGGGGACTGATCCCGCGGCTCGGCCTTGGTCCACGCTCACTGATCCTCTGGGGGGCGCTGATCGCTGCTGCCGGGCTGGTCGGCACGACGCTCTCGAATGACCTCTACGCAATCACGATCAGCTTCGCAGTCGCATCGCTCGGGTTCGGATTCACGCGCCCGGGTTTCACCGCCGGCGCATCGCTGGCGGTCCCATTGGCCGAGCAGGGCGCGGTTGCCGGAGTGATCACTTCGGCGAACGGAATCAGCTATGTGCTCGCGCCGGGGCTCGGCATCAGCCTCTACGGCTGGCACCATGATTCGCCCTTCATCCTGTTCGGATTGCTTCTCGTTTCCCTGGCGGCCGTCGCCTCGAAGAAGCTTCAGGCCTAGCTTTTGCCGCCCTCTTTCGAGTGAAGCATGCCCGGGAGGACGAAACCTATTCCACCCATCGGCCGAGTCGCTTCGCTCTTCAGAGTCTCCTGGATCCGGTCATATTCCTCGAGCATTTCCGGGGTGACCGAGGCACGAGTTTCGCTGAGCGCAACCTCGAAATCCGCCATCGCCACGCTGCCGGTGTCGAGCCCTCGGCGGAGCGCAGTAAGGCCCGCGCGACGGACGAGATCCTCGAGGTCGGCGCCGGTAAAGCGGTCCGTACGCTGCGCGATCCTCTCCAGGTCGACATCATCGGCGAGTGGCATGTTGCGCGTATGAATCGCAAGGATCCGGCGCCGGCCGGCGGTGTCGGGCGTGCCGACGTAGATCAGATCGTCGAAGCGGCCCGGGCGGAGCAGAGCCGGATCGATGAGCGTGGGACGGTTGGTCGCCCCGATCACCACGACATTTTGCAGCTCTTCAAGCCCGTCCATTTCCGAGAGGATGGTGTTGACGACCCGTTCGGTCACTTGCGGTTCGCCGAGCCCGCCACCCCGGGCGGGCACCAAGCTGTCAAGCTCGTCGATGAAGATGATCGTCGGTGCGACCTGCCGGGCGCGATTGAACAGCCGCGCTATCTGCTGCTCGCTCTCGCCGTACCATTTGCTCAGGAGATCCGAGGATTTGGTGGCGATGAAATTCGCCTCCGACTCCCGCGCTGCAGCCTTGGCAAGAAGCGTCTTGCCGGTGCCCGGCGGGCCGTAGAGGAGAAAGCCCTTGGCCGGACGGATGCCGAGGCGGCGGAAGGCCTCCGGATGCTTGAGCGGCAGTTCGACGCCCTCCCGAAGCCGGTCTTGCGCTGCATCGAGCCCGCCGACATCCTCCCAGCGAATGAGCGGCGCTTCGACCATCACCTCGCGCATCGCCGAGGGCTGGACTCGCTTGAGCGCATTCTCGAAGTCGCGAATCTCGACCGAAAGCGTGTCGAGGATCTCGGGGGGGATCACCTCTTCAGCGAGATTGAGCTTCGGCATGATCCGCCGAACAGCTTCGAGCGCAGCTTCGCGGCACAGCGCCGCGAGGTCGGCACCGACGAAGCCATAGGTGCGCCGCGCGAGATCGTCGAGGTTGACGTCCTGTGCGAGCGGCATTCCGCGTGTGTGGATGCCGAGGATTTCGCGGCGTCCGGGCTGGTCGGGAACGCCGACGACGATCTCGCGGTCGAAGCGGCCGGGCCGACGCAGCGCCTCGTCGATTGCCTCGGGCCGGTTAGTGGCGGCGATTACGACCGTGTTTTGCCGCGGTTCCATTCCGTCGAGCAGAGTCAGCAGCTGGGCGACCAGGCGCTTCTCTGCTTCCCCCGAGACCTGACCGCGTTTGGGTGCGATCGAATCGATCTCGTCGATGAAGATGATTGACGGCGCGCTTTGCGCTGCCTGCTCGAAGATCTCGCGCAGCCGGCGTTCGCTTTCGCCATAGGCCGAGCCCATGATCTCGGGGCCGGCGATATGGAAGAATTTGGCCGCGCTTTCGTTCGCGACAGCACGTGCGAGCAGCGTCTTGCCGGTACCGGGCGGTCCATGGAGCAGAACGCCCTTGGGCGGGTCGACACCGAGGCGCTGGAACAGCTCGGGATGCCGCAACGGCAGCTCGACCATCTCGCGCAGTCCGTCGATCGTATCGCGCATTCCGCCAAGATCGTCATACGTCACGTCGGCGCGGCGCTGTCCGTCAGTGGCAGTATATTCGGGAAGCAGCTCGACCGTCGTCTTGCCGTCGATATGGACGATGCCCTTGGGCACCGTGGATACGACCACCAGCCGAAGTTCCTGAAGCGCGAATGCGGGCGCGTTCAGCAGCTGTCGGATGTGCTCGGGCATGTCGGCATTGATCCGCTGGTGACCGGCGGTCGCAACTGTGTCGCCTTCGACCAGTGGACGCCCGGCGAAGGTGCGCTTCAGTGCCTCGGCCGAGCCCTGCAGGCGAACGTTGGGCTGCGCGGGTGCGAAGATCACGCGGTTTGCCGGCTTCGATTCCGCCTTGCTCACCTGGACGAAATCGCCTGAGCCGACGCCGGCATTGGCGCGCTGGAGACCGTCCAGGCGAATGATGTCGATCCCCTCGTCCTCGCCATAGGGCCGGATCGCGCGGGCCGCAGTCGAGCGCTTGCCGACGATCTCGATCACATCTCCTTCATTGAGCCCGAGATCGTCCATCAGTCGGTCCGGCAAGCGTGCGAAACCGCGCCCGCTGTCCGCTGGCGGCAGGCTTGCGACCTGGACCCTTCGTGATTTGGCGCGCTCGATTATATCTGCTTCAGGCATCTCGTCTCCTGGCCCACGCTCTCGTGCCGGATGCGTAACGGCGGCATGGGCGACGCGGTTTCAACAACAGCTCAATATTTGATCGCACCGGCGATTTTACGAACTACCGAGCGCGGCGCGAACCGCGTGCTCGCTGCAGTAACCTTGTTCATCCAGCCCGGAACGACCACGGCCTGGTTCCTGTCGAGCCCTGCAAGGCCGGCCTCGACGACCTCGGCCGGACCCATTGCGACATGATCGAACATGCTGTTGCCGCCGAAGCCGGCAACTTCACCGAACTCGGTGTGCGTGGGACCCGGGCAGAGGCAGCTGACCTTGATGCCGTGCGGCTTGAGCTCCTCGTGCAGGGCCTCGGTGAACGAGAGGACGAACGCCTTGGTCGCAAAATAAACCGCCATCTTGGGACCCGGCTGGAAGGCGGCAGTCGAGGCAAGGTTGATGATGGCGCCCGATCTACGCTCGATCATTCCGGGTGAGGCGGCTCGGCACAGATCCATCAGCGCGCCTACGTTGACGTCGACCATTTGCCGAAGACGCTTGGCATCGAGCTCGGCGAAGCGGCCGATCAGGCCGAAGCCTGCATTGTTCACCAGCAGGTCGACGACTTCGCGGTTCGCTTCAAGATCGGCCATCAGTTTCGCCGCTGCATTGGCCTTGGACAGATCGATCGCCACCGCCCGGGCATTGCCGAGCTCCCTGGCCAGCCTCTCAAGCCGATCCATGCGCCGCGCGGCGAGCACCAGCCTGTGCCCGCGCTTCGACAGCTGGCGCGCGAATTCGACCCCGAGACCGGCCGAGGCGCCGGTGACGAGCGCGACCCTGTTCAAGCTTTGGACACCGTCGCTTTGACGATCTTGCCCGGCTCCCGCGGCGGCTCGCCGACAGGGAGCGCATCGACATATTCCATGCCGCTCTCGACCTCGCCCCAGACGGTGTACTGACGGTCGAGGAAGGGCGAATCCTCGGTCACGATGAAGAACTGGCTGTTGGCGCTGTCGGGGTTCTGTGCGCGGGCCATCGACGCCACTCCGCGCTTGTGCGAGGCATCGGAGAACTCGGCTTTCAGGTTGGGAAGATCGGACCCATGGTAGCCGGTACCGGTCGGGTCTCCGCCCTGGGCCATGAAGCCGGGGATCACCCGATGGAATACCACGCCGTCGTAGAAGCCGCTCTCGGCGAGATCGGTAATCCGCTGGACATGGCCCGGCGCGAGATCGCGCCTCAGCTTGATGACGACATCGCCGCCGGTGGAAAGTGAAAGAGTGAGGCGGTGGTCGTCGGCCATTGAATTGCTCCTGAATGAAATGTTCCTGGAGAAGCGCGATTTAGGAGCGGGAGGGTGGTTGCGCCAGAGCGGCGGCGACCATAGGAGGGCCCGCGCCTGATTCAATCGAGGGAGCTGCAAGTGAGCGAGAGCGAGTCCATCGCTGCCCCGCCCCTTGAGGATTCTGCCTCCCCGGTGGACGAGGAAGATCGGCTCCGGCCGGAATTTGTCGACAAGGTGCTCGACGCGGTCGACGCCGGCGACGATGCGACTGCGCGCAAGCTGGTCGCACCACTTCACCCGGCCGATGTCGCCGACCTGATCGAGCTTGCTGCCCGCGACGAGCGCGAAGGGCTCGTCAAGGCGCTTGCCGGCATCGTCAGCCCCGACGTGCTCGCGGAAATGAACGAATATGTCCGCGAGGACCTGCTCGACGAGCTGGAGCCGCAGCAGCTCGCCGATATTGCGGGGCAGCTTGAGACCGACGATGCGGTCGCGCTGATCGAGGACCTCGACCGCGAAGATCGGCAGGCCGTGCTCCAGGCGATGGAGCCCGACGATCGCGCAGCGGTCGAGGAGGCGCTGAGCTATCCCGAGGAATCGGCCGGCCGACTGATGCAGCGCGACCTGTGCGCTGTGCCCGAACATTGGAAGGTCGGGCAGGTGATCGACTATTTGCGCTCGACCGAAGATCTGCCGACCGATTTCTGGGAAGTGTTCGTGGTCAGCCCCGACCACCATCCGGTCGGCACGTGCAAGCTGTCAACGATCTTGAGGACTCCGCGCTCGACACCAGTCAGCGAGATCATGGCGCGCGAACAGACCCTCATCCAGGCCGACATGGACCAGGAAGATGTGGCGCTGCGATTTCAAAAATATGCACTCGTTTCGGCCGCCGTGGTCGACGATGCCGGACGGCTGGTTGGAATGATCACAGTCGATGACGTCGTCCACATCATCCAGGAGGAAGCGGGCGAGGACGTCCTGCTGCTGAGCCAGGCCGGCGACGGCGACATCAACGAGCCGATCCGTCTCACAATCCGCAGTCGAATGTGGTGGCTGTTCATCAATCTCGGCACCGAGATTCTGTCGGTTGCGGTGATCGGATTCTATCAGGATTTGATCGCCAAGCTGGTCGTCCTCGCAATGCTGATGCCGGTCATCACCGGTATGGGCGGCAATGCAGCAACCCAGACGATGGCTGTGACGGTTCGTGCGCTTGCGACCGGGCAGCTGACCAGCTCCAATACCTGGCGCATGGTCCTTCGCGAATGGTGGATCGCCAGCGCGAACGGCTGGGGGCTTGGCCTTATCATGCTGGCCGGAGTCCAACTCATTTATCACGACTGGGGTCTCAGCCTGGTCACTCTGCTCGCGATGGTCCTCAATTCGGTGAATGCCGGCCTGTCAGGCGTGCTCTTCCCGATTGGACTGAACAAGCTCAAGATCGATCCAGCGGTGGTCTCGACCATTTTCGTGACAACCATGACCGACACCTTCGGATTCTTCTTCTTCCTGGGGCTCGCGGCGCTGTTCCACCTTCACGGCTAAGCTCTTGATTTTGCTCCACTGGCGCGCGAACCGAAATCGTGCCGAAACTCAATCTCACGAAAGTGGCCTTCGCCTGCCGTGATTTCGAAGCGCTTCGGGAACGCGTCCAGCGTCGTGCGCAGAACGGCGAAGTGAGGATCGCAACGCGGATGCGTCCAAAGCGCGCCGACGAGCTTGTCGGCGGCAATCTCTACTGGATCGTCAAACATACCATCGTGGCCGGCCTTGAAATTCTTCGCTTCGAGGATCGGGAGGACGGCCGGATCGACATCGTCTGCTCGGCCGAGCTTCGAACCGTCTCGCCCAAGCCGCGCCGGGCGCATCAGGGATGGCGCTATCTTGAGAGCGGCGATGCTCCCACGACGGACGAGGATGGCAGCGGACTCGGCGAGCTGCCGCCACAGCTTTACGGCCGCCTCGCAGCGCTCGGTCTTTTATAGTCGGCCAGCCGACGCTATTCGCGCTTCCCACAACCCAAGGGAGACCCGACCATGACCATGCTCACTACCTCGTCGCTGATCGATTCGAAGGTTGCCGAGCGGGCCATGCTCAAACATCCCTTCTACCAGGCGTGGACCGAGGGGCGTCTGCCGCTCGACACGCTGCGCGCCTACGCGCGGCAATATTTTCACCACGTCGAAGCATTTCCGCGTGCGGTGAGCGCAGTCCACAGCGCCTGTCCTGACCGCGACGGCCGCCGCATGCTCGCCGAGAATCTTGCCGAGGAGGAAGGCCTTGGCGCGGGCAAGCAGGACCATGCTAGCCTCTGGCTGATGTTCGCCTGCGGCCTCGGCGAGAAGCAGGAAGGTGTCCGTTCCCAGGAATTGAACGGCGAAACGCTTGCGCTGATCGACACTTTCCGGCGGCTTTCACGCCAGTCCTATGCCGCCGGTCTCGGCGCGCTCTATGCCTATGAGAGCCAATTCCCGGCGGTTGCCAGCGCAAAGATCGAAGGACTGATCGACCGCTACGGCATTACCGACGAGGAAACATTGCGCTTCTTTCGAGTCCACGAGACCGCCGATCTCGAGCATGGCGCCGTTTGCCGCGGACTGCTCGACCGGCTGCCGGAGGAGCAGAGACTGGAAGCGGTCGCCGCGGGCGAGGAGCTGGCCGGGGCATTGTGGAACTTCCTCTCAGGCGTCGAGGCGCGTGCCGCGGTTCACTGAGATGGCTTGCAGCCGCTGACGCTGGTCGATCCGCTCACTCGCAGTGAACAGGCGGGGTCACCGGTCAGCTTGATCGTCACCGGACCCGAGGCATCGACCTTCACGGAGTTGCTGACGCTGGCGGAGACCGTCGCAGTGCCCTGTGCGCCGATCGTTGCATCCTTGGCTGCAAGATTTGACGCATCCAGGTTCGAAATCCCACTGGCGATGGCGGTCAATTTTGCCGCTTTCCCGGCGATCGTTGCGCTCGCCGTGCCGATCACTGCGACATTCAGCTGATCGACATTCGCCTCGAGGATCTTCGCGCCTCCGGAACCTTGAACCGACAGGTCGAAAGTGAGACCCCTGATCCTGTCGATCGCGAGCGTGCCCGAGCCATTCAGCCAGGCGGAGCTCAGATCGTGCGTTCCGAGGCTGATCTCGACCGGTCCGGACTCCTGGCCGGGATAACCGCCCCACGAGGACGCATTGCTGCGGACGACGAGCGTGTTGCCGCGCATTTCGATCGCGACATGGTCGATCGCCGCAGGCGAGCCGGACGCGGTCGCGAATGGCGCAATGCCGGTCGTCAACCGGATCCTGAACGGGCCTTCGACCCGAACTTTCTCGAAGCTTGTGATTCCAAAATTCCGGGTCGCGGCGCCGGCGGGTGCCGCGACTGCGACCGCTGCGGAGACGGCAATGAAGAGGGTGCGCATGCGCACACCTTCCACACGCATGGTTAACGAGCTTCTAAGAACAGTGGACGTCGCCGGCGCCGGTCTTGCTAATCGTACATTTGGCGCCGCCCGAAATGTCGACGTCGCCAGCGCCGACGATGTCGACCTCGGCGGTTCCGGTGGAGTGCGCTTTCACGTCACCCGAACCGGCGATCGAGACCTTCAGCTGCTGTGTCTGGATCGCTCCGGCGTCCAAATTCCCGGCGCCCGCAATCTGATAGTCCGCGGCTTGCGCTTTCCCGGCCTGGGCTTTTGCATCACCCGATCCGGCGATCGTCATCTTGAGCTGCTGTACGTCGATGGTCCCGACTGTCAGGTCACCGTGGCCGGCAATCGTGCCTTCAAAGCTCTGGCCCTGAACTCGGTCGATGTGGATGTCGCCCGATCCGGCGAGCGTCAGCCCGCTGAGCTGCGGGACGGTCACCGCGAATTTCGCCTTCCCACGATTTTCCCAACCGAAATGGAAAAAGCTGTGGCCGTTCTCCGGATGGATGACGAGTTTGTCGCCCTGAACTTCGACTACGGTGCGCTCGAGGAGCTTCTCCGATCCTTGCGCCGATACGCCAGGATTGCCGCCAGTGTGGACTTCGACATCATAAGGTCCGGCAACCTCGACCTGTCGGAAGTTGCCCACCTGATAGTTGCGCGAAACGCTCGCTCCGCCGTCATGCGCCTGTACGTGGCAGCCTGCGAGCGCTGCAGATGCGGCTGCAAGGGCCGCGAGAGAGGTGCGCATTCGTTCCTCCGATGACGTGTATTATGTCGGCAATACACTGACGCTGAAGTGGCCGCAAGCGCAAAAAGAAAGGGCGCCCGTCGAGGGCGCCCTCATATTCCCTTCAGCAGGGAAGCTGGATCAGCTGATCAAGCGACTTCCTTGGCCTTGTTGTGGATCGGCCAAGCCTTGTTCAGGATGTCGAGGATCTTGGCGAGCGCCGACTTTTCATCGGTCTGTTCCATCGCCCCGAGCTCGCGCGCAAGGCGCGACGAGGCCGCCTCGAAAATCTGCCGCTCGGAATAGCTCTGCTCGGGAGCATCGTCCGGGCGGAACAGATCGCGGACCACCTCGGCAATCGAGGTCAGGTCGCCCGAGTTGATCTTCGCCTCATATTCCTGGGCGCGGCGCGACCACATGGTGCGCTTGACCTTGGGCTTGCCCTTCAGGGTCTCGAGCGCGTCCTTCATCGTCTTGTCCGACGAGAGCTTGCGCATGCCGACCGAGTCCGCCTTGTTGACCGGAACGCGAAGGGTCATCTTTTCCTTCTCGAACCGGAGCACGTAGAGATCGAGACGGGTTCCGGCGATTTCGGTGCTTTGCAGCTCGACGACCCGGCCTACGCCATGCTTGGGGTACACAACATAATCGCCAACGTCGAAGCTAAGCGCCTTGCTTGCCATTGCTCACCTTTCCATTTGCGGCAGAGAGGCCCGATGCGCTACCGCACCGTCCCCCCGGACGACCTCCTGGCCGTGGCTCTGCTGCCTATTGCGAGGCTTCCCTTGAATTTAAGGCCGCTGCTGAATCGCGGCGGCCCCGTATGACAATTTTATATCACAACCGAGCCTAGATTGCGAGTCCGAGCTGAGCGGGCATGTCGTTGTTAATCTCGGTTAAATTGTGGAGCCCCAAGCCAAGCAATCTTATACCCTTCGGCAAGGGGTGAAGAGCGGCAAGAAGCATTTGTCCCGTAGCTGTGAACGCTTGGCTGTCCGGCACCGGAGAGGGGAAGCTTTTCGAGCGCGTGATGATTGTGAAATCACCAAACTTGACCTTGAGAGTTACCGTCCGTCCGACAATTGCGGCGCGCTCGACCCGGGCCCAGGCATAGCCGGCGATTCGGTCGAGCTCGGCGGCGAGGCGGTCGGGGTCCGCCAAGTCTTCGTCAAAGGTCCGCTCGGCGCTGACCGATTTATATGGGCGATCGGGCTTGACCTCGCGCTCGTCGATTCCGCGGGCGATCCGCCAATACCATTCGGCCGAGCTTCCGAAATGCGCCTGGAGCGCCGGCAGACTCCAGTCCCTGAGGTCGGCTCCGGTGAGGATGCCCAGCCGCTCCATCTTTTTTGCAGTGACTGGCCCGACACCGTGAAATCGCGCGACCGGAAGCGAGGCGACGAACTCGGGTCCCTTGTCCGGCGTGATCACGCACAGGCCGTCGGGCTTACGATGATCCGAGGCGAGCTTGGCGATGAACTTGCAATAAGAGACGCCGGCCGATGCAGTGAGCCCGGTCTCCTCCCGGATTCGGCGGCGGATGTCCTGTGCGATAGCCCTGGCGCTGCCCAGCCCGTGCCGGTCCTCGGTCACGTCGAGATAGGCCTCGTCGAGGCTCAGCGGCTCGACGAGATCGGTGTAATCGAGGAAAATGGCCCGGATCTGCTGCGAAACTGCGCGATAGACGTCAAATCGCGACTTGACGAAGATGATCTCCGGGCAGCGACGCTTGGCGGTGACCGAGGGCATGGCCGAACGGACGCCAAATTTTCGCGCCTCATAGCTCGCCGCCATGACGACGCCGCGGTGCTGGCCGCCGACTGCGACCGGTCTGCCCCTCAGCGAAGGATCGTCGCGCTGTTCGACAGACGCGTAGAACGCATCCATGTCGACATGGATGATCTTCCGGGTCGGGCGCTCGTCGCTTTGCATCGCTGCGATGTTCCGATTAAGGGCCGCGGCCATGAACATCCACGAATATCAGGCCAAAGAGCTGCTCGCGAAATATGGCGTACCGGTACCGGCTGGCTTTCCGGCGATGAACGGAGAGGAAGCCATTGCTGCCGCAAAGATGCTTCCTGGACCCTTGTGGGTCGTAAAAGCGCAGATCCACGCCGGCGGTCGCGGCAAGGGCCGCTTCAAGGAGCTCGGCGAATCGGCCAAGGGCGGCGTCCGGCTGGCGCACTCGATCGACGAGGTTCGCGAGAATGCCGAGGAAATGCTTGGGCGTACCCTGGTGACGGTGCAGACCGGTCCGGCGGGCAAGCAGGTGCAGCGGCTTTACATCACCGACGGTGTCGACATCGCCCGAGAATTCTATCTCGCGCTGCTCGTCGATCGCGAGACCGGCCGAATTGCTGTCGTCGCCTCGACCGAAGGCGGGATGGAGATCGAGAAGGTCGCCCACGATACGCCCGACAAGATCACCACCATCACTGTCGATCCGGCCACCGGCCTGATGCCCCATCACGGGCGTGAAGTTGCGGCTGCGCTTGGCCTCAGCGGAGACCTTGCAAAGCAGGCGGGGAAGGTGCTGGCCAGCCTCTACCAGGCGTTCGTCGGAACCGACGCTTCGCAGATCGAGATCAATCCGCTGGCGATCAGCGAGCAAGGTCAGCTGCTGGTGCTCGATGCCAAGGTCGGCTTCGACAATAATGCCGAGTTCCGGCACCCGGACCTCGAGCAGCTGCGCGATCTCACCGAAGAGGATCCGATGGAGATCGAGGCGTCGAAGTACGACCTCAGCTACATCAAGCTCGACGGCTCCATCGGCTGCATGGTCAACGGCGCCGGCCTCGCGATGGCGACAATGGACATCATCAAGCTCGAAGGCGGCGAACCGGCCAACTTCCTCGACGTCGGCGGCGGCGCATCCAAGGAGAAGGTCACTGCAGCGTTCAAGATCATTCTGAGCGATCCCGCGGTGAAAGGCATATTGGTCAATATCTTCGGCGGGATCATGCGCTGCGACATCATCGCCGAGGGCATCGTCGCAGCTGCGCGCGACGTCGATTTGCATGTGCCGCTGGTAGTCAGGCTCGAGGGCACCAACGTGAGCCAAGGGAAGGACATTCTCGCCTCATCCGGGCTGCCGATCATCCCGGCCAACGATCTTGGCGACGCTGCGAAGAAGATCGTCGCCGAAGTGAAGGCGCCTGTCGCGGCTTGATCTTTTGGCCCTCGCCTCCTTGCGAGGAAGGGCAGCGAACGAAGTGGGCGGGAGAGGGGCTGCGATTCCTCTTTTCCCCAACCCCTCTCCCGCTGAAGAGCGGAGGGGCTAAGGAGGGTAAAGCCGATGAAAGTGCTGGTCGCGGTCAAACGCGTCATCGATTTCAACGTCAAGCCGCGGGTCAAGATGGACGGCTCGGGCGTCGATCTCGCCAACGTCAAGATGAGCATGAACCCGTTCGACGAGATTGCAGTCGAGGAAGCGATCCGCTTGAAGGAAAAGGGCGTCGTCACCGAGATCGTCGCCGTGTCGATCGGCCCGGCAAAGGCGCAGGAAACGCTTCGGACTGCGCTTGCGATGGGCGCTGACCGCGCGATCCTCGTCCAGACCCCGGACGATATCGGCTCAGAGGTCGAACCGCTTGGCGTCGCCAAGATTCTCGCCGGGATAGCGGCGGACGAAAGTCCACAGCTGGTCATCCTCGGCAAGCAGGCGATCGCCGACGACAATAATGCGACGGGCCAGATGCTCGCCGCGCTGCTGGGCTGGCCGCAGGGAACCTTCGCCTCGAAGGTTGAGGTTTCCGATAGCGCGACCGTGACGCGTGAAGTCGATGGCGGCCTGGAAACGGTGAAGCTCAAGCTCCCGGCCGTGGTCACCACCGACCTTCGCCTCAACGAGCCGCGCTATGCTTCGCTGCCGAACATCATGAAGGCCAAGACGAAGCCGCTCAGCGTCAAGTCACCGGGCGACTACGGCATCGACGTCGCGCGGCGGCTGGAGGTGATCAAGGTCACCGAACCGCCCAGGCGCCAAGCGGGCATCAAGGTCGCAAGCGTCGACGAGCTGGTCGAGCGCCTGAAGGGCATGGGGGTTGCGAAATGAGCGTTCTGGTCCTGGTCGAGCATGACGGCAGCCAAATCAAGGATGCGACGCTCAGCGCAGTGACGGCCGCCTCGAAGCTGGGCGAAGTCCATGCGCTGGTCGCCGGCAGCGATCTCGGGAATATTGCTGAGGCAGCAGCGAAGATCGCGGGAGTTGCCAAGGTGCTCGTTGCGGATGCTCCGCACCTTGATCACCAGCTCCCGGAGAATGTCGCGCCGGTCGCAGCGAAGCTGATGGACGGCTATGATGCGTTCGTCGCTCCAGCGACGACCTTCGGCAAGAATATCGCGCCTCGGGTCGCTGCGCTCATCGACGTGATGCAGGTCAGCGACGTGATCGCAATCGAGGACTCGAGCACCTTCGTCCGGCCGATCTACGCCGGCAATGCGATCGCGACAGTGAAGTCGAAGGACGCGAAGAAGGTTATAACCGTTCGTGCAACCGGCTTTGACAAAGCGTCGGCGCAAGGCGGGTCCGCGGAGGTCGAGCAGGTCGATCCCGGCCAGCCTGCCGGCACCAGCGACTTCGTCTCGATGGAAGCTTCCGAAAGCGAGCGACCGGAGCTGACCAGCGCGAAGGTCATCGTTTCGGGCGGCCGCGCGTTCGGCTCATCCGAGCAGTTCCACGCGCTCCTCGATCCGCTTGCCGACAAGCTTGGTGCCGGCGTCGGCGCAAGCCGCGCAGCGGTCGATGCGGGCTATGCGCCCAACGATTATCAGGTCGGGCAGACCGGCAAGATCGTCGCTCCCAACGTCTATATCGCGATCGGCATTTCCGGTGCGATCCAGCACCTCGCCGGAATGAAGGATTCGAAGACAATCATTGCGATCAACAAGGACGAAGAAGCCCCGATCTTCCAGGTTGCGGACATCGGTCTCGTCGGCGACTTGTTCAAGATCGTGCCCGAGCTGACCGAGAAGCTGTAACTCTGGACTGGCGCCGAGCACCGTCATAGCCACTATGAAGCGAGCGAAATTCGAGCCGGCCGAGCTCGCCGACGGCACGAAAGTTCCGAGCTATTACGTCAATCGCGTGATCTTCCGCGCCGGCCCCTAAGCGGCTCCGGAACGATTCTTCAAAATGGAACTGCCCGCCGCAGGGCTGGGAGGTGGCCAGGCGGCGGGCAGCATTTTGGCCCTCAATTCTTAATGGCGGTCGTTCCTCGCGGCGCGTTCGCGCTTGCCTTCTGCTCGCGCGGACCCCTGCGCGCTGCCCTGACCGGAAGCGCTGCCGTTGGCGCTGCTGTCGCCGCTAAGCCTTGCGGCATTGGTTACGGCATTGGCGGCGCCGGCGAGCGCGCCGCTGCCTGAACCGCTGGCGCTGCCGGTCAGCGAGCCGGCGCTGCCGGCGTTGGCCATTGCTCCATTCAAAGCGCCTGCGGCCTGGCCGCTGGCGGCATATGCAGTCGAAGCTGCGGCATTGGCGGCGCCGTTAGCGCTGCCTGCGACTTGCCCGGCAAGCGCGCCGGCCTGGTCGGTGCCGATGCCCTGGACGCCGAAGCTTGCGCTCTTGCTCGCCGAGGCGCCGCCCGACGCCGAGCCGTTGCCGGCGAGGTTGGTCCCTGCGAGTGCCGCGGAGCTTGCATTGTTCACTGCGCCGGTGACGGTCCCGGCGAGACCGACGTTTCCGTTCGCCGAGCCCCTCCGACGGTCGACGGAGCCGCTTGCCGAGCCATTTGCTGAACCTGAGCCGATGGCGCTCACGCTATTGGCGATCGAGGCTGGGCCGCTGAGCGTTCCATTCAGCGCGCCGCCGACATTGCCGACGCTGCCGACCGTGCTGCCGAGCGATCCGCTGCTGCCCAGTGTTCCGCCAACAGTTCCGTTGACGACTCCGCCAACCGCGCCGCCGACATTGCCGAGAAGCTGAGCCTCGGCAGGAGCCGCACCGAGGGCAAGCGCCGAAGCCGCGGCCAGAAGGAACTTGGTCATGTCATTCTCCTTTTGAA
>CBJLMA010000001.1:0-149704 GCA_966424035.1 uncultured Sphingomonas sp. | reverse complement strand
TTTCGAGTAAGGCCGCGCTCACCGTCCAACGCCGCTCGCAACAGTTGATTTTGACAATCAAGCGGAAAGCGAGTCCGTAGTCGCCGCCTCGCTGCGCCGCTCCGCCGGGGGAGGCCCTTTTTGGATTCACCGGAGACCAAGCAACATCGGTAACGACTGAACGGCCATTTCCGCCGATGAGCCGAACTGGATTAACTACAGGAACGGCAGCATCGTCAGCCCCCTACAAATGAACGCGCAAATGGCGGGGGTCTTATGGTCAGCTCGATACGGTCGCGGCCGAACCATTATGAGGTGCTGGGCGTCGCGGCGACGGCGAACGATGGCGAAATCCGGCGGGCATTCGCGAAGAAGATGGGTCTGGGCGCGGCGCATCCGCCGGGCAAGCTGGCGCAGATCCTCCTTGCCTATGAAACGCTTCACAATCGGGCAAAACGCCGCGACTATGATCGTTCGCTCGCAGCTCCACCGACGCTGCGGCCGCATCAATGGACTGCAGCCGCGCGGCCTCGCCGGACACCATTCGTGGCCGCGGCTGCGATCACTTCCGGAGCGCAGGCCAGCCTCAGCGGGCAAGTACCTGAGCCGCACGTGACAGCGGAGCCGAAGTTGGACGTGCCCGTCGAGCCGAGCCCGACGACATCCATTGGCATGTCCTTGCGCGAGCTTGCAAAACCGGAGCCGCTTGCGGCCTCCAGCCCGGCGGCGAACCCTAAACAAGAGTGGAAGGACGACCGAGGAGCGGATGCCCGGCTCGAGCAGGTCGTCGAGCAGATATTGGCGGTCGGACGGGCGGACAAGGAGAGATCACGCCATCTTAAATTCGGGGTGCTCGATTGGAGGCGCCCAGTCTTGGCCTTGGCAGGATTGGTTGCCGGGGCGGGACTTTTCGGGGCGTTGCTCGGGCTGTCAGTGAGGGAAAATGCAAGTTCGGCGCAGGCCGAAGCCGCCTCCGCGGCTCCTCATGGCCGACCGCTGCGGCATGTCGCAGCTCCGCCTGCGGCGCCTGCCGACGCTCACGCTGAAACGCAGTTGGAGCGGGCCCATCGTGCCGACCTGTCGGTTTCCAGGGCCAGGCACAGCGTTCCGCGGCAGCGGCCCGTTGGCTCAGCCGAGCCGGTCGAGCAAGGCGCGCCTGTGGGAAGTGGGCTCGACGAAAGCGAAATCATGGCGGATGGAGACAGGCCAACCGCCGCACGGGCGGTCGCGGCGGACCTGCCGCTTTCCAACAAGCTGGTCGCCCATACGATCGAACGGATCGGCTATGCATGCGGGCAAGTTGCCGCCACTGCGCCCGCGGAAGGCGAAGCTCAGGGCGTGTACAACATCACTTGCTCGTCAGGGCAGACTTATCAGGCGAGGCCCATTCGCGGACGCTATCGCTTCAGGCGCCTCGATCGTTAGGGCGTCCCTTCGGCGTTCGCTTTCATGATATGAGCGCCCAAGAAGGGGAGGAGGGCATGAGCGAACGGTTCGAACGGCATAGGCAGCCGTGGCGGCAGGATGAGATTCAGAAGCTGCACACGCTTGCCGGCAAGGGCATGGCGCTGAAGGCGATCGCCAAGGCGCTGACGCGGAGCGAGGAATCGGTGAAGGACCGGGCGAAGCTCGACCGCATCAAGATTGCGAAACTGCGCTAGGCCCGGTTACCAGGCCACAAAGCATGTCGCGCCGCCCCGAGGCTGCCGTTGCGCCGTTGCGCGTGCGTCACCACATGCCTAGGCGAAGCTCTGGCGGCGACGGCCAGCCTCGACTCTTTTTTGTGGGAGATGCGCATGAACACCGACGAAGCCCTGATCATCCGCACTGCAACGCTCGGCACGCCCACAGACCTTTCTGCGGACGCGGCGCGCGACATCTCTGCGGCGCTCAATGCTCTCCTTGCCGACATGTTCGCACTTTACCTCAAGACGAAGAATTTCCATTGGCACGTATCGGGGCCGCACTTCCGCGACTATCATCTGTTGCTCGACGAGCAGGCCGACCAGATTTTTGCAACGACCGATCCGATCGCGGAGCGCGTGCGCAAGCTCGGCGGACGAACGATTCATTCGATCGGGCAGATCGGGCGACTTCAGCGCTTCCTCGATAATGATGCCGATTATGTCACTCCGCTCGACATGCTGGCCGAGCTTCGGGAGGACAATAAGCAATTGGCAAACGAGATGCGGCGCACGCACGCCCTATGCGACGAACATAATGACGTCGCTACCGCGAGCCTCATCGAAGTGTGGATCGACGAGGCCGAGCGACGCACGTGGTTTCTGTTCGAGGCGAGCCGGACGACGGAGGGGTGAAGACGAAGCGGCGCGGCCGTCAGGCTCGCGCCGCCGCTCGCATCGCCTCAGCGCGCTTCTGAAAATCTTCAGCGAGCGCCAGGTGACGCTGCCGTGCAGCGTCGGTCAGAGCGCGGCTCGCAGCCAGCTTTTCGCGTGCCGCCTGGCGGTTAAGGTAATGGACGCTCGGGTACAATTGCCGCCCTCCCCCAATCTGGGCCTCGCGCACTGTTCCATAATGAAACGCGCCGTCATGCAAGCTTTATTGTCCGTTGAGTCCGCCGCGTCGAATCGCTGGTAAATCAAAAGCTTATTCTTCGGTCCGGATCAGGACGGTTTCGCCGATGAGCAGGAACAGGAGGAAGGGCGCCCAAGCTGCCACGAGCGGCGGGTAAGTGCCGGCATTGCCCATCGCGAGGCTGAAATTATCGACCATGAAATAAGCGAAGCCGAGGGCCATGCCGATGACTGCTCGGAGCAGTACCTGGCCGGAGCGGGCGAGGCCGAAGGCTGCAACCGCGGCGAGCAGTGGCATCAGCAGGGTGGACAATGGCCCCGAAATCTTATGGGCAAGGCCGGCCTTGGCCTCGTCGACGGGGCGGCCGGCTGCTTCCAGTTCGCCAATCCGCTTCTTCAAGGTCCAGTAATCGAGCTCGGTCGGATCGACCTTTGCGAGCGTCAGCTGGGTCGGAGTGACGCCGTGCATTGCAACCAGGCTCGGAACCCGGCGAACGACATTCATGTTCGCATCGTAAATTCGGACGTTCTGGAGCAGCCAGTCGCCGGTTGCCGGATTTGGAATTGCCCGTGCAGCATCGATCTGGCGCTGCACGACACCGCCGCTTCGATCGTAGATGGTCACCCGTTGGGCGGTGAACGGCCTGCCGCCGACAGTTCCGGCCTTGATCAGATCCTCGCCGGAAAGGACCCACACGTCGCCGAGAATTCCGCTCGAGGGCGGAACGGGCTTATAGTCATTGTCGCTCCATGCGGTGACCCGGCGGGTCGAATTGACGACTACGCCTTCATTGAAGGCGAACAGTATCGCAGCGATTCCGATGCTTGCGACAACGAGCGGCGCCAGGATCTGGTGCGCCGACAGGCCCGCCGCCTTCATCGCGACGACCTCGCTATTCTGGTTCAGGCCGACAAAGGCAATCAGGGTTCCGAGAAGGACCGAGAAGGGAAGGAAGCGCGAGATCAGCATCGGGATTCGCAAGCTGACGTAGAGCCAGAGATCGGCGTCGCTGTTGCCGGGAACGGCGAGAATCTTCCCCGACTCACCGAGCAGATCGAGCGTCATCAGGATGAGCACGAGGGCGACCAGCACGGCAAGGCTGCGCGTGACGAACAGCCTGACCATGTACCAAGCCAGGTGGCGCGACGGAAAAAAGCTGAAATTGATCATGCTTCTGCAGCCGCCTGCGCGCGCTCGTCGCGCGATTTCGGCATCATTTCGCGAATGCGCCGAGCGATTCGGGCGAAGAACCATTCGAGCGCGCCGATCGGCTGGCCGCCGGGCTTATGCGCGAGAATATGGTACATCCAGAAGATCAGCGCACATAGGAGCGCGAACGGGATCCACAGCCCGAGGGTCGGATCCAGCCGGCCGTGCGAGGCGGCCTGATCGGCATATTGATTGATCTTGTGGTAAGCGACGACCATCAGGATCGAAACGAAGATTCCAAGACTTGACGAGCTGCGTTTGGGCGGGACCGCCAATGCGATTGCGAGCAGCGGCAGCATGAACATCATCGCGATTTCGACCATTCGGAAGTTGAAATGGGCTTCGGCGGCTCGACGATCGACCTCGCTCGATGCTTGGCCGCCATAGCCGAGACTCCAGAGTTCATGCAGGTATAGCTCATCGCTTTCGCCCATGGCTCGTCCGCGGAACTGGCCGATGACGGGCAGGCTGACCGGCAAATCATAGGTATCGAAGGCGAGCGTCCTGGGTGTGGAAAATTTGGGACTGTCCTGGACGAGCCGGCCCTTGGTCAGGCGAAACAGGATCTTGTCCGGATCGTCGGTCGCAAGGAACCGGCCGTGCTCGGCCGTTGCGGCGACGGTCATTCCCTTCCCGTCTTCGCTTTGCACGAAAATGCCGTGAAGTTGGGTGCCCTCCCTTTCGCTGCGATCGATGCGAAGCGTGAGATGCTTGCCGAGCTGGTTGAATTCGCCGACCTTGATCGCTGCGCCTAGCGCCCCCGACTTGAGATCGAACTGCAAGCCCTTGTAGCGATAATGGGTATAAGGCTCGAGATAGCCGACGATGAGCAGGTTGATGATCGCGAGCGGAATTGCGTAAGCGTAGGGCACGCGAAGCAAACGACCATAGCCGATTCCGATTCCGCGCATTGCGTCGAGCTCCGACGACAATGCCAGTTTCCGGAACGCGAGCAGGATTCCGAGCATCAGGCCAATCGGGATTCCCAGCGACAAATATTCCGGCAGCAGGTTGGCAAGCATTCGCCAGACCACACTGACGGGGCCGCCAGCGTCGACGACGTATTGAAAGAGGCGCAGCATCTTGTCGAGAACGAGCAGCATCGCCGCGAGAATCAGCGTGCCGACGAGCGGCGCTGCGATCGAGCGCGTCAAATAACGATCAATGAGACCAAGTTGGGGCAAATTTGGTCGTCCCAGCACCATGATTTGGCCGCAAAGGCAGCGGAGATTCCATACCGGACGGATGCATCCCCAGTTCGATGCAGCCGCCCAATCTGGGTCCCTATAGCGAAACGGTGCGCGGATTCATGTCGAAAGTGGCATCATTGATAGAAGCCGCTGCTCCCGCGCCCGAGATGTGCGCCAATCCCGCTTGCAGGACCAGGCCCAGAATAGCCCTTCTGTCCAATCCCAAATCGACCGGCAATCTTGCCCAGCTTCCTCGGATTCGAGAATTTTGCGCCGATCACCCCGACCTCTTCCATTACGAGGTCGAGCGTGCGACTCAGATCGGCGAGGCAATGAAGTCGATCGCGCAGGTCCGACCCAGGGTGCTGGCGATCAACGGCGGCGACGGGACCGTTCAGGCGGCCTTGACCGAGCTTTATAACGGCGGCCATTTCGGGGAGGCGCCCCCGCCGGTTGCGGTGCTTCCGAGCGGAAAGACGAACCTCATCGCGCTCGACCTTGGCGCTCGCGGAGATCCCATCGAGACGCTGCAGCGGCTGATCGAACTCGCGCGTGCCGACGATCTTGCGCGTTACACCGTGGCCAGGGAGTTGATCGCGCTGCGCCGGCCGGGCGGTGAGGATCGGCCTGTGATCGGCATGTTCCTGGGGGGCGCAGGCCTCGCTGACACGATGCTCTACTGCCGCGACAAAATCTATCCGCTTGGACTTCCCAACGGGATTGCGCACGGGATCACCGCCTTGGCGCTGGTGATCAAGCTCTTGCTGAGAGTGAAGGCCAATTTCCTCCCCCCCGACGCGCAGCCGCTCAGTGTTTCGCTTCGAGACGAGGACAACCGATTCTCGGGGCGCTTCTCGCTCCTGGCCGTAACAACACTCGAGAAGTTGCTGCTGTCGAGCGAACTCGGAGGCCGCCGAGAAGGCGTGCTCAAACTGCTCGCAGTCGAGGAGCGGCCCTCGTCGATCCTGCGGGGTCTCGCAGCGAGTATCGCAGGCAGGCTCGGGCGGCAGAAAGTGCGCGGCGTACATTTCGAGGAAGCCGACGAAATCACCATCGAGGGCGAGAATTCCAACGTGATCCTCGATGGCGAGACCTTCCGCGCCGAACTCGGTAATCCGATCAATTTGCGACCGGCGCAGCCCTTGGCCTTCGTCAAGCTGGCGGCGTAAGCCGTCCCGGCCATGACTGAATTGCGCGACCTCGTTGCCGAGGAGCTGAGGCTGCCGGTCGAGCCGCGCGTGCGCGCGGTGGCAGCGGCGATCGCGGCAAAGCACGGTACCGCAAGCCGGGTTGCCTTATTCTACGGGTCCTGCCTTCGGCAGAAGCAGCTGGAAGGGCTCATGCTCGATTTCTACCTGATCGTTTCCGACTATCGGGCGGCTTACGCCAAGGCCTGGCTGGGGCTTGCAAATCGGCTCATCCCGCCGAACGTCTTCTATTTCGAGCATGACGGGCTGGCCGCCAAATATGCGGTGCTGAGCGAAAGCGACTTTCACCGGCTGTGCGGACCGGAGACGAGCAGCGTTTCCGTGTGGGCACGGTTCGCGCAGCCCTCGCGGCTCGTGTGGGCCAGCGATGAACCGGCGAGCGAACGGGCGATCGATGCGGTTGCCAGGGCTGCACCGACATTGCTGGCGGCTGCTGAGCCCAGGCCAGATGAGGAACCGCTGGGGCTGTGGCGGCGAGCCTTTGCGCTGACCTATTCGGCCGAGCTGCGGGCCGAACCGAACGGCCGCTCAAGTTCGGTGGTCGACCTCGAGGCCGGCCGATACGAACGCTTTACGGCACCGGCACTCAAGCTTGCCCGTGCGATGCGGCCGCGCCGCAGCTGGCTGTGGCGGCGGATCGAAGGCAAGACGCTGTCGGTGGCGCGCCTTGCCAAGGCGAGCCTGACCTTCGCCGGCGGCGCGGACTATATTGCGTGGAAGATCAATCGCCATGCGGGGACGGACATCCGGCTGAAGCCGTGGCAGCGGCGGCATCCTTTGCTTGCCGGGATCAGCCTTCTGCCGCGGCTGCTGAAATCTGGCGCCGTCAGATGATCGCCGGCCCGGCCTCGCCGCAGAGTTAGCGGCTCGCCGCGGTTCTGGGCGGCTCGCTGGTCCTTGCCAGCGCCGCAGCAACGGCGCTGGCAAGCGCGCCGACAGTGAAGGGCTTGCGCAGCAGCTCGTAGCCGCGCAGGTCGTCGCTTTCGCCTTCACCGACATAGCCGGTGACGAACAGGACTGCGAAATCGTGCGTGCTGGTCTGCTTGAGATGGCGAATGAGCTCGGGGCCGCTCATCTCAGGCATAATCACGTCGGTGATGACGAGGTCAAACGGCTGTGAATTGAACAGCTCGATGGCTTCGGCGCCGCTGCCGCAGGCGATCGGTTCATAATCCAGGTCCTCGAGAGCCCCGACTGTGGCTCCTCGAACGCGCGGATCGTCTTCGACCAGCAGGATGCGAGCACCGGCGACGTGGACGTCGGCAGTCTGGCCGCGCTGCGCTGCCGGGTGCAGACGCACCGGCGCTGCAGCCTCGGTCCGTGGCAGATAGATGGAAACGGTGGTTCCCCGCCCGACCCGACTTTCGATTCCGACTTCGCCGCCCGACTGATGCGCGAAGCCGAAGATCTGGCTGAGGCCTAGACCGGTGCCCTTGCCAACGGGTTTGGTCGTGAAGAAGGGCTCGAACGCACGCTCGAGGACGTCGGGCGTCATTCCGCAGCCGGTATCGGTGACGCTGATCTTCACATAGTCGCCGGGACGGACGTCTCCGACCTGGTTGGCGGCGAGAGCGACGTTCTCGGTCGCGATTCGCATATGACCTTCGCCGTCCATCGCATCGCGCGCATTCACGGCCAGGTTGACGATCGCATTTTCGAGCTGATGGGGGTCGACGTAGGTCGGCCAGGCGTTGGAGGACACGTCGACGTCGATCCGGATGCGTTCGCCCAGCGTCCGGTCGAGGAGGTCCGACATGCCTCGGATGAGGTCGTTGGGGTCGACCCGCTCGGGAAGCAGTGGTTCGGAGCGGGCAAAAGACAGGAGACGGCGGGTGAGCGCTGCGGCGCGTGTTGCACCTTCCATCGCATTGTTGAGGTGCATCATCACCTCGCGTCGCGGCCCGTTCAGTCGCCGGAGTGCGAGGTCGATGCCGCCGACGACGACTGCCAGCATGTTATTGAAGTCGTGGGCAATGCCGCCGGTCAGCTGACCGACCGCCTCCATCTTCTGGACTTGGCGGAGCTGAGCCTCGGCGGATGCGCGCTCCGCGGCTTCGGCTTTGAGGGCCTGGTTGGCCTCCCACAGCTCCTGAGTGCGTTCGCGGACGGCGAGATCGAGCGCTTCGGCGCGCTCGGCCTCGGTTTCGATCTGGCGGCGAGCAGCGGCGTTCTGCCGAAGCGCCTGAACCGCGACCACGCCGAGGAAGATCGCGCCCAATCCGACAATGATTCCAAGGACGCTCAAATAGTTCGTGAGCTCATCGGCCTGGGCTGCGAAGCTCTGACTCTGCTGGATTCGGTCGGTCTGCGACTGTCGCTCGGCGCGGATGATCTCTTCGAGCTTGTCGTCGAGCGCTTTGCCGGTACCGGTCGTTGCGGCGGCGTAGAAATAGCTGATGCCGGTATCGCCCTGCCTTGCGAGAGCTGCGCGGGCGGCGAGCGCAAGCTCATTGCCGCGCTTGTCGTAAAGCTGCTCAAGTTGGCTGACCCGCTGCTGCTGCTCCGGGCTGCCGCGCTCCATCGCCTTCAGCTGGCCGATTTCATAGCCTGCAAGCTGCCAATCGCTGGCATAGATGTTGCCGCTGGTTTCGACCTTCTCGTCGAGCACGAAACGCGCGAGCGCCGCCTCGGCGCGGGATATGTTCGCGCTGACATTGCGGACCACTAGCGCGACTTCATTGGCCTGACGCTCGGCGGCGAGCGCCTGCTCGCGCGCGTCATTGGCAAATTTGACCAGGAACACCATGACCACGAGAACGAGGGCTGCAACGAGGCCCGCGGCCGCGGCACCGCCACGCCGCCAGTCGAACCGGACGTCCTCCCCATCGCCCATCATCGGGGCAATGTAGACGTGTTAACCATCTGGTGAAACCCGATTATCGAGTTGGATCGGGGTCCGTTCCTCAGCTGATGCAACCTGTTGCACGGCCTGCCGCAGCGAACATCTCGAGGATTTCGCCGACCTGATCCTCGCTGTGGAGGGCGCACAGCGAGCAGCGGAGCAATGTCATTCCGGCAGGCGTCGCCGGCGGACGGGCGAGGTTCACATAGAGGCCCTCGTTGAGCAGAGCCTCCCACATCGCCGCGCCGGTTCCAAGATCGGGCATGATCACGGCGATGATCGCCGATTGGGGTTCGTCAGTGCCAAGCTTGAAACCGAGTTGGCGCAAGCCCGAGTGCAGACGCTTCGAATTCTCCCAGAGGTGGGTGCGCTTGTCGGCGCTGTCCATCAGCTTGCGGATGGAGGTGGCAGCGGTTGCAACGACGCTCGGCGGAAGGGAGGCAGTGAAGACATAGGGGCGGCAGACGAGGCGCAGGATCTCGAACTTCGGGTGATTGGAGACACAGAAGCCGCCGACTGTGCCGACGGATTTGGAGAAGGTGCCGATGATGAAATCGACATCGCCGATGACGCCCTGCGCCTCGGCGACGCCGCGGCCGTGCTCACCGATGAAGCCCATCGAATGCGCCTCATCGACCAGAACCATGGCGCCATTGGCCTTGGAGACGGCGACCATCTCGCGGAGCGGCGCAACGTCGCCCAGCATCGAATAGACGCCTTCGAGCACGACCAGCTTGCCGGCGCCTTCGGGGACGCGCTTCAGTCGCTTTTCGAGCGCTTCGATGTCGTTGTGGCGGAACGGCACGATCTGGGCATTACCCATCGCGCAGCCATCGTAGATGGACGCATGGCTGTCGATGTCGAGGATGATGTAATCATCCTTGCCGGCGATCGTCGAAATCAGCCCGAGGTTCGCTTGATAGCCGGTCGAGAAGACCATCGCGTGGTCCATGGCGTAGAAATCCTTCAGCGCCTGCTCGACGGCCTTGTGGCCGACGTAGGTCCCATTGAGCACGCGGCTGCCAGTGGTACCGGAGCCGAATTCGTCGAGCGCCTTCTTGCCTGCCGCGACCACCTCGGGATCGAAGGTCATCCCCATGTAATTATAGGTGCCGAGGAGGATTGTGCGCCTGCCGTTGCAGATCGCGACGGTTGGGCTTTCGACCTTCTCCATCACCAGATTGAAGGGGTCGGTAACTCCATTTTCGAGAAGCGCAGCGCGCTGTTCGATCAGCGGATCGAACTTGGAGAAGAGGTCGGTCACGTCTTGAGCTTTTCGAGCGCGTCGACCAGCTGGCCAACCGTTTCGATCTCGGCCTGCATGTTCATCGAGATTATGACGTCGAATTCGTCCTCGATGTTTGCGACGAAATCGAGCACCGTGAGGCTATCCCACTCAAGATCTTGAGCGAAGCGGGTGCTTTCGGTGACATCGACCCCCTTCTTGTTGAAGGGCTCGATCAATTCGAGGACTTTGGCGAGGGTCTTGCTGCGATCGGACATTGAGGGCTCGTTAGTGCTGACCCACGGCTTAAGCAACGCAATGGGGCGCGAATGCGGCGCTCATCCGGCGGGTTTGCGTAGCAGGAAGCCGTGTTGTAAATCGGGTTGAAACTGCTCGGTTGGAAGGTGCGGCGCATGATCACGCATGCAAGCCGAGCAGTTCGCTTCAACGCAACCGCGGCGTTCTTGTTGGGCAAGCTCGAGGAAGCTCATTCGACTCTTCTCGGCGCGATCGAAAAATTGGCTGAGCTCACGCGCGGCGCTGTGCCGGACAAAGAGCGACTGATCGAGGTCCGCTGGCGGGTGAGTGAGGCAAGCTTGGTCCGGAGGCTCCTTTGGGGACGGATTCACGCCTATCTGTCGGAGCATTCGGTGGGGGAGTTCGAAAGCAGCCTTCGCCAGCTTCAGGAAGCAGATATGCTGCTCATTCGCATCTCGACCGAGCACGTCGGCCGATGGAAAGCCGATGCCATTATTGAAGACTGGCCAGGCTATTGCAGCGCCTCCAGCGCGATGCGCGGCAGATTGATCGCGGGGGTCGAGCTGGAGAAACGGCTGCTTTACCCGATCCTCGAGGCCCTCGCGGACCAGACCTCGGGCTAAGGCCAAACTCCTTTGCGGCTAACGGTCGGATCGTTTTTCGCGCGTTGCCGGCACCCCCTCAGGCATCGAGCGCGTCGTCGCTTACCGATGGCCACCCTTCGAACACCGAGCTGCGATTGAGTTTGATGAGGCGCTTCATCTCTCTCGCGCAGGCGTCGAGATCGTCCTTGAGCAGTTGGATCGCGCCATCAACTTCAGCGTCTTGGCTGCAATTGGCGGTGAGCTGAGTAGACCGCGCCAGGACCCTGACGCCGTGGATTCCATGTTCGACGTGGAACTTGTCGAGAATGCCAGTCATGCTCGCCTCTCTCTTTTGCGTTTATCATATCATATCATAGTTGGTGATCGGGCGGCACTGCGGCCGGTTGACGGTAACAGTCAGGCTGAACTGGCGACTGACTAAAGCCAGCCTTGCTCGCGGTACCATTGAGCGGTGTCGGCCAGGCCCTGCTCCGTCGGGATTTGCGCTCGCCACAGCTCGCTCGGCGGTGCGCGCTTGGGCTCGACCACCCAATTTTGGTGCGAGAAATAAGCGGCGCGATCGACAGTGAGCTTGGCCCTTTCGCCGCGCACCAAATGATCGACCCGCGCTGCCAGTCGCAGCAGGATACCCGGCGAGGAGATCACGGCCGCCCGAACGCCTACCGCCCTCGCAAGCGAGCGCGCAAATTCGCGGTGAGACCATCCGCCCGGCTTTCCGTCGTCGGGCTCGATCAAAATGTTCGAAGGCGCCGGGTAGGGGGCGAGCGCGAGCAGCAGACGTGCGAGGTCATCGGCGTGGATTACCGAAACATGTCCCTTGGGGGGCATCAGCATCAGACCGAGCTTGGCCATTCGGAACAGCTCGAGAGTTTCCTTGTCGCCCGGCCCGTAGACTGCGGGGGGTCGGACGATTGCCCAGTCGAGACCGGAGCCGTGGACGAGCGCCTCGGCCTTGGCCTTGGAAGCACCATAGAGCGACAGCTTTGGCTCGCGCGCGGCGAGCGAAGAGACGTGGACGAAACGCTGGACCCCGCCAGCCGTCGCGGCCGCGAGCATCGCCAGCGTGCCTTGAACATTGCCCTTCTCGAAGCCGGCGGCGGTTGGTGCGCTGATGGTGCCCGCAACATGGATCACAGCGTCAACGTCGTCGACCAGCTGTTCGAGCGCGTCGCGGCTGGAAAGATCGCCAGCAATCCAGTCGAGATTATCGCGTGGGGGCTGATTACGGCGGGTCAGCGCCTTCACCTCATGGCCGGTGGCGAGAGCGACATCGACCAAGTGAGATCCGACGAATCCGGTGGCGCCGGTAATCGCCAGCTTCATAGCGGCGACCAGGGCCTTTCGTCCGCAGTTTCGAGCTTCTCCTCCTCGGCAGCAGCGCCGAGGCGCTCGATGATAGCGTTCAGCAGCGGCTCCAACCCTTCTTCGAGGGGAGCCGAGATCGGAAAGACATGGGCACCGCTTTCCTTCTCAAGCGCTTTGACGAGCTTCGAGCGCTTCTTGTCGTCGAGCAGATCGGACTTGGTCAAGCCGATCACTTCGGGCTTGTCTCCAAGCCCGGCGCCGTAGCTGTCGAGCTCGCTGCGGACGATCCGCCATCCCTCGATTGGATCGTCGGCGGAGCCGTCGACCAGGTGGAGGAGGAGCCGAGTGCGTTCGACATGGCCGAGGAAGCGGTCACCGATGCCGGCGCCTTCTGCTGCGCCTTCGATCAGTCCCGGAATGTCCGCGAGCACGAACTCGCGGCCTTTGTGCCGCACGACCCCGAGCTGCGGCCGGACCGTGGTGAAGGGATAGTCACCGACCTTGGCCGAAGCGTTGCTTACGGAATTGAGGAAGGTCGACTTGCCGGCATTGGGAAGCCCCAGGAGGCCGACATCGGCCAGTAATTTGAGCCGCAGCCAGACCCACATTTCCTGGCCGGCCTCGCCGGTCTGGTGCTGGCGCGGGGCCCGGTTGGTCGAGCTTTTGTAGCTGGCATTCCCGCGTCCGCCCATGCCGCCCTTCAGAAGCACGATTTGCTGACCGACCGTAGTGAGGTCCGCGAGAAGGCTCCGCTCCTCGTCATCGGCCAGGATCTGCGTGCCGACGGGCACCTTGATCACAAGATTGTCGCCTCCGGCCCCGGTCTTGTTCGCGCCGGCGCCGCCCTTGCCGCGCGGGGCTCGAAAATGCTGCGTGTAGCGAAAGTCGATAAGCGTATTGAGCCCGGGAACCGCCTCGAAGACGATGTCGCCGCCTTTGCCGCCGTCGCCGCCGTCAGGTCCGCCGAACTCGATGAACTTCTCGCGCCGGAAGCTGACAGCACCGGGGCCGCCGGCTCCTGAGCGAACGAAGATCTTGGCCTGGTCAAGAAAGTGCATTGCAAGGGCGGTTACGCGATGCCGGCCGCGAGGGGAACCTTTGCCAGCCCTGCGCCCGGTTTCCAGCCGAAAACATGCACGTCGCTCCCGCTCCAAGCATCCGGAGCGGCAACGCGTTCAGTTGGAGCCGCCCACGCCATCTGCTTGCCGGGACTGCGGAAAAGTCATGCTCGACGGCTCGCGCCAGTCGCGAGCGACCCGCCTCCCGAAGCTAGCTGTCTCACCCTTTTACCCGAGAGGCGTCAGCTGGGGCCGCCAGGTGGCTGCGGATGGTGCGGTACGAGGATTAGCGTCCGGTCCTCGACCCTCCACGATTGGAGCTTGGACAGGAAATTCATTCCGAGCACGTCGAGTTCGCCGAGGCCGGGTGCAGTGACGATGCGCAGATTGCGCGCGACAATATTTCCGATGCGGATCTCTTCGACCTTCCCGGTCCGGGCTGGCGCTGCACCATTTGCGGTCTGCAACACGATAGGGGCGAGGCCGGAGCCGGCATCGACCTTGGCCGCGCGTGCAGTCGATTCCGAAATTGCAGTGACGGTCGCGCCGCTGTCGATCAGCATGCGCCTCTTGATGCCATTGAGCGAGGCGAGAACCCAGAAATGGCCATCGGACGACATGCGCACCCGCAATTCCTTGCCGGCGACCTGTTGATCGTCGAGACCGAGTTGATCCGTGACGCGGGCGAGGCCCGGCTGATAAGGTGCCTGCTGGAGCACCACGAAAATCAGGAAAGCGAGCAGACCGAGCGAAAAGGCGAAACGGACCACGCGCCCAACGTAGGGAATGCGCTGGATGAGCATGATGAACAGAGCCGCGCCGACTGCGTAGAGCGCGAGATGCTGCCATTCGGGGACTGCGTGGGGCACGTTCGTTTCAACCTTCCGATCGTGGATTTCGGGTCACCCGCGGCGCCGTTCAAGCGCCCGAACGGTACCGCGCCGAAACGGCAGGCACTTCCGGAGAACCGGCGCGTTATAACCTAGATTAGCTTCGGAGCTTGCTTCATGCCGGAGCGCATTGTCGCGATCGGATTGCTCACGCAACGCGAGCTGAACTTGCTCGGGCCCACGTTTGAGCGAGCGTGGCCGGTGGAAGATGTACCGGCGTTCGGCGAGCTCCTGCGCGCGATCGACGAAGCCGAGTGCAAGCTGCGGCAAAAGGCTGAGCAACAGCGGAAGGCTTGATCGGCGGACGGCTTTCAGCGCCCCTCCAGAGTTCCGCCGTGGCCCTCAGAAGCGTTTGAGCAGGCGGTCAACAGTGTCTTCGGTCGTCCGCTTCTTGTCGGGTTTGTCTCTCAATTTCTGCGCGTGCCTTTCGAGTGCCGACCGGACGAGTTCGATCTGCTCGTCGGTCAAATGCTCGATTCCGATGAACTGCTCGCGCGCCTTGTCGACCGCGCGGAGAAGCTCGTCGAGCTTGGCCTGCATCGCCGCAGCGTCCCGGTTCTGGCTGTTCTGGATGAGGAACACCATCAGAAAGGTGACGATGGTCGTCCCGGTGTTGATGATCAGCTGCCAGGTATCGGAATAATTGAAAACCGGGCCGGTCACGGCCCAGATGATGATTATCGAGATAGCGGTAGCGAAGGTCAGCGGATGGCCGGCCGCCACTGCGGTTTGGGTCGCGCACCAATTGAAGAACCGACGCATTCGCGGATAACGCGCGTGCAACGGCGATGTGCCCGGCCTGGGCCGGTTTACCCCTTGGGATGCTCGGCCTCGAGCCGGTGTCGCAAGCGCTGGGCCGCAAGCTCGCGAGCGGCATCCCGAGGCAGGGCGAGCGCCTCGGCAATCGGCGGGCCGAGCAGCGAATCGCCAAGCGCGTTCAGAACCAGTGAAAGCGTGCTCTCGGCGACATGATGCTCCTCGTGGCCAGCGGCGAGCTGGGCGACGAGGCTGCGGATCGAATCGAGAATTGGGTTCAGGGCATCGCGGTTGCCCGAAAGGATCATCCAGGCGGCAAGCGCCCCCGCGCCTTCCCTGCCGAAGGCGTCGAAACACTGATCGACGATAACGCGGGCGTCGGTTTCTCCCGCGCGGGCACGTTCGACCGCATCGGCGATGCTGCCGCTGACCGCATCGGCGATCGATTTCGCAAGTTCGCCCTGCAAACCCGCGGCCGAGCCGAAATGATGGAGGAGATTGGCATGGGTGCGGCCGATTTTCGCTGCCACCGCCTTCAGAGTCACCGCCTGCGGACCCTCCTCGAGCAGAAGCTGACGCGCCGCGGCGAGCGCTGCCGCGCGGCTTTCTCCGGGAGTGAGGCGGGTGCGTCTTATTGACACGTCTGTAAGTTACTATATCTTCCGAGCCATGACTTCGACCACAATGCCGACTCCGGCAGACCTCAGCATCACGCCGCGCGACCGCCGTTTCGGCCGCGATGCGGCCACGCCGCGTTTGTGGCACGGCGGGCGCGCCGAAGCGACTGCTATTTACAACGGGTTATCCGCGACGTTCCCAATGGGAGAAGCGTTTTTCGTCGAAAGCGTGCGGGCCTTCATGGATTGCGCCCCGGCCAGGCTTGCAGAAGAGATCAAAGGCTTCACCACGCAGGAAGCGATCCACAGCCGCGAGCATCATGCATTCAACAAGCGCGCTGCGCTGTCGGGCTACGATCTGTCGAAACTCGAGACTCAGATCGAGAAGCGGCTCGCCTATACCCGGGGGAAGGGAAAGATTGCGGGTCTCGCATCGACCATGGCCCTCGAGCATTTCACGGCAATCGTCGCGCACGAGCTGCTCGCGAATCCGAGCCATCTCGCGGGCGCGGATTCCGAAACTGCGGACCTGTGGCGTTGGCATGCGGTCGAGGAGATCGAGCATAAGGGTGTCGCCTACGACACCTGGCTTCACGCGACTCGTGACTGGAGCCGGTGGAAACGCTGGCGGGTCAAATCCAAAGTAATGCTCTACGTCACCCGCAATTTTGTCCTCGACCGGACGCGGGGTGCGCTGGAGCTGATGCGGCAGGACGGAGTGACTGGGTTCAGGGCCTGGCGCTTGCTGCTGTGGTGCATGTGGATTCGTCCTGGCATGTTCCGCAAGATCGCGGGCGCATGGCTGAAGTTCTTCATGCCGCGCTTCCATCCCTGGAACGAGGATGACCGCCACCTGCTTCTCGCCTACGATCGAATTGCGCCGGGGCTCGAGCCGGGCCGTAAGGTGCGGCGGGCGGCTCAGCCCCTCGCCTAATTCTCGATTTCGAGCGGAGTGCGATCGCAAATGCGGTGGAGGGGTCTTCCGACCCCTCGGAAGGGATCCCCCCACCGTTGAACAGTCCCTCGCGCAACGGAAGCGAGACTAAGCCGCCAGAGGCTTCTCTTCGGTTTCGATCGTCCGATCGGCCTGGAGCCGCAGGCGCATCAGCCGCGCTGCAACTTCCTGCCCTCGGGCGCAGCTCATCCGCGGAGCGACTACTCCCAGCGGTTCGAAGCCCAGTTTCTCGAGGACCCTCGCCGAGGCAGGATTGTCGAGGAAGTGCGAGCCTTCGAGGCGCTCAAGTCCGAGCGTGCGCGCAATCTCGACCAGGGCTCGACAGGCCTCAGTTGCATAGCCGCGACCCCAGAAGGGCTTTCCAATCCAATAGCCCATCTCGACTGCGCCCGAAGCCCTGCGCGCGAGGCCGCACGACCCAATCAGCTGCGGTGCCCCATCCGTGCGTTCAAAAATCAGGAAGGACGGGAGCACCGGATCGCGCGGACTGGCGAGGAAGGCCTCGGCGTCCCGAAGCGTATAGGGCCACGGAACGACGGCGAGATTGCGCACGATCGCCTGGTCGGCAATCGCACTTGCAAGCGCCGGTGCGTCCTCCGGAAAGCCCGGCCTCAGCAGCAGTCTTGGCGTCCTCGCGAACATCAGTCTTCTCCTCTTCCCCGCCGCGGCCGCTAGCCCGGTCGAGTGACAGTTTTGGGAGAAGATGAAGAAGGCTTCGATGAACTGCCTTCAATTCGGGAGCAAAAGAAAAGCCCCCTTTCGGGGGCTTGCCTCTTCTCCCTTGATGGTCTTGATCTGCTTGAAGATCTCGTCCGGGCCGCCCCCTTGTGGGAACGGCCCCTTTCTGACCGTTCCTATGCTTGGCTCTCGCTGGCTGCTTGCGCAATTGGCATCACGTGCACGTATTTGCGGCCGAGCTTGCCATCGCGGAATGCGATACAACCATCGGTAAGCGCGAAAAGCGTGTGATCCTTGCCCATTCCGACGTTCTGGCCGGCGTGCCACCTGGTGCCGCGCTGGCGCACGATGATGTTGCCGGCGAGGACAGCCTGTCCGCCGAACTTCTTCACGCCGAGGCGCTTGCTCTCACTGTCGCGGCCGTTGCGGGACGAGCCGCCTGCTTTCTTATGTGCCATGCTGAATTACTTCGCTTTCGGAGACTTCTTGGCCGCCCCCTTAGCAGGTGCAGCATTTTCTGTCGAGGCGGACTTGCCCGCTTTCGCGGTAGCCGCTCCCTTTTTGGTGCCGGCAGCCTTGGCGGGAGCGTCCACGCTCTCGGCGGGAGGATTGGCCGCTGCTTCGCTGCTGGGTGCCGGATTCTTGGTCGGCTTGCCAGCGACCTTTCCGGCGCCTTCCTCGGGCGTCAGGCCCTTGACCGGCTTTTCCTCTTTCGCAGGTGCAGCAGCCTTTGCCGACTTGTCAGCCTTCTGGTCGCCGATGGCGACGATCTTGAGGATGGTGTGCTGCTGGCGGTGGCCTTTCTTGCGGCGGTAATTATGACGACGGCGCTTCTTGAACACCGTAACTTTCTCGCCTTTCGCCTGGGCGACGATCTCGGCCGAAACGGTCAGGCCGTCGATCGACTTCAGACTGCCGCCGTCGCCGGCCAGAAGGACGTCGCCCAGCGTGACTTTGTCACCGGCATTCCCGTCGAGCTTCTCGACGACGATTTTGTCTCCCGGGTGGACGCGGTATTGCTTCCCGCCCGTGCGCACGACTGCGAACATTGGCTCTTCTCTTCTCAACAAGAATTTCGGTTCCCGCGCGCGTGTGGGCGCAAAGCCGAAAGCCCGCGCAGGAAAGCGAGCCGCCTATGGCAGGGGGCCTACGCTGTCAACCGCGAGCAAGCGATCCGGTCGGATCGAGCGCGGCGCACGCGCCGATGCCCTTATGTCTGCATTGTGACACTTTTGCCACGACCGCGAGAATAGCGAGCGAATTCCGCTGCTGCTGTTGACTCGAATTCGTCCCCAAGCATCTTCGATGCCGCAGTGCGACAAAGCCACTGGATCGGGGGGTTATGATGACGAATAACCGCGGCCGGCAATATCGGCATATCCTTTTATCATCGACCACAGCTTTCATTTCCATTCTTGCGGCCGGCACGGCCGACGCGGCGGCCCAGACGCCGCCGGCGGCAGGGAAGCAGGCGACGCAGCCAGCCACCACTCCGGGCGAAGAAATCGTCATCACCGGCACCCGCCGAACCGATCGTACGGTCACGACATCGGCCTCGCCGATCGACGTCATCAGTTCGCAGGAGCTGACGACGCAGCCAACGGCGAACCTGCTCGACACGGTCAAGAATATCGTCCCGTCCTTCTATGTCGGGCAGAACAGCATCTCGGACGCGTCGACCTTCGTGCGCGCGCCGTCGCTCCGCGGCCTTCCAGGCGACGAAACCCTGGTGCAGATCAACGGCAAGCGCTTCAACCGCTCTGCCCTGGTCCAGGTCTATACCGGCGGTGACACGGGCCTCTCGTTCGGGTCGCAGGGGCCGGATATTTCCGCGATCCCAGCGATTGCCATCAAGAATCTGCAGGTGCTGCGTGACGGCGCGACCGCTCAATATGGTTCGGACGCCATTGCCGGAGTGATGAACTTCGGCATTCGCAACGATCGCAACGACGTCGAACTGCAGGCGCGCTACGGCCAATTCTACGATCACGGGCATACCAGGCTCGACCGCGGCGTCGACCGCCAGATTGCCGGCAACATCGGTGTCGGAATCGGCGCGACTGGCTTCATCGACGTCGCCGGTGAATATAATCGCGATGACGGCACCAGCCGCGGCGCCACGCGCCCCATCGCAGTCATTTTTGCGCAGAACTTCCCGAATCTCGCGAGCCAACTGCCCAATTATCCGCTGCCCGTGCAGATCTGGGGCAACTCGCCGCAGCACGGCTGGAAGGGCGTGGTCAACGCTGGCGTTGACACGGGTCCCAACAGCCAGCTCTACGCGACTGGCCTCGCAGCGTACAATTATGCCGACGAGAGCTTCAACTATCGCTCGCCGATCACCGGCTTCGCGACGGATGTCGCCGGCGTGGTACACCGGCTTGGGGCCAACCAGGCTTTTGCGGCTCCCTTTTTTCTAACGCCCTGCCCGGCAGGCAACGCGACCTGTCCGGCCAATGGCTTCGTGCACGACAGCAACACCTTCCTCTTCAGTTCAATCTATCCGGCCGGCTTCACGCCTCGGTTCATTGGTGTCACCAAGGAGAGATGGGGCACGGTCGGCTGGAAGGGCAATATCCCCGCTGGCCTCACCTGGGACCTGTCAGGCACGCTCGCGAGGAACACTCTCAAGCTGTCGATGAACCACTCGGAGAATGCGTCCTACGGACCGCAATCCCAGACGAGCTTCCAGTTCGGCACGCTCAGCCAGAAGGAAGCCAACGCGAACCTGGACATGACCTATCCGGTCAATCTTGGGCTCGCCAGTCCCGTCACCTTGGCATGGGGCGCTGAATACCGGAAGGAAACCTACGGCTCGACGCAAGGTGACGTGCAATCCTATGCCGCCGGACCGTTCGCTGCGTCGCAGCCGCTGTTCGACCTCGTTTCTCCGGGCGTTTACGCGCCGACTCCCTATACTCCCGGCAGTTTCTGTGCTGGCGGCACGCCGACGCCGACCCAGTGCATCGTTGCCGGCCGCTCGCCCGGCGCGAGCGGCTATGGCGGGACCAGTCCGACGTACGCCGGGAGCTGGAGCCAGTGGAGCTGGGGTGTCTATGGCGATATCGAAGCCGACATCACCGACGCGTTGAGCGCCGGCGTCGCCGGACGCTACGAACATTACAATACGTTCGGCGGCAGCTTCGTCTACAAGGCCAATGCCCTGTACAAGGTTACGCCGGAGTTTTCGATCCGCGGTACGATCGGGACCGGTTTCCACGCGCCGTCGCCGGGCCAGTCGCACGATGCGATCCTGACTACCAACTTCGTCGCGGGAGAGCAGGTCCAGACCGGCACCTATCCGGTCGACAGTCCGATTTCGCGCCATTTTGGCGCGACAACCTTGAAGCCCGAGAAATCGCATAACTATGGCGCAGGCATCATCCTCAAGCCGCTGCCGTCGCTAACTGTCACCGCCGACGGTTACATCATCAACGTCAAGGACCGCATCGGCATTTCTCAGAACTATACGGTGACCGCAGCGGATCTTGCTCAGGAGCCTGCGCTTGCTGCCGTCGGCCTCAACGGCGCGGTCAACTTCTTCACCAACGGCTTCAACACATCCACCAAGGGCCTCGACGTCGTCGGCACCTGGCGCACCCATCTGCTCGACGGTGCGATGACCTGGACGCTTGCCTACAATTACAACAAGTCGAAGGTGACGAGCTTCAAGCCGGGCGTGATCAGCGAGGCGCAGCGGATTGACGTGGCCCATCTCGCGCCGAACAACCGGGCCACCCTGTCTACCAATTGGGTGAGAGGACCCTGGGCATTCAACGCGCGGGAGAATTACTACGGCTGGTGGGAAGACGCGGTCGACTACCCGACAGCGCAAGATCCGGTGACCAAGGAATTCACGGCAGCCCAGCACTTCGGCGCCAAGTTCACCACCGACCTCGACGTCAGCTACACGTTCCTGAACCACTTCACGCTGACCGTGGGCGCCAACAATGTGTTCAACACCTATCCGGACAAAATCAAGCACACGACGTTCAACCCGATTTACGTGCTGACGAACAGTACGGCCGACGGGCAGATCTATCCACGGCTCGGCGGTCCGTTCGGGATCAACGGCGGCTTCTGGTATGTGCGGCTCGTGGCCAAGTTCGCGCCGTTCGTGTCGGCTGCGCCGCCGCCGCCGGTCGCCCCGCCACCGCCGCCGCCCGCGACGCAGACCTGCCCCGACGGGTCGGTGGTCGCGGTGACTGCGACCTGTGCGGCTCCGCCGCCGCCTCCGCCACCGCCGCCTCCACCTCCTCCGCCGCCAACGCAGAAGGGCCAGCGCGGCTGAGATTGGCGCCATGTGATACACGTCAAGGGAAGGGCCGCCCCGGAAGGTGCGGCCCTTTTTTGCGTCAACTGCGCCGAGGCTTGACTGACATCGGCCCTCGCGGGACTTCGGGGCGCTCACTTTTTCGGGAATAGCCAATGATGCGAATTCGGAACGGCCGACTTGTTACCTTGTTCGCGACATTTGCGCTGCTTTGGGCTCCCGAGGCGCGGGGCGCATCTCCGACGCCGCTCGGAGCCGAGCACGCGATGGTGGTCAGCGCGCACCGGCTTGCATCGAAAGCCGGCCTCGACGTGATGAAAAGCGGGGGCAACGCGGTGGATGCGTCGATCGCAGTCGCATACGCGCTGGCAGTCACATTTCCTGAAGCTGGGAATCTCGGGGGCGGCGGATTCATGACCATCCGCTTCCACGACGGGCGTACCGCCTTCATCGACTTTCGCGAAACCGCTCCCGGTGCAGCGACTGAGACCATGTTCCAGGACGCCAATGGCAAACCGGTACCGGCCCGTAGCCGGCGCGGCTACCTTGCGGTTGGCGTGCCAGGAACAGTGGCGGGCCTCGAACTGGCGCGAACGAAGTTCGGCACCCGCTCGCGCGTTCAGCTGATGGCTAGCGCCATCCGCCTCGCCCGCGATGGTTTCATTCTGGACCAAGGTGATGCCGACTTTCTCGCCACCGGAGCCGACGAATTCCGCAAAGACCCACCAACCGCGGCAATCTTCCTCAATCGCGGTCAACCGTGGAAAGCCGGCGAACGCTTCGTCCAGGCGGACCTCGGTCGCTCGCTGCAGCAGATCGCCGCCAAAGGGGTGTGGGCGTTCTACAATGGACCGATCGCCGCCAAGATAGTCGCAGCGAGCAGGGCCAATGGCGGGATCCTGTCGGCGGAGGATTTCAGGACTTATCGCGCGCGCGAGTTGAACCCGCTCGAATGCGATTATCGCGGCTATCATATGATTTCTGCGCCGCCGCCGAGTTCGGGTGGTGTGGTCCTGTGCGAGACGCTCAACATTCTGGAGGGCTATCCCGTCGGGAAGCTTGGCTTCCATTCGGCCGCCGGCACCCACTTCCTGGTGGAGGCGATGCGGCGGGCCTATCACGACCGAAACCTCAACCTTGGCGATCCGAGCTTCGTCAAGGTCGACACGCAACACTTCATCGACAAAGCTTATGCGGCTGAACTGCGGAAAGGGATTGACCCAACGCGCGCGACGGCTTCAGCCAGTCTGCCGGCCTCGGGGATAGGGGCGGAAGGAAACAGCACAACCCATTTCTCGGTTGTCGACAAGGACGGCAATGCCGTTTCGCTCACCTACACGCTCAACGACTGGTTCGGCGCGCATGTCACCGCTGCCGGCACCGGAATCCTGCTCAACGACGAGATGGACGACTTTTCGGCCAAGCCCGGCGCGCCCAATATGTACGGGCTCGTCGAGGGGCCGAACAATGCGGTGGCGCCCCATAAGCGGCCGCTCTCGTCAATGACTCCAACCATCGTCACCAAGGATGGGCAGCTCGTCATGGTCGTTGGAACTCCGGGGGGCAGCCGGATCCCGTCGGCGGTGATCGAGACGATCAGCAACATGATCGATTTCGGAATGACGGTGACCGAAGCTGTCGACGCGCCCCGCGTGCACCACCAATGGTTGCCCGACGAGATCGGTTACGAAAACTATGCGCTCAGTGCCGATTCCATTGCGCGGCTAGAAGCCATGGGTCACAAGGTTGTTCCGATCGCCTACGGGAACCAAGTTGCAGCAATCCTCGTCGGCGCGCCTGCGATTGGCGCAAAACCGCTCGGGAACCAGCGGTTCTACGGCGCGATCGACCCGCGCCTCAATGTCGGCGACGTCGAAGGCTATTAGGCAATTGAGCGATTTTACCCACCGCCTCGCGACCGTCGACGATCTGGACGCGCTGCGCGCGGTCATGCGTCGATCGATCGAGAAGCTACAAGATCAGTTCCTCAGTCCTGAGCAGGTGCTCGCAAGCCACCGGGTGATGGGTCTCGACACTCAGCTCGTCAAAGACGGCACCTATTTCGTCGTCGAGCATGACGGAAGAATTGCCGGCTGTGGCGGATGGAGCTGGCGCTCGACTCTCTATGGTGGTGACGACAGCACGGTCTCGAGGGAGCCCCGTCCGCTCGATCCTGCGACCGAACCCGCGCGCATTCGCGCGATGTACACCGATCCCGATTTCGTGCGCCGAGGAGTCGGCAGCCTGGTGCTGAGACTTTGCGAGGAAGCCGCGAGAGACGCAGGATTCAGCTGCGCGACCATGATGGCGACGATGGCGGGCGTTCCGCTCTATTCGGCGTGCGGCTATACCCAAGTCGACCCCGTGCTGAATGCTTCGATCGACGGCGTCGAGGTGCCGCTCGTGCGAATGGAAAAGCGCCTCGATTGATCCCGTAATGTTAGCAATGCGAACTAATTGCGAAGGTCGGGTCGCAGGCGGTACCGGCCGTCCTCGCGATTGAACATCGTGGCGATCGCCGGATGGTCGACGGGCTCGTCGCTGTCGTCGTGCACGAGATTCTGCTGGCTGACATAGGCGACGTAATTGGTTTCCTCATTCTCAGCGAGCAGATGGTAGAAGGGTTGGTCCTTGGACGGACGCAGCGCCTCCGGAATCGCCTCATACCATTCATCGCTATTGGCAAACTCCGGATCGACGTCGAAGATCACGCCTCGGAAGTCGAAGATCCTGTGGCGGACGACATCACCGATGGCGAAGCGGGCGAGAGGAATGTCGACCTTCTGGGCCACGGGAATAGAACGTTCGAAGAGTTCAAAAGGGGTCATGCGTATCTATCTAGGCAACGCAAGGCGCCGCTGCTAGAGCGCCGCGTCCGACCGGAGCCGGCGTCTAGTCCGGCCAGCGCGACTTCCCGCGGAGAGGTGGCTGAGTGGTCGAAAGCACCGCACTCGAAATGCGGCGTATGGGCAACCGTACCGTGGGTTCGAATCCCACCCTCTCCGCCACGCAGTCACCGCAACTATGCGATCAATGTGAGATAGACCGGTAACGCGCGGCCGCTGAACTCGAGCCGCTATTTGTTCAGCCGTGTCAGGCCCAGATGCCGGCGGTGTGTCAAAAACCTGAACGGCGACGACCAACGAAGATATCAGCATCCAGCTATTCCTTTGATTTCGTGAGCATGGGATAGCGCGCGCATTTCATCTCGAGCCCACGCCTCGGATCGCCAATTCCCGCTGCATTGACCGAGTCGGCTCCCTTCGAAGCAGCCCAATTTCGCACCTCAGGCAACCCAAGTTGCTGATCTTCAACATTCCTTAGCAAGAGTGAAGATTCTTATTGACCTGTAACAATCAACCCATATCGTGAGGCCTAACAGGGGGACTGTCACAGCAACGGTGGCTCGGAGCCGTTGTGGGTTAGCCCACAACGCGCTCGCCTATGCCTCGCCAGTTCGTGAATGACTGGAGGCGGGGCGTTTGCACGGTTTTGTCGAGCGAGAATTCGCACCCGTATGGCGCGGCAGATTTCCACGACTGACGCGCAAAGCGGCGACGGGTGCTCGTCAAAATCATGATCCTCCGCCGCAGGTTGAAAGGGGGTGCGATGTCGACGTTCGGCGGTATTGCGGTCGCGCTATTGTGGCAGCAGCGAGCGCTTTTGAAACGATCGCCTACACCTATGACGCGCGTGGCCGTGTCGTGCAGGGTGGCACGGGATACGTGTCCTTCGCCGTGCCCCCGACTGCTGGGTGCAATTGGAGCAATGCTTATCTGAACATCGCGACGGTGTCGGGCCGAGCTAACTATGATTTGCTGCTCTCCCAACCCGTGTCCGCTGTGCTGATCGCGAAGGTGATCAATCCTGAAAGGCTCTCAATGACCAAGTTCTGTCCTGCCTTCGTGATGGCAGCCATCCTGAGCTCATCGGCAGTTGCTCAGACATCGAGCTGTCGAACGGACGTTCCTGCATGCCAAGGATGCACCACGTTCGGTCCCGCGAAAATCGATCGATGCACCAGCCTCCGCGGCCAGACCAGGACGGATTTCTGTCAGCATGCGGGAGACACCCAACGGGTGCTGATCCATTCCGGCGACCAGTATTGCACCACTTCCGGCGGCAACGCTGCGCCTGATCAGTGCGACTTGCATCTGATCACCGTCGCGGAGCCTCAGTAAATGTCTCGGACGCAGCGCGCTGGGACGCAACACACCGAACTGGAGCGGCGATGGCAATCGTTGGGGACGCGCCCAACGGCTGTGGCGGCGGCGCTCTCGATCGCGGCCGCTGCCGCTCCTGCTGCGGCTCAAGTTGCGCCCGGTAGTCCTGCGCCGGAAGCTCCCGTCGTTGACCCCAACGGGGTCGATCTTGTGTCGGGGTCGCTGCAACTCAATCGCAAAGAAGTCAGCATCGGTCACGAGGAAAGCGGCCTGCAACGGGTGTTCCAGTTCTATCTGAATGGCGACAACAACAGTGGGACTATTGGAGAGCAGACCCCGACAGGCTTCGCACAAGCCTATACGTACGTGAGCGTCGGCACCAAATCGACCGTCTTTTCAAGGAGCAATTGGACCTTCACCGATGCCGAAGGGCAGGGCGCGCAGCTGACCTATGACGTGCCGTCGAGCACCTTTACGTTCACCGATCGTGACGGAACGCAGGCGACATTTCACAACTACGGCGCCAACGGCGCGATCGTCGCAAAGATCATCTCGGTCGTTCATCCTGACGGGTCGCGGATGGACTACTACTATAAAGGGTCCGACCAGAACGCGACCGTGAGCGCAATCGCAAGCAGCCAAGGATACGGTCTCTTTTATTCCTACCCGCCGACCGGGAGTTTCACCCAGATCTCCGGGATCAACCTTGGGAAGCAATATTGCCCAACCTCTTCGACCTCATGCACGCCGACGAGTAGCTCAACGGGAATCGCATATACATACTCCAATCCGCAGTTCAGCACTCAATCCGGTACATCGTCAGACCAGCTCTGGACAAACGGCGAAGACATCAATGCGACGTCTGCGCTTGGAAGGCTGGTCAAATATCATCGAGAAACGGACGGGGAGACGATCCCCGGGTCGACGACCGCTTGGGTGAGGTCTCAGACCTTCGAGAGTATCATTCATCCTGTCGAAGGAACGGAGACTTACACCTTCGGAAAGTATGACAGCTCGGTCGTAGGGGCAGGCGATATCCAGAATCGGATCATTCAAGTCACGAAGGGCGGGCTTACGTGGTCATACTCCTGGCAGTATTGCTGCGGCCTCCAAGGCGTCCATGCTTCGGGCGTCACGGTCACCTACCCAGGCCAGGGAAGCAGGACGCTCACTCTTACGCTCACCTCTTTCGGAACCCGAGTCACGCAAGACAGCCTAACGCTCGCCGACGGAACGGTTCGAACCAAAACCTATGGATGGGACGCCAACGGCCGCCTGACGACTCTGACCAATCCCGAAGGGGACTATATAAGCTACGCCTACGACGGCAGAGGCAATATCACGAGCGTGACCAAGACGCCCAAGCCCGGGTCAAATCTTTCGCCCGAAACAACTACCTACGGTTTCAGCGCGACCTGTCTGAACATCGTCACGTGCAACAAGCCTAATTACATGATCGACGCTAAAGGCAATGAAACGGATTATACCTATGATCCGGTTCATGGCGGCCTGCTTACGGAAACGCTGCCGGCTGGCTCTAATGGAGTGAGACCACAAACCCGCTATTCCTATACGCAGCTTAGCGCCTCCATAATGTCCAGCAGCGGTCAAATCGTAAGCGGTCCATTGGTCTGGAAGCTCACCTCCAAATCATATTGCCGCACATCTGCGAACTGTACCGGGACTGCGGATGAAACGGTGACCACTTACACCTATGATGGCAACCTCCAGCTTAGCGGAGAGACGGTCAAAACCGGGGACGGGGCGGTTCTCACCTCAACCGCCAAGACATACGATGCGATTGGAAACCTAGTCCAGGTGGTCGGGCCTTTGGGCCCCGCGGACGTCACGAAGAACACCTACGATTCTGACCGTGAGCTCTTGATCAGCGCCAGTCCGGATCCGGACGGGGTCGGCGGCTTGGGAGTTATCGTCACACAGCACGGCTACGATGCTGATGGTCATGAGACGAGTGCCGGTCAAGGTTATGCGAGCGATCAATCAGATGCCGCATTGAACTCCGCGACGATCACGAAGAGTCTCACTCGAACCCTCGATTCCCTAGGAAGGCCGACCCTGGAATCCTCGCTCGGAGGGAGCAGCGTTTTTGGCGAAACTCAATACAGTTACGCCAGCGACGGACGGCTTGAATGCAAAGCCATCAGAATGAACCCTTCGGTGTTTGCAAGCCTTCCGCCTTCCGCTTGCACGGTGGGCGCGGCAGGCTCGTTCGGTCAGGACCGAATTAGGCGCACGACCTACAATGCCGCAGGTGAACTGCTTCAGGTGCAGAACGCCTACGGTACCAGCTCGCAGGTGAACTTGGCGACCTATACCTACACACCAAATGGCAAGCAGCAGTACCTGACCGATGCCGATGGGAACAAGGCACAGTTCGTGTACGACGGATTTGACCGCCTGCTGGAGTGGCATTTCGCGGACAAGTCGACCGCCGGATCGGTATCCGGCAGCGACTATGAAGCATATGGATATGATCTCAACGATAACCGCACCAGCCTGCGTAAGCGCGACGGAAGCACGATCGGCTACACCTACGATGCCTTGAACCGGATTGCCCAAAAGACGTTGCCGTCGGGGCCAAGCGTTTTTTACGACTATGATCTGCAAGGTCATCAGCTCTACGCCCGCTTCGGATCTGCAGCGGGCTCGGGGATCACCAATACGTACGATGGCCTTGGCCGTTTGTTGACAACCACAACCAATCAGAGCGGGACAGCGCGTACAGTTGGACATCAATATGATCCGGCGGGCAATCGTACGTTAATCACCCATTCCGACGGAACTTCATTTACCTACGGCTATGACGAGCTCAGCCGGCTGACTTCGATCAAGGAGAATGGATCAACGACGATCGTTAGCGTCGGCTATAACAATATCGGGGAGATGACGACCGTGACGCGCGGTTCTGCGTCGACAACGCTTGGCTATGATCCCCTTTCGCGCGCCACGAGCGTCGCTGACGATCTCGCCGGCACGAACGGTGATGAGACGGCCACTCTCGCGTACAATCCGGCAAACCAGGTGGTAACTGAGACGCGGTCAAATGACGCCTATTCCTTCGCCGGATACGTCAGCGTGAACCGCTCCTACACCGCGAATGGCCTTAATCAGTATACCGCGGCCGGGCCGGCAGCCTTCACCTATGACAATAATGGAAATCTCACGTCGGATGGCGCGAATACCTACACCTATGATCCAGAGAACCGCCTGCTTACCGAAGCCGGCAGCGCCAGCGCAACCTTAGTTTATGATCCGCTGGGCCGCCTCTTCCAGACGTCAGGAGGGCCGGCGGGCACAACTCAATTCCTCTACGACGGTGACGAAATCATCGCTGAGTATGACGGCTCGGGTAATCTGCTCCGCCGCTTCGTCCATGGGAATCGCGACGACGATCCGCTGATCTGGTATGAGGGGAGCAGCGTCTCCTCATCGACGCGGCGCAGTGTTCAGGCTGATCACGAGGGGTCGATCATTTCGGTGGCGGACGGCTCAGGCAACCTGATCCACGCGAACAGTTATGACGAGTACGGCATCCCGTCTGTCGGAAATCTCGGCCGCTTCCAATATACAGGCCAAGCCTACATGCCCGAGCTTGGCATGTATTACTACAAGGCCAGGATGTATTCAGCCACTTTGGGGAGATTCATGCAGACTGATCCGGTCGGGTATGACGGCGGAATCAACCTCTATGAATATGCTCTCGATGATCCGGAGGACAAGACCGATCCAAGCGGAAACGATCCGAATGCGGTGGCGAATTGGGCTTATGCGCAAACTAACAGCAAAGATTACCGCGAATATCATCGGGATAACGATCCAAGGCTCGGCGGCTTCACAGGCAACTGGCTTGGTGGATGGGGGGCTCCAAAGTGCAATCTGTTCGTAGCCGATGCGTTGGCCCATGGTGGAGAGTCGGAGACGACGGTCAATGGCGAAAGCCGCATAGCACGAGCGCAGGACTGGGCTAATCCGCAAAGCAAGATCGCGGGGTTTCGTCCTCTGGGACCTCGTGAGACTCCCCAGAAAGGGGATGTCGCCGAGTCCGCCGGCCATCTCGGAATCGTCGTCCGAGCGCCCAGCAGCAAATATGGTGGGCTGACCACGAGTGCCGCTTCATCGGACAAGGGCGATCGGGTCGTCACCAACAATTGGGGCTTCAGGCCCGGCCAAGCGACGATCTTTTGGCGACACGAACCGCCGAAGCCTCCTCAGCCGCTGAAGCGTGGAGAGGTATGTCGCAGAGGCGGTGGAATGTGCTGATGCGAAACAATCGGTGGGCGATGGCTTTTGGACTCACCGGCGCTTTCCTGGTGTTCCAGGTGGCGGTGATGAGTTCAGAGTTGATACGACCGCTTGGTGAAACCGCCGGAATGTCTATGGGGGACCGATGGACGTCGTGGGCGCAGGAACTGATTGACCGCGCATCGTACTTCAATCCGTTCGCCGCATTTTTTATTTACGTCGCCCTTCTAAGGCTCGGTCTTCTCGACAGACGCATGGTCCAGCAGTCCGTCGGCTCTATTATCTATTATGCCCTGTTTGGACTGTATTTCGGTCTGCTGTTCAAGGTAGGCGTCAATAGCTACCTTCATGGGAGATTCGATCAAGGCCTCGGAATTAACCCTGGTCCGGTCGGGTCGGCGATATTTCCCCTTTTCCTCGTCTTCGCATTGCCATTTCTTGTTACAGTCGTCCTGAAGTGGAGCACTCGATCGTTACGCGGCCATCAACAGCCTTAGGCCCGCAAGAGCGCTTCTCTCGCGAGCCAGTTGCCCCCCTGTTGGAAGACGCAGCGCTGGTAGGTGAGGACGGATCCGCGTAGCTCGCGTGATTGAGAGAATTCACTCATTAAAGAAAGCGACAATTATGAGGTTAACTCCGCTAATGAAAGCTGTTGCGATGGCGATTTTGTTGTTGCTTTCTTCGGCTGAGTCAACCGCAGGAGCATCGCCGGCTAGCATAGTGACGAATGTACTTGTTATGTACAACACGGGCGGCCAGGTGATTTTCTACACAAGCGCAGCTCATACCGGAGCGCCGGTCTGCGCGACACAGAACACGCGATGGGTGTTCAGCGGGGCGACTCCCGCGGGTCAAGCTACGTTGTCCCTCGTGATGACGGCCTACACCACGGGCAAACCTCTGACCATCTACGGAACCGGGGCCTGCGATATCTGGGGTGATACGGAGACGGTCAACTACATTAACTCATAGGCGCGCTCCATGCCCATTTGGCTCACGAGGTGCTGGTATTCCGCAGATACTTGCCGCTGTGGATCATCATGAATTCCTCCGCGGCATGAAGCGATGTCCGCATCTTGCGGGCGCTTTCATAACTTCTTGGAAGGACCGTGCGCGGCCAAGACTCAATAGAGACCTGGCCAGTGAGCGATTGCCATTACTGCACGTTGGCGACTTCTTCTTGGTTGATGAGAATCGCGTTGGAAGCCTCTGTCCCGTGCGCAATGACAGATTTGTTCTAGGCAGGCAGGAAACCAGCAGCAGCTCAATACAGACGAATGATCTTGAGGGCGGTAGGGCCACATTACTCCAACGCGGTCACCTCGACTCTGCGACGCTACTGAGCATCCACGGATCCTTCCGCAATTACGCAGTACCCAAGAGAATCGGTGCTGTAGGTAAGATGGAGCGTCTTCCCGGTCGTGAAAGCCGTCGTCATCGAGGAGACATATACCTGGTAGTTCGGATTGCTGGTCTCGATGTATGCAAAGTTGCCCGGGCACCCGGTCAATGGTGTCGCGCTGGCGGCGTAGATGCGGAAAGGAAAGTTGCCCGGCTGGGAAAAGAAAATCTGTCCCGCTTTGCCTTGCCAGTAGGAGTAGGCGAAGGCGGGTGAGGCCATTGCGAATGAGAGTACGAGTGCAACAGCAGTCCGCGACCGTTTCCTGAGCATGATATTCTTTCCCCCTAACTTTCCAGACAAGCTCCCACTTGCGCTTCATTGTGATCACCGACGGAGAGTTCTGCATGTGCCGCAGCTAGCAGCGTCGCCCCGCAAGCGATTCCAGCGCCGCTTCCGCAGGACTCGTCGTTTCGATGTAACAACTCAGCTATTGACGTAAGTCAATGATGGTGTAGCGTGAACGTATTGGGGGACTGCTCAAGCAACGGTAGCTCGGAACCGTTGTGAGGAAACTCACAACGGCAAGGCCTTGTCTTGCGCGTTCAGGACGGGGCAAGTGTTTCGCGGTGGTTCCCACCGGCCGGCGCTTCCCATCGGAGACGAAGGGGGTCTCGGTTGATGCTGAGCCGAATTGCGGGGGCGTTGCTGTTCGCAGTTTTCTCAACTGCGGCAAGTGCCTCTGAAACGATTACTTACAGCTATGACGCGCTTGGCCGCGTCACGCAGGTATCGCGCAGCGGCACAGTGAATAATGGTGTTACAGCCAATTATTCATATGACCGCGCCGACAATCGAACGAACGTCACTGTGACCGGTGCGCCGACCGGAACGGATACCGGAAGCGGCGCGGCAGTGCCGACCAGTTTGTTCATTGTCGTTCCCTTGAATGGGTTCACCCTGATCAAGATCCAATGAGCGAGACTCACGTTGCCGCGCTCGTCCACCGTTCTGGTTCGCGACCAAAGCGCCCTCGCAGTGGATGAAATCATCTCTCTTGAAAGGGAGAATTCGGAGGCTGATCCTTTCTGCGAGGAACGTTGCCGTTCGAGTTAAATGAGATCCATAACTTGGTCGATCGAATTTCCAAGCCCAAGTGTGTCCGAATATTGGCTGGCGCTATGGTTTAAAAAAAAGGGGACGGCCGGAATGAAAACAATGGTTAAACTCGTGTCATTGGGTTCAGCAGTAGCATTTGGCTTTTTCACGACTCCAGCTTGTGCGTCGAGCCAAAATGGTACGATCACCAGCGTTGCTTATACATCCAGTCGCATTTTGTTTTGGATGAGCGGGACACGAACGGGCACTCGTCCGACGTGTGATTGCTGTAGTCGCTGGGAAATTCCCGTGGTCGACGCAAATACTCAAGCGTTAATGTCGATTGTCATGACCGCCTACGCGCAGGGCAAGACCGTCAACCTAAGTGGCTCTGGCACATGCGTTTCTGGAGCGAATGACACGGAAGGCGTGTCTTATATTCAATCAAACTGACGACACCTGCGTTTCCGAAAGTCGCCCCGTCGGATTCGCTCCAGTCGGAAAGGGCGAGACCGCCTCGGTGTTCGCCGGCTGCGCCAATCCCTTCGGCGTCTTAGTAATTCCGATGTAACAACTCAGCTATTGACGTAAGTCAATGATGGTGTAGCGTGAACGTATTGGGGGACTGCTCAAGCAACGGTAGCTCGGAACCGTTGTGAGGAAACTCACAACGGCAAGGCCTTGTCTTGCGCGTTCAGGACGGGGCAAGTGTTTCGCGGTGGTTCCCACCGGCCGGCGCTTCCCATCGGAGACGAAGGGGGTCTCGGTTGATGCTGAGCCGAATTGCGGGGGCGTTGCTGTTCGCAGTTTTCTCAACTGCGGCAAGTGCCTCTGAAACGATTACTTACAGCTATGACGCGCTTGGCCGCGTCACGCAGGTATCGCGCAGCGGCACAGTGAATAATGGTGTTACAGCCAATTATTCATATGACCGCGCCGACAATCGAACGAACGTCACTGTGACCGGTGCGCCGACCGGAACGGATACCGGAAGCGGCGCGGCAGTGCCGACCAGTTTGTTCATTGTCGTTCCCTTGAATGGGTTCACCCTGATCAAGATCCAATGAGCAGGATCTTTTGCGTCATCCTGGACGTCCGACGCAGCTGGAGGATGTCGTGAAGAAGCCTGCGCTCGTTGCCGCTTCGCTTCTTGCCGCTGTCCCCACGCCGGTGATCGCGTCGAGCGCCGCTATTGGCTCCATTTACGCAATCTACGGGACTAACAATGGCGCGGTGCTGTTCTCCACAACGGGGACGCGCACACAGCCACGGGCCTGCCAGGATCCCGGAGGACCACATGTTTTCGCTATCGACGCTTCAACGACCGCAGGTCAGGCGGCGGTGTCGGTCCTGCTGACTGCCCATGCTCAAAATAAGCGTGTGACAATTTGGGGATCGGGCAATTGCTCAATCTGGGGTGGCGTCGAAACGATTTCATACTTTTTGGTCGAGGACTGACGATGCGGGCTGGATTTTTGGCGGCTCGGACGACCTTGCTCCTTCTTCCCGTTCTCGGAGCACTGTCGGACCCGGCGGCGGCAACGACGGAGCTCAACAAGTCAATCTCGCATGTCGGGGCGCAGGGCCCCCTCGGCTATGTCATCTTTTCCGTCCCACCAAGCGCCGGTTGCAACTGGGGTAACGTCTATCTCGACATAACGACGGATGCGGGGAAGGCGTACTTTTCCGTGCTGCTAACGGCGTACACCTCGGGTCGTCCCATATCTCGGATAGATTACACAAAAGGCACGGATGGGACTTGCACCGCCGGCCTAGTCGAAATGTGAGCGCCCATGCTCAAAGATAAGTGGACGGCGCTTCTGGGATCTTTGTGATTCTTCAAGTTACTGTGGGGTTAGGAAAATGCCGGGTTTACGAATTGCAACTTCTCTATTTCTCGCTTCAGTGTTGGCCTGCGGTTCAAGTTCTGCTGCTGACGCATCTTCTTCTTCGCCCGGCCAGATCACGAGTTATGGTGTCGAGCAGGGCAGGGTCTTTTTCCTCACCAATGGTTCGCGAAGTGCGATGCCCTCTTGTGCCACTGCCGGCACGCGCTGGGTCTTCAACGGCGCGACAGCGCAAGGTCAGGCGATGATGTCGGCGCTTCTGACCTACTACGCGAGCGGGAAGCAGATTGTTGTCCAGGGAACCGGCGCGTGCGCGGACTGGGGCGACACAGAGTCAGTCGAATATATTTGGAGCTCGCCGAGCCCTTAGAAATTTAGCAGCGGAGCTGAACTTGGCCGTTCGAGTGCCAGGTGCAGGTGCCTGGGGAATACGAGAATGAGTTTTGCAGGGAGATGCCAAGGATGAAGAGATGTGCGGCAATTGGCGCCGTAAATTCGCCGCGACGAATCCTGTTCGGCGCATCGAGTGACGCTGCCGGAATTCATTCGACCGTGGCGCTCAGCCGGTGGGTGCGTCAAACGCTGTCTCGCCGCGCTAACATTGCGGCCGTTTTACTTGGCCTGCCGACCGCGGCATTGAATGCGCAGAGCGTACCGGAAATTCCTCCTCAGCGTGTTTCCGACGGACATGGCGTTGACTTGCTCACGCGGGAGCCAAACATTCCAACTCCCGCCCTGGCGACCGCCGGACTCCAATTTCACTTCGATGGATGGCGCTCGCCGATAAAGAATAACTTCTCCGATGCAATTATACAAGTAGAAGATCCTTACACGACTTACACACATTTAGTGGCTACTTTCAACGGAGACGTATATCAATTCGATTCCGTCGCTCCATTCCCGAATATTAATGGAAGCAAACCAGCTACACTTGTGCAGTCATCGCAAACTACATATCAAATGACGACCGAGGATGGCACAAAAGTAACCTATGATACGACTTTTATAAACGATTCGTTCGAGAGTCGGTTCATTACCACGCCTGACCAGGCTCCAGGAGTAATAGGCACGGCAACCAGCGCGACCAAGCCGGACGGCGAAGTGCTCACCTATTATTATATCCCCAATTCCGATGGTTCGCGGGAGCTGAGGTCGGTCGAGAGTTCACTTGGATGGATGGTGAAGATTAACTCTTCATATGTTTCCAGAAACATATCCGGTTGGGCAGTTCAGAGGCCAGAGCCCAATAATATTTCAATTGTGAATAGATCAGTAGACTATTGCTCAGGGACAACGTTAACCTGCAGCGTGTCGAACAGTACGCTCGTACCATCTATCGGCGTATCTACGGCTGATGGCAAGACATTCCAATATACTGATTACAACGGGCAGCCCATATTTACGATGGGCTACAATTCATATTCATTTCCTTCTGGAGCTGGATATGGGTATGCTCAGGGGTGTACCACGTACTGTCCCAGAATATTGGTTGATGCGCTGTCCACAGGAAGCTCAGTATGGAATTATTCTGTAACGAACTCTACGAATAATGACCCTACACTTAGCATCGTTACTGTAAGCTCGACCGATCCTTACGGCAAGACTAGTTCTCTAAAGCGCACATACATCGATTACCGACCACTGCAGTTTACTGACGAGATCGGAAGATCTATCAGTTACTCGTACGATGGTAATAACTACGTGGTCACGGAAACGTGGCCCGATGCCACATATTCAGGAACTACACTTACGGGCGGCTATACACAGTATGACTATAACTCGCGTAAGGATATAATAGATATAAAAACGTACCCGAAGGGCGGCGGCCAGCCACTCGTCACATCCTTCACATACGAGGCCAGCTGCACGGACAGCAATTTTCGCTACTGCAACAAGCCGGAGACTGTGACTGACCCACGGGGGAACACGACTACCTACACCTATGCTCCGGAGCACGGGGGCGTTCGCACGAAGACCGCTCCCGCCGATGCCCAAGGAAGGCAAGCTCAGTCCCGCTACACTTACGCCCAGTACTATCCGAGGGAGAAGGATAGCACAGGCGCTTTGATCAACTCACTGCCAGTCTGGCGGGTATCGAGCATCTCCGAATGTATTAATTCTCTACCTGGAAACCCAACGTCGTGCGTCGGGTCGACTGACGAGGTTGTGACGACATTTTCGTATCAGAACGATAACGTCCTCCTGACGTCAAAGACTGTCGCCCGCGGCGACGGCTCAAATGCAGTAACGAGCACTTATGGCTATGATTACGCTGGTCGTCTCACGTCCATTGATGACGGAAGGACTGATGTCGATGACAAGCGCTACATGCGCTATGACAATCGTGGCCACTTGCAATGGGAAATTGGGCCGGATCCGGACGGATCGGGCAGCTTGCCTCGTCATATAATTCACCATCTCTATGACGCTGATGGTCGCGAATATCGAACCGAGTTCGGAACGGGCAATGCCCTCGACGGGTCGGACTTTGTGCTGTCCAGCTTCAAGCGCATGACTTTTGATCCGGCCAATGGAAAGCTCGTTAAGACGGAGGTGGTGCAGCCATGATCAAGTCTCTCCGACAAGGGGCATGGCGTCATAATCTTTGGTCTTGCTTTGATTCTGCGAGAATCGGAACGCGGTCAGTCAGAGGCAAAGTCTCTGGAGGTCTGTTGTGTGCAGCCTTTGCCGTCTGTTTTACTTGCTCTTCGTCAGTTTGCGCGGAGACCGTCATTGCGGTCGAGCAGGTGAGCTATGATGCAAACTTACGTCCTTCATGCATCACCACCCGAATGAATCCGGCGGCGTTCGGCTCTTTGCCTTCCGACGCTTGCACTGTCGGGCCGAAAGGAAATGACGGTCCCGACCGCATCACCAAGAACAATTATGACGATGCTGGGCGGTTGTCGAAAGTGCAGAAAGCTTATGGGATTACGACCGCGAACGGTTTTCCGGCGACCCTGCAGGAGGATTACGCCAGCTACACCTACACCTTGGGTGGTAAACAGCAGACGGTCACCGACGCCAATGGCAATGTGGCGACCTATGTCTACGACAACTTTGACCGTCAAATCGCCTGGCAGTTCCCATCAGCCGCCAACGGGACAATCAGTGCTTCCTGCAACATCGGCACGGTTGCCGAAGTGAATGGTGTTTCTGGCCCCTCCGAGACCCGCAATTCGACCGATGATTGCGAAAAGTATGCTTATGACCGGAATGGCAATCGAGCGACCCTGATTAAACGTGACGGTTCGATCATCCGCTACAGCTACGATGCGCTCAACCGCGTCTCGAGCAAGTGCGTAACAGCTACGTCCGGCTGCGTAATGCCGAGTGCCACGATAGCGCGCGACGTCTACTACAACTACGATCTCGCAGGCAGACAGATCTCGGCGAAATTCGACAGCGCGAACGGCGCCGATCAGATCAGCACGGCGTATGATGCGCTAGGACGTCTAATCTCGAGCACGATCAGCATGGGCGGATTCAGCAAGACGCTCAGTTCGAGCTATAATTGTATTGGTCAACGGGTCCAGCTGACCCACCCCGACGGCCAGGCATTCAGTTATGTATATGACGCAGCAAACCGGCTAACGGAGATATCGGAAGGACCTGGGGCAATGGCCGGCTGCGACTGGACTGGCGCCGCGACGAAGCTCGACACTTTTGCGTACAATGCCGATGCCACACTCTCGAGCCGCACCGAGGGGGCGGTCAACGCTCCGACTGCGACCGTAGGTTATTCGTGGGATCCGATCGGCCGGCTAACTAACCAGAGTGACGCATTTCCTTCGGCGACCAGCAGCAATGTCAGCTGGGCCTTCACTTCGAGTGATCCGGTGAGAAAGCTCAATTCGGCCAACGAGATCGTCTACGAGAGCCGCGACAACGACGCTTATGCGTGGCGAGGTGCAATCGCAGTCAATCGCGGCTATCAGATCAACGGGCTCAACCAATATACGACGGCCGGTTCTGCGAGTTTCACCTACGACGCCAACGGCAATCTCACCACGGACGGCACCAACACGTTCGTCTACGATGCCGAGAATCGATTGGTCTCGGCGACTGCCGGCGGCACGACGACAAACCTCACGTACGACCCGATTGGGCGCCTCTGGCGCGTGCAGAAGGGCAGCGCCGACACCCGGTTCTTGTACGACGGCGATGCACTCGTCGCGGAGTACGATTCAGGCGGCAATCTCATCAACCGTTACGTCCACGGCAGCAATGCCGCGGCCGACGAGCCGCTCGCGTGGTACGTTGGCTCAGGCACGGGCACGAAGCGTTTCCTGCACGCCGACCATTTGGGTTCGATCGTCGCGATGACCAACGCGAGCGGAGCTCCGGGTATCAATACCTACGACGAATACGGCATCCCCGGCACGAACAACAGCGGGCGGTTTCAGTACACCGGTCAGGCGTGGCTGTCAGAACTCGGCATGTATTACTATAAGGCCCGCATGTACTCGCCGACACTCGGACGGTTCATGCAGACCGATCCGGTGGGCTACAAATCGAACCTGAACCTTTACGATTACGCCAACGACGACCCCGTCGACTTCACCGATCCATCCGGGCTCTACACCTGCGCCGGGGACCCCGATCAGTGCGGCATGGTTGATAGCGCGCTGAGCAAGATTTCCGACGCCGCTTCGAAGCTTGATGCCGGATCAAAGGAACAGAAAGCGCTGGATGCGGTGCTGAAGTTCTATGGGAAACACGGTCAGAAGAACGGTGTGGCGGTTAAATTCTCTAGCAAAGGCTTTGGTGTTACAACCATGCGCGGCTCTCGAATTACAATCACATTCAATCCGACGGCCATGCATAACGCATTCTCGGGTCGGTCGGACGGCTCCCAAGAAGACGTCGAGACAGGCGGCACAGTGGCCCACGAAGGTCGGCACGGCGTTGACGACCGCGCTCGAGGACATGGCCCGACGACCCGTGCGCAGGTTGTTCAAACGGAGCGCAATGCCTACCGGACTCAATCCTATGTCAACCAAGGCGAAGGCGTTCCGTCTGCCTATGGAGTATGGCGACCTGGCATCTCAGACGCGGATCGCACTCACGCGATTAATAACTACGCAGCTAAGTCGGTTGCTGAGGATTGTGCGGATGGAGGATGCAAATGAGGGTCAGCTTTCGGCGCGTACTGCTTGTGCTAATTTGGCTCGGCAGCACCCTTGCTGGTGAAGGTGTGGCTCAGAGTCGCACGACCGTCTGCGATCTGGCTCGGCACCCACTGAAGTACGTGTCTCGGCGCGTCGAAGTCTATGGCGAGATAAGGGGTGGCCTTGATCGGCTGCTCTTGAGTGATAGATCATGCCGTCGCAGGCCTGTTGCGATTTCGATCTCCAATGACGCTGTAGGGAGGCCAGACGTGGCTCCGCTATGGTCTGCCATCTATCGCGAGGGAAACATCGGCACAGTGGGTAAGCGTATCACGGCGACGGTAGTTGGAACATTCAGCTATGAGCGTGGCGAGTGGCCCGGCGGCGTTCTGACTGTCGATGGGGTTCGCGACCTTGAAGTGAAGCATTTGCCCGCCGGGTCGTGAGCTGCACGGCGGCGGCTGCGCAGCCGCAGGGCGATGTTAGTTGAATCAGGCGTGCGACCCGAGCGGGTAGCGGTTTGGTGACCCTGTGCGCATGCACTTGAGATGCGTGCCCCGTCACTGCCGGAACAAGCTCCTTAGCTCCGACGATGTCCGGTGACGATGTTGGCACCTCGGCACCGTGGCTCAACCGTTCAACGCGCCTTCAGCCCTTCAGCTGAAATTTCTCAATAATCCCGGTTGGCAATCCTGATCTCCTGACGCACTATCCGAGGCGCCGAATCGCTGGGGGGCACCACTTGATGTCGAACCGTTTTCGCGCCGCTTTCGCGGCGACCGTTACCTGTGCGGCCGCGGCCCCCGCCCAGGCCCAGCAAGCCTACACCGATCCGCAGGGATCGGGTGTGCTGGTTTCCGCGGTCAACTGGCTTCAAGGGACGCTGCTCGGAACGATCGCCACCGTCGTCGCGGTAATTGCCGTCGCGAGCGTTGGCTTCATGATGCTGACCGGACGCATCAATTGGCGGTACGGCGCGACGGTCATCATAGGCTGCTTCATCCTGTTCGGTGCGTCGAGCATTGTCGCGGGTATCCATTCGGCAGCTACCGTCGGCCAATGAGCGGAGGAATCGAGCGTGACACCTGTTTCGTGGCGCTCACGCGCCCACAGATGTTCGCCGGCGTCACCTACAGCTATTTCGTCGCCAACGTCGTCATCGCGACCGAGTTGTTCCTGATCTTCAAATCAATCTGGGTTGTTGCGGGCGCCCTCATCATCCACGGCGCCGGCGTGCTGCTGTGTCTCAAAGAGCCGCGATTCTTCGACCTGTGGCTAGCACGCGTGTCGAAATGTCCGCGCATCAAGAATTACCAGGTCTGGGGATGCAACTCCTACCGCCCCTGACCAACAAGGCGAACGCTGCAGAGCGCGAGCAACCATCCGGCAAGCATTTGCCTTATGCCCGGCATGTCGACGATCATACGATCGAGACACGCGACGGCCTGCTTATCCAGGTGATCCAGGTCCGAGGTCTGTTGTTCGAGACTGCCGACGCCGACGAGATCAATTACCGCAAGCGTCTGCGTGATGCCGCGCTGCAGGCGATCGGCTCGTCGCGCTATGCGATCTACCACCATGTCGTCCGGCGCGAAGCTGAAGTGTCGCTCGAGGCCGACTATCAGGACGGCTTCACGCGCCAGCTCGATTCTGCGTGGAAGGCGCGGCTGTCGACGCGGCGGCTGTACGTCAACGACCTGTTCCTGACGATCGTCCGCCGGCCGCTGCAGGGGAAGGTCGGCGTCGCCGATCGGCTCCGCCAGCGTCTCGGCAAGGCCGTCGAGCAGCTCGACACGTCGAGGTACGAGCTTCAGCAGCTGGGTCAGGCTCGCGACGCACTCATGGCTGCGCTCGGGAGCTATGAGCCGCGGCTGCTTGGTGTCTATCCGACCAAACAGGGACATTGCTCCGAGCTGCTCGAATTCCTTTCTTATTTGTTCAATGGAGAGATGCGGCCGGTCCTGCTCCCGATGCAGGACGCCGGCGACTATCTGCCTTACCGCCGGGTCAGCTTTGGCCAGGACGCGGTCGAGCTCGGCCGGGCAGGGGCAAGTCCTCGGCAGTTCCTGGGCCTGGTATCGGTGAAGGATTATCCGGGGCAGACTGCACCGGGAATGCTCGACGAGCTTCTGCGGCTGCCTTTCGAGCTGACCATCTCGCAGTCGTTCGGCTTCGTCGAGCGACAGGCCGCGCTGTCACGGATGAACCTTGCGTTGAGGCGAATGCGCTCGGCCGAGGATGAGGCGCTGAGCCTCCGGGCAGAACTCACCGATGCCAAGGACGACGTTGCCGCTGGCCGGGCGTCGTTCGGCGAGCATCATATGACGGTCGCCCTCCGCGGCACGTCGCCGGAGCAGGTCGACGAAGGCGTTGCCGAGGTTCAGGCCGCGCTTGCCGATCTCGGCATCATGTCGGTCCGCGAGGACATAGCGCTCGAACCGGCATTCTGGGCGCAGTTCCCGGGCAACTTCAGATATATCGCGCGCCGTGGGCTGGTTTCGACGAGCAATTTTGCTGGGCTTGCGAGCTGCCACAATTTCGCGCTCGGGCGCGCTTCAGGCAATCACTGGGGCGAAGCTGTGACCCTGCTCGAAACGACGGCCGCCGGACCCTATTTCTTCAATTTCCACCAGAGCGATCTGGGCAATTTTACGGTGATCGGCCCATCGGGATCGGGCAAGACGGTGGTGCTAAACTTCCTGCTCGCCCAGGCGCGAAAGTTTCATCCCAGAATCGTCTTCTTCGATAAGGATCGTGGCGCTGAACTGTTCATCCGCGCCATTGGCGGACGCTATGATGTGCTTCGCCCAGGCATGCCGTCGGGGCTCAACCCGCTCCAGCTTCCCGACACAGCCGCAAGTCGACAATTCGTGATTGACTGGCTGCAGGTCCTCGCCGGCGGCGCTGACGGCGACGAGCAGCTGAGGATCAAGGACGCGGTTGACGCCAATTTCGAGCAACCGCGCGAGCATCAGCGCCTGCGGTACATCGTCGAGCTCTTCCGGGGTGGGCACCGCCCGCACAGCAATGATCTCTGGTCGCGCCTGCGGCCCTGGTGGGGCGAAGGTGAGCGGGCCTGGCTGTTCGACAACGAGAATGATCTGACCGACCTCGCCGCCGAATCCGTCGGGTTCGACATGACCCAGATCCTCGACGATCCCGTCGTTCGTACGCCGGCGATGATGTACTTGTTTCACCGGGTCGAGGAGCGGCTCGATGGCAGCCCCGCAATCATCGTCGTCGACGAGGGCTGGAAGGCGCTCGACGATGATGTGTTCGTGCGGAGGATCAAGGACTGGGAAAAGACCATCCGCAAGCGCAATGGCGTGGTCGGCTTTGCCACGCAAAGCGCCCAGGATGCGCTCGAAAGCAAGATCGCAAGCGCGATCATCGAGCAGGCTGCGACTCAGATCTTCATGTCCAATCCGAAGGCGCAGGCGTCGGAATATGTCGAGGGTTTCGGACTCACGAGCCACGAGCTCGAACTCGTTCGCACCATCCCGGACAGCGCGCATTGCTTTCTGATCAAGCATGGCAATGACAGCGTCGTCGTGCGGCTCAATCTGACCGGCGAGAAAGATCTGCTGACCGTGCTTTCGGGTCGGGAGCGGACGGTCAGATTGCTCGATCAGATCCGGCTCGAAACTGGAGATGATCCCGCCGATTGGCTGCCGCGACTGTTGGAGGTCGCATGACCGACGCCTGTTCCGCCGTTAGCCAAGGCTCTGGCTTTGTCACTTCGATCACTGCCTTTGTCGATTGCCAGGCTGAGACGCTGGGGTCAGGCGCCTGGACCGCGCTTAGCACGCCGGGCTCGACGCTTCAGATCGTCCTCAGCGGCTTTCTCACGGTATTCATTGCGCTGATCGGTTACAATCTACTGCTCGGCACTACTCTCACCGTTCGCAGTGGCACGATCGCGTTCGTGAAGATTGGCGCAGTCTTCGCGCTTGCCACCAGCTGGCCCGCTTATCGTACGGTCGTCTATGATCTGGTGACCGACGGACCAGGTCAGCTGGTAAGAGAAATCGGACCGCGGGCTGGTGTCGTTGGATCGGACGGCACGCTGGTTCAACGTCTGGATCTGACGGATCATGCATTTGCGCAGCTCGCAATCCTGGGGCCTGGGACTGCTCCAGCCAGCACATATGAGCAGATTGCTCCGCCTCCATTTGCCGGCTTTGATGCCTTCGCGCTCGGGGGCTCGAGAATCCTCTTCCTCGCGACCGCTGCCGGAGGCCTGATCATCGTCCGCATCATCACCGGTCTGATGCTTGCGCTCGGTCCATTCTTCATTGCGTTCCTGCTGTTCGATGCCACGCGCAGCCTTTTCGAAGGATGGGCACGTGTGCTCGCTGGGGCAGCGCTTGGCGCGGTCGGTGTGTCGATTGGCCTTGGTCTCGAGCTTGCTTTTATCGATCCTTGGCTGAGCAGCGCGCTTGCGCGCCGGATGGCGGGCGAAGCCCTCCCGACGATGCCGACCGAGCTGTTCGTCATTACCTGCCTGTTCACGGTCTTGGTGATCGCAGCGCTTTACGCCTGCGCGCGGATTGCCCGGGGCTTCCGCCTGCCGCTGCTCGCGCGGGTTGAAGCGAATATGCCGGCCGTAAGCCGCGTTGCTGCCTCGGCCGCCGGATCCGAGCGGAACGAACAAGCGGCCAGTCATGAGCGCAGCCGAGCTGCGGCGCTGGCGAGAATGATTCAATCATCGACCTTCAGAGAGCGCGCGGAACTGGAGCGGCTGACGGCGAGCAATGGGCCCGTCTCGCGAACTCCTGAAATCCATGATTCGAGCTCGTCGACTGGCCGCCACAACGTGCCGCTTGGAAGATCATTCAGCCGGCGGCCCGGCGCGCGGGTATCTGCGCTCGCTGCAAAACGGGATGCGAGTGCATGAAAGCCCAAGCCAAAGAGACTCTTGATGCATATTATGCGGAGGCGGCGAGCTGGAACCGCGACCGTGTGCAGGCGATGCGGACCTCACATCGGATCGCCTGGGCAATAGCAGGCGCGGCAGCCTTAATCGCGGTTCTTGAAGCGATCGCTCTCGTGCTGCTGACGCCGCTCAAGACGGTGCAGCCCTATACGTTGATGGTCGATAAGACGACCGGCTATGTGCAGGCGCTGAAACCGCTCGATCCTGCGACGATCACTCCTGATGCCGCGCTCACCCAGAGCTTTCTCGTGCAATATGTGCTCGCGCGCGAGGGGTTCGACATGGCGACCCTGAACGCGAACTATCGCAAGGTCGCGCTGTTCTCAGCTGATGCCGCGCGCAACAGCTATCTGCAGCAGATGCTGGTCTCCAATCCTCAGAGCCCGCTAACATTGTATCCGCGGACGACTGTCGTCGATGCGCAGGTGAAGAGCGTTTCGCCGATCGGACAAAATGCGGCGCTCGTGCGCTTCGATCTGATGCGCAGCGATGGCGGTGCGCAGCCAAGATTGACTGGTTCGTGGATCGCGGTCGTCCGCTATCGTTTTTCCAATGCGGCGATGAGCGTCGAAGACCGCTTCGTAAATCCGCTCGGGTTTCAGGTGGTGGGCTATCGCAAGGACCCCGAAGCGCTACCGGCCGCCACGGACGAGAGCTCGCCAGCTCCGGATCAGAAGCAGCTCCCGGCAGCAACGACGCCGCCGAGCAGCTACTATCCGGGCCCGACGCAATCCGTCTCGCAGGCAGGAGCTGTCCATTGAGGCTGCGGCAGGCCGTCCTCCTTCTCGTTGTCGCGTTTGCTGCGCCAGTGCGCGCGCAAATGCAGCCGTTTTTTTCCGGCACCAATCCCCACCTGCAATATGTCGACTACACGCCTGGCCAGATCGTGCAGCTTCGCAGTGCCCCGGGCTACCAGCTGATGGTGGAGCTCTCGCCGGACGAGCAAGTCCAGAGCATCGCTCTTGGCGATAGTAGTTCCTGGCAGGTGAATGCGAGCAAAGAAGGGGATCGCCTGTTCCTCAAGGCGACGCAGGCGGGACCGGCAACGAACCTGACTGTTGTGACTTCGGTGCGTGTCTACAACTTTGACCTGCAGGCCTTGTCCAGTGCTTCGCCAGACATGCCGTACACCGTCGAATTCCGGTACCCCGCGCCGACCGCTTTCGGGCCTGGGGGCGAGTATGTGGATGTGTCCGCAGCGGCGAGGCGGCTCAGCAAATATCGGATGAGCGGAGACCGCCAGCTCCGCCCGACGTCGGTATCGGACGATGGCAAGCACACCTATATCGTCTGGCCCAAGACCGCCGAAATACCTGCGATCTATGGCATCGACCGTTCGGGCAACGAGGTGCTGCTCAACGGAATGATGGGGACCGACGACGTTTACGTCGTCGATGGTGTGCCTCTCAAACTGACCTTCCGCATTGACAGCCATGTCGCGCGCGCCGAGCGAGTCTACGCGAAGGCTGGTCACTGATGCCGGTCAAGGAAATCGGTGATCCGCGGCTTGCAGCCCTGTTCGGCGCCAGCGATCCGCGCGATGTGCGGCCGACGGTGCGACTGCCCGGCAAAGGCGTACCGCCGATCGCGATCGCGATTGGGCTGCTGGCCATGGCTGTGCTGCTGTTCTCGGTGCTCAACGCACGGCGGACCACCCAGGGCGAACCAACCGTCCAGGCACGAGGCGCCGAGAACCCCGCGCCAGAATGGACCGCCCCGCCGCCTCTGTACATTCCGCCGGTTCCGCAGCCGGCGATCGTTCCAGCGCCGATCGAACAACAGCGCCCACAGGCGCTTCCAGCTCCAGCGCCGGCTCCAGCGGTCCGAGCTCTCCAGACATCGGTGACCGCAACACCGGCACCACAACCACTGCCAATGCCGGCGCCAGCTCCTGGACCGGCTTCTGCGCCACAACCCCGCGTCTCGTCCGGTTCGGCCCTGGTGCTCGACAACGCGGGCGCGCCGCCATCCGGCACCAACCAGACGACGGCATCGGACGGCGGGGCTTCGCTCTCCCAAGGCATGACGCGCATGCGTGCAAGCGCCCTCGCCAACCGGTCGATGACCGTGTCTCAGGGCTATCTGATCCCGGCGGTCCTCGAGACGGGGTTTGATTCGACCAAACCCGGCTATGCCCGGGCGGTCGTCTCGCGGGACGTCCGCGGTTTTGACGGGAAGAACGTGTTGATCCCCCGCGGAAGCCGATTGATCGGACAATATCAGGCTGTGGTTGCTCAAGGACAAAACCGGGCCGTCATCACCTGGACCCGCCTGATCCGTCCGGATGGAATGACCATCACCATGGATTCGCCTGCAGTCGACCCGGTTGGTCGCGGGGGCGTTGCGGCCTCGGTCAATACGCACTTCTTTGCGCGACTGGGCGACGCCCTGCTTCAGTCGACCGTAGGGCTCGGCCAGGCGCTCGCAAATCGCGCGGTCACAGGACCTGTGGTCGTCCTGCAGGGCACCGCCGCGACAACGGCCGGCCAGGCCGTGGTGCCGAGCGCGGGCTATGCGCCGACACTGAAGGTTGCGCCGGGCAAGAGCATCAGCGTGTTTGTCGCCCATGATCTGGACTTCAGCGCCGCAGGTGGAGCGCGGTGAGCAGCGCAGCAGCGCAGCCGGCCCCCGCCGGCGTTTATCTTAGATCCTCACTTGCGCCATTTGAGGCGCTGCTGGCGCGGGCGGACGTAACGGACATTTACGTCAATCGTCCCGGTGAAGTGTGGATTGAGACCTTGGGCGGCGCGATCGAGCGGCACGAGGATGCCTCGATCAATGAGCTCAGCCTTGCGCGCCTTGCCCGTCAGATCGCCGCGCTGACGCACCAGGGCGTGAGCCGCGAACACCCACTGCTTGCGGCGACGCTGCCCGACGGGTCGCGCATTCAGGTCGTCGCTCCGCCCGCAACGCGCGGCCCCCTGGCACTAGCGATCCGCCGCCAGGTCGCGACGCGGCTAAGGCTGCACGATTACGAGACCAGCGATCATTTTACGGCCACCCGCACCGATCAATTTGTCCGCAAGGATGACGATGAGCTGACCCGGTTGATCGAGAACCGCAAATTTGCCGACGCGCTCGCGCTTGCCGTTCGGGCAAGGAAGAACATCATCGTGTCCGGCGGCACGTCGACAGGCAAGACAACTTTCTTGAATGCGCTATTGCAGGAAATCCCCGACGACGAGCGGCTCATCCTGATCGAAGACACGCCCGAGCTCGTTGTGGAGCACCAGAATTGCGTGGGTCTCGTCAGCGTTCGGGGTGAACTCGGGGAAGCCAAGGTCACGGCCAACGATCTCGTTTCGGCGTCTTTGCGGATGCGTCCCGACCGGATCATCCTTGGCGAATTGAGGGGCCCGGAAGCCTTCGCATTTCTCCGTGCAGTGAAATCGGGACACCCTGGCTCGATGACCACGGTGCACGCGGATTCGCCTGAAACGGCGATCGAGCAACTGGCGATGCTCGTGCTTCAGGGTGGCACGAAGCTCAGCCGCGCCGACGTTACCGCTTACGTCGAACAGTCGGTTGACATTTTCGTCCAGCTCTCGAGGAGCCGAGGCCAGCGGAGCGTCGAGGCCGTCGTGCTTCGGTCGGCGAACGGCACCGGGATCTAAGCATGCCCCAGAATCTCGATCCTTCGGGGCCAGGCGCGATTGACGGGGCAATCAGCTGGATCCAGGCGACGATGGTCGGCAGCCTTGCAACTGCGGTCGCGATCATCGCGATTGCTGGCTTTGGTCTGATGTTGCTTACCGGACGCTTGTCGAGGCGCCGCGGAATTCAGCTGATCCTTGGCTGCTTCATTGTTTTTGGAGCGCCGACGATTGCAGCTGGCATTCTTAATGCGCTTGGCGCGACGGGAGCGCGCGCGTCACTGCCGCCTGCGGCGTCTGCAGCTGCGACGCTTCCACCAGTTCCGGTCCCGCCGGCCTCGCGTAGCGTCCCCTATGACCCATACGCCGGCGCGGCGCTGCCACCGCGGCGCTGAATGCCCGCTTAAAAGGAATATCATTGCGCACCGTAAATGAACGGAAAGGAACTGCTGTGAAATCGAAGCGGGCTTTTACGAGGATGAAGGGACCATTCTTGATGGTTGCCCCATTGTTCTCGTCGCTGATTGTTGTTCCGGGCATCGCTCAGGCCGAACCGCACAGTAGCCCGGTTCAGGTTCTGCCGTACGTCCTTATTACCTCGGCAGTGGCACCGAATATGCCTACGTTACGACAACATCGAGCTCGGTCTGCAGTAGCGCCACATCCTTCGTGCTCGCGCTGAACACTCCTGCGGGCGTAGCGATGTTATCGGCGGCGCTGACGGCCCTCAGCTCCGATCGATCGGTCACTCTCGAAATCGCGAACGGTACCGGTTGCACCGGCGTCGCCGGTGGGGAGCCGCAACTTCAGGCTCTGACCATGCTCGCCAGCGGCTATTCGGGGCCATACTGAAGAGGAATCTGTTGATTTTTGCCCGAGAGCTGATCCGAGATTTGGTGGGAGATTGCTCCCGCTTCCTCGGCGACAATCAACTCCACACGCCGCGCATCAATATTGGTCGAGCAACACATGTTCGATGATAAACAGGCGTTATTGCCGATCTTATAGAAACGACTTTGAGGTCGGCTTGAGTGTGTTATGTTCCATTGCCGAATCGAATTTAAGCGCCGTTGGCGTGAGCGTGGGGGTGAAATGACAATTGGGGATTGCGACGCGCGGTTGCGCGCCGGCTCTGTCGCGCTTTCGTTCGATGCCGGTTTATCCTTGTCGCCCAAGCACGGAGCGCAAGCGCTGTACGCCCGCCCAGCCAAAATTCTCCTGCACGTTCTTCGGAATATGAACTTGGTATGGCGCAATAGAACTTCTCGTGTCGTTCTTTGGGTAATCGCATTAGCCACGTGCGCGACCCCCAGCGCAGCTACCACGCCCGACTGGGGAATCGATGCTCACGTCGTCGTTGTGGAATCGAGCTACATGCCTGGAACGCTCGATTTCCAAATCGACGCCCCGGCGGGCACTTGCGCCGCAGGCGGTTGGCTTGTCTGGAACATAAGCGGCGCCGATGAACCATCGAAGATCGCGAATGCGCAGGCGAATCTCTCGGTTCTCATGTCCGCATTTCTGAGCGGCAAGCGGGTTCGTGTAGTTGGAAACAACGCCGGTTGCGTCGTCAACTATCTCTGGCTCGAACCGTGATCGCAGCCGGAATAGCGATGTGTCTGCCGCGCGTCTTGACCCAAACTGCTCAAGGGTCACGGCGGGTAAATGCTCATCGCTTCATCATATTCGGCTTCTTGAGCCTGGCACTCGCCAGTACAGGAGGAGCCCGGGAAAGCGGTCTGTCGCCCTCGAATGGCGACTTTCCTGTCCGACATTCTGTCGTAGTAGATAGCAAAGCCCGCAGTGAGCAAATGTTGACGCTGAGGAACCCGCCACGAATTCCTGCGGCCTCCGATATCATCCCAATATTGCCGAGATCGAGCGTGCAATCAACTCGGCCTTCACTGCAACGACCTGCGGATCTTCGAATGGCGCCTGATACGGTCAACGAACCGGTCGTCCCGATGCCACGAGCGCCTCAGCCTTAAAAGGGAAATAGAATGCGCAAGATCAAGCACTGGCTAGTTTTGTTCATGAGCATCCCAATACTTCTCGCATCGACAGCGGCTCATGCCGATGTCTACTGTTCGTTTACGATCAACACACTGTTTATGACGCCCGACGGCTGGATCAACAGCTCTCTTGGGGGCAACGGTTATAGCAAGGGTTGGTGGATTTGCCCCGTATCCGGCAGCACGACGATCAACGACGGCTATCAATCGCGGACCGTCACGTCCGACAGTTGCAAGGCCCTCTGGTCCCAATTCCTGTCGCTCAAAGCGGCCGAAAAGCCGATCGTGCTCCAATTCCACGGTCCGGCTGATTGCTCATCAGCCTCCCTTCCCGCCGATGGAACACAACCAAGTCTGTTCCCCGCCAATTTCGGCTTTCAGAACTAACCTTGAAGCGCGAGCAGGAGCCTGCGCGCATGGCACCAATTTGGACCGCGGATCGACCCCATTCATGTGGTCAACTGAACTTCAGAAATCCGCGGGTTTTTGGGGCGGCCCTGTTCAATAGGCTTCGCTCACCGCTCCTGAGGCTCGTACTCGTCGCAGCATTGTTGCTCACCGCGGTGCCAGCTCAAGCCGATCAGATTGTAGCCGTGCCGACAAGCTGGCGACTACAGGACTATACCAACGGAGGGATCAATCTCTGGTTTACCGGCTCGCAATGCACAAACGGCGGGCTCGTTCTGCTTCCTTCGGTGCCTGATGGCAGCAAAGATCGGCTCTATTCGCTCATTCTGACGGCAAAGACAACGAACCGGCCAGTAGGAATTTTCTACCACTTCGATGGCACCAATTGTGTGATCGACAGCTTCTACACTGACGGGCCAAACTAAAATTGCAGTCAGGTGATCGTGGTCTTTCGAAAGTAGCGGGGGGTTAGAAATGTCGTTTAAAGTCGCTGCGAACTTTGGTGCTTTCATCATGTTCACGATGGCTTTCGCTACGCCAGCATTGGCCGGCGATCAAAGTGGCAATGTGGTGAATATCGGCGGAGATGGCGGCAACCCGTTCGTGTTCACAGTATCGGGAACGCGAACTTCGCGGCCAGCCTGTGCGACTGATAACAGTTGGGCGATCCCAAGCCAGCCGACTGCCAACGCTCAAGGATTGCTTTCGCTCGTCATGACCGCTTTCTCGGCTGGCAAGACAATCATCGTCCACGGCAATGGCGGGTGCGATGCGATATTCACCAATCGCGAGGAAGTCGCTTCTTTGTGGATTCAATAGCGGGGGAGTGGACTTCATGTTCTTGATCAGAAAGCTTTGTTCTTCTTTCGCCAGAACAGCGCTTGCGTCGGCGCCGTTGTTAATGGCACTGCCGGCTCAAGCGGATCTGATCCTCGGCGTTCCGACCAACTGGCGACTGCAAGATTATGGCGACGGCGTAGTCCATCTTTGGTTCACCGGATCGCAATGCACAAGCGGAGGTCTCGTGCTGCTTTCTTCAGTTCCTGAAGGCAGTAAGGCCCGGCTCTTTTCGCTCGTTCTCACGGCAAAAACAACCAACAGACCGATCGGAATCTACTATCACTACGACAGCACAACGACCAATTGTGTGATCGACAGCTTCTATACCGACGGGCCAAACTGATTCATCGCTGTACTAATGAAGTGAAAAAGTTACCGAAAAATGTCGTCGAATCAGGGATGGAGAAAGATAGCCGATGAAAAGTATACTTCGCTTAGCTGCTGCTGTGTTGGGATTCATTCTGCCGACGGTGGCGCACGCTGCGGCAGGCTGGGGACAATCGATGACTATCGTGTCATTTATCCCGGTTGACAATGGGATTACAATCACTGTTTCAAATAATAGTGGTAATCCAATGGGTTGCACTAACCCGACGTGGCTGCACATGAACACCGGCGACGCAAATTTTGCCCTCGTTTCCTCCTCCTTGCTGAGCGCGTTCGCTCAGGGAAAGGCTGTCAAGGTCTGGCAAGACGTATGTCAGGCTGACGGTTCTGTTCACTTCTACGCAGCGTGGATCGACAAGTAGACGAGTATGCCTACCGTGCTTGGACGACAAGCGTTGAGGCGTAGGGCGAGGTGTTTAGTTTAAGGTCCCCGGGGGAAAGCAAATGCGTCGTTTAATGAAATCGATCTTAGGACTTGGCGTCGCCGGTTATTTGGTGACCGCGGCACCGGCGTTCGCTTATACGCAATGCACCGTCACTCTTTCCAGTATTTACGCGGGCGACGGCGGCAACGTCTGGCTGACCTACACCAACGGTGGATCGGCCTATATCACACCTTCCAATCCCGATAAGACGTCGATCCTCGCCTTGGCGATGTCGGCGCTGGTTGGCTCGCGCCAGATGATTGTGCGCTACACGACCGACGGAGCGGTGTGCACGTCGACCTCGCGCAACGATGTGGTCGGTGTCTATCTCATGTGAGGTCTAAAATTGGCAGCGAGCCACGCTCGTGGTCGCTGGCAATGATAACCGGGCCGCGTGCAGTGTCTGGACTCGGGTGGGTCAATGAGATTCCGTGATTTTCGTTGTGAACCAGCCAACTACAGGGGGGACGTGCCCGTGACATATTCTCGAATCAAATTGTGCCGCTCGGCGGTTGTGGTACTTGGTTCAGCAGGTCTGCTATTTTCGACGAGCGTAGAAGCGGCGCCAGGCTGGTCAAATTTCATGACCATCAACACGATCATCGCATCAGACAATGGTACCAGGCTCGAGGTCACCGGCAATAATAACCCGATGGGATGCAGCGTGCCGAGCGATGCCCGGTTAGATCCGGCGGACACGAATTACGCGTTCATTTCCTCGTCTGCGTTGACGGCCTACTCAAGCTTTGGGAGTCTGGTTGCTGGTCAGACGGATCGGTCCACTTCATTGCGGTTTGGATCGGGCAATGAGAATGAAACTGACGTTCGAGGTCTTTGCTTCTCTCAATGTTTGCGCACGCTGAATCGACCGGAAGCAACGTCGGCCTCGCTCTCTAGTGCAATCCGGCTCTTCAGATCCGGGCCGTCAACTCGAGCGCGCGCCAAGACATCTGCGGCCGCTGAAAGCTGACCATCATTAAAGTAGGCTGCGGCAAGATTGTACCTGACGGCATTGCCAAGACGACGGTCGGTGAGTTTCGTCGCCGGTATATTCTCAAGAATTGCGATCGCGGACGCGTAGTCCTGACGATCGAAGTCTATCTTCGCCGCCGTAAACTCTGGGGATACATTACTATCATTGGCGACGCGGGCCCCGTTCACGCACGCGCTTAGCGAAACCGCGATCAACACTGTCACTCTGTCTAACGGGCGTTCGCGTCTCGCAAATCGGAAAGGCGAACTCCAGATCATTAGCGGCTCTCCAAGAAACATTGAACATCGAAGGGTCGGATTAGCACTAGTAAATGAGCCCAAACATCAGTCCGTAGGAATGTTCGTCATTCAAGGTCTTGCGGTCGATGCCATTTGCATAAGTCAGGCCGAAATCGATTCCGACGTTATTGGTCCACCATCGATAGGTGAGGGAAGCATCAACTCTGCGCAAATCAGGCGCAGTTCCGGTCAACACAGGCAAGTATTTGTACGTGATAGTGCCAACCAGCCCGTCTTGTGGCCTGCCGTTCAGGTCCAGTGTCCTTCGAAGTGTCACACCGATGACCGGACCGGCCGCGAGGATGTAGTCTTTGGCCGTGAGCGCTGAGGTTCCTTTTGCGACCACATAATGCACGTCGCCCTGCAGCGACACGCTGCACTCGGCGTCGACGCCGAGCCCGAGATATTTGAACGAACCCAGGTTACAAAAGCCCAAATCCGGACCTCCGCCCGTGACAGGAGTCAATGAGCCGTTGAACGTCACAAAGCGGGCGTGGCTTACAAAATCCATGACGTAGCCAAAGTGACCCGTTGCCCGAGCGAAATAGCCCAGCCGGGCAGTGCCGAGGAGTCCGAGCTCCAGAGCATTTACATCGTCGGCCGAGCCATTCTTCGACGGATCGGTTGGGGTAGGGTGGGAACTAATTCGGGCATGACTCTTGGTATAATCCCCAAATACGAGCGCATACGCATCCTCATTTCCGGCAAGCGTTATTGCAGCTGCAGCATTTACAACGAGGGACTTAGTAAGCTTGGTCTGACCCTTCAGATCCGTAACACGTGAGCTGTTGAATGTCCCTTGTGCAGAGCCGGCAGTCGTCCGCGCATCTCCTATTTTCGCCAGCTCATCTGCTGACTTACGAATCATGACGACAGGCAGCTTTGCGAACTCTGGTGCGGATGACTTCTTAGCTGTCGGGCAACTTAGCGTATACAAATCAGCTCCGCTCGACCCGTCGCCGAAAAGCCAATCGTTGGTTATCGGTCCTGTTTGTTCCGGAGGCGCGGGTGCTACCTTGAGTGCCTTGGCGATATCCGTCCCTGGCCTGGCAAGGTCCTGAATCAATAATGCTCTAATCGCCCTGAGCAGATTGCTTTGTTGCCTCGCGCGATCGGCGGCGCGGTCAACCAAGGCTTCTGGCTTCGAGAGCACCGCAGAGGGGCTGGGCTCATCGCCTGGTAGACCGGGCTCCGTCTCCAATAACAATGCTTGAGCGAGACGATCTTTGCTGACCTGTTGGCCCTCTCTGCCTGAGCATGTCCGTGATATAGCGTCGAGTGCAGCGGTATGCGGGTCGATGGGCGCGCCCGATGCCGCCGAATTCGAAAACACAAGCGCTCCGGTCATCAGCGCCATTTTGGGGATTTTCACGGTCATCAGCCTAAGTCCGCGAGCGCAGCGACGAACATGATGAATCGCTGGGTTAAGAATGGCTTACGTTGAGCATCGCTCATGGTGCCCGTTGAGCCGCTATTGGTCTTGTATCGGCTGAGCATGCGCCGCGAGAGGTTCAGCCAATCGTCCGAATTCAGCCCGAGGTCTTTTGGAATGATCCCGCGCCAATCCTTACTGTGTCTCGGCCACTGTTTTTGAACTAAGAAACCCACGGCCTCTTCAGCCCAGGCAAAGTCGTCATTCGCCATCATTGCAGTCTCCCGTGATCTGGAGCGTCGCAACGGCTCGACACCGCGTGTTCCTCGCGGGCCGCGCGAACATTCGCTGGAAATAAGCGACGTCGGCGAAGAGGTTCTTCAACGTCGGCATGGCGGCTAACGGGATCTGAACTCGAGGGGGGCGTCCGGAAGCTCTGCCAGATCAAGTTCCAGCTTGGTATTCTCGACCAGCGCTCCGACGGTGAAGGCGCCGTACGACCATAGTCTCTCACGGACCACGCCGTCGGGGTCTGGCTTGATGCTCCGCACCTGCTTCGAAAAGCTGTCATGGAGGTGGAACTCGACGCGGCGCTTAAGCTTGCGCTGACCGCGGATCTCCAGATCAATCTCGAACCAGTTCTTGGAGGTCTCGGACTCCTTGACTTTGGCGCTCAGTACGAAGCCGTCGCGCTCCGGTCGGCCACCCCATTGGTTCTTTTGCGGGTCGCCTGGAACATACGGGCCGACTTGCTCTCTCCCCGTAGGATCGCGCGGTCTCAACGGAACAATTGGCCTAGTGCGCGCGAGCTTGAGCCGGCGACATAGCCCCTCGAGATCGGCAAAAACCGAAGCGTCGTGCACTCCGATGGCGTCCAGCTTTTTACGGATTTGAGGTTTTGCTTCGGCGGCAATGATGAGCTGAGTAACGTCGGTGCCAGAATAGGGAAGCTCGGGGTATCGCTGAACTGTGAAGACGCCGCTTTGCGCGGTAATCCGCGGCGTTACGTGGCGCGGGAAGAAAAAGCCGTCCTTGCTTACATCAAATGGATTGCCGTCGAAATTCCGCACACGCTCCGGCTTACGGATGACGTACACGCCAGCATTTTTTGCTTCGTCTTCGGCACTCCCCCAGACTGCGAAGAACAACGCGACATGGGGGGACTCCGACCAGTCCAGAAGTCTCGTCGGAACACCAAAATGCTGGGCAAGCGCGAGCCAGGCCCAATCGTCATCTTCCGAAATGTTGCGGTTGAGGAAGGGCACTGCCTCGCGCTTGAATTCCTCGAAAAGCTCACGTTCGATCTCTGGGGAATAGGTCCAGGTTTCTCCCGTGCGACCGACCGAGGGGACCAGCGGGTTTTTTGCATTGGCGACCCCGCGAAAAAGGTGTTCGCCGTCGAGAAATTGGTCGATAACCGTGTGAAATTCGGCCCAAGATCCGACGTCTGGACGATCGAATAGATGTGGCTCCGGCGATGGCGACGGTCGCGCCGACGGAGAGCTTGCCCTCGACTCCACTTTGGTGTTTCGGGAAGCTCGGTTCATACAAGCTCGGCTAGGCCTGAACGCAACCGCGCCACGGAAGGGCAAGGAATCGAAGGGAGGTAATGTTCGCTCAAGGGTCTGGGTGATCCGTGTTCCCGGCCCAGACATATTCGCCGGCTGCGTTTTCAAGCCACTTTGCGTTGCCGCTGACGAGCTCTCCGGTGACGACAGCAACCGCGTCGAATGGGTCGCCTTCTAGCGCCTGTCGAAGCGGCGAGTTCTGCGTGTCTGGAGCGCTTCGAATGTTCGCCGTTCGAAGCATGCGTGCGGTCACATTCTTCACAACAGATTGAAGCGCTGCGATTGGGGGTGCCTGAGACCGCCCAACGGCTGCGATGTAATCTCCGAGCGCCACGCCCTCGCCGGGACAGTTCGGCTTGGAATGCCGAATATCGTGGTGGGGAATGATGTGGTCGGCATCGATAGGGATTCCCCAGCGCCGGGCAATCTCAGCGACCAGAGCGGCACTCGTCTCGAGCTGCGATTGAGGCCAAGCCTCAGGATCAAGGCCTCTGCCTTCATGCTCGACACCAATGGTGTAAAAATTGGGATTGATGAATCCGCTTCCGTTGCTGCGTGGCTTGATCAGCGGCCAACGGGGCTGGTCGACGACTCCAGCGTGATGCGCGGCATCGGTTTCCTTCACATACTGGTGAACCTGCGCTTCCTTCCCGACGCCATAATGGGCGCTGACGCGCGAGCGGGGATCATTGAACCATGAGTCGGTTCCCGCCAGCGACCCGTCCATCACATGGATGACGATCGCCTCCGGCTTGAACCCGGAGCGCCCTTGGCTGAAGTTTAGCGGGTGAGCGCCTATCCAGTCCGGCATGACGGCTCCTAAGCTGTCGCCGTGAGATCGCCAGCTTCTCCGCCGCGATAGTTCGGCGGAAGGCTGTCATTGGAACTGGTTGGTTCCTGACCTGTCTGGCGTTCGTCGCGCTGAACATCGTCCTTGCCAGCGACGACTGAACGGAGCTTCACGAGGTTCGCGAGCATCGAGTACCAGAAAGGCGCTCCCAGGCTCAGCAGTGCAGCCGACAAAATGATTCCGAAGAGCTGAGGGAGCCACCCCTTGTCCCAGCGGTCGACCCATTCGTCCACCGAGTTCGGGAAGGCTATTAGCCCAAGCTGCTCGAGCTGATCAGCGCCTGAGCCTTTGATTACGTCACCCAGCGACTGCTGCGGCTTGGCGAGGCTGTTGGAAGGACTAACGACGAGCGCCGTGGTGCTGCCGGAAGCAGGTCCTGGGGCCGCGATTGCCTTTCCATTTTGTGGTGCGCTGACGGGAGTGAGACCTGCCGGTGGGCCAGCGTTCGCCCGCGCGATGGCTGCAGTGACGACGCTGTCGCGCAATTCCTTGTCGACCGACAGGCGGTTGATCAGCTCGAACGTGTTGAGCTGAAAGAGCAGCGCGATGCAGACGGACACCAAAAACGTAACGATCCGGATCCGAACTGTGAATATGTCGACGGCCCGGTCGATCGACTGATCAAACCAGCTGTTGATCTTCGCGAGAAAGTCACTGGCCGCGAAATTGAGGATGGCGACAGCGGCGCGCGCGCTGTTGCTGAGCTCCGCACTGCTTTTCTCAAGCTCGAGGATGGCGCCGCGCACGGCGGCGAGAATGGCTTCGGGATCTTTGATGCCGTTCTTGTTGAGCGAAGTGAGCAGAACGTTTTGGAGTCGGAGCTTCTCCGCTGCCTTCGAGGATTTCTTATTGTTCGAACCGTCGGCTGACCCACCGGATTGAATGTCTTGCGATGCTTTCTCGAGTTCGCCCCCGCATGCAAAATCGAGGATGAGCTTCACCAGCTCCTCGCGATGGACGACCTCAGCCAGCGATTGTTTGTTTCCGAAGAGCGGCGGCTGCCCCACTAGGGGGTCGCGCAGGATATGATCGGCGATTGCGCTTGCATCTGCGGCAGAAACTCCCCGATCCAGCGTTGTCAGCAGCCGGGCGACAACCTTGCGAAGCGCCACGCCCTTAAGATTGAACAGCCATGTTCCGAAGAATTGGGTGAGCATCGTCACCGCCGCGCTCATGATGAGCATCACGAGGGTGAATCCAATGAGGATGTCGAGTGTCTGGAGCAGGGCTCATGCTCTCAGATGATGAGGAGGATTCGAAAGAGACGCGGGTCGGATGAAACCGAAACTCTGAACAAGCCGGTGCCAATCCATGGAATCGCTCCATGATCGAAGTTCCGAGCAGCATTAAATTATCACTAAATACGATTGATTCAACTCATTATGGACGCAGCTCAGGTCGCGCTGTTTGCCGGTCGAAGGGCCTCGCACTCTTTGCGATTTCCCCGCTTCTGACTGATCCGACACCCCCGCGTGACGCTTCAGAGTTTGTCACACCAAATTCGTCCCGTCTGCATATTTGCCACGCGGTGCATATGGCGGCCGGTTTGTGCCCGGGATTGTTTCAACATCGACGCCAAGCCGCTGTCGAAGGGGAGCGCTCGGGAGAGCGATCTTCGGAAAGGAACGAGCTCGCGCCGGGGTTGCGATGAACGGGAACATTCGCGAGTCGTCGTGCGCAATTGCGATCGGACTGGGGTTGTAGCCGGGGCCTAGCGCATCCGCGTTGAAGATCGCACTGACACTGTTCAGCTGAGTCAGCATCCATGTGAGTGCACAATCCGAAAGGCCCCGCTCGGAATATCCCCCGCCGACGTCCGAATGTCCACCGGCAAAGATTTGCTGAGTCACGCCGTCGCGCTCCGCCCAGAAGGTGGGGACGAACAGCTCGCGCGCCTCGTCGCGGCAAGTGCGTGAAATCCGTATTTCACTTTCGGATTGAGGTCCGTGTCGCAGATCGAAAAATCAAATTTCGTATCACCATTCCAGTCGAGGTGCGGAACGCCGAGCGAGCTCACGGTATCGAACACACCAACACAGGCGATATCCATTGGGCCGGTGAAGTCCGCGTCGTTGAGCTCGGGAATTTCACCGCTCAGGCGCTCGATGAACTGGAGACGTGCCTGATTTGCGAGATCCGGCCGTCCGTTGCGATACAGGTACCAGGCCGCGATCGCCCGTCGGTAAGCTTCGTCCTTTATGGTGGGGTCATATTTCGTCGGATCAAGCAAACCCTGCTTAACGACAAACCCGGCAAGTGCGCGCGCGGCGGTAGCTCCCCGACTAAAGCCCACGATGATGACATCGTCGCCGGGGCACCAAGACCGAGACAGGAATGTGTAGCCGCGGATGATCGGTTCGGCGATGCCGTCTCCGAACAGGTTTCCCAATGCTCGCAAGGGAAGACTTCCAATTGCACCGACCCCCGGAAGGTATTTTCCAACCACCGTTGCCGGATTGCCGACCGTGGATTCGTAGGAGCCGTTGCCGGCATCGATGGCAGCTCCGCCGATCGAATCGAAAATGTGCGCGATGTTCGTCGGACAAGGCTGGTTCTTGGTTTGATTAGTGCCATCGAGGCAGACGACGTGCGTGGCCATAATCGCTCTCCAATGCTCGCGGAGCGGCATCCGTCTTCATTTGGATGTCCGGGGCAACGCGGAGCTGCTTTGCGATTCGGCAGCAGCAATAATGCGCCCGTTTGTGGCCGAAGTTAAGCGGAGCACCGGCCGTGGCGCTTCTCTGCGGCGGCGACGCGCTGACCTTGCGTGCACGCAAAATCAGGCAGATAGATACTGTCTCAGTGTGCCGAGCTGATCGATCGTGAGCAGGCGTTAGCCGCAACTTCAGACCGGGGGCACGCTCATGCCCAAATCCAATCTCTTTAAATCTGCAGGAATGACTCTTGCAGCGTGCGTCGTCTTGTCGTTGCCTGGCTCTGCCGGCGCGTGGGGAGCCGAAGGGCACCAGTATATCGGTAATCTCGCGTGGAAGCTGCTCAATCCAAATGCACAGGCGCATGTGGCGGCCTTGCTAGATTCAAAGGTAAGCCTGGGTCAGGCTGCGGTGTGGCCGGACTGCGTTCGAAGCGTGACGGGGAGCCCAGGGAACGGGTTTAGCTATCATAGCGACAAGTACACCTCGCCCGCGTGCAACGTGTTCGGAAACGATCCGGCTGAAGTGCAGCGGATGACCGATTATGCGTCACGCAACTGGACCAATTGCGAATACGCCGGACACAATAGCCAGTGTAACCTCAGCTACCACTTTGCCGACGTAAACACCTTCAAACACGGCGATTACGATGCGTCATACTTCGGCGCGCAGCCCTACGATGTCGTTCATGCGATCGAGGCTGCCGAAGCAGTCCTGAAATGCCCTGACGGCCAGACCTGCGCCGTGCCCGCACCATTCAATATCGTGGACAAGCGTGAAGCCTTGTTGATGCTCGCCCATTTCGTTGGGGACGTTCACCAGCCGCTGCACGTTGGTGCAGTTTATCTCGATGCTCAGAATGCGCCCACCGGTGACGATGGAACGACCACGGTGGGCGGGAACTACCTGTTGCTCCCGTCGGGGTACAAGGAGAATCTGCACCATTCGTGGGATCGGATTCCCTCGAGCCTCAAGGCCGCGCCAACCTCTGCCGCAGTCAAGAGCGCATGCAAGCTAGCGGCTGCCTACGATCCGAACAGCGACACGCCTGAGAAGTGGGCCGGAGAGAGTGTTCTGGCAGCGAAGGCTGCTTATAGCGGTATGAGCTTTGCTCGGGATCCAAAGCAAACGAAAGACTGGGATGTCCACTTCGACAATCCGAAGAGCTATGCTTCAGCGCGCGCCGCCGCGCAGAAGCAGCGCCTGATTAGCGCCGGAGCGCGTCTCGCTGCCGTGCTGAATTCTATCTGGCCATCGAGCAAACCCGCGACTGCCTGCAGGGGCGCCGTACATTAGGGGCCGCGGTCTGCGGATGTGAGAAGACCGTCGTTCGGTCTTGATCTGCATGTTGGTTAGCGTCTCCGGCAGTCCTTTCTCTGAGGAGATTTCGATATGTGGGATAAGCTCAAATATTCGGGCGGGCCCCTAATTCCAAACGCACATGTCCAACTGATTTTCTGGGGCTCGGATTGGTCCTCAACGTCCGAGCCCCAGGCGGCGTCAGATTTGACCACGCAGCTGACTCAGCTCCTGGCAGGACCATACATGCGCGGGCTCAGTCAATATTCCGTCTATCCCGCGAAACTCGTAAGTTCGCCGACCTTTGATCCGGGAACGGATCCTCCCCCGACAATAACAACGTCCGTCATCGGCCAATATCTTCAAAGTGTAATCGGGACGAACGGCATCCTCGATTTCAGGAATGACGATCAGCTCCTGTACTTGGTGGTCACTCAAAACAGCTCGTGGGAAAAGCCGGACGACGGGGGCTTCCACTTTTTCGATCAACTGGACGGAAAGACCTTTCACTGGGCCTGGATCTCGACCGACTCTTCGGCTTTTGCGAGTCACGAAATCATCGAGGCGTGCACAAACCCCGAAGCCAGCGGGTGGCTGCAGCCTGAGAACGCTAACGAAGCAGCGGATATTTGCCTCGACACGAGCGCGAACAAGTTCGACGAGGGCGTCCTCGCAGCAACCTATTGGTCGAACGTTGATGGCAGTTGCATCCTTCCGCGCCACGTAGCCCGGATCAAAGTCGCGGATGCGTCGGGCGATCGTTGTGTCGGGCCCCATGTCGGGGGCTTCACCAGATTCACTGTGAGCGTTGTCCTTGAGCCGGCCTGGATCGATCAAACTGGTCTCGCCCTCGACAACCCCAAGTACACCTGGACCTTTGATTCCGCGGTAGCCGCTCCCGTCGGTGCAACGAGCGGTTCATCCATTGAACTTCGCTGGCTGGCGCCTGCAACTCTCCAGAAGATCGGAGTCACGGTGACCACGGACAACGGAGTAGTCCTCGCGGCCAAGGTTACGATCCAGAACGTACTGGACGACAAGGAAACGGCAATGGTCGAACGAATGTGCGTGCTGCGGAAACTGATCGAAACCACTGCTCTTCTGCCGCCGCCGCTTCCAGATCCGGAAGGACCGATCATCGCGACGGTTCTTCCAACACCAGCGGAAATAGGTCGGCTCAGATCGATGATCGCTCAGATGGGTCAGATCGTCGAGCAGATCGGAAAGATAAGCGTTCAGCGTCGGCCCGCGACTGATCGGGCGATAAGCGCCGAGGTGTCTTGAGGGAGAGTCTTGGAAACGCCGCTCCGGATTTGAACTTCGCTTCACATAAGATTGCTTGTCCGGCGAATGCGCGAGCCGTTACGCCACCGTAAAATTATCCACAGCCTAGTGTCGGCGACAGCCATTTTGGTGATTGACGCGGATCAACATTGGGCTACGTAAGCGACTCACTGGGGGATCTGTCAAAGCAACGGTAGCTCGGACCGTTGTGGGGAAACTCACAACGGGGTCGCTTGATTTGCGGACTCGCAAACTGAGCGAGGTTCGAGCATGGCCCGTGAAAACGGCATGCGCTCGACGATATTTCGTCGCGCGCTCGAAAGAGTTGCTGGCTTCACGGCGCGTCGATCCAAGCAGCAGTTTTTCGCGCAACGGCGGCGTAGCCGGACCGCGACGACGGCTATGCTCCTTCTGGGTCTGATCAGCGCCATCCCCGCGGCCGCGTCGGAGACGATCACCTACACATATGATGCGCTGGGGCGCCTGGTGACGGTGAACCACGGCTCCACGGGGCCGAATGCCGGCATCGTCGCGAGCTACACCTACGACAAGGTCGACAACCGGGCGAACGTGACCGTAACGACGGGTAACGCGACGTTGACGCTCAGCCCAACAAGCTTGGCGAACGGGACGGTCGGGACGGCATACAGCCAGACGATCACCGCAAGCGGCGGGACAAGCCCGTACACATACGCGATGACGGCAGGTACATTACCGTCGGGGCTGACACTGAGCTCGGGCGGAGTGCTCTCCGGGACGCCGTCGACGGCCGGCACGTATAGCTTCACGATCACAGCGACCGACAGCGCGAGCCACGCCGGCAGCCGAGCGTACAGCGTGACGATCAGCGCTCCGGTCACGATCACGCTCAGTCCGACAAGTCTTCCGAATGGCACGGTCGGTACAGCGTACAGCCAGACGATCACGGCGAGCGGCGGCACAAGCCCCTACACCTTCGCGACAACATCCGGGACTTTGCCGGCAGGTTTGACGCTGAGCTCCGGCGGCGTGATTTCGGGCACCCCGTCGACTGCCGCAACCTACAGCTTCACGGTCACCGGCACAGACAGCGCGAGCCACTCGGGCAGCCAAGCCTACAACGTCACGATCGGCAGCAGCGGTGGAACGTGCAGCGGTGTCAGCTTTGCGATTGGCAATGCGTCCGGAATTGAAGGGGACACGCTGGTCTTCACGGTCACCAAGAGCGGTTCGACGTCGAGCAGCTGCAGCGTCAATTACGCCACGGCCAACGGCACCGCGGTCGCCGGCACCCAATATGTGGCGACGTCCGGAACATTGACCTTCAGCGCCGCCCAGACGTCCGCGACCGTCTCCGTCACCACCTACGATACGGGCCGCTTAAACGGCACTAGGACGATGTACGTCAATCTGTCGTCACCAACGGGCGGCGCGGCGATCACCACGAGCCAGGGAACTGGCTCCATTGCGGCCAGCGGCGGAGGGGGCGGATGCCCGCTGTGTCTGTGACGACCCGTTCTCAAACCACAGTGTCAATGCACCCAGCCGGCGACGACGTCGCTGCCCGGGTATTCAATTGTCGCACGTTTTGGCGAGGCGAGATTCGTCGGTGGCGACTTAGTGAAATCATGCTGCGAGGTGGTTATGCAACTAAGCGCTAAATCGATTGTATTAATCGGCCTCGCCGCCGCCATTGGCTGGCAGCCGCGAGCGGCTCTAGCGCAGGTTATGCCCCCGGAACAGCCGCGTCACAGCGTTATGGCGGGCGCTGTCAATGTGTCGACAGGTCAGCTCTCGTTGGAGGCAGAGGATGTGTCGGTCGGAAGCGGCGAATTCCCGTCACGCCTCACCTTCAAGCGGACATACGCGACGGACGTTCATCAGAAAAGCGGTTCACCAGGAATTTATAATAATCTTGGAACGTGGTCACACAATTTCGACATCCATTTTACATGTACTTGCGGTGGAGCCAAGTCCTCCGCTTACGTCATGTATCGCGTAAGCGCGATAGTCTTCGGCAAGTCATACGTATTTCAGCCGATAAATGGTAACAGTAGCGTCCAAACCAATCCGAACTTTATCGAGCTACAGAATGAAGGCGATACGTTCAGAGTAGTAGATCCATGGGATGCGTCATGGACCTACGAGCTAATAACGAAAGACGGCGTACGCGTACTGTTTCACGATGGGGCACCATATGAGGATTACGACACCACGGGCAGATTTGCCAATTATGTGGAATTTCCAGACGGTCAGTTCATCGTACTGAGCTACGAGGCCTCCCAGACCGTCACAACGTCCGGATATCCTACCGGTACCATCGGTCGTTTGACTTCGGTAGTTAATTCAAGGGGATATGGTCTGAGATTCTATTATGTCAATCAAGCGACCTCGGGCAACGTTTCTAGTTTTGATCAGAGCAAGGTCACAATCAACCACATTCAGGCATTCAGGACATCATGCGGAGCGGGCACGAGCTCGATCCAATGCTCATCCGGCTCCTTAGCTGACGTATATTATGGCTATACGTACAACAATGCCGGCTCGCCTCCCGTCCCATATCTGTCTTCGTTTACCGACCCGATCGGTAATATAACTAAATACTCGTATAATCTTCAGTGGATGTTGTCAGCGGTCTACAAGCCGTCGGACCCTGTAACTCCGGCTCTCGCAGTTTCATATCTGCTTTCGGACTGCGGTTGCGATCAGAACGAGCAATTGAGTTGGGTCTCATCGATAACAGACCACCAGGGTCATGTAACGAATTACTCCATGAATGCTGCGCCAAATGCGCCAGCTTCGCTTTCAATAACTTATCCTGACGGAAGTACCGAGGGATATTATAGTAACTACGCCTACGATTACGCAACCTCCACCGTCAATTTTCCGATGCCTGAGAGCCACACGGATGGATTCGGCAAGACCACGACCTATTCATATGATCAGTACAGCAGGCTCGTGTCGGAAACACTCCCCGAAGGGAATGTGATTTCGCAGACGCTCGATAATCGCAGCAATGTCGTCGAACTCCGGTACAAGGCGAAACCGGGTAGCGGGCTGGCGGACCGCGTCCAAACTTCAGCGTTTCCGGCATGTGACGGGACGAATTATCGAACGTGCAACAAGCCGATCTACACCGTCGATGCGAACGGGAACCGCTCAGACTATCAGTATGACGCGCAAAGCGGCGGCCCACTGGTAACACTCGCGCCGGCGGACTGCAGCAACCTCGCGATCTGCAACAATCTTCGGGCCGTCACGCGTTACGCCTACGCCAACTTTGCACCGACTTCGGGTATCGTCGCTCCGCCCGGGGTGACTCTGTCTCAGCCCCGATTGCTCGTCACAAAGGATTCGTGCCTGTCGTCGACGGTCACCGGCACAACGGTCGACTTCACCTATGTCTGCGGTGCTGGATCAAGGAACCGGGAATTGTATAATTTCACCGCTTCAACCGCATCGGCTCCCACGAACTTTGAGCTTGAATCGAGCGTCAGCGATGCAGACCAGGTCGCAGCAAGAATCTCGTACACCTATGACGTCGTGGGGAACGTCCTGACGCAAAAAGGACCACGGACGGACGTTGACGACACGCGAGCGGCGACGTTTGATGCGGCTCGCCGAAAGATTTTTGAAATCAGCGCCGATCCCGATGGGACGGGCGCATTACCACGCATCGTGACCCACCACGTGTTCGATATCGACGGCAACGAGATCAGAACGGAACATGGCGTCGGAAATGCTCTGAACGGCTCTGACTTCTCGGTCACTCACTTCACGCGAAAGACCTACGATCCGGGCACTGCGAATCCCGTGAAGATTGAAGAGGTGGTTCCATGAGCAGGTTATCTCACAGCCGCCTCGCGCTGCGCTCAACGGTGGCCCTTTCCATCCTCGGAATCTCCGTGTCTGCTCCCGAAGTGGAGGCCGAGACTGTTCTCTCCGTCACGCAAATCACTTACGACGGGCTCGACCGCGTCCAGTGCAGCGCGGTCCGGATGAACCCCGCCGTGTTCGGCTCATTGCCAGCTTCGGCCTGCAGTCTCGGAACACAGGGGTCGCAGGGCCCCGACCGGATTACCGAATATATCTACGATGCAAACGGGAACGTTGCCCAAGCGCGTTCGGCTGTCGGAACTGCGCTGGAAAGGGCGACCGAAACATCCGCCTATTCCGCTAATGGTAAAAAGACCGATCTCGTCGACGCGGTCGGAAACCACAGTCAGTTCGTCTACGACGGATTCGACCGGCAAACACAGTGGATTTTCCCGTCGAAGACCCTCGCGACTGCATTCAACTCTAGCAGTCTGTCGACCGCGCTCTCGACAGCTGGCGCCCCGAACACGTCTGATTTCGAGCAATATGGTTATGATGCCAACAACAATCGGACCTACCTCAGGAAACGCGACGGTCGCACACTAACGTACACGTATGACGGTCTAAACCGCGTGAAAAGCAAGTGTGTGACGACAAGCACATGTGTGGCGCCAAATGACGCGACCGGACGCGACGTTTACTACAGCTACGACCTTCTCGGGCGCCAGCTCTCCGCGACCTTCGACAGCGCGAGCGGCGCGGCCAAGATTACGAACACTTACGATGACCTGGGGCGGCTGACGTCCTCGAGCAGCACCATGGACGGGACTGCCCGGACGATGAGCTCGCAGTATGATGCTGCCGGCAACCGCACGATGCTCACGGGCAATATCGCGAGCTACAGCGCTCCATTCTCCTACGATGCGCTCGGCCGGATGACCGCCTACGTTGGCGAGGTCCAGATTGCTTACGACAATTCGGGCCGGCGGAGCAGCCTGAACTTTGGATCATCTGGAACAACCTCGTCAGCTACCTACGGCTATGATCCGCTCGATCGGCTGACATCGCTTACGCACGATCTCGCGGGCACCGCGGCGGATCAATCGCTGACCTACGGCTACAATCCTGCATCGCAGATTTCAGCGCGAACCGCGTCGAATGATTCGTATGCGTATGGCGGCCTCGCGAGCGTCAACCGCGCATACATGAGCAACGGCCTTAACCAGTATACGGCGGCAGGCGGCGCGAGCTTCGCCTATGACGCCAACGGCAATCTCACGTCCGACGGTTCGAATACATTCGCATACGATGCCGAAAACCGGCTGGTGTCTGTAACAGGCGCCCACACGGCCACACTGTCCTATGACCCGCTCGGACGACTGTGGCAGATCAGTGCACCGTCCGGAACAACACGCTTCATTTACGATGGCGATCACGACGTCGTTGAAACAGATGGATCAGGTAATTCGCTGCGGGCCTTCGATTGGGGCCCTGGCGCGGACGAGCCTTTGGTTTGGTGGGAAGGGAGCGGCCCCAAAATGCTCTACGCCGACGAGCGCGGATCCGTGATTTCAGCCGCTGATAGCAACGGAAATGTCGTCGCCACGAACACATACGACGAATATGGCATTCCCGGTTCAGCGAACAGCGGCCGTTTTCAATTCACCGGTCAAGCGTGGCTGAGCGAGCTTGGCTTTTACTACTACAAGGCACGAATGTATTCGCCGACGTTAGGGAGGTTCCTGCAGACCGACCCCGTTGGCTACAAAGATCAGATCAATCTTTATGAATACGTGGGTGATGAGCCGATTGATGGAACAGATCCGACGGGAGAATTCCTGTGGCCTTGGGAGCATCCACTTTCCGTAGCGATCGGGGTGGGCCCGGCTGGACGGGCTACCGCCGCTCAGCAGGCACATTACATTCAAGTATTCAATCGTGATTTCGCTACATCGCGAGGGCGCGAGCTTTTAAAGCAAATAATCGGCCCTTGGTGGCGACACGGCTCTCCGGTAACGGTAGTCTTGAAGCCCGGAATTGCGGCGGATACGGGAGCCGTTGCCGATCGGAACGGTAACCCAACTGGAACTATTGAAATTGATCCAAATTTCCATCCTCAGGTAAGAACTGCGTCCGGAAACGTAATCGCAAGCGACGAACGAATTGCCGGTCATGAACTTGGTCATGCCGTAACCGGGACGGGTGACACCGGAAAGAATCAGATGGACAATGTAAAACAAAACGAAAATCCAATTGTGCAAGATCTAGGTCTATCGCCGCGTACCCAATACTCGGCGCCCGTCCAAGATCCCAATGCAAAGCGAGAGGTTCCGAAACAGTGTAATAGCCAAGCTTCGAGCTGCTAAGGTTAGGCAATTTCGCAATGACACAGACAGAATTTGATGCTAGTGCATTGATCTACACGCGAGGTGAGCAATTCTCGACCATACTCTTCGCCCTTTCGATCGGTCTGATGAGCTGCTCTAATTCCAAAGCGAACGAATGCCCGGAGTTAGCCTCCCTCGTGACGCGGAATGCAGTTCAAGACGCGACGAGTGCATTTGCGAAAGGTGATTATCGGCTTTTGTCTATCGGGGGCTTTGTTGGTACTACACCGGGTGTCGAGGAAGTAACCCTCCCTACGCGTGAACTGCCTGGCACGGGCGACATGGCTACTGAAGCCTGCCGACGTTATCGTAAAGCAGCGGTAACGTACGCAGCGAGCTACAACAGGGAATTACTATCGTTGGTCCGATCCAAAAAGTAGCTTAGGAAACGTCATTGACGGGCAATGCGATTGCGCGCGATCGTTGAAACAGAGGACCTTGTTGGGCGCGACCAGTGCGCTCTACTGGGTACACGGCAATCATCTCGGCGTGCCGATCGCCACCACGGGACGTGACCGGCACGGCCGCTGCCCCGCCGCCGTATACAACGCTTGGCTTTCCCGGCCAAACGAAGATACTCAGTGATGTTTATTACAACCGCTACCGCGATTACGATTCGAGCCTCGGCCGGTACATTCAGGCTGATCCGATCGGGCCCAACGGCGGGAGCAATCCGTCCTTGTATGCGAAAGCTAATCCGCTGCGTTGGACCGATGATGTTGGGTTGCAAGCGCAGGCGCCGACCTGCCATCCTCTAGTCAAATTATGGTATGACGCGCTGAAGAGCGCCGCGTGCAACGGACCGACAGGGCCAAGACGCTGTAATGAGGGAATGTCGACTCTGACGAGGGTCCGCGGCCGCGAATCGCGTGCCGCTGACTGGCACGACTATGGCAGGCTAGATTTGGAAAATGGAAGTCCCCCCTGCTGCGGTTTGCCAGGGAGTCTTTGAAACGATTCGAGCCGTTTCTGCTTGGCTCGGAACGTTCGCTGTATTGGAGTCAGCGAATCCCTGTTTGGGGAGTTATTTTCCCTGCTCGCGATCCAGGGAAATTGACCGACGACCACCGGTGGGAATGGCAGTTTTCCGGCCATCTCGCTCGCATGAATCTGGCGGTCATCGCCCCGCTTCGCTACGAATTCCCTGAAAACTGGGAAACCGGGACCGGAGACCGGTTCGCGCAAGACTACACCCACCGCCAAGGACCTCACGCTAAGGTCGGAAGCACAGCTGGAAGGGCGCAACCGCTCAGCGCCCGAGGTTGGATCCAGGCCTTGCCGTTCACCATCAGCGTGGGGATCGAGGGTGCTGATGCCGACGGAGACGAGATGAACGAAGACAGTCAAGGAGAACCAGCCCCGCGGATCGGCCCGCTTGCCACTCTGCCCCTGTTTTTCAAGGTGGCGGGTCAAAAGGCAGTGGTGGTTGGCACCTCAGAGGCGGCGGCCTGGAAGGCGGAACTGCTTGCTGCCGCGGGGGCGGAGGTCAAGCGCCTGAGTCGATGGACCGAACAAGACCTAGGCGGCGCGGCAATCGCGATCGCTGACCTTCCCGACGCGGATGAGGCAGCTCGCTTTCGTAAAGCCGCACGAATGGCGGGCGCGGTCGTCAACGTCATCGACAAGCCCGAATTCAGCGACGTCCAATTCGGCACGATTGTCAATCGTTCACCGATCGTCATTGGAATTTCGACGGACGGCGCAGCCCCGATGCTGGGCCAGTCGATACGTGCGCGAATCGAAGCTGTACTGCCCCTGGGACTTTCAAGCTGGGCGCGGGCGGCGAAGCGGTGGCGCGGGCGACTGAAGCAACATTTTGCTGACTTCGCCGATCGCCGTTCGTTCTGGGCGCGCTTCGTCGCCGCGGCGTGGAGAGAGCCCGGACGGAGCCTTACTGACGACGATTTCGAGCAGCTCCTTCGAAACGGAGCGCCCAAGGGAAGAGTGCTCTTCATTGCCGTTGATCCTCACGATCCCGAGCTTCTCACGCTCAAAGCGGCGCGCGCGCTGCAGACCGCGACGGTCATTGTCCATGACGGACTCGTCGGGCCCGAAGTGCTCGGGCTCGCGCGGCGCGAAGCGAGACGGATCCTGGCCGACGAAGACGATCGTCAGGCGATCGGCCTGGCGGTCGGAGGCGATGTTGTCGCTCGAGTAACGAGCACCGGCAGGGCTGCCGAGATCGCCGACTGCAAAGCCGCCGGAGTGGAGGCGGTCGTCATCCCAGCAATCCATGGAGATGCCGAGGCGAGCTGACCGAAGCCCAGGCACGAGCGGCGGATCGGGGTGAGAAAGTCGACATCTGTTGACTGATTCCAACACGGAAATGATGCTGCACTGCAACATGAAGGTGGCGCAGTGCGAATAGCGGTAGTCGATGAAAGTGATTTGCGCTCTGCGGTAGTGGAAGAAGGCCTTCGCGAGGCCGGCTTCCGCGACATCTTTCGCGTGCCTCCACGCGGCGCTTTCGTCGCCGACCTCGAAAAGCTTTCGCCCGACGTCGTCATTTTCGATCTCGGATCGCCCACGCGCGATACGCTCGAGGAGATGCTTGCGGTCAGCCGGGCGCTTGCGCGGCCGATTGCGATGTTCGTCGACCAGAGCGACGAAGAGATGACCGCTGCTGCAATCGATGCCGGAGTGTCGGCCTACGTCGTCGACGGGCTCCGCAAGGATCGGGTCAAGCCGATCCTGGACCTGGCCGTCCGGCGCTTCAACGCATTCGCGGGCCTGCAGAGGGAATTGCAGGAGGCCAGGACGGCGCTCGCCGAACGGCGGATTATCGACAAGGCGAAGCTGTACCTGATGTCTACCCGCAAGTTGGCCGAGGCCGACGCTTACGCGCTGCTTCGCGGAACGGCGATGCGGCAGGGCAAGCGCATCGCCGAAATTGCCCAGGCGCTGCTCACCGCGGCTGAACTGCTCGAGGGAAAGCTGAAGGACGAAAGTAGCAAATGACGCCGATCCGAATCGCTTTCCTGCCGCTGACCGACTGCGCGATTCTCGCTGCCGCGAGGGAGCTCGGCTTTGCCGAGAAGCATGGCCTCGAGCTTGAGCTGGTGCGCGACGTCTCCTGGGCCACGATCCGCGATCGGCTCGTCTATCGCCAGGTCGAGTGCGCGCATCTCCTTGCACCGTTGGCAGTCGCAGTGACCCTCGGCCTGAGCCAGGCTCCGGCACCGCTTGCAGCGCCGTTCAAGCTCAGCCTCAATGGAAATGCGATCGCCTTTTCGCGCGAACTTGCAGCTGCGGTTGGCGGCACGCCCGGCAATCGGGTTCGCCAGCCCGGCCGCACTGCCGAGCGACTTGCGGCTGCGCTCCGCCGGCTGGATCGCAAGCCCGTGCTGGCGGTCGTCCACCGTTTTTCGAGCCACGCGCTGATGCTGCGTTACTGGCTTTCCTATGCCGGGATCGATCCCGATGAGGATGTCGAGCTGCGTGTCCTCCCGCCTCCGTTCATGGCGACCGCGCTTGCCGCGGGCGAGATCGATGGTTTCTCGGCCGGCGAGCCCTGGAACAGCACCGCGGTTGAAACGGGCGCGGGAGAGATTGTCGCTTTGGGCTGCCGCATCTGGGAGAGTGGGCCGGAGAAAGTGCTCGCGATGCGCGAGGATTGGGCCGAAGCGAACGCAGAGACGGTGGACTGCCTGCTCCGCGCGCTCGACGAGGCAGCGTCCTGGTGCGATTCGCGCGAGAATCATGCGGAGCTCGCGCGGCTTCTGTCGCACGAGGCCTATGTCGGGCAGCCGGCCGAGCTGATCGAGCGTGGGCTCTCGGGGCGGATGAGGCTCACTCCCGACGGCGACGAGGTCGAAGCCGAGAATTTCCTCCTGCTTCACCGGCGTGCCGCCAACTTCCCGTGGCGCAGTCAGGCGTTGTGGATCTATTCACAGCTCGTTCGGTGGGGCTTCGTGGAGCCGTCCGCCGATGCACAAACGGCAGCCTCAGGTGTGTTCCGCTCGGACATTTACCGGCGCGCACTCGCCGGCGGACGGACTCCACTGCCTGGGGCCAGCCTCAAGGTCGAAGGTTCGCTCGGCGCTGAGCACGGTGTCGCGTCGGACAAGGGCACGCTCACCCTTGGACCGGATCGCTTCTTTGACGGCCTGGTGTTCGACCCTGCTCGCATCGGTGAATATCTCACTCAACTCGCCCGTTGACTCAGCGATGGTGCACTGCACAATAGATTTCGCATTAGCAGCATAACGGCCGCGTCCCCAAGGCTGGGGATGAGGCCCGACAAACAGCACAGCCGCTGACCGGCCGCCGCATTGAAGCGGGCAGGCCGGGAGGCGGCTTTTTCTTTTGGCGAAACAGGGAGCTGACCGAATGAAGACTTCCTTTCTCAAGGCGGGGCACACGCCGACGCTCATTGCCGCGTTCCTCTACTTCGATGTTGCCTTCATGGTCTGGGTAATCCTCGGACCTTTGGCTCCGCTCATCTCCAAGGATCTCGGCCTCAACGCCGCCGAAAAGGGCCTGATGGTCGCGACACCGACGCTGGCCGGAGCCGTGCTCAGGATCGTCAATGGCCTGCTCTGCGATCGCCTTGGTCCAAAGCTGTCGGGAACCATCAACCAGCTCATCGTAATCGCTGGGTTGCTGTTCGCCTGGTACGTCGGCGTGCACAGCTTCGCCGGAACGCTCGCGCTCGGCGTGATTCTCGGTTTTGCGGGTGCGAGCTTCGCCATCGCCCTTCCGCTCGCCAGCCGCTGGTACCCGGCGGAGCATCAAGGAAAGGCGATGGGGATTGCAGGAATGGGCAATTCGGGCACGGTGCTCGCGTCGCTTTTCGCGCCGGTGCTCGCCAAGGCACTCGGCTGGAACTCGGTGCTCGGGCTTGCCTGCATCCCGCTGGCGATTGTGCTGGTCCTCTATATCGCGATGGCCAAAGACGCGCCGGACCAGCCCGCGCCCAAGCCTCTCGCTGCCTATTTCGAAGTTTTGAAGACGGTCGATGCCTGGTGGTTCATGCTGTTCTACAGCGTCACCTTCGGCGGCTTTGTCGGGCTTGCCGCGTCGCTGTCGATCTACTTCACCGATACGTTCGGGCTGACCCCGGTACAGGCCGGCTATGCGACCGCGGCCTGCGTCTTCGCCGGCTCGCTCGTGCGTCCGATGGGTGGTGCGCTCGCCGATGCGATCGGCGGCATCCGCACCTTGACGATCGTCTATTGGGTGGCGGGCGCCGCTCTGGTCGGGGTTGCAATGAATCCGCCTGGCTTCGCGGCTGCGCTTGCGCTGTTCGGGGTTGCAATGCTCGCGTTCGGCTGCGGCAACGGCGCGGTCTTCCAGCTGGTCCCGCAGCGGTTCCGCAAGGAGATCGGCGTGATGACCGGCCTCGTCGGCATGGCCGGCGGAGTCGGCGGCTTCTACCTCGCCTCAAGCCTCGGCTTCGCCAAGCAGGTAACCGGATCCTTCGGGCCCGGCTTCCTGATCTTCGCCGGCCTTGCGGGGGTTGCGTTCCTTGCCGTGTCCTTCGTCAAGGGAAAATGGCGCAACAGCTGGGCTGCGGCGGCGCAGGGCGTTCGCATCTGATCTTCAACAATTGATCCAGGCCGTCTCGCGGGGAGGCGGCCTGGGGCATTCCGAACTCAATTCGAGACACAATCGCGCGAACTGCCACGGCAGTCCGCGAGCGGGGGAACTTACGCATGAAGAGATTGCTCATTGGCCTTCTGGCCACCACCTTCGCCTCTCCGGCGGCAGCGGCCGGAACCAGCATCAAGCCCATCCTCGATCTGAGGCTCCGCTGGGAGAATGTCGACCAGGAGGGAATTGCAAAGGATGCGGATGCGCTGACGCTTCGTGCCCGCACCGGAGCCGAAGTGACCGCCGGAGATTTCCGCCTGCTCGGCGAGGCCGAGGCGACAATGCCGCTCGTCGAGCATTATTTCAGCGGTCTCAACGGCAAGACCCAATATCCGCTGGTCGCTGACCCGGGCAATTTCGAGCTGAACCGCCTCCAGCTCCAGTATCGCGGGATCAAGAAGGCGGTGGTGACGGTCGGTCGGCAACGGATCAACATCGAGGATCAGCGCTTCGTCGGCTCCGTCGGCTGGCGGCAGAACGAGCAGACGTTCGACGCCGCGCGCGTCGAATATGGCGATTCCAAGGGCCTGCAGCTCGATCTCACCTACTCCTGGTCGGTCCGCACGATCTGGGGCATTGAGGGCACCGGCGCGCGTCAGCAGGCGATTAGCGGCAACAATATGTTCGCCACAGCGAGCTATCCGACCCCCGTCGGGAAGCTGACCGGTTTCGCCTTCCTGGTGGACCAGGACGAAGCTGCGGTGCAGAACTTCCGCCAGTCGAGCCAGAGCTACGGAGGCCGGCTCGCCGGAAGCCGCGCGCTGTCGAAGACCGCAAAGCTCACCTACGCGCTCAGCTATGCCCGCCAGAGCGACTATCACCGTAACCCCAATCGCTATCGTGCCGATTATGCGCTCGCCGAAGCCGGCGTCGAGGTTTCAGCCTGGAAGTTTGGCGCCGGGTACGAGTTACTGGGAGCCGACAAGGGAGTGGCGTTCACCAGCTTCCAGACGCCGCTCGCAACGCTGCACAAGTTCCAGGGTTGGGCCGACAAGTTCCTGACCACCCCGCCCAACGGCATCCAGGATTATTATGCGCAAGCTGGATACGGCTGGAAAAAGATCGCCGGGCTCGACGCGATCAACGCGCTCGGCGTCTACCACCGCTTCGATAGTGCTCGCGCCGATCAGCATTATGGCGACGAGTGGGATGCTTCGCTTGCCGCCAAGAAGGGCAAGTGGACGGTGACCGCAAAGTTCGCGGACTATCGCGCCAAGCAGTTTGCAACCGACACGCGCAAGCTGTGGCTCCAGTTGGAGTGGGCCTACTGATCTCTTCGGCCGCGTGAAATTGTTGCACCGCACAATTTCTGCTTGCAGCGACTCGCGCAGGCACGCATAATCGCGACCCGGACAAGGATGTCCGTGACATAGCCTTGCCTCTCCAGTGCTGGAGACGGGCAGGGCGGTCCAACTGGCGAGTGCCACGAGGATCAAGGCAGTGCCGCCATCGGGCACCCGCGAAGGCGGGCGGCTCGGGGCGGCTTTTTTCATGTCCGGAGAATTCGGCGCTTATGTATCTCGATCCAGAGTTCAAAGGTGACGGTGAGACAGCGCAGCGTTTCGAGAAGCGCGAGCGCCTTGTGGTCATCGGCAACGGAATGGCCGGCTGCCGCGCAGTCGAGGAGATCCTCGAGCGCGACCCGTCGCGCTATCGGATCACGATCTTCGGGGCCGAGCCGAGAGTCAATTACAACCGCATCATGCTCTCGCCCGTGCTGGCCGGCGAGAAGAGCTTCGAGGAGATCGTCCTCAATGACGAGCGCTGGTATGCTTCCAACAATATCGAGCTGATCGCCGGCGATCCGGTGCTGGAGATCGACCGCGAGGCGAAGCTGGTCCGCGCCAGGTCCGGACTCGAGCGAAGCTACGACAAGCTCATTCTCGCCACCGGATCCGATCCGTTCATCATTCCGGTGCCGGGCCGCGACTTGCCCGGAGTGGTCACCTTCCGCGACCTCGACGACGTCAACACGATGCTCGAAGCGGCCGAGGGTGGCGGCCGCGCCGTGGTGATCGGCGGCGGTCTGCTCGGCCTCGAAGCCGCCTACGGTCTCAGTCTGCGCGGCATGGACGTTACCGTTCTCCACCTGATGCCCACCTTGATGGAGCGACAGCTCGACGAGGCGGCCGGGTGGCTGCTGAAGCATGAGCTTGAGGGCCGCGGCCTCACGATCATCACCCAGGCGGACACCGCGGAAGTGATGGGCGAACGTCACGTTGAAGGCGTGCGGTTGAAGGACGGTCGCGAGATCGCCGCGGATCTCGTCGTCATGGCCGTTGGCATTAAGCCGAACACCGGACTTGCGCTCGATGCCGGCCTTGAAACCGGCCGCGGAATCAAGGTCGACGATCATATGGCGACGTCGGACCCGGCGATCTTCGCCGTTGGCGAATGCGTTGAGCATCGCGGCGCCTGCTATGGGCTCGTCGCTCCTCTGTTCGAAATGTGCCGATCACTTGCAGAGGGGCTGACCAAGGAGCCGGCACCCTACGAAGGTTCGGTTACTTCCACTAAGCTCAAGGTTTCGGGCATCGATGTCTTCTCCGCCGGTGACTTTTCCGGCGCCCCTGACAGCGACGATATCGTCCTCCGCGACGCCTCTCGAGGCATCTACAAGCGCCTTGTCATTCAGGGCGGAAAGCTCGTCGGCGCGGTGCTCTACGGCGATACGAGCGACGGCAACTGGTACTTCGACTTGCTGAAGCGCGGCGAGGACGTCACGCCCATGCGTGACTTCCTGATCTTCGGGCAGGCCTTCGCCGATGGGGGCGGCGGCGCGGACCCTCTTAACGCCGTTGCAGCGCTTTCTGATTCTGCGGAAATCTGCGGCTGCAACGGCGTCTCGAAGGGCAAGATCGTCGGCGCGATTGGTGGCGGTGCGACGACGCTGGACGCGGTGCGCGCGACAACCAAGGCGAGCGCGTCGTGCGGTTCCTGCACTGGTCAGGTCGAATGCCTGCTGAAGCTGGCGCTCGGCGACGAATATGCCGGCGAGCGGGCAGTAAAGACAATGTGCAAATGCACCAGCTTCACCCACGACGACGTACGCAAGCTGATCGTCGAGAAGCAGCTCAAGGAAATCCCGGAGGTGATGCAGGAGCTGCACTGGTCGACTCCCGACGGCTGCTCATCGTGCCGCCCGGCGCTCAATTATTACCTGCTCTGCGCCTGGCCCGGCGACTATGTCGACGACCAGCAGAGCCGCTTCGTCAACGAAAGGATGCACGCCAACATCCAGAAGGACGGCACCTATTCCGTTGTCCCCCGGATGTGGGGCGGAATCACCAACCCGCGCGAGCTCCGCGCGATTGCCGACGTGGTCGAGAAGTTCAACGCTCCGATGGTCAAGGTGACCGGCGGTCAGCGGCTCGACATCTTCGGCATCAAGAAGGAGGACCTGCCCGCGGTCTGGGCCGATCTCAACGCGGCTGGAATGGTGTCCGGCCATGCCTACGGAAAGTCGCTGCGGACGGTGAAGACCTGCGTCGGCTCCGAATGGTGCCGGTTCGGAACGCAGGATTCGACCGGGCTCGGCGTCAAGATCGAGAAGATGAGCTGGGGCAGCTGGATGCCCCACAAATTCAAGATTGCGGTCTCGGGGTGCCCGCGCAACTGCGCCGAAGCAACAATCAAGGACTTCGGCATCGTCTGCGTCGACAGCGGCTACGAGCTTCACGTCGGCGGCAATGGCGGAATGAAGGTCCGCGCGACCGATCTCCTCTGCAAGGTCGAGACCGAGGAGCAGGCGCTGCAATATTGCGCCGCCTTCATCCAGCTCTACCGCGAAGAAGCGCGTTATCTTGAGCGCACCGCACCGTGGATCGAACGCGTCGGCATTGAGTATATCAAGAGTCGCGTCGTCGACGACGAGGCCGGCCGCCATGCCCTCGCGGAACGGTTCCATTTTTCGCAGCAATTCTCGCAGAAGGACCCCTGGGCCGAGCGTGCCGAAGGATCCGACCGTCACCTTCACTCTCACATGGCCGAGGTTCGCCCGATGGTGCACGCATGAAAAAGCCCTTCATCCCCCCCGAGTGGCTCGATCTAGGGCCGGTCAGCCAGATCCCGCTTCGCGGTGCGCGCAGCGTGCCGGTATCGGGCGGCGAGGAAATCGCAGTGTTCCGAACCGGGGACGACCGCATCTACGCGCTGGTCAACCGCTGTCCGCACAAAGGCGGGCCGCTGAGCCAGGGCATCGTCCACGGCGACAAGGTCGCCTGTCCGCTCCACGACTGGAAGATCTCGCTCGCGACCGGCGAAGCGATGGGGTCCGACAAAGGGTGCGTCCCGACCATCCCGGTGCGCGTGATCGCCGGGCGGATCATGATCGCCAGAGCCGCGGTGGTGAAGCAGGCGGCCTGACCATGGGCGCAATCCGCACCACCTGCGCATATTGCGGCGTCGGCTGCGGAATCGTCGCAACGCCAGGCGAGGGCCGCCAGGTGACGATTGCCGGGGATCCTGAACATCCGGCGAATTACGGCCGCCTCTGTTCCAAGGGTACGCATCTTGGCGAGACCGTCGGTCTTGAGGGGAGGCTGCTTCATCCATTAACCGGCAAGCGGCGGGCAAGTTGGGACAAGGCGCTCGATATCGTCGCCCGCAAGTTCGCGCAGACGGTGAGGAAACACGGGCCGGACAGCGTCGCCTTCTATGTTTCGGGGCAGCTGCTGACCGAAGATTACTATGTCGCCAACAAGCTGATGAAGGGCTTCATCGGCTCTGCGAATATCGACACCAATTCGCGGCTTTGCATGTCGAGCGCTGTCGCGGGGCATGTCCGCGCCTTCGGCGAGGACGTGGTGCCGGCGAGCTACGAGGATCTGGAGCTTGCAGATCTGATCGTTCTTGTCGGATCGAACACCGCCTGGTGCCACCCCATCGTCTACCAGCGCATCCAGGCGGCACGTGCCGAACGTGGGACCAAGATCGTGGTCATCGATCCGCGCCGTACGGAAACGTGCGATGAAGCCGACCTCCACCTTGCGCTGCGGCCTGGCACGGACGTCGCTTTGATGAATGGCCTCCTCGCCCATTGCCGTCGCGCCGGCGTGCTAGACGAAGATTTTCTCGCGCAGTCGGTCTCCACGCCCGACGGATTTTGGCAGGCGCTCGACCAGGGACACGATCTCTGGACGATTGCCAGGACGTGCGATCTTGCGGCGCCCGATCTTGCCAAATTCTATGACTGGTTCGCAGCGACCCCCAGAACCGTCACGCTCTTCAGCCAAGGCATAAATCAGTCCGTCCGCGGCACCGACCAGGTCAATTCGATCACGAACGTCCACCTCGCAACAGGGCGGATCGCAAAACCCGGCGCGGGCCCATTCTCGATCACCGGCCAACCCAATGCGATGGGCGGACGGGAAGTCGGCGGACTCGCCAGCACGCTCGCTGCGCACATGGATTTCGCGCCTGAGAATATCGAGCGCGTCGGCCGCTACTGGGCGGCGGAGCGCATGGCCACCCGGCCAGGTCTCAAGGCCGTCGATCTCTTCCGCGCGGTCCGCAGCGGCGAGGTGAAGGCGCTGTGGGTGATGGCGACCAATCCCGCCGTCTCGCTGCCCAACGCTGCGCGTGTCCGCGAAGCGCTCGAGCGATGCGAGTTCCTCGTGGTGAGCGACGTGATTGAAGAGACCGACACCAGTCGCTACGCCCATGTGCGCCTGCCGGCTGCCGCATGGGGCGAGAAGGACGGTACCGTCACCAACAGCGAACGGCTGATCAGCCGCCAGCGCGCCTTTCTTCCGCTGCCTGGCCAAGCGAAGCCCGACTGGTGGATCATCAGCCAGGTTGCCCAGCGGATGGGCTGGCGCGACGCATTCTCTTATGACCGTCCGTCGCAAATCTGGCGGGAGCACGCCGGCCTTTCGACCTACCAGAACCGAGGGAAACGCCTCTTCTCGCTCCCCGGCAATACCGGCGTAGGCAATGGATCCTATGACACGATGACTCCCTTCCGCTGGGGAGCGCAGCCGTTCGCAGATGGGCAATTTCCAACCGAGGACGGAAAGGCGCGCCTCGTCTCGGTTGCACAAATGCCGCTTGCCTCGGAACGCAAGGAGTGGCCGCTGACGCTCAATACCGGCCGCTACCGCGACCAGTGGCACACGATGACCAGGACCGGCCTGTCGCCCAGGCTCGCCAGGCATCGCGAGGAGCCACTGGTCGAAATCCATCCGGGCGACGCCGCAGCCGCCGGACTGAAGGACGGCGAGCTGGCACGCATCATTACCGGAAATGGGACGAGCCTGTTCAGGGCCCGCGTGACCGAGAGCCAACGGCAGGGAGAGATTTTCGCGCCGATCCACTGGACTGACCAGCAGTCGACGGGCGGACGGACGGGGCTGCTCGCCTGGTCGCTGACTGATCGAATCTCCGGCCAGCCAGGCTTCAAGTCAACGCCTGCTCGGATTGAACGACAGCCGGTCGACTGGCGCGGCTTTCTGATCGTGCAGGAACCACCGCGCAAGGCTCTTCCCTGCTTGTGGTCCACCCGAATCAAGGTGATTTCGGGATTCTTGTATGAGCTTGCGGGTTGCGGAGATCCGAGGGAGCTTGCCGACTGTCTGCCGAAAGGCGAATTGATCGAGAATACTGATCCGGCGCGCGGCACAAGGCGCATTGCAGTGTTTCGTGACGGCCGCGTCGTGGCCTTATTGTTTGCGACTGCAACTGGCGAGCTGCCGCAGCGCGACTGGCTCATCGCGCAGCTCGGCAAGGCACAAGGACCGGCAGTGCTCGCTGGTCGAGCGCCGGGAGCCCAGCCGGATTGCGGACCAATCGTCTGCGCCTGCTTCGACATTGGTGCAACGACCATTCTCCAGGCGATTGCCGGCCAGCAGCTGACGAGCGTTCCGGAAGTCGGCGTCGCGGTTCGAGCCGGAACCAATTGCGGCTCGTGCCGCCCGGCGATCGCCAGATTGCTGAATGAGGCGCAGGAATCCCTCCATGCTGCATGACGAACTCATCCGACCCGGCGAAGTGTGGCTGGTCGGGTCAGGGCCAGGCGACCCAGACCTGCTGACTCGCAAGGCGGAAAAGCTCATCCATGCGGCCGACGTCATCTTTCACGATGCGTTGGTGAGCAGTGGGGTTCTGAAGCTCGCGCGTCCAACCGCACGCATTATCTTTGTCGGGAAGCGCTCCGGCCGCCATTCGAAGGACCAGAAGTGCATCAACCAGCTGCTGGTCGATGCTGCGGTCGCGGGCAATCGGGTGGTTCGCCTGAAGGGCGGCGATCCGTCGATCTTTGGCCGCTCGGGCGAGGAGCTAGCGTTCCTCGCGGCCAACAATGTCCCGGCGCGCGTTTGCCCCGGCGTGACCGCAGCGAGCGCTGCTGCCGCAAGCGCTGGTGTCTCATTGACGCTTCGTGGACTAGCCCGGCGACTGGAATTCGTGACCGCTCATGCGCGTTCCGGCGAGGAGCTGGATCTCGACTGGAACAAGATCGCCGACGGTGGAGCGACCTTGTGCGTTTATATGGGCAAGGCCGCCGCTTCCGGCCTTTCGCGCAAGCTGATGAGCGCGGGTCTGTCCGGTGCTACGCCGGTGCTCGCAGTTGAAAATGCGAGTTTGGATAATGAGCGAATCTTTTCGACCCGCCTCGATTTGCTCCCCCTCGCAGTAAAGACCGCGATCCACGATGGCCCAGCAGTGCTCCTGATTGGCGAAGCAGTAGCAATGTCTCGCCATTCGCCCGCCGACCGCCTGGACAGCGAACTGTCGGCAATCGTCGAAGAAGGTGGCGCCCGGACTTCCGGTTGAGCGTCCCGCGGCTACTTTTTGGTCAGGCGCCGAAGCGCCCGGTCCATCTTGAGCGCGAGCTCCTCGACCTCGGCATTAAGCTCGCGAAGCTCGGCAAGCGGATCATGGGCTGCCGCCGGGTCTCTCGGCTGGCTCTGCAGCAGTGCAGCGCTGAGCGTCGATGGAGTGATCGGCAGATTGAACTGACAGCCATAATATTCGCCGCTGTTCCATACGATCTCGCCCTCGATCTTGCCTTTTTGCGGCAGTTCGATCTCGAACGTCGCTCCAACGAGCATCGGTATGGAAGTCTCGAGGAGCGCGCCGGTCAAAGACAGGTCGTGAATGGTGACGGTCTCGTCGCCTGAGCCAATGCCAAGCTTCAGCGCTCGCCTTGGTGACCGGCGGCGGTCGACGTTCGTTTCCAGTTCCTCGAAATAGGCGAGCATTGGCATGTTGGTTCCTTGCCCGGACCGCAGTCGCGCCCGAATGGTTAAGAAAGAGTTACGATCGCGGCGACCGCGATTGCCGGCGTGCCAGGCCGAGCAGAGCATGGCATGAAGCGGTCGGATGGGAACGGCATTCATCGAGGGTGAGACGAGCCAACGCCCGGCTGAGCGGCCGGTGACGAGGCCATCGAAGGCCCGGCTGTTGCTGTTCGCAGTCGGCGACTTTGCCTTTAATCTCTATTGGCAAAGCGTGATGATGTTCCTGCTGTTCTACTATACGGACAGCATCGACCTGCCGATCGGGATTGCAGCGACCACTTATATGATCGCATCGGTCTGGGACGGAATCGCGAATTTCGGCGCGGGCATGATCCTCGAGCGGCGGCAATCGACGATAAGGTATGGCGCGCTGATCGCGATCGGCGGGCTGCCGCTTGGGCTCAGCTTTGTCCTCATGTACCTGCCGCCCCTTGCCAAAGGCGCCGCCGGCGTAGCGATCATCCTGATCGCACATCTGTTGTTCCGAACCGCTTACGCTGCGGTGAACGTGCCCTATCTCGCAATGACTGCGCGCATCAGCCCGGATGGCGGCGACCGCGCTCTGGTCGCTGGTTCGCGGATGCTCTTTGGGACGAGCGCGGCGGTGGTTGTCGCGCTGGGGACGGTGCCGCTTGGGCGTCTTCTCACCGGCTCAGGCGATCCGAAGCGTACCTATGTGGCCGCGGCGGCGCTTTTCGCTCTGGTCGGAGCGATCATCCTGGGGATCGTGGGAGCCAGCTATCGCGAGCGGCTGACGATCTCCCGGCCACCTCCGCGAAGCCTACGCGCAGCGCTCCTCAGCCTCGCTCGAAACCGCGCCTACGTGACCTTGAATGCAGCGACGATGGCGATGATCGTTGCGATCACAGTGCTCGGCAAGTCGGTTCTCTATTATTTCAAATATGTGTTCGGCGACCTCGGCGCCGGCCAGCTGGCGCTTGCATTGATGTTCATGGTCAGTGCGGCGGCGATTCCGGCATGGATGCTGCTGGGGCGCGTTGTTGGACTCCGGCTGCTGTGGCTGATCGCAGCGATGGGCGGAATTGTTGCGCTGACCCTGTTCGCCGGCGCCGGTATCTCCAGCGTGCGCGGAATGCAGCTGTTCCTGATCGTCATGCAGGCGGTGAACATCGGGCTCAATTTCGTCTTCTGGGCAATGCTCCCCAACACCATCGAATATGGCGAGGATGAAACCGGCGTTCACGTCGAAGGCTCGGTCTTCGGCGTGGCTGCACTACTGCAGCGGATCGCGATCGGCATCGCTACCGCTATCCTCGGATGGGGGTTTGCATCGGCCGGTTATGTGGCGAATGCCAGCCAGTCGGCGGCTACGCTGGCTGGCATGCGGGCGACGGTCGCTTTCGTGCCCTTGGTCTTTTTCGCGCTGTCTTGTGCGGCAATGCTGCTCAACCCGCTGGGACGGCGGTCGAGTCCGGTACGCGCGCGGGCGAACTAGGCGGTAAGCTCGAAGGTGCCGTGAAGCCCGTCGGCTTCGGCCGAAGGCGCGACCCAGACATCGAATGCGCCAGGTTCAACGACCCAACGGTTGTCGCGGCCGACAAAGCTGAGGTCGCTGCTTCGAAGTAGGAAGCGGACGACTTCGGATTGACCGGGCGCAAGCGCGAGCTTGCGGAACGCCTTGAGCTCACGAACTGGGCGCGTGACGCTTGCAACCCTGTCGCGGGCGTAGAGCTGGACGACCTCCTCGGCCGCGTGGCTGCCGCGGTTGGCGATCGTTGCCGAAACTTCGATCGCGCTGTTCATGGAGAGGGTGGGGGCGCTCAGTTTGAGATCGCTATACTCGATCCTGCCATAGGTCAGGCCGTGGCCGAACGGATAAAGCGCGCTGTTGGGGATCCCGCGGAAATGCGCCTTATAGGGTTCGAGCGGGCCGGGCGGGTTCGGCCTGCCGGTCGGCTTGTGCGCATAATAATAGGGTTCCTGTCCCGAAGCGCGCGGAAAGCTTGCGGGGAGCCGTCCCGAGGGACCGTAGGCGCCGAAGAGAATGTCGGCGATGGCGTTGCCGGTCTCGCTCCCGAGGAACCAAGTGGCGAGGATCGCCTGGGCATTGGCCACCGCGCCCTCGAGAGCGAGTGCACGGCCATGCTTGAGAACGACGACGATCGGTTTTCCGACCGTCGCGACGGCTTCGGCAAGGCGCTGTTGTGGCTCCGGGATGACGATGTCGGTGCGCGACTGGGCTTCGCCCGACATGTTTGCGCCCTCGCCGATCGCGAGCACGATGAGATCAGCGCTGCGCGCGGCGGCGAGAGCCTGCTCGATACCTCCCGCGAGCGGCTCTTCGACATTAGATCCTTGGGCGACGATCAGCCTGCCTTTGTCGGCGAGCGCCTGACGCATGCCGGTCGCAAGGTCGACCGACTTTGCGTCGTCGCCATAGACGACCCACGGACCGACGAGATCGTGCGCGCCGCTTGCGAAAGGACCGATCAAGGCGATCGTCTTGCCCGAACGCGGCATGGGGAGAAGGTCGCCTTCGTTCTTGAGCATGACGATCGCCTTGCGGCCCGCCTCGCGGGCAAGGGCGCGAGTCCTCGGAAGCATCGAGCGGGCGCTCTCGCGCCTGACGTCGATGCGGCGAAACGGGTCATCGAAGAGGCCGAGCATCGCCTTCATCGCCAACACCCGGCGGACAGACCGGTTGAGCTCAGCTTCCGGAATTTCGCCTGCGCGGACGAGTCCTGGCAGGTGCTGGCGATAAAGTCCGCTCTGCATGCTCATGTCGACGCCGGCGAGGAAGGCGATCCGCGCCGCGTCGCGCCCATCCTTGGCGAAACCGGCGGCGATCATTTCCTCGTCGCCGGTGTAATCCGAGACGACGAAGCCCTGGAATCCCCATTCCCCGCGCAGCAGCTCGGTCTGCAGCCAGTGGTTGCCGGTCGACGGAATGCCGTTGATTTCGTTGAATGATGCCATGGCCGAGAGTGCGCCGGCGTCGAAACCCGCCTTGTACGGCTGCAGGTAGACCTCGCGGAGGCGGCGCTCGGAAATGTCGACCACATTATAATCCAAACCGGACTCGGCGCCGCCATAGGCCGCAAAATGCTTGATGCAGGAGAGCATGTGCTCGTTCGATTTCAGGTCTGTGCCCTGGAAACCCTGGACTCGCGCGGCGGCGAAGAGGCGGCCCAAGAGCACGTCCTCGCCGCCGCCCTCGACTCCGCGGCCCCAGCGTTGGTCGCGCGCGACATCGACCATCGGCGAGAAGGTCCAGTCGATGCCGGAACCCGCGGCCTCGAATGCCGCGGCTTCGGCCGTGCGGCGTGCAAGTTCGGGCTCGAAGCTGGCGACTTCTGCGAGCGGCACGGGAAAGATCGTACGGTGGCCGTGGATGATGTCGGCGGCAAAGATGAGCGGGATCTTCAGCCGCGATTCCCTGGCTGCCGCGGTCTGCAGGATCTTCGCCATGGTCGCGCCATTGCCGTTGAACACGCCGGTAAGCTGCCCCCGGCGCGCTTCCTCGACCTGCTTCGGGAAATCCGAATTGCCCTGCGGCGGATTGAGCGACAATGCGGCGCCGCCGCCCCAGGCGGAGGCCATCAACTGGAGCTGCCCGGCCTTCTCCTCGAGCGTCATTCGGGAGATCAGCTGATCGACCAAGGCCGGAACTTCGAGTTGACCGACTTTGCGGAGAAGCGCGCGGGCCGGACTACCGATCCACGCGGCGATCGCGCCGGCGCCCATGAGCGCTGCACGACGGGAGATGTGCGTGTCCAACATCAATCTTCCCCTCCGCTGTGCCCGGGGCCACGCAAGCCTGGCCGCCTCCACACAATAATCCGCGCGCTTGACGCTCGATGTAACCGGTTACATTACGCAGGAGAACGGCATTTGCAATGCGCCAGATGCATCAAAGATCGGGGATGCGTGACTTTTGATCGAATTGCCGCCGATAAGGAGCCGCATGGCAGAGGCGACCATCCGTGATGTTGCACGACGCGCCCAATTGTCCGTCGCGACGGTTTCGCGCGCGCTCAATGGTTTTGCGAATGTGAGCGATAGTGCGCGCGAGAAGATCGCCGCCGCGGTCAAGGAGCTGGGCTATGTGCCCCACGCTGGAGCGCGCAGCCTCAGCCTTTCGCGGACCAACGCGATCGGGGTTGTGCTGCCCGCGCTGCACGGCGAATTCTTCTCTGAGGTGGTGCGGGGAATGGACCAGGTGGCGAGTGCGCGCGGTTATTTCCTGCTGCTCTCGAACATGCACCCGGAAAGCCCCGGCGGGAGCGCCGGAGTGCTTCGAGCATTGCGCGGGCGAGTCGATGGACTGCTGCTGATGGCTCCGCACGTCCAGGATCATGAATTGGTCGAGGCCCTTCCCGCAGGACTTCCGACGCTGTTGATCAATACCCGCGGCCAGCCGGCCGGTTGTCCAGGGATCCACCTCGACAATGCTGCAGGAGCAAGGGCCGTCGCGCAGCATCTGCTCGCGCTCGGGCGGCGCAGGATCGTGCATATCTCCGGCCCAGCCGGAAACATCGACGCGCAGGAGCGTGCGGAGGCATTTCGCGAGACGATCGCCGGTGCGCAAGGTGTCGAGCTCATGATGCTCGAGGGCGACTTCTACGAGGAGAGCGGTCTACGAGCCGTACGGCGCCTACTGCATGATGGCGTGGGATTCGACGCGATCTTTGCTGCGAACGACAATATGGCAATGGGTGCGCTGACCGCACTTCGCGAGGCTGGAGTGCGAGTGCCTGAAGATGTCGCAGTTGCCGGGTTCGATGACATTCCGCTGGCGAAGCATCTTGGGCTCACGACTGTCAGGGTTCGCATTGCGGAGCTCGGCGAGCGGGCGCTCGAGCGGCTGATCGGCATTCTCGCCAATCGCGACGGCGGCGGCGACGAACTGCACGCCCCCGAACTCGTCGTGCGCTCGAGCACCGACCCGAGCGCCGCCTGATGCTGCTCGATCGAAGGAATTTCCTTCAAGGATCGTCGTTTCTGCTCGTTGGAGCGACCGGGTCTTGGCCGGCCCAGGCTCAGCGCCCGGCGCTTCCGCCTTTTTATGCAGACATTGAGCAGCGCACCTTCCGTTGGTTCTGGGACACTGCAAATCGTCGGAACGGTCTGGTTCCGGATCGATCGCCGACCCCGAGCTTCTGCAGCATCGCCTCGGTAGGCTTCGCATTGGCTGCTTACGCGGTGGGCGCGGAGCGCGGCTGGTGCTCGAGGGCGGAGGCGAGTGGCCTGACGCTGACCACATTGCGCTTCTTCTGGAACGCGCCGCAGGGAAGCGCGACCAGCGGCGCGAGCGGCTACAAAGGTTTCTTCTACCATTTCCTCGACATGGAACACGGCCTGCGTTTCCGGAACGTCGAGCTATCGAGCGTCGACACCACAATCCTGTTGATGGGTGTGCTTTTCGCCGGCCAATATTATGACGGAGCCGATCCAGGCGAGCAAGAAATTCGCGATCTCGCGCAAAAGCTGTACGAGCGCGCTGACTGGAATTTCTTCAGTTCCGATGGCCGCAAACCGATTTCGATGGGTTGGCACCCCGAAAGCGGCGAACTGATCCCCGCCAATTGGGTGGGCTACAATGAAGGCATGTTCGTCAACATCTTGGCGCTGGGCTCGCCGACACATGCCGGTCGGGATGATCTGTGGCAGCAATGGACGATGGCCTATCCAAAATTCTGGCGAGGAGAGGGGGAGACGCGGCATGTCGGTTTCGCGCCTTTGTTCGGCCACCAGTACAGCCACATCTTCATCGATTTCCGCGGAATTCGCGATGCCGTCATGCGCGAGGCCGGCTTCGATTATTTCGAGAACAGCCGCCGCGCGACCTACGCCAATTGGGCCTGGTGCAGCGTCAATCGGCTGAAGTGGCGAGGCTATTCGCAGCGTATCTGGGGCCTCACTGCATGTGACGGACCGGGCGACTTCGAGAAGAGATTCAATGGCGAGCTCCGCCAGTTCCATGGCTATGGAGCGCGGGGACCTTTGATCGAGCCTGAGGGGATGGACGACGGCACGATTGCCCCGACCGCTGCACTCGGATCGCTGCCCTTTGCTCCGGAAATCGTCATCCCCACAGCGGAGGCGTTCCTGAAGCTGCCGGGCTTGTTCGATCGTTATGGATTCAAGGACAGCTTCAACCCGAGCTTCACTTATACGGACGTCAAAAGCGACAGCGGCTTGGTCGATCCGCAGCACGGCTGGCTAGCGAAGGATTATCTGGGCATCGACCAAGGGCCGATATTGCTTCAGGCGGCCAATTACCGCGACGATTTCATCTGGCGATACATGCGGCGCGCGCCGGCGATCCGACGGGGCCTGGAACGGGCGGGCTTTACGGGCGGCTGGCTGAAGAGCGGACCGGCACAACGCGGCTGAGTTCGACGATAGCTGCCGTGGGCTCAACTGCCGCGCAGGAAGAAATTGGCGGTGAGGCGGCCCTCGCGCGGGTCGGCGCTGAAGACCATGTCCGGTGGGATCACCCCCGAATGCAGCAGACTCCCATGATAGATGACCATCCGATCGGGGATCGCTTCGACGACTCCAATCTGCTCGTAGAAGTCATCCGAACCATGCATGTAACCAGAGTCCTTGGGAAGTTTCGCCCCTTCGGCTCGCGCGGTCGTGGCGAACCGATCTACATTAGTCAGCGTCACACGTTCGATCCCGGTGGCCTTGTGGCGGTAGAATGCAGTGCCGGATCCGGAAGGCACGCGCAGGTAGTGAAGCATTGCGAGGACGGCATGTTCCGGGGAATCGAAGTGTGGTTGCCGTTGTTGGGTCTGTAGCTCGTCGGATCGCAAGGTCACGAGCGAGAAGCTCGCCTCGGTCAGATCGAAGCTTTTGAAGTTGAAGCCTCCGCCAATGAACGGCGTCGCCTGTTGGCAGGCCTCAAGCACGTAGCTGTAGGCCTTGGGATCGGCTGGCGTGATCATGCGGCGCACGCCCGGATAGTAATTGCGCTTGATCGGTGGAAACGGCGCGAGTTCGTCTGCAAGCTGCGCGACTCGCTCGACGTCGCCGCTGAAGCCGTCGACAATCACGACGGGACTCTGGGAATAGCCAAAACGCAGCAGCTGAGGCTTCACCGGACTCTCTCATCAAAAAAGGAGGGAGACGTTTCCGCCCCCCTCCCCAACGATGCAAGCCCAATCAGAACTTGTACTTGAGGCCCACTTGGAATTGGCGCTGGTCGTTGGAGACTTGACCTTTCTCCACGAGCGGCGGCGGGTTGCCAGAACCGGCGCCCCACGTCGAATATGTGCGGTTGAGCCAGTTGAATACGTTGAATGCCTGGAAGTCGATGGTCGCTTCGTGGCCGTGACCCCAAGGCATCTTGAATGTCTTGGCGACGCGCACGTCGAGCCGCTTGTAGCCGAACGTCTTGTGGGGGAAGTACACGCCGGCGAAATTGCCGATGCAGCATGCGCCCGCCGGAGTGTTGGGCACGCCGAAGACGATGTGCCCAAATGCCGGACCCGAATTAAGCGAAAGGATACCGGAAAGGACGATTCCCCACGGCGCTCGCCAGTTCGCTGACGTTACGGAGCTCCACTTCGGAACTTCCGGTACATAGTTCCAGCCAAAAACGTTCAATTCGTTCCCGTTGAACATTTCGTCCTGGTTAAACGGATCTTGGCCGACGTTTGTCCTTGCGCGCTGGTAGGTGAAGGACTCGCTGAAACCCCAGAGACTTCTGTCAGTGAATGGCTTTTCGATGTGGAAATAGAGCGCATCGAGCCGCGCACGACCGTTATCCACGCCGCGGTTGAGCTTGCCGTTAAAACCGCTCAGCTGGGCGCCGCTGACGGGACAGCCAGTGAACGGTCCGTTGGGCACGTTATCGTTGATCCAGAAATCGCCGCCGTTCGTGCACGCGGGAAGCACGACAGAGGCCCAGCCGTTGCTATAGAAATTTGACCGGACGTAGAGGAACAGGTTGTGTGATTCGACGTGACTGTAGGTCAGCGACGCGTTTATCTCACCGAACTGCTTGCGAACACCGATGTCGAACTGATCCGAATAGGGGGTCTTGAGCTTGTTCGGGAGGACCCACACGGCGCCGCCCGTAAGATTTAGGCCGGTGATCAGCTGACGTAGCGCAGCTGGATCATGACAGAAACTTGCGGGTGATGGGCCGGTACAGCTCGTGACGAACTGATTATTGGCTGTCGTATTGACTGTATTGAGAACGATACTGCTGTTCATCTGCTGCTCGATCTGGCCCTCGATGAACAGTGATTCGTCATAATAACGTCCGGCACCGCCGAAGACGACCAGATCGTGGTCGCCATGAACGTCGTACGAAACACCTAGGCGCGGCTGGAATTCATTCCACCTGGGATGACGGTTGCTTCCAGTGGAAATGTAATCGCTCGCATTGATTCCGCGAGCCTGCCAGCCGGGATAGGCGCTTAGCGCTGCAGCAATGGCAGCCGGGGTCACATAATTCTTGTTGTTTGGATTGCTCTCGTAATCCCAGCGAAGTCCAGCATTCACTGTCCAGTGGAGATCGGGTTTCCACTCGTCCTGGACATACAGCCCGACTAGCGTGTCCTTGCCCTTCAACGTCGGCGACGCCTGAGTATTGGCGATGCCCGCATAAGGTGCGGCAGCCGTGATATCGAAATTTGAAGGACAAGTCGTGTAAGCGCAGGGATCGGCAACGTAATAGGTTCCGTTGAAGTGATCCGCGACGGTCCGAGAAAGATTGTAGAATACGGCCTGTGCGCCTGCCTTAAGCGTGTGCGCTCCGGCTCTTAGGGTAGCGTCGTCCTTGAAGGTCCAGGATTTCTCATGATCATCCTGGACGAAGCTATTGTTTCCAAGGAAGACCTGGACCGGTCCAGTGCCGGTCACGGTCGTGTTAGGAGTGCCGGGAACGCATGGTCCGCTAGTAACCGCAAGAGTGATTGGATTGGTGATATTGCAAGTAGGCAATCCCGTCAGAATATACTCCGGACCATTCGATACGGTCGGCGTACCCTGTCTCGCCTTGTCGTAAGCAATGTTTAGCAGGTTCAGGAAATTGCCCGAGCTGTGCCTCCACTGCAGCTGTCCCCGGGTCTGATCGGTCGTAATGAGGTGACCGTGGCTTGCGACTGCGTTGCCCCCGTAATCGCTCAGATTGCTCTGGCGCCGGACATATCCTATGAGGTTCACGGTATCGTCGGGCGTGGCGAAATAGGTCAACTTGCCGAAATAGAGGCCCTGCCTAAAGGTCTGCGGCTTTGACGAATTGACCAGGGCTTCGATGTTTGCCGGCACCGTCGCGTTAACGTTGAACGAGACGGCTGGGAGCTTCTGGATCGTTCCTTCACCAGCGACGTAGAAAGTCAGTTTCCCCGGGATGATCGGTCCGCCGAGTTCGCCGCCGAACTGCTTGCGGTCAAAATCCTGCTTGGGTCCAGTCTCAAAATGAGGCTTCTCAATAAAGGCTTTCGGCTGCCAGTCGATGAAGGCTGAGCCGTGGAACTGGTCGCCACCGGTCTTCGTGATCGCATTGAGCACGGCACCGGCCGAATTGCCAACCTCCGCTCCGAAGTTCTGAGTTTCGACCTGATATTCCTGGATCGCGATTTCCGGAAACGGATTGCCGAAGCTGCCGAAGTTCTGCCCGAACATACCGCCATGGTTGATCGGGTTCTTGAAGCTCATCCCATCGAGGATAACGTTGGAATGATCGGCAGTTACCGCGCCCGACTGAAACTGCACCGCGCCGCTCGGATTCGTCAGGGTAATGCCAGGTGCGAGCGTCGCAAAACTCAGAAAATTTCGCTGGTTCTGCGGCAGGTTTTCGATCTGTGCAGCTGTGATGTTGGTCGCGACCGTCTGCGCGACTACTGGCTGTGCGGTACGGCGGCCGGTGATGACGATGTTGCCCGCTGTGGTCGCCGCAAGGAAATCGACGTTAACAGTCTGGCCGACTTGGATGGTCGCATCCTGGCTCTTGCCGCCGACTGAGACTGAATAATCCGAGGCCCGAAGACCAAGGATCGCGTAATTTCCCCGCGCGTCGACAGTGCCGGTCGAACGCTGACCGGTATGCTTGTCGACCGCGACAACCTGGGTACCCGCCTTCGCGCCGTCGACATGGCCCTGGACAGTTCCGAATTCCTGCTGCGCGTAAGCCGGAGATGCAACGATGAGCGCCGCCCCGATGGCAATGACGGAAATGCCAGATGCAAGCTGGCGCTTGTTGGAAGTTCTGCTCACGCTTCTCCCCTCTCCGAGTTCCGGCGATGTAACCGGTTACACAATAGTTCAGGCCATTTGGCTCTTTGGGTTGGATTGAAACTCCTTCGCGGAGGTCGAGTCAATTGCGCGAATGGGACGCCGGCGGCGGGTTTTGAAGCTACTGTGGCTTTGCGGACACGACCGAAGTTAAGCTGTGGTTTCGCCGCGCTCGTAGCGAAGCGTGAAACTGACTGGAGATGTGCCCGAAGGCGCCGCTGCCGCGGCTTTGGCGGCCTCCGTGCTCGGCGGCAGGCCGCGAACAAAAGCGCCATGGTCAGCCATTGTGCCCGCGACGTCCGCGATCACTTCGGCGATGTCGCCGAGGTATCCGGCGAGCTCGTCGTCCGGAACAAATTCGGTCACCGGGTCGGGCCGCATCTCGAACCCCTGGCCGAGCAGCACCTGGACCCAGCTCTCTTCGGCGAACAGCTCCTGGGCGTTATGCTTGAAGAAACGGCCGGAGGAACGGAACAGCTCGAATCGCTCGTCGAGACTGTCGGGCACGTCCATCTCCCGGACGTGATCCCAGAACGGATCGCCGGCGCGTCGCGTGACCTTGTAATGGGCAATGATGAAGTCGCGCACGTCCTCATATTCGGTTCGCGCCTGCAGGCTGTATTCGTCAATGTCCGGTTGGCTGAACCCCTGGGCAGGGAACATTGCGAGCAGCCGGTGGATGCCGGTCTGGATTAAGTGGATGCTCGTCGATTCAAGCGGCTCCAGGAACCCCGACGAGAGGCCGATCGCAACGACATTCTTGTCCCAGGATTTGAGACGTCGGCCCGGTGCGAACTTCACTGGCCGCGGATCGCCCAACGCTTCGCCGTCGAGGTTTGCGAGGAGGCTTGCGGCCACCTCCTCGTCGCTGATCAGGTCCGACGAATAGACATAGCCGTTGCCGATCCGGTGCTGGAGCGGGATTCGCCACTGCCAGCCCGCCTTTCGCGCGGTCGATCGCGTGTAGGGCGTAAGTGGCTCCGCGCTCGCGCACGGCACGGCCTGCGCACGGTCGCACAACAGCCATTGGCTGTAGCTCTCATAACCATGGCCAAGCGCGCCGCCGATCAGCAGCGCGCGCATTCCGGAGCAGTCGACGAACAGCTCCCCTTCGACTTCGCGTCCGTCCGTCAGCCGCACCTTTTCGACGAAACCGCTCTCGGGATTCTGGACGACTTCGACGATGCGCCCCTCGATGCGCGTCACTCCGCGCGCTTCGCTTTCGCTGCGCAGGAAGCGCGCAAGCAGCGATGCATCGAAATGATAGGCATAGTCGATGTCGGCGAGCGGCGAGTGCGGATTGCGGGTATCGGGGAATGCGAAGCGGTTCTTCAGGCAAGCAACCGAGTTGATTGAATAATGATCGAAGCTCTTGGTCTTCTCCGGCACCCGCGCACGAGCGGCGAGCCACAGCTGATGCGGGTGAAGCCACAGCATGTCGCGGCCGATCTTGCCGAAACCATGGATATAACTCTCGCCGGGCGCACCCCAGTCGACGAACTGGATGCCAAGCTTGAACGTCGCCTTGCTTCTGTCGATCATCTTCAAGGGATCGATGCCTGCAAGCGCCAGGAGATTGCGGATATGGGGGATGGTCGCTTCGCCGACGCCGACGATCCCGATTTCCTCGGATTCAACGAGCCTGATCTCGACCTTGCTCAGCCATTGCGAGAGCACTGCCGCTGTCGCCCATCCAGCGGTTCCACCGCCGACGATCGTCACCTTTCGAACCGGTTGATCGGCAGCTGCCAATATCGCCTCCATCAGCAGTCGCGCATCCGCGCGCGTGAACGGTTACAGTGCCGGCGAGCACTGACAAGGGCGTTCCGGGGCGGCAGGAACTGGAGTAGACGGATAAAGTGAAGCCTCGCATCGCCGCCCTTCTGATCGCCGGCTCATGCGCCGGGCCCCAGCCGGAAACGCAATCCCGGCCGCCGGTCGAGCTCGCCGGGCGGACCGCGGGCACTCCTGAGCGCTGCGTATCGATTCAGCAATCGGAGGCGCTGCGGATCTCCGACACCAACCGTCATGTTCTGATCTACGGCAGCGGCCGGACCATCTTTGCGAACCAGCTCGGGCCGCAATGCGGCTTCGGGCGAGATGACGTGCTGGTCACTGAGCCGATCGGTTCCTACCACTGCCGCGGTGACATCATTCGCTCGTTCGACCGTTTCAGCCGTATCCCGGGACCGAGCTGCGTCCTTGGCGATTGGGTAGCCTATCGCCGGAGCTAACAGCCGATATTTTCGTGATTTAAGATTCCGCTGCGCTGGCTATTCATGCGGCTTCATGTTCGCAGCCGAACCGCCCGCAATCGCCGCACCCGCCAATGCAGCCAATCACGAAGACGTCATTGAGGTCCTTGGGACGCGGTCTGACCAGGCACTGAAGATCGACCGCCGCACCTACCAGGTGCAGCAGAATCCGCATACCGCTCAGAAGGATAGCGTGCAGCTTCTGAGGGGGCTGCCGGCCGTGACCGTCACGCCCGATGACACGATCATGCTGCTCGGCGCTGCAAACGTGACGATCCAGATCGACGGACGCCCGGTCAGCAATCCCAACACGATCGCCTATCTGCGGACGCTTCACGGGAGCGACATCGAGCGGATCGAGATCATCACCAATCCGTCGGCTCAATATTCGCCGCTCGGCACCGGCGGGATCATCAACTTCGTGCTGCGAAAGACGCAGCAGGGGGGCGTGTCGGGAAACGCAAGTAGCGAAGTCACTAGCCGTGGGCATGCCAATGTCGATGCAAACCTGAAGGTAAAACGCGGCAAGTTGACCTATGAGTTCGCGGCTGGTGGAAGGGCCGGAACAGGATCGCGCTCGAGCTATCACAAGCTGCGCACCACCGAAGCGGTGATCGGTGGGACGCCGACCATGAACGCTGAAGAAGGCGGCGGCAGCTCGCGCGGAACCGAAGGCGAGGGTAGCGCGAAGATCACCTACGATCTGGACCCGAAGACCAGCCTGTCGGCAAAAGTGCTGGCGGCGGCCGCCCGCGACGTCAATTCCAGTCACGCCGACTTCGAAGGGCTGACGCCGGACTTCCAATCCTTCTCCCAGCGTCAGCGGTTCACCACCACCGCATCATTTCTGCTCGGCGAGCTGAACATCGATCACAAGGGCGCGAAGGAAGGTGAGACGCTGGGAGCGAGCCTGCGGCTGTTCGACATCCCAACTCAGCACGAAGCGGGCAACGCCAATTTCAGCGACGGTGGTGCTTATTCGACGGACAAGCGCAAGCACTTCATGTTCGTCACAGGCCAGATCGATTGGCAGCATCCGATGGGCAAGGAGCACATCCTGTCGCTCGGCGCCAAGTGGGACTATTCGCTGATGGACGAGCGGTTCCGGTTCACCAGCAAGGGCAGCGACGGACTGCTCGGCACCGAGGCCGCCGATCAGTTCAGGGGCTTCGAGAACAACCTTGCGGCCTACGCGACATTCCAGCAGCCGATCGGCGGATGGACGTTCATGCCGGGGCTGCGAATCGAGAGGAACAGCAGGCGTGTCACCAGCCCCCGTCATCCGGAAGTCAGCATTACGCACACTGACCTTTTCCCGACGCTGCATGTAGATCGATCGCTGACCAAGACCATCAATCTGACCTTGAGCTACAGCAAGCGCATCGACCGACCGCAGCTGAACGACCTCAGGCCCTATCCAATCGTGCAGGACGTGATCACGCTGAAGACGGGCAACCCGTTGCTGAAGGATCAGTCGACAGACTCCTATGAGCTCAACCTTCACCACCGCCGCAAGAAGATCGACGCCGGCCTGATCCTCTACGACCGCGAAACCAGCCACCTGTGGAGCCAGAGCTATTCGGCGATGGCCGGACTGACTGTGTTCACGACCGTGAACGCGGGACGGCGACGCGATCGCGGTGCGGAGATTGATGTCGGCGCACCGATCATTCGCCACGTGAAGGTGAATGCGAGCCTGAACCTGTTCGGCAGTCGGGTTCCGATCGATGCGCATGGCGACCGGGAAACCGTTGAGACATTTCGCTTCAGCAGCAATGCGACAATTGAGTGGGACGGACCGGATCGCGGGAAGAGTCCGGGGGACGTCGCCCAGCTGCAGTGGATCTATTCCAGCCCGGCGCGCGATTTTCAGTTTCGCAACTCTGCCTCGCATTGGCTGAGCATGTCTTACACCCACAGCTTCAGCCGAACCGTATCGCTGAGCGGTACCTTGAATTATCAAATGCGCAGCGGCCACCGGCTGCTCGCGCCGCTCGTGCAGGAACTCTATGCTGAGCGGCGTCCGATTGAATTCAGGGTCAAGCTGCTGAAGACGCTCGGCTCATCGAAATGAGCTATCGCAAGCGCTGGCGTAGTTCCGAGACTTCCCAATAATCGTTGCGGCTGAACGGCAGGAGCGCCTCCAATGCCGCGAAGGTGCTTCGACCGAGCGCACGCTTGAGTCCCTCGGCCTCGGCGAACGCTGCCTGCACTGCTGAGGCGTCAAATTCCGCGTCGCCCGCCGCCTCTTCCATCATGACTTCTTCGGCCTGGGCGACGAGCCATGCCTGGAGCTCCCAATAGCGGCTGATCCGCTTGGCGGATTCTGCATCCAGCCGCTCGGCGAGCGCGGCGATCTTGGCCCCTGCCTGACCGTTCGGCCATCGGCCGCCACGAAGCGCCTCGAGTTGGGCGTGATGTTCTGCGCATTCGGCGGCGAGCCAGCGCTGCGCTTCGGCAGTGCCAAGGTTGAGAATGAGAATGAGCGCGATCGGCGCAACCAGGATCGCAGCCATCATCGCGATCATCGGCCGGTCCGGGAATTGGTTGAATGCAATGTGCAGCGCGACCGCTACGCCATAGCCGGGTACGAACCACATCAGGCTGAAATCGAAATCGGCCGCTGCTTCGCGCGTCTCGCGTTCGGCGAACTCATGCGCGACGGTCGCCAGAACGGCGAGGGTGGTCCCGTGCATGATCGCAGTTCCGAAGCCTCGCACTAGCCAGGTGCCGGTGCCGTAATGCGGGAAAATTGTCAGATAGATGATATTCTCGACGACTGAGAAGCCGGCGCCGATGGCGAAGCCAGAGATGACTGCATCGAGCTTGTAGCCAATACGATTCATCCGAAAGAGGCCGATCATGATTACGGCCTTGATCGCCTCCTCGATCCACGGCGCGACGAAGCGGCTGTAGAGCGAGAAACCGATCGGCAAGGTATCGAGCAGGCGGCCGCTCACCGGCCAGGCAGCGAGCGCCCCGATTGCGCCCAGCATAAGAAGGATCAGAATCTCCTTGAGATTCATGAGCCTGAAGGCGTCGAGCCACACGAAGACAGCGAGCATCGCCAGCACTGGGACCAGCGCGACGGCCCAATGGACGCTCTGAAGCAGCAAACCGCTCATCTCGTCACATGATCTTCAAGGAGGCGAGCCATTCAGTCCTCCGGTAACGACCGTCGCGCCAGCCGCCGGCTGCCCCGACCGAGAAGACCATTGGCAGCCTCAAGGCGACCGTGAAATTGAGGTCGAGTTGCGCTCCGAGATCGGCATAGTGATGGCTGCTTCGGTCGGGTTCGTCAGTGGCCATCGCACCCGCGAAGATCGCAGGACGGACGTAGCTCAGATAGAATGCCGGTGCGCCGACCTCCGCAAAGCGGATCGGCGGCAGGTTTGCTTCGCCCGTCAGCTTGGCGAAGCGGCGCACTGCAATCTCGTCGATGTCGAAGCCGGGGAAGCTCTCGAGTTCGCGGTAGCGCTTCTCCGGCCGGTCATCGACGTAATTGTTCCGGAACGCGCCGAGGTAATATGCGGCGACCGGGCTCGCACTGGGACCACCCACAATGCCGGCATGGGCATAGAGCCAGACCGAGCTGTTGTGCCACGGGAGCGCCGTTCCGGCGCTGAGGCTGCCGTAGGCCCTTGGAAACCAGTTCCCCTGCGCCTGGTCGGTGCCGACCGCGATTCGTCCTTCGACTCCCTTTTCATGATCGACTCCGCCCAGCGCCTTGGTCGTGTTGGTATAGTGCAGGCCTGCTTCGAACGAGCGCAGTTCCCTGGGGCTCGGGATATTCTGTGCACCCGGCAGCTCATTCAAGCCGAAGTACGCCGACGCCGAACCGAAGACGTCGAGTTGGCGCGGCGGATCGTAGATCACCGGCCTGGTGTAATTGGCGATGAAGGCATCGCCCTTGCGACTTCGGAGCACGGGGCCGAACAGGTCATAGAAGTCGGCAAGATTGTGCCAGTAGGTCAGCTTCCAATTGGGCGTCTGATATTCGAAATCGACGTGCAGCCGCTCCGAACCGTGGACATGGTAGGGGGAGATGGACACGTCGGCGCTGAACTGCCGGAACTGCAGCGGGTCGGCGACATGCAGGAAATAGCCGAACGCGGCCTTCTGGCCGTAGCCCGATACGATCGGATAATGCGCATCAAAGCGCATGCGCCGGAACGGATCGTAGGTACCGCGGTTGGTGATCAGCTGGTCAAGGGGGACCTTGGCGGGTGAGCCGACGCCCCATTGCTTCAGCTCCGGATGGGTGTCGACGACCAGCGTACCCAGGAACTTGATCGGCGCCAGGTCCTCCCGAACCTGCGGCTGGACGATCGACGGATTGAAGCCCTCGCCCGTATAGTCGTAGACGAGAAGCGTGCCGTCCGGCCGCAGTTGCGGGCGGAAGAAGCCGGTCGCAGCGTTGGTCAGCACGTCATATTTGCCGGTTGCGATATCGAGCCGGAAGACGTTCGAGACGCCGGTGTAGTAGCTATTTCCGAGCAGCGCCTTGCCATCGCCAGTGAAGGTGAAATTCTCGGGCACTGACGGAGCGAGCGAGAGCGTGGCCACCGGATCCTCGGCATTGCCCTGTTCAAGGTCTGAGCGCTTCCACACCTTGAGCGACTGCCTGCCGTCGAGCGAGCCATAGGAGGCAGAGATCAACTCGCCGTCTGGCGAAACGTCGAGGTCGAAGATGATCTCGCCATAGCGGAAGGTCTTGACCTGGTTGAAGCTGGTGTAAGGCGCGGGAATCCGGACCAGAGTCACGAAGCCGTTCTGGTGGCGGATGCCCCACAGGCTCTTGTCCGCACGGTCGAAGGCGAGGTCGCCGATTCGTGCGTCGGTGAGGAGGCGCCGCTTCGTGCCAGTGTCGACATTGATCGCATTGATGTCGCGATAGGCATAGTTCTGATTGACGTAGAAGGCCGTCCTCGTTGACGGGTCGAAGGCGACGCTCGTCACTTTGTAGAGCATCATTCCGTCGAGATCGGTCAAATGGGTGATCTTGCCGGTTGCGAGATCCATGCGGCCAAGAAAGCCGATCTTACCCGGCCAGCGGAATGCGGCGACCAGGCTATTGGTTTTTTCGTCGACGAATCCGCGCGACATTGAACCCCGTCCGCGCGGGCTGAGGTGCCGGGCGCTAGTCAGGGGATATTTGGCGAGCGCAGCCAGATTCTTCTCTTGGAACTGGTGCTCGAAGGCGATCCAGTCTTTCCACGCATCGTCGAGCCGGCGGCCGAACACACGCTCGAACTGGCTTGCGTAGAACGCCTTCGAATCCTGTGGTCGGCGAAGCCATTCCACCAGTCTCTGCGGGCCGTAGGCCAGCGCGAGATAGGACATGAAGCGCGTGCCGTAGAGATAGCTATTGGCGCCGACCTGAAAGTCGACCTGGGTGCCCTCGCTCTCCAGTCCGAGCGGCGAGAAGAAGCGGAGATGATCGTGCACCTTTGCGCGGAAGACCATCTCGTCATAGCCGCCTTGTGCGCGGCCGAGCCCGCCCGCCATCCAGGTTTCCATGAACACCGCGCTCCCCTCCATGTACCAGCGCGGGCTGAGATTTCGGGGGCTCGTCAGGAAATTGTACAAGATCGATTCCGGGTGCTTTTGCAGCGGCACCGGCTTGCCGCCGAGCGCGTGCCGCCAAAAGGAATCGCGTGAATTCCACACATCGATCGTCCCGACGTGCGTGAGCTCGTGGTTCATTAAGGTGAAGAAGCGCTCGCCAGGCGAGAAGGTCTCCATCGACAGCGACAGCGGCGCAACGTCGAGGAGGACCATGTCGCTTGGAGAGCCGAGCGCTGCGGCATTGCCGTAGTCGGAGAAATCCTTGAGCAGGATGGTTACGGGTTCCCACGGCTTCCAGTGCAAATTGCGCTCGTGGAAGGCGAGCGAGTTCTCGAACGCGCGACCGAGATATGGAGTGAGGTAAGTCTGGACGGGATCGATGTAGAGAAGCGTGAGGTTCTTGGTTTCAAGGGTCGAGAGGTGAAAGCCTGATGCATCCTGCGGAACATGCTCGGACTTCTGCTCGGGCGCGCTGCTGTTGGCCCTCGCCGGCGTCACCGGCTCCCTGGGCTGCGGCACGACTTCATCGGGCTTCTCCACGACCGTGCTGGTGTCCGGTGGCGGGGGAGGGGGAGCCTGCTTGGCCGGGGTTTGGGCGACAGCGCCTGTCGCAAATGTCGCAAGCACGAGCGCAAGCGCGCAACATCCAAGCTGGCGCCCGTTCCGCTCTTCCCTCATGAACGGCCCCCCGACCGCTGAAGCTTACTGAGCTTGCGACTGCGAAACGCCGGCCTGATTGAGCGCCGCTGCGAAGCTGGGGTTGGCCATCAATGCTGCGAGATTGGGCTGCGCCGCAAGCGCCGCCCACCCCTTCTGGTTCGACGACAATGCCGATAAAGCCGCCGAATTCTGGCTCGCCGCAGCGAAGGCCTGGGGGTTAGCCATCATCGCCGCGAAAGCCTGGGGATTGGCGAGCGCCGCCTGAGATGCGGTCGCATTGAGCGCATTGGCCGCCGAAGCCGAAGCGACAAGCGACTGCGCGTTCAGTGCCTGCAGCGCCTGCGAAGCTGCACTCAGTTGGGAAGCGTTGCTGGCGAGGTTGCCGAAGGCCGACGCATTCTGGCCCATGGCTGACATCAGCTGGGGACTGAGCATGTGGGCGTTGCTCGCAAGGCCCGCAAAGGCGAATGCGTTATTGCCGATCGCCGAGAAGACCTTCGGATCGGCATTGAGCGACTGCATCGCCTTATTGTCAGCGGCGAGACTTTGAAAAGCGGAAGCATTGCTGGCCATATGTGCGCTGGAGGCAGCTTTCGATGCCGCGGCCTGGAATGCGTTTGGGTTGCCTGCAAAGCTGCTGAACGCCGACCCCTGCGAGAGAATCGCTGCAAAGGCTTGCGGATGCGAGGCAAGTGCTGCGAAGGCATTGGAGTGCGCAGCGATTGCGGCAAGCGCCTGAGGCTGGCCGGCGAGCAACGCAAAAGCCTGAGGATTGGCTGCAAGGGCCGACATCGCCGAATTGGAGAATCCTGCGGACTGCAGCTGGTGCGCTGCAGAAGCTGCGCTGGTGACCGCTGCAGCAAGCGCCTGCGGCTGACCGGCCAGCCCCTTGAAGACGCCGGCATTGGCAGCAAGTGCGCTGAACACCTGCGGATCGGCATTGAGCGCCTTCATCGCCGCATTGTCGCTCGCCAGCCGACCGAAGGCAGCCGCGCCGTTCGCCATTGCTGCATTGGCCGATGCCTTGGACGCAGCACTTTGGAAAGCATTGGCATTGTTGGCGAAATTGGCGAATGCCGCCGGATTGGCAGCAATTGCAGCCAGCGCCTGCGGCTGTGACGCGAGGGCCTGCATGGCCTGCGGGTGGGCGGCGACCGCACTCAATAGCGCAGCACTGGCCTGGCTCGCCTTCGGTGCAAGCGCGGCAGCCTGTTGCGCGGCCTGCGCCACTCCGGCGAACGCTGACGGATTGGCTGCCAGCGCTGCGAAGGCCTTGGGATTGGACATCAATGCAGCCATCACCTGTGGCTGTCCCGCGAGGGCCCTGAAGCCCGGGCTCGCGGCGAGCGCGCGGAAGCTCGGGTCCTTGACCATCAGCTCGAACGCATCGGTCTGCATCAATTCTGGAACCGAAGTATCGCCGAGCGTGACGTCCTTTTCGCCGACCTGCGCGGAGACGTAGCGGTCGGCCGGCACGATCGTGCCCGAACTTGGGCCGAGCGGCGGATAGACGCGCCCGAGCCCGTAAGCCCCGACACCGACTGCGAGGATCGCCGCGCCGGTCAGGATCATTCTGCGATTGTTGGAAGTCGAAAGGCGAGTTGCCATCTGTTGCCCCCTTGACAGAGTCAAGGCGGCCGCTCTGCGCCAAGGTTAACAAAAAGTCAACCAAGCCCGTGCCTGCATTTTATTTTCGGCTGGCATTTAAATATTTGAAATATAGCCATTTTTGTGCGGACACTACTCATAAGTGCTCAATCTTCGACCAGCCTCGCCCAGTGCCCATTTCGGATGGAACATTGCTCTTCCAATCGACCCGGAGATTGGCGGCCTTTTGCAGCAATCTGCTACCATTCGTCGGCCGAAGTGAACGCCAGTTATGTTTTGGCCGTGTTTGTGATAGCGATTGGCATGGAACAGGAGGCTGTCCGCAGAGCTTTTGGAGCGATGCCCAAGCTCGACGAACCAAGGAAATTGTCCTGGCCCTGGTGGGGTCCCTGGGTATTATTGGGCGTTGCTGCGAGTTCGGTTCTGACGATCGCAGCGACGCTTTACGACATTCTCTAGCCGCGTGGCCGTCGCGCTTCCGCCACCGCCGCCGATCGTAATCACCGGAAGCGCGCTGCCGAAAGCCAAAGCCGAGCGGGTCTATTCAACTGCTACGATCTCGGCGCGGGAAATTGAACGGTCGCCCAGCCATGAGCTCGACCAGATCCTGAAAGATGTTGCTGGGCTGCAGCTGTTCCGACGCTCGGACTCGACCAGCGGCCATCCCACAAGCCAGGGGATCACGCTGCGGGCCCTTGGGGGAAACGCATCGAGCCGGGCTCTTCTGGTGCTTGACGGAGTACCCCAGAGCGATCCCTTCGGCGGATGGGTAAATTGGCCCGCCTACAGCCCGTTGGACCTTTCCGGCATCCGGGTTGTACGTGGTGGCGGAAGCGTCGCAAATGGGCCCGGGGCGCTCGCTGGAACGATCGAGATGACGAGCCGGAGCGATGCGGAGGTCGCAGGCGAGATCGACGTCGGCAGCCGCAATTCGCTCGAGGCGCGAGGTCACATCGGGACCGAGGCCGGCGGCGGGGTGCTGAGCCTGTCGGGACGTGGCGCCCGCAGTGACGGCTTCGTTCCGATCACCCAAAGCACTCGCGGGCCCGCAGACAAGCGCGCTCCCTACCGGGAATGGAGCGGCCGCGGGCGCTGGGTCGTGCTGCTCGGCGGGTCGACAGAATTGCAGGCCAGTCTTTCGGGCTTTCACGACTGGCGCACCCGGGGGACTGACTTCAGCGCCGACCGTACCAACGGAACCGATGCGTCGCTGCGGCTGGTGGGTCGCGGCAATTGGCAGTGGAGCGCGCTCGGCTATTGGCAATGGCGCAACTTGAGAAGCAGCACTGCAGGCCTGAACCTGGGCCGCGCGACGGCCACACGGGTGCTCCTGCAGGATTCGGTGCCCTCCCATGGCACCGGCGCAACCCTCGAACTGCGCCCCCCAATGCCCAGGGCAGTCGAGCTGCGGCTTGGCGTCGACGCGCGTCGAACAAGCGGCGAAACTCGTGAACTTGCCAATTATGTCGCAGACCGGCCGACGCGGCGCCGCCGCGCCGGCGGCGAAACCCTGACGAGCGGCGCGTTTGCGGAAGCTTCGGCCGACGTCGGCGGCGTCACCTTGACCGGAGGCGCGCGCCTCGACCACTGGCAGGTCACAGGCGGTCACTTGTTCGAGCAGTGGATCGCAACCGGCGTTGTGACGCGCGACGAACGCGATTCCAGCCGGCGCGGGTGGCTCCCGACCGCACGCGGCGGCGTGCTTGCGCCGATCGGCGGTGGGTTGAGCCTCCGCACTGCCGGCTACCTCGGCTGGCGCATGCCGACGCTCAACGAATTGTTCCGACCGTTCCGCGCAGGGCTCGACGCAACGGCAGCCAACCCAAAGCTCGATCCCGAACGCCTCGCCGGAGTGGAAGCGGGAATGGACTATGAGCAAGGACCGGTCCGGCTATCTCTGACCGGTTTCGCCAATCGACTTGGCCACGCGATCGCGAACGTCACTTTGGGAGTGGGTCCGGGCACTTTTCCGGAGGTCGGTTTTGTCGCGGCGGGCGGCACGTTTCGCCGGCGCCAGAATGTCGACGGGTTGAATGTGCGCGGTATTGAAGCATCGGCAGAGTGGATAAGCGGTCCCTGGGCGCTGCGCGCCGATGCGAGTCTTGCTCGCCCGCGGATGGAAACAAGCGGTGCCGCATTGTTCCTGAACGGCCTTCGGCCCGCGCAGACGCCGAAGTTCGCAGGCACCGTTTCGGCAAGCTGGGAACAGGGCGGCAAAGGCGCGGAACTCGTGCTGCGACGGATCGGCTCGCAATTTGAGGATGACCTCAACATGCGGCTTCTCAAAGGCGCGACAGTTCTCGACGCATATGCGTCCTGGCCGCTCGACCGGCGGCTGCAGCTCGTGGCCCGCGCGGAGAACGTCACCAAATCCCTGGTCATCGCCGGAATCGGTGGCGATGGCTCCGTCGAGCGTGCAACACCGCGGACCTTATGGCTTGGGCTGCGCCTTCACTAGGGCTTTAAGTCCAGCAGTGCCTTGCCCGCGCTCAGATCGGCGGGAACCGAGACATGATCGTGGATGTCCTGCCACTTGCCGGCGATCCGCTTGAAGCCGCTGGTGTATCGCACCCACGTATCGAGGCGCTGCCCACCCTTCAGCGTGCCGCTTATGCGCTCAAGCCCGTAAGCGATTGCAAGGTCGCCCGAAGCCTCGACGTGGCTGTCTCTGATCTCGACTTCAAGCGGCCCCTCGGTTTGAGCGAAGAAATCCGCATAATCTTTGCGATAGGCATCGGCACCCTTGTACTGGAGCGGCGGCACGAGATCATATGCCGTAACCGCATTCCCTGGCGCATAAATCGCCATCACCCCATTGAGATCCTTCGCCTCAAACGCATGTGCCCACCGGCCGAGCAGCGCCTCGACCTGCTGCGCGGACTGGTGGTCGTCGGCTGGCGGTTGTTTGAAACAGCCGGCGAGCAAAATGAGGCAAATGCAAACAGCCAAATGCTTTACGGCCATGGCGCCCTCCACTCCTTCGGGCGCGCCCGGGCACGCCCGCGCGCATGATAATGTGCTTTGAAAGCCGGATGAACGAAGAGGCTTGGGTGACTTGAGTGAGCCTGCGGCGCGGCGCAGCAGTTCTCGCGAAGTTGCGGGCGACTGCGGCCCGCCTTCTCATCTCCCGTATTCCGGCTCGCTTAGCAAAAGAGGAAACCGTCCAAAGCCTCGCCGACTTGCTCGTCTGAAACGAAGAGGTGCTCGTGGAATCCAGCTGTTGAGATAATCTGATCTATGTGGTTGCAAGGATCCCAGATGGGCCGATGAGCCTTCTGGTCGGCGCTTTCGACCGAGCTAGGAGCCGAGCCCGTGATCGCGCAATTTCTCTGTCGCTTCGTCGGTCATCGCCGTTCCGCGCGATTTGCCCATGTCGTCAACGGCAGGTGGCGGAGCCGGTGCAAACGTTGCGGCACCGACCTCGTACGCGTCTCGCCCTCGAATTGGGAGGAGTTTTCGGACGCGGCCTGAGCGCTGGCTATTTTGCGCGGGTGTAGAGGAAGGCGGTGATATCGCGCGCGTCGCCTTCCCCGACGTGAAGGTCGGGCATTGCGGTGCCCGGAGAGACGTGCTGCGGATCGCGGATCCACTTCTCCATGTTCGCCGGATTGTTGGCGAGATGACCGGCGATGATTACGCGCAACGCGATCCCGTCGAGCGACGGCCCGACCATTCCGGTGGCCTCGCGCACGTTCTTGAGCGCGTGACAGCTTCCGCACCCGTACTGAATGAACATTGCTTCGCCGCGCCGCGGATCGCCTCCGGTCTCGGCGGCCGCATGGACGCGCAGCCGCGTTCGTTGCTCGGCGAATTTGTAAATCAGCGCGGCAAGTGCGAGCGCGAACAGCAACACTGCGAGAATAGCGACTAACGCCCTAGTGGACAGGGAATGCGGCATGCCTTCCTTCCGACGCTTTGAGCCATTTGTGGAAGAGGACGAGTGCGGCGATGACGTGAACGGCGCCGCCTGGAATCCACATGATCAGCCCGGCAAGGCGCTGGTCGCTGAGCGGGTCGAGTCCGACACCGGTCATGCTCATTGCCGCATAATCGGCGTACCAGGGACTCGAGGATAGGCTCATTAGGGCACCAAGCGCGCCGCCGATCAGCGAGGTCGCGAACAGACAGGCGGCTGATATGCCGTAATCCGCGCCATGGCGGCGCGGGTGGACCATCGCCCACCAGAACAGCAGAGAGCTGACGAAAAAGCAGCCGTGCTGGACGATATGCCAGCCAAAGCTGTCGAGCGCACGGTCGAATAGCACGGGGGCGTGCCAGGCCCACATTACGATTCCCTGCACGAGTGTGGCGGTGATCGGCTCGATAAGGCGCCGCCAGAGCCGTTGCAGCGGCGACTTCCAATTCATGCCAAGCGCAAGCCGAACGGGACGTGGCAGGCCCCAGGCGAGGACCGCACCGGCGCCCGCCGTTGCAAGCAGCAATGTTGCGAAGAGCATGATCAGCTCATGCTCGATCATATGAAAGGTGAAGCTGCGCTCTCCCGCTTCATGCAATGGTGAGGTGAGCGTCAGAGTCAGCACCAACCATCCCGACAGAAACCTCGCCGGGCGCATCGACGACGACGCCCGTCGAGACAGCCGCCACCAGCCGATGAGATAGATCGCCAGCGCCAAACCGAGCGGCACGGTCAAAATCGGGTCGAGAGTCCAGCCCAGGCTCTCCTGATGGTGGTGCATGGTCATGCCCAGCATCGCGGGATCACCAGCGCGGCGATCAGCGGGAGGAGCACGCCTGTTGCGTAGAGCGCACAGGCGAGCAGGCTGACGATGGCAATCACGCGGCGCGCCTGATTGTCCGCGGACGCTGCGTGCACTCGCCAGGAGCCAAGCGCGCCAGCACCGATGAAGGCGAGAGCGACGACTGTCCCCAGAATGACCATCCCGGGAGAGCCGGTCCGACAGTTCTGGAAAGTTGCATCGGAGCCAATCTGATGGGCCAGGAAATAGCCAATCGTCCCGAGCACGAGGCCCGCCCAGGGCATGAAGCCGCCGCGGACTCTTGCCCAGTTCACAGTCTGGGCACCCAGTAGATCATAAGATAGATCGGCAGCCACAGCAGCCAGACGTACCGCCAGTACAGGCAGTTCTCGTCCGTATCGACGAGGCGGCGACCCTCGTAACCGAGCGGAGTCATCACGAGCGCCCAGAGCACAACCGTATCGAACCAGTCGGTTAGAATGTGCGTCGTGTGCAGGAGCAACAGCGCCCAGATGATCGAGGCGTACGCATTGTCGGTCCACAGGCAGTTGAGGCTATTAAACTCGAAGCCTCGAATGACGAGGAGTACAATCCCGATCAGGATCATCACAGCCATCAGCCGACGCATGGTCGGGACATCGCGCGCGTGCGCCGCCTTCTTGATCAAACTGTTCGGGATTTCACTCAGCAGGATGATGATCGTGAACGAAGTGCCTGCGACGACATCGGGTGGCGGGCGTCCTTCCGGCGGCCAACCCTGCTCGTGGCCCATAAGGTAGAAATAGGCGGCAAAGGCGAGGCCGAACGCCGCGCCTTCGATGACCATGAATCCGAGAATTCCCCACCAAGTGAGGCTGCTTGGTCCGAATTTGTGGGTCGGTAGTTCGGCCACCGAAGCCGTAAATCGCGGCGCGAGGTTCATGTGATCACCGGCTCAGGTTCGCGCTTGAGCTCCTTGGGCCAGAACCAGGCCGTCAGCGCGAGCGCGCACGGGATTGCACCGAACGGAATCGCCCAGGGCGAAAAGATCGAGGAGATGAAGAGAACGCCGATGGCGATCGATGCAATGAACGGCCAAAGGCTCGGTTCAGGCACCGGTTCGCGAAGGTCGGGTGTCGCCTCGATGACCGTGGTCAGAAGGAACTCCTTTTCATCGACCCGAAGGCCGCTGACGACGGCAAGCTCGCCGGCGCTGTCCCAAAGCGGGGTTCGGCTCTCGACGACAGGGATGTGCGCGAAATTGTAGACCGGGGGTGGGGAGGTCGTAGCCCATTCGAGGCTTGCCGCACCCCACGGGTTGGGCGGGGCAGGAGCCCCTCGGTAGAGCGACAACGCGCCATTGATGACAAAGATTGCAACGGCGGCGGCAACGACGAAGGCACCTGCGGTTGAAAGCACGTTCGGAAATTCGAGCCCGAGTCCGGCCGGATAGGTGTAGACCCGGCGCGGCATGCCGAGCAGGCCGCTAAAATGCATCGGAAAGAAGGTGAGCTGGAAGCCCAGGAAGATCATCCAGAAGCTGAGCTTGCCGAGCGCGTCGCTCATCATTCGGCCGGTGATCTTCGGGTACCAGTAGACGAGGGCGCCGAGCAGCGGGAACACCGCGCCGCCGATCAGCACATAATGAAAATGAGCGACGATGAAGTAAGTATCATGGAGCTCGAGATCGAGCGGCACCGAAGCGACGATCACGCCGGTAAGTCCGCCGATCACGAAGGTGACGATGAAGCCGATCACATAGAGCATCGGCAGTTGAAGTCGCGGCCTCCCGTCCCAGATGGTCGCGAGCCAGCAGAAGATCTGCAGGCCCGTGGGAATTGAGACCGTCATGCTTGCCGCCGTGTAGAAGCTGTAGCCGACGCGTGGCAGTCCGGTGGCGAACATGTGGTGGACCCACAAGCCGAACGCGAGAATGCCTGTCGAGACGAGTGAAAGGACGACGACCGGATATGCGAACACCGGTCGCCGGCAGAAGGTCTCAACCAGTACGCTGACAAAGCCGGTCGCCGGCAGGAAGATGATGTAGACCTCGGGGTGCCCAAAAAACCAGAAGAGGTGCTGCCACAGGAGCGGGTCACCATGCTCCCAGCTGTTGAAGAAGTTCGTCCCGACCAGGCGGTCGGAAATGAGCATCGATGAAGCGAGCGCGATGGCCGGCATTGCGAAAATGATCATTACCGCCTGAACCAACATCGCCCATGCGAAGAGGGGCATGCGCGCGAGAGTCATCCCTGGCGCCCGAGCCTTGAGAATCGTGCAGACGAGAACGACCGCGGCGGCGAGCGCAGACACTTCGGTAAATGTGATCATCTGCGCCCACACATCGGCGCGCTTGCCCGGCGAAAATTGCGGACCGGACAAAGGTGTGTATGCGAACCAGCCGACGTCGGGGGCGACATTAAGAACGAACGCGCCCCAAAGCATCAGTCCGCCAAACAGATACATGAAGTAGCTGAAGGCGTTGAGCCGCGGGAACGCGGTGGAGCGCGTGCCGAGCATCAGCGGTATGATGTAGACCGCGACGCCTTCCATCACCGGCACGGCAAACAGGAACATCATCGTCGAGCCGTGCATCGTGAACAGCTCATTGTAACGCTGCGGGCTGATGAGGTTGCTGTCTGGCCGCGCGAGCTGGAGCCGCATGATGAGCGCGAGCACACCTCCAAGCGCGAGGAATAGAAGCGCGGTCACGATGTAGCGCCGCCCGATTTCCTTATGATCGACGGTCGCGAGCCAGCCGAGGAGTCCTGGGGGACGCCGCCACGTCCGATCGAGCCGCCGTTCCAGCCTGACGCCGGTGAGCCCCGGCCCGTCGCGAACGATCTTGGCCCGCTCTTTCGCTAGCCGTTCATCTTCCACCCTGATGCTTTCGGGCGGATTCATTTGAGCGTCTCGAGATAGGCAACGACGGCGTGAAGCTGATCGGGCTCGAGTCCTATAGTCGGCATGTGGTTGCCCGGTTTGATCGACTGTGGATCGGCGATCCAACCGTAAAGATTCCCTTCGCTCATCGGCATCGTGCCGGCGGCGATGCCGCGGCGGCTGGCGAGGTGGGTCAGATCCGGGCCGACGGTGCCGCTTGCTGGCGTCCCACCAATATTATGGCAGGCGCCGCAGTTGCGGCTCATGACGAAGTCATAGCCAGCTTGCGTGAGCGGAGTCGCCGGAGAGGGCGCCGATTGAAGCTGGTGCTTCCACCAATTGATGAAGTCACCGTAACTGTCGACGTCGACCGTGAGCGCCATGTGCGCATGCTGGGCTCCGCAGAACTCGGCGCATTGCCCACGGTAGATACCGACTTTGGTTGGTGTGATCGCGATGTCGTTCACCCGCCCAGGAATCAGGTCCTCTTTGCCGGCGAGGCTCGGCACCCAGAAACTGTGGATGACGTCGTTCGATTGCAGATAGATGTGGACCGGGACTCCGACCGGCAGGTGGAGCTCGTTGGCGGTGCGCAGCGTCTTCGAATTGTCGCTGGCATTGTACTGGACGTCCCACCACCACTGGTTGGCCGTAAGGGTGATCGACAGTTTCGGGCTGGCCGCGGCACTGGCCATCGAGCGGTCGGCCAAGAAGCTCGCGACCGCCAGTGCGATGAGGCTCGTCGCGATCAGCGCCCCCCATCCGATCAGCGTGGTCCGCATCTTGGGATCGCACTCATGGTGGCGCTCCTCCTCCACTACATTCGCGCTCCCCGCGCGGCGTCGCCGGACCAGCGCGGCGATGAGGAAGCCGACCACCAGCAAATACATGAGGAGGCAGACCGCGAGGAAAATGACGAAGAGGGTGTTGAATTGCCGGACCTCGACCGCAGCGCCGCTGGACGTGCTTTGATAATGCTGGTACTGGCAGGCGCCGAGCAGCAGAGTCAGAACCGCAATCCTGCCGGATCTGCTCATTGCTCGGCACTTTCCGACGTATGCGCCGGTTCGCGCGCAGTCAGCGATTGAGGCGTAGGACCGCTCATCGATTCCGATCGGCTGGAAACGGCATCCTTGCTCGGTTGGCCGGATAGGGAGCGGACGTAGGCAGCCAGTTTCCAGATCTGATCGTCGGTCAACTTGCCGCGCCAGGATGGCATACCATTCGGCCGCCCCTCGGCGATGCTTGCTGCAATCTGGTCGATGCGGCCGCCGTAGCGCCACTCGTCGTCCATCAGGGCTGGGCCCATCCCTCCACCACCGTGGAAATGGCAGCCTACGCAGTTCATCTTCGTGTAAAGGAACTGGCCTTCCGCGATTGCCGGCGCATTGTTGTCGTAGAGCGCTGCCCGCGGATCGAGCGGAAGCGGTTTGCTGCCGCCGGGTTGGATAGTGTCGGGGCTTTCGCCTGCCGGCACGGTCTCGCCGATCGGCTTGGAACGGGTGTGGCGCTCCTCGCGATCGCACGCGGAAAGCGCGAGAGCGCCGATGGCAAGGATCAGGAGACTAGCGCGGAAGCGTGAAGACATAGAGCATGCCTCCCGCCGTTGTCTTCGTGGGCAGATCCTTGACCGCATTGACGAAGCCTAGCGCTCCTGTCGGGTCACGAGTGTCGAGCTTGCCCGCCACCACTGCGCCCGCCCAGCCGCCGACCCCGGCGACAACGGCGATATACTGTCGTCCGTCAGGACCCCGGTAACTGATCGGCTGACCGATGATTCCGCTGCCCGTCTTAAACTGCCAGAGCAACTTGCCGGTGTTCGCGTCGACGGCTTTGAACCAGCCGTCCATGGTCCCATAGAAGACGACGCCGCCGCCGGTCACAACGGCCGGACTCCAGACCGGCAAATCTTCCTTGATTTCCCAGGCGGCTCGCCGCCTGAGCGGGTCCCACGCCGTGAAGGCTCCGCGGTTGCCGCCCGGACCTGCGTACATCTTCACATCGGCGCCGACATAAGGCGTGCCGGAAATGTAGTTCGCTTGGCTGACGCCTTCATCCATGCAGAGATTGTTGTGCGGGATATAGACCAGGCCCGTCAGAGGACTGAACGCGGATGGGTTCCAGTCCTTCAGTCCAGGTGCGGCCGGGCAGATGTTTCGAGTGACCTGGCCCGGCTTATGTTCCTTCTCCGGCGCGGGGATGATCCGTCCGCTCTTCAGATCGACGCCGTGATAGGCATTAACAAAACCATAGGGTGTCGCGGACAGAAGCTGTCCGTTGCGACGGTCGATCACATAGAAATAGCCTGTGCGGGCAGGGCGGAGGAGCACGGGTCGGCGGCCGTTTCCCCACGGGATGTCGGCCAGGATGCTCTCGTTGATGTCGTCGTGATCGTATAGATCGTGCGGCGCGCTCTGGTAGAACCAGATAGCCTCGCCGCTATCGACATCGCGGGCAAACACGCCCGACGTCCACTTGTTGTCACCGGGGCGCTGGTCGGGGTTCCAGGGTCCCGGGTTTGACGTGCCATAATAGATGAGCTTGAGCTGGGGATCGTAGCTGATCCAGCCCCAGACCGTGCCTCCGCCGGTCTGCCATGCGTTCGGGGGCCAGCTCTTTACACCGAGGTCTTGCCCCCGCTCCGACGGATAAAAGGGCTTGAACCGTGACCCGATCAGCACGTCCTTGTCAGGACCGACCGTGTACGCGCGCCAAGCGATCTTGCCGCTCCCTTCGTCGAGTGCGGTTAGCCATCCGCGAACCCCCATCTCGCCGCCAGAATTGCCGACCAGCACTTTACCGGCGGCGACCAGCGGGGCCATCGTGATCGTCTCGCCCTTCTGAATGTCGGCGAGCCGCGTGCGCCACACCTGCTGGCCAGTCTTGGCGTCGACAGCGAACGTCTGCCCATCGAGCGTGTTGAAGAAGATCCTGCCCGAGTCATAGACCGCGCCTCGATTGACGGGGCCGCAGCAGGCGACGCCCTGGGATGCGGCAGCAGGCTTCGGCTTGAACACCCATTTGGTCGGGGCGCCGGGCTTGGTGAGGTCGAGCGCGTAGAGCAGGTTGGGGAAGGGCGTAATGATGTACATCGTGCCGTTCACGACCAGCGGCGGCGCCTCGAAGCCTTTGGTGGTCGCAGTCGAGAAGGTGAAAGCGAGCGCGAGCCGGCCGACATTTGCCGGCGTGATCTGATTGAGCGCGGAAAAGCGGGTCGAGGCATAATCCTTCCCCGGCATCACCCAGTTTCCATCATCGGCCGGCGATGCGGCGGCGGGCGCGACTGCTCTGTTGGCGCCTGCGGGGATGGCACTCGCCTTGGTCGGCTGCGAACGGTTGCATGCGGCGAGCGCGGCAGCCACCGAGCAAAGCAAAGACACGGGCAGCGCGCACCTTACTGGCCGCATCGAGCCTCCTGACTCATGGGAGCTCAGCAATGCCGCTGAAGATCCCCTGCAGCTCCCAAATCCCTTTCGTTTGCCGCAGTTCCTACGGCTGTTTGAGCCGGGCGACGCTGGGACGCGCGGGAACGCTACAGCAGTTGCCTAACTTCGATCAGCATTGTGAACCATCGGACTTCTACTTGCGTTGCCAAGCAGCCGTTCAAGGAGGAGACGACAGATGGCTGCATCCAAGAGTGGCGGTTCGAAGCGAGGCTTTGCGGCGATGGATCCGGCAAAGCAGCGTGAAATCGCCAGCAAGGGCGGAAAGGCGAGCCACGGCGGCGGGCGCAAGGCGAGCTCTCACCGCTGACAGTTCGTACTTTTCGAAAGTACGAGGGAGCGCCGGGCGGGGGTGCAACATGCGCTCGGCGCTTCTGATTCGACGTTGCTCCGCCGCAACGCGCTGCCGCTGTTGGCGTTAACCTTCCATGGCCTATCGGTCGGACATCGGCCCTCGCGCCCGCAGCGGCGCAATCGCGGCAGTGATTGCAATTCACGCCGCGCTCTTGCTCGCTTTCCTGAACTTGTCCGGAAAGATGAATTTTGGCGACACCCAGGGCGTGCTGCGCGTGTTCAATTTCAATCCGCCGCCGCCTCCACCGCCGACTCAGCAACCACGTCAGCGGCAACAGGCAAAGCCGAAGGAGAAGGAGGGCGGCGCTGCTCCAAAGAACATCAAGAGCGAAGCGACGCCGGTCGTCGCGCCCAAGCCGAAGATCGAAACGCCGGCGGTGCAGAAGATCGCCGCGGCAGAGACTCCGCGCCAGGGAGCGGCTCCGACCCAGGGCGCGTCGACCGTGCGCGGCCCGGGCACTGGAGCCGGCGGCGCAGGTACGGGCACGGGGAGCGGCACCGGCGGCGGAGGTCCGGGCGGAGGCGGCGAGGGGGCGGTCGAACCGCCGCACCTTGCGACGCCCGTCCTGAGCGGCCGCGATTTTCCGAGCGACGTGATCAACGGATGGCCGAGCGGCGCGACCGTATTCGTGCGGCTGCGCGTCGATGCTCGCGGCTATGTCAGCGAGTGCCTGGTTGACCGCGGGACGGGCGTGCCGACCATCGATTCGACCATTTGCAACCTCGCTTATGAGAGGCTCCGCTTTCGACCGGCGCTGAATCGAAGCGGACAGGCGGTTGCAGGATGGTTCGGATACGCGCAACGAGCGCCGCGATAGCCGTTAAAAGGAATCACATGATCGAAGCGGAATGGTGGGAGTATGACTCCCTTGACGAACTAGCGGACGCGGTTGCCGGGGACGTGGGATTCATCATCGACAGTGCGATCGATGCGCGCGGAACGTCGCTGATCGCGGTGCCGGGCGGATCGACGGGACCCGCGATTTTTCCCAAGCTCGTCGGCCAGAAGCTGCCATGGAAAAAAGTGACTATCATCCCGACCGACGACCGGCTGGTGCCGATGGAGGACGAGCGCAGCAATGTCCGTGCGATCGCCAAAGCCTTCCTGCCGGCTGGGGCACGTGTGATTCCGATTGCCGCAGACATCCCCGATTATCGGCTGGCCGGCAATTCCGCCGATGCGCGCCTGCAGGATCTTGCCTGGCCGCCCGATCTTGTCTGGCTTGGAATGGGGAAGGACGGCCACACGGCCTCCATCTTTCCGGGCCCCGACCTTCAGGATGCGCTCGAGGCGCCCAAGGCGCGGCGAGCGATTGGAGTGATGCCCGATCCGCTGCCGCCCGAAGCCCCGGTAGCCCGCGTGTCGCTGACTCGCGTCGCGATCCTCTCGGCGCGCACGGTGATGATTACCATCACCGGTGAAGAAAAACGCTCGCTGCTCGAGCAGGCGATCGCCGACGGGCAAAGCTCCAGGCTGCCGATCGGCCGGGTGCTCGCGGAAGCTGAGCAGCCGATCGACATCCATTGGTGCCCGTGACTGAAAGCCCGCAAAAACTAGGACGCGTAAATCCTCGGATGCTGGTCGAACACGCCGGTCGACGATCGGCGTCATACCCCGTAGCCGTTACGCCGAATTGCTTCGAGAACTTGGGATTGGATGCCGGCAAGGCCGCTCGCATAGTTGCGCCAGCGTTCGATCGAGCGGTCGTTGAGTGGTTCGCGTACCTGCGCGTAGCTTGGCGTCGGCGATGCGGTTGCGCGCTCGTGGAAGCGCAGCTGCGCGGACTCGAAGGGGAGGCCGATCGCATTCATCAGGCGCTCGGTCTCGCCGCGCTGGTCGGCGACGAGACTTTCGTAACGAAGCTCATGGGTGACCGCGAACCCCGCCTGACGGTATTGAACAAGCAGGCTGTCCATCAGCGATAGATGACGAGCCGCGTCCTCGAGCCGATAAGCGCAATTGAAACCGTGGGTCATGTCGTGCGCCATGACGGATGTCAGGACGTCGAGTGGGTGGCGACGGACCAGCACGAACGGTGCTTCGGGGAAAGCGATACGCAACAGCGGCAGCCACATTTCGTTGAGCGGCATCTTGTCGGTGAAATAGTCGGCGCCGGGACCGGTGAGCCCCAACTCTTCGGCCTCCGCCAAATAGACATCGCGCAAATATTCGGGCCAGTCTGGTCGCGCATCGGCCAAGCAGACAAGGCCTCCAGGAAAATTGGACTCGCCGCCGACGAGCGATGCGGCAAGCTCCCTCAGATGACCGCCAAATGGCAGCTCGCCGCCCGCCCGAATTGCGGTATGGCTTGCGAGAATCTGTTCGACCAAGGTGGTGCCCGACCTTGGAAAACCAAGAATGAAAATGGGCTGCGGGACGTCGAGGCGGTGCTCAGCGCGACGCAAGTTCAACCCACAGCGAAAGAAATCGGCGAGGTCTTTCGCCTCCCTCTCAATCTTCTCCGCAGGGTAAGAACGTCCAGCTTGCGTTGCCAGGAGCGACTTTCCCTTGACCCAGTCATCCCATGCCTCCGAATGCCGGCCGAGCCGGTCCCGCAAACGGCCGCGCTGAAGACGTGCCGCACCTGATAGCTCAGGCACGCTGTCGAGTAGCGCATGGGCTTCATCGATCCTGTCCATGCGTTCGAGCAACACGGACCGTTGCAGCACGACGTCCGTACCGGTCAGAGCGGCAATGCGCTCAGCCCGGTCAAGGTGCTGCATTGCAGTCTCGAATCTGCCGTCGCGTTCTTCAAGTTCGGCAAGATAGATAGCCGGTTCGAGCGCGGCAGGATCCGCGGCCGCGGCGGCTTCGAGCCAGGAGCGCGCCAAATTCAGAAGACCCTGCCGCATGCGCACGCGCCCAAGACCGGTCAGCAATTGCGGATGGCGGCCCACCAGTGCCAAGGCGCGTTCGAAGTGCGCTGCGGCGGGAACCAGCATTTCGCGTCCCACAAGGATCGATCCGAGCATCGCGTGGGCATCCGCATTGTCAGCATCTACGCGTAGCGCTGCGCGGGCCACGCGTTCCGCGTCCTCCGCTCGCCCTCGCTTCAACAATAATCGTGTTAGGTCAGCGTAGTGCCATCGACGCCCGGGTGAGTGTGCGATCGCCGAGCGCAGCGTCCGTTCCGCAGCGGCATCGTCACCCTGGGCGATCTCGACGAGGGCCCTGATCTCGAGCGCGTCAAGATTGTCGGCGGCAACCTCAAGTACGGACGCTGCGGTTGTCGCCGCGACTTCCAACTGCCCGTTCTTCAGTGCCTGTCGGGCGATTGAAATCCGTTGCCTGATCTCGTCTGGATTCATGCGCCTGCGGCTGCCGGATCCAGCGGCTCGCGCGCATCAGCGACGACCGCGCGGATCTCGGGCTCGTTGCAATAGCTCCCTGCGTGGTTTGCGGAAATGTCCGCACGTTCGAAGGAGAAGCTTCCCGGACGAGCGGTCGCCGAAGCCCGCATCGGCAGCAGCGGCAAGTCGGGCGCGTCGGCCGCCGCACCCACCGCAGTCATGCCAAGTGACATGGCCGCGGCGGGAACGGCAACACGCATCAGCTCACTCCAACACTGTCTCGCTTCAACTGTGTCAGAACGTAACCTTTCCGCCAACCCAGAAGGTCCGGCCATTGTTGTACAGCGCACGCGGGATCGTGCGGTCACCGACGAAATAATAGAGCTTCCGGTTGGTAAGGTTCTGAGCGTCGGCGGTTAGCGCGACGTTCCTTGTCACGTTGACGATCAGCGACCCGTCGAGCGTGCCGTAATTACCCTGCCACATCGGCGTCGACCGGTCGATGCCGCTCCGGAACTTGGAACGGTAAGTGTAGGCGAGACGCGCGCTCAGCAGCTTGTTCTCAAAGTAAGCAGTGACGTTGTACGTGTGCTTCGAGTTGCCATCGATGACGCCACCCCCTTTCGCCCTCGCATCGGCATAGGTGTAGTTTGCGATGACGCCGAAACCATAGGCGATCGGCTGCTGCCAATTGATCTCGAAGCCCTTGTTGTGCCCGCCGGGGCCGTTGACTGGTCCAGTGACCGTGAAATTCGCGCCCTGCGGATGCTGTTGAGTGATCAGGAACAGCGTACTTTGCGTCGTTGTTATGTAGGATGATATGTCGAGGTAGAAGAGGTTCACCGACAACAGCGCCTGCTTACCGTAATACCATTCCACGGCACCGTTGAAGTTCCAGGCGCGGAACGGATTGAGGTGCGGATTGCCGCCCGCGGTTGCGGTCAGCGCAAGATCGCTTGCCGTGAAGGCCCCGGCGAGCTGTGCATAGCCGGGCCGCGACATTACGCGCGAAACGCCGGCGCGCAGCAGTAAATCGGGTTGAACACTGTAGGTGACGTTCGCACTCGGGAGAATGTCCCAATAGCCCCGCTTCGTCTCGACCGTGCCGCAGGTCCCGCAAAAGATGGATGTTGCGTTGGCGACCGGTGCGGTCGGCGAATATTGTATAGTGTCCAGATTTGTATGAACTGCCCGAACGCCGATGTTGCCGCGCCAGTGACTATCGTCATCGAACCGCGCCATCGCATAGAGTGCGCCAGTCTTCTCCTTTACCGAGAAGCTCGCCTGCGGATAAAATGCGAACGTGCGGCCGCCCTGCGTCCCGAGCTCCTGAAGCACCTTGTTCTGATCGGCGAACGAATAGGGCTGCGCCCCGTTTAGCCCCTGTCCATAGTCGGATGGCGTCACGCCGCCCGCGAATACCGTCCCAAGGTTCACGAGCTGCGTGCCCGAGAACATGCCGTTCCCGGGCCAGGCATAAGCGATATAGTCCAGGGAATGCTTGTGGTCGGTGTAGCGACCGCCGATGCTGATCGACTTCAGGAAGCTGTTATTGAAATCATACTCCAGGTCAGCGCGGCCGTAGAGCTCCCGGTCGGGCGCGGTGATGTGTCCGCCCCACGACCAGCTGTAGAAATTGTTGAGATAAGTCGGCGATGTGAAGTCGGACGGGAGCCCCGGATAGTTCACGGTCGCGCCCTTGTCGACGAACTGGTAGTTCACTCCGGTGTGCCAGTAGGTCTCCCAAGCAAAGGTATCGCTGGTCGCGCCTTTGCCCTTCGTGTAACCGATCTGACCGGCGAGCTTCGCCTGATCGCTGATGTGCCAAGTCGCATCCGCGTTGATGTCCCAGGTCGATGAATATGCCTTGCGGAAAATGTCATCCTGCACCCGGCCGTTCACGGGTACTCCGCTGGCCGACGTGTTGTTGAAGCTCACCGCCGTCAGATAGCCGTTGGTGATAGTGTAGGAATTGAGGGCGTAGCCGGGTGTTCCAGGCGTGGAGTTGTTAGCAATCGCGTTGCTGATCCACGCCATTGAGTTGCGATTGACGTTATTCGCGTCCATCCGCGAGTAGAGGCCATTGATATCGAGCTCGAACGCCGGGCTCGGTTTGAACTGTGCCGAGACGGTGCCGCCCTTGCGAACGCGCTTCTGCGTGAAATAGGCTGAACCGATAAGGATCGGCGCGGTGACCGTCTGCCCCGTATTGTTGAAATTGGGCTGATTGAAATAGCCGAGAAATTCCTGCCCATCGCGGCGGAAGTAGCGTTCCTGGTAAAAGCCGGTCGCGAGAAGCCCGACGGTACCCGCGCTGTTCTTCCAGCTTGCAAGACCCGATACCTGCGGTGCCCACTTTTTGGCTCGGTCGTTATAATTGCCCTGGGCGGTTAGGGTGAGGCTTCCCGACGGCAGATCAAGCGGTCTGCGGCTGATGACATTGATCGTACCGCCGACTCCGCCTTCCGGAATGTCGGCCTCGCTAGCTTTGTAAACTTCGAGCCGGCCGACGATTTCGGACGGGAGCAGGCTGAAATCGAAGCTGCGTCCGCCCGCAGTTTGATCGAGCACGAACCAGTCGCCCGTCGCGATGCCATGGCCATCCAGCAGGGTAAGATTGAGCGCTGGGTCGGTGCCGCGGATCGATACCGCCGAATTCTCGCCGAAGCCGCCGGCGTTGGCCGAGCCGGTGACGACGTTGACGCCGGTCAGGCGGCCGAGCGAGTCGGCGACATTCTTGTCGGGAAACTTGCCGATGTCCTGAGCGCTAACGACCTCGGATACTATGTCGGCCTGCTTCTTGCGATTCAGCGACGCTTGGAGCGACCCCCGAATACCGGTGATGACGATTTCGTCCGGCTGCGCGTTGGTGCCTGCCGGCGTCTGATTCGCACTCTGGTCCGACGCGGCTTTAGGCCGCGGCTTGGTTCCGTTATTGGCATTCACCTGCGCGGAGGCCTGCGTCGCCGCTGATAAGGCGAGGACACTCGCAGTGCATCCGAGAATCGTTCTGCGCAGATTGACTTGAGCCTGAAGCATGGCCTTCCCCCTTTGAAGCCTGTCCGTTTGGACGGAACCAAAACACGACCAAACTGCCACCGGTCGCGTCTGTTGTCGGCTTGCCGTGCCGCCGGTTCCCTCTCGGATTAACCACCAAAATGGGACCAATTGCAATACCAAAAATAGTCATCGGCACAAAACAGGCTCTTTTGGTATTGTACAGGACTTATCAGCCCGCAAAGTAGAGGCAACTCAGGAGGGCCTGCGCGACAGGGAGAGCGAAGCTATAGGCAGGCGAATTGAAGCGCCGGCGAGGTCCGGTTCAGCAACGCATCGCATCGACTGTGGAGACGCTTACGGACGATATGGAAGAGACGATCCTTGGTTCTGCGACCGAATTCTAGACTTCCTGCAGTCTACGCCCGGCCGTCTCCTTCAGGAACAGCAGCGATACGCCGACCGAGATTCCGGTGAACACGACCGCGTACCACAGGCCGGTGTAGATGTTGCCGGTTATCGCAACGAGCGCAAAGCTGGTCACTGGAAGGAAGCCGCCGACCCAGCCGGTCCCGACATGGTAGGGGAAAGACATTGCGGTGTAGCGCACGCGAGTCGGGAACATCTCGACGAGCGCCGCGGCCTGCGGTCCGTAGAGCGCTGTCGAGGCAACGACGAATGCCAGCAGGATTACGATCAGCAAGGTCATGTTCGCGTGGCGCGGATCAGCAGACTTCGGGTAGCCAGCTGCCTGCAGCTCGGCGCCGATTGCATCCGAGGTCTTCGTCTTCAGGGTCTTGAGATCGGGGCCGCTCAGCCCCTCGCCGCCGGTGATCGGAACGCGTTCGGTGCCGACAACCACCGATGTAGCGTCATTCGATGATCGCCGAGTTGTGAAGCTGATCCCCTTGGTGACCAAAGTCGATTTGGCGATGTCGCAGGCGCTGACGAATTTGGCGGTTCCGACGGGGTCGAACTGAACCGAGCAGGTCGCCGGATTGGTGTCGACGAAGATTGGCGTGTTGCGCTGCGCCTCGACCAGCCGGGGATTTGCGGCGTCGGCGATCCAGTGCGAGGCCGGGAAGTACATCAGCAGCGCGAGGAGCATGCCCCCGACCATCACGGGCTTCCTGCCCAAGCGGTCGCTGAGCCAACCGAAATAGACGTAGAGCGGCGCGCTGACGACGGTCATCACGATCAGCAGCAGGTCCTTGGTCTGGCTTGGCAGTCCCAGCGACTTTTCGAGGAATACCTGCATGTAGAAGAAGGTAAAATACCAGACCGCGCCCTGCGCACACATGATTCCGAAGAAAGCGGTGAAGACGCGCTTCAGGTTCTTCCTGCTGCCAAAGGCTTCGCGCAAGGGTGCCTTGGCGATGGCTCCTTCCTCGCGGATGCGCGCGAACTCGGGGCTTTCGGCGAGCTTCGCGCGCATCCAGACGGAGATCGCCAGCAGAACGACCGAGGCGAGGAACGGAATGCGCCATGCCCAGGCGAGAAAAGCGTCTTCTCCGACATAGGTTCGAGTGGCGACAATCACCATCAGCGCCGCGAGCAGCCCGAACGAGGCGGAGGATTGGATCCAGCCGGTCGAGGCGCCGCGCTTGTTGTTCGGCGCGTGCTCGGCCACGTAGATTGCAGCACCGCCATATTCGCCGCCGAGCGCGACGCCCTGCAGGATGCGAAGGAGAATGAGCAGGGCTGGTCCAGTACTGCCCGACTGGGCATAGGTCGGCAGCAGGCCGATGAGGAAGGTCGCTCCGCCCATCAGGCTGACGGTGACGAGGAAGGCGCCCTTGCGGCCGAGCTTGTCGCCAATGACTCCGAAGATCAGCGCTCCCAGCGGGCGGAAGGCGAAGCCTGCTGCGAACAGGGCGAGCGCGGCGATCAGCGCGGGAGTCGGATCCAGGCCGGCGAAGAAGACCTTCGAAATGACCGGCGCGAGGCTGCCGAAGATGAAGAAATCGTACCACTCGAACGCGGTGCCCGCCGACGACGCGATGATTACGCGCGCCATCGACCAGGGCCTGTGATGCGGTTGCTCGGCAATCGTCGCCATCGTCACTCCCCCTCTTTGCTGAGGGATAGCGCAGATTCCCTTCCCTGCAAGCGGGAGGTCCAACGATAAGCGCTTGCAATCGCGGCTATTGATGTTCGACACTGCCACTGGTCAGTTCGGATTGGGTGGTTGACGATGGCGGGTGAGATCGGTCGCGTTGCTCGCCCAGCTTATCTATTCAATCCGATCTGCGCGATCCTGATTGCCGGTCTGGCCTGCTCTCCCGCTGCGGCCCAGCGCTCGGGCAATGCTTCGACACAAGCGCGGTCGCCGGACGAGGGCGGGAGCGCTTACGAAATCCTCATCATCGGGCAGCGCCCGACGGTCGCTGGTATGAACCCGATAGCGACGTTCGACCAGAATGCGATCGCAGCGATCGGCGCGACCTCAATGGCCGACCTGATGAGGGTGATCCGACCGCTGGCCAAGTCTACCGACGGCAGCGACCCGATCTTCCTGCTCAATGGCCAACGAACCTCCGGCTATCAGGAGATCGGATCGCTGCCGCCCGAAGCCATCGACAAGGTCGAGATACTGCCCGAGCCGGCAGCGCTGCGGTTCGGCTATCCGCCCACGCGGCGAGTGTTGAATTTCATCACTAAGCGCCATTTCCGGCAGGTCGAAGTCCGCACCGCAGCCGGCACCACGATCAGGCCCGGCAGCAGTACCGGCGAGGGCAATTTCAATCTCACCCGACTGCACAAGGACCAGCGTTTCACGCTCACCCTGGAACGCACGCACGCCTCCGCGCTGCATCAGTCGAAGCGCCATGTTCTTCCGGATCCTGAGGTCCTGTTCGACGAGCTCGGGAATGTCACCGGGCTGAACGGCGGCGAGATCGACCCGGCGCTCTCGCAAGCGGCCGGGCAGCTGGTAACAGTCGTACCCGTTCCCGAAGCTGAAGCCGACCGAAGGGAGCTTTCAGCCTATGCCGCGGCGGCGAACTGGCCTCGCCTGTTCGACCTTGGGCCCTATCGGGTCCTCGTACCGCGCAAGGACGAATGGAAAGCCGAAACGGTCATCGCCGACCGGCTTGGCGGTAGCCTCTCCGGGTCTCTCGACCTTTCGGCGCAACAAGATTCAGAACGCGCCGTCTCCGGGCCTGCCGCGGCCACGCTGACGATTCCGGCTTCAAATCCCTATTCGCCCTTCGCGAATAATGTCCTGCTCCATCGTTACCTCACCGAAGCTGATCCTCTGCGCACGCGGCAGACCACGACTTCGGTTCACGGCGGCGCAACTCTGCGCGGCGCAATTGCCGGCTGGCTGTGGGATTTCACCGCCAACGTCGATCGCAAGCTGATCAGGGGAAGAAGCGAGAACGGGATAGATGTCTCGGCCGCGAACGCGGCGATTGCCGCTGGTGCGAACCCCTTCGCGCCGCTCGACGCATCGGTACTATCCAACCGCCTCACGGATCGCGCACATCTGCTGACGAGAACCATGAACGGCAAGCTCGTGGTCACAGGCACGCCGGTGGAGCTTCCTGCGGGCAAGGTCAACGTGACCGGCACAGTCGAGGCCGAACATCTTTCGAGCTCTTCCATCACAAGGGGAGCCGACCCGTTCAACCTGCAACTTCGCCGTAGCCGCACCGAGGCGGCGATCGCCCTCGACGTTCCGCTGACATCGCGGGCAAGCCACGCGCTCGGCGCCGTCGGCGATCTATCGCTCAACGGTTCGGCCAACGTCAGACGGGTCAGCGGCTTCGGGACGCTCAACGACCGGACTGCTGGACTTCAATGGACGCCGCTCAAGGGGATTCAACTTCTGCTGCAGGATAAGTCGAGTGGCACCGCGCCGGACGTGGAGAAGCTCGCAAGCCCGACCGTGCGCGTCGCGAATTTTGCGGTGTTCGATTACACCACCGGACGAACGGACGTGGTCACGCTGACCTACGGCGGCAACCCAAACCTTCTGGCGGAGCGGAAGCACGTGCGCTCGATGGGCCTCAACCTGAAGCCTTTCCCGAAGCGCGACATCCGAGTGACCGCGACCTACGAGGACACGGACAGCCGCAATCAGACCGGAAACATCTACGCACTCACTGCGCAGTTCGAGAATCTCTTCCCAGATTTGTTCGTTCGCGATTCGACGGGGCACCTGGTCGCGGTCACCTTTCAGCCAACAAATTTCTACCGGGAGCGGCAGCGGGCGCTGAACATCGTCCTCAATGCCAACGGTGAGCTAGGCCGCAAGCCGCCAGACTCGAAGTCCGGGAAGCCCGGAGGTCGGCCGATCTACTGGGCAGGGGCGGGGCCGGTCATCCGCTTCAGCGATCGACTGCAGCTGCGGCCGGGAACGCCGGTGCTCGACTTGCTTCGCGGCGACACTGTCACCGGAGGCAGCCCGTCGCGTGTGACCTCTTATTACTACGCCGGGGTCGGGTACCTCGGGAATGACGTCAGCATCGATGGCTGGTACCAATCCAGCGCCCGGGTACGCAGCGACAACCCGGCGAGCGACCTCTATTTCTCGCCGGTGTCCAAGCTCAATTTGCACGCGAGCCTCAGCGTCCACCATTTCTTTCCGAAAGAAGACTGGACCCATCATTTGCAGCTGAAGCTCGACGTCGAGAGCCTCATCAATGCGCGAGAAAAGGTGCACGACGGCAACGGACGCGTGCCCAATCACTTCCAGCCCGACCTTCTCGATCCGATCGGGAGAACGGTGAAGCTGACCATCCGAAAGCTGCTCTAGAAGAAAAATCCTGGTGCCGGGAATAAACTGCCCGGCTGATTGGTCATGGCATCGCACCTCACGAAAAGGAACGGGCGATGCTGGATGCAATGGACAACGACCGGCGCGGTTTTCTCAAATGCATGGCATGGGCGGGGACAGGCGCGCTGTTCGCATTTTCCGGCGGGGTCGGAAGCTCGATCGGGCTGGACGCAGCGCTTGCTGCGTCAGTGCGACCGACTACACCAATGCCCTTCACCTTCGCCCAGCTGAGCGACAGCCACATCGGTTTCAACAAGCCGCCCAACGCCGACGCACGCGCTACCTTTCGCGAGGCGATCGCCAAGGTAAGGGCGCTCCCAACCCAGCCCGATTTCATCATCCACACCGGCGATGTCTCGCAGCTCTCGCGCGATGAAGAGTTCGATGATGCCGAGCAGATGCTGAAGTCGACTGGGCTTCCGGTGTTCTTCGTCCCGGGCGAGCACGACATGCTCGACGCCGATGGCGGCAAGGCATTCCTGAACCGTTTCGGCAAGGGGAGCAAAGGCGCCGGCTGGTACAGCTTCGACCATCGCGGCGTGCACTTCATCGCACTGGTCAACGTCGCTGATCTGAAGCCCGGCGGCATGGGCAATCTGGGGCCCGAGCAGCTCAAGTGGCTGAAGGCCGACCTCGCCGGTCGGTCGTCATCGACGCCGATCGTGGTGTTTGCCCATATTCCATTATGGACGGTCTATGCGGATTGGGGCTGGGGCACCGATGATGCAGCAGAGGCACTAAAGCTCCTCGCCCGCTTCGGCTCGGTGACGATCCTCAACGGCCACATCCACCAGATCACGCAAAAGGTCGAAGGCCGCGTCGCCTTCCACACGGCACGATCGACCGCCTTCCCGCAGCCGGCGCCGGGGACCGCACCCTCGCCGGGCCCGCTCAAGGTTCCGCCCGAGCAGCTCCACTCAATGCTCGGGATTACCGACGCAATGTTCGTGCGGGGCCGCGAGCGGATCGCGCTGATCGATTCAACTCTCATGGCCTAAAAGGATGGTTCGGATGACCCGCTCATTAAAGATACTGACAATTCAAGGTGCTGCGCTCGTCGCCGGAGCGCTGGTGATGTCCGGCGCTTCGGTCGTTACGAAGGCGGCTCCGGCGCCGGTGGCGGCTTCCGTGCAGATCGGAAATTTTACCTTCAAGGCACCTGTCGTGACGGTGAAGCCGGGAACAGTGGTTACCTGGACCAACGCCGATGACATCCCTCACACGGTGGTGTCGAAGGACGGCGCCTTCAAATCCAAGGTCCTCGACAGCGGAGAGCATTTCTCCTTCACTTTCGCCAAACCGGGCCAATTCGGCTATTTCTGCTCACTGCACCCGCACATGACGGGAATGATCATCGTCAAGGCGTGAAGCATGGGACTGGTCGCGAGCTCGTGAAGATGTTTGCCCCCGTGCGTTTCATGGGCCGCCGAACGACCGGCGATGGCTCGGCGCCGGGTCGTTCCGCTACCGGCGCCGACCAGGCCAATGAATTCCGGCGGTTGATCCTGCCGCATCTCGACGGTGCCTATAACCTTGCACGTTATCTCACGCGCGATCCAACACTGAGCGAGGACATCGTTCAAGATGCGATGGTGCGGGCATATCGGGCGTTCGCCCAATTCCGTGGCGGCTCGGCGAGAGCCTGGCTGCTTGCGATCGTCAGAAACTGCTGCCGGACCGCAATGGCGGTTTCACTCGTGGTCCAGGAATGCGAACTTTGCGAGGAAGTCGCTGCTCAGGCGGATCCGTCGCTCACGCCCGAAGACGAGGCGCTTCGAACGTCGGAGATAGAGCGAGTGCGACTGGCGATCGAGGCGATTCCCGAGCCATTTCGTGAAGCGGTGGTGCTGAGGGACCTCGAGGAACTGTCTTATGCGGAGATCGCCGAGGTGACGCTGGTTCCGATCGGCACGGTAATGTCGCGCCTGTCGCGGGGCCGGGGCATGTTGGCGAAGGAATTGCTGCCCCGGAACGGGACCGTCGACGGGCAAGCTAGGAGTGCAAGTTGAATGCCTGCGTGCATTGATCAGGAGCTCTTGCTGGGCGGGCTCGTCGACGGTGAGCTCGACGCTGCGAATGCAGCGCTCGTCGAAGCCCATGTGGCGCGTTGCGAGGGTTGCCGGGACGAGCTCGAGCGGCTGGAGGGGATGCGCCATCTGCTCGGCAGGCCTGGCCTTCGGCACATTGCGCCGCAATCGCTGCTCAAACGCCTCGCAGCAATGGACGAGCTGGCACCCAAAGCGGCAAACGAGAACAGGCTCCAGCGATGGCTCGCGCCTGCACTTGTCGGGGCGATTGCCGCCTCGCTTGCCATGGTGGCCTTGCTTCCGGCAGGCACGGATACATTGGTCGACCAGGAGCTGGTCTCAAGCCACGTCAGGTCGCTTCAGCCCGGCCACCTCACCGACGTGCAGACGACAAATCAGCATATTGTGAAGCCCTGGTTCAATGGCCGCGTCGATTTCTCGCCGCCGGTGCCTGAGCTTGCCGATCAGGGGTTTCCGCTTGCCGGTGGGCGGCTCGATTCGATAAACGACAAGACCGTTGCTGCAATCGTCTACCACCGGAGGCTCCACACGGTGAACCTGTTCGTATGGCCAGCCAAAGACGCGGCGGAGCGATCGTTCGTCAAGGACGGATTCGCAGTGACCGAATGGAGCCGCAACGGCCTCAGATTTGCTGCAGTCTCAGACATTCCGCCGCCTGAGCTGCGCGAGTTCCACAGGCTCTTCGAGCAGCGTTCCAGCTGATCGTCGCTCGCCGCGAGCAGCGACGGCAGATTCTCACTTCCAGCCGGCGAGATACACTGTTTCGCCTTTGCCGGCGAACGTCAGGCGGCGGCCCCGACCGCACGCGAGAAAGACGCGAGTGTCGAATGGGTCATCTCGGCGGAGAAGCCCGGCGCAGTGGGCGGCATATATCGGGCGTTTCGGACCACCGCCGGAGTGACGAAATGCTGGTGCAGGTGATCGACATGTTCGGTTACCCGTCCCTCGGTCGTCCCCGAGAAGCAAAGATAATCGATCATCGAGATATGCTGCACATATTGGGGGAGACCGACGCCGCCCGCATGTGGACACACCGGTAGCTCATATTTGGCGGCCATCAGCAGCACTGCAAGAACTTCGTTGAGCCCGGCAAGCCGGCAATTGTCGAGCTGAACGACGTCCAGTGCCCCGCGCATCATGAACTGTTTGAACATGATGCGGTTCTGACACATCTCGCCCGTGGCGACCTTCACCGGAGCGATCGCTTCGCGGATCTTCCGGTGCGCCTCAATGTCGTCGGGGCTGGTCGGCTCTTCGATGAACCAGGGATTGGCGAAGCTCAGCGCGCGGACATAGTCGATTGCCTGATCGACTTCCCACACCTGGTTAGCGTCGATCATCAGCGTCCTGTCAGGCCCGATCGCATTGCGCGCGATCTCAAGCCGACGAATGTCCGAATCAAGCGAGCTTCCGACCTTGAACTTGAGGTGGTTGAAGCCCTGCGCGACCGCATCGCGGCAGAGCTCGTCGAGCTTCGCATCGGTATAGCCGATCCATCCGGCGGAGGTCGTGTAGCAAGGATAGCCGCTCGCAACCAACTCCGATATCCTGCCGGCCTTTCCGACGGAACGAGCCTGCAGGAGATCGATCGCTTCCTCCGGCGTGATGCAGTCGGTGAGATAACGGAAGTCGATCAGCCGGACGATCTCCGCCGGACTCATGTCCGCGACCATCTGCCAGACCGGCTTGCCTTCGACTTTCGCCCAAAGGTCCCAAACCGCATTGACGACCGCGGCAGTGGCTAGGTGAATCACGCCCTTGTCCGGGCCAACCCACCGCAGCTGGCTGTCGCCCGTCATCCGTCTCCAGAAGCGCGCCGGGTCCTCGCGAATCCAGTCGAGCTCGAGTCCAACGACCAGCGGTGCCAGGGCTTCGATCGCGGCACAGCATAGCTGGTTTCCGCGGCCGATGGTGAAGGTGAGTCCGTGGCCCTCGAGGCCAGGAGTGCCGGTCTCGAGAATGCAATAAGCGGCCGAATAATCCGGCGCGGGATTCATCGCATCCGACCCATCCAGGTGGTCAGATGTCGGAAAGCGGATATCAAGCGCGCGGAGTTTGGTAACCGTTGTCACGCGATTGCGCTGCTCAACTGGCTGCGGAGATACATGCGTCGTTTTTTCCCTTATGCCCCGATACGTGCCGCAACGGTCCTGGCGCGGCGCATATATGCGATTGTTCGCTTGTGATCGAGTTTTTCATATGTGAGAACAGCCTTCCGTGCAACACGAGCATTCTGCTAAGCGGCGCGCGGATTCTGCGAACTGGAGGGAATGCAGAGTGAAATTGTCCTTGTCCTCGCCGAAAATCGAGCAGTCCTGATGGCGCGCCGCTGTTTTGCGCTCGATCTCAAGAATGACCCGGAGTTGATCGCTGAATATGAGCGCGTGCATGGGCCAGGCGCCGGCTGGCCGGCTGTCGTCCAGCACATCAGGGCGACCGGTGTCGAGCTCATGGAGATCTGGCGAACCGGTGACCGTCTCTTCATGATCGCTGAGGTCGCCGATGATTATCCGCGGCCCGTTGAAACACCGGCCGAGGTCAACCGCTGGGAAGAGCTGATGTGGCGCTTCCAGCGCGCGCTCCCCCATGCCGCGGAAGGCGAGAAGTGGCTGCCGATGAAGCGCATTTTCAGCCTGGACGAGCAGTGAGCATCTCCCTTCGCTCGCGCAAGCTGGGACGAACCGACGTCGAGATCACCGAGCTGGGGCTCGGTCTCGCACCGCTCGGAAATCTCTATCGCCCCGTTTCAGACGAAGACGCGCGGGATACGGTTGGTGCGGCGCTCCACCTAGGAATCCGCTTGTTCGACACTGCGCCTTATTATGGCTTTGGTCTCAGCGAGCGGCGAGCGGGAGATGCGCTCCGCGGCGAACCGGGCATCGTCATCTCGACCAAGGCAGGACGGGTGTTGAAGCCGCTCCCGGAAATCGACGCGTCGGCCGAACGTTGCGGCTTCGTCTCGCCTATGCCGTTCGAGCCAGTGTACGATTACTCATACGACGGCATCCTGCGTTCCTACGAACACAGCCTCCAACGGCTCGGACTTGGCCGTATCGATATCCTTCTTGTCCACGATATCGGCAAATTGACGCATTGCGAGGCACATTCCGACAGGCTGCGCCAGCTGATCGACGGCGGTGGGCTCAAGGCCTTGCAGCGCCTGCGCGAAGAGCGTGCGGTCGCCGCAATCGGCCTGGGAGTGAATGAGATCGGCATTTGCCTCGATCTCACGGACCGTGCGGAGCTCGATGTCCTGCTCCTGGCTGGACGCTATACGCTTCTCGAGCAGGGCGCGATCGACGAGCTCCTCCCGAAATGCACTGCAGGCGGCATTTCCCTGATCGTCGGAGGTCCCTTCAATTCGGGTATCCTCGCCACCGGCGCGTCGGCAAAGGCACCTCCACGTTACAATTATGGCCCGGCCCCCGATGCAGTGCGCGAACGCGTCCTGAAGCTGGAGTCGCTCTGCGCATCCCATGGCGTGCCGCTTCCAGCAGCGGCGCTTCAATTTCCGCTCGCCCACCCGGCGGTCGCAGCGGTGATTCCAGGCTTTGCAAGCGCTGAGGAAGTGCGCACCGGAGTGGCTCATTTCCGAATGCCAATCCCCGCCGACCTATGGGCCGAACTGAAGCGCGAGTCATTGATCGACCCGCGTGCGCCGGTTCCAGGGGCGCAGCTCGAGGCCGCGCTGCGATGACCGGTCGACTTGCAGGCAAGAAGGCGTTGATCACCGGCGCCGGCCAGGGGATCGGGCGAGCGGCCGCGATTGCATTCGCCGCCGAGGGCGCGACGGTCTGGGCCACCGACCGCGATCTCGCATCGGTCGCAAATATCGACAGCTGTGTCGCACGAGAGATGAATGTGCTCGATCCCGCGCGAATTGCCGAGGTGATGAGTGAAGCGGGGCCGCTCGACGTGCTGTTCAACTGCGCCGGTTATGTAGCGAGCGGCACGATCCTTACGTGCCCCGAAAAGGACTGGAATCTGTCGTTCGAGCTCAACGTCACGGCCATGTACCGGACGATCGGTCATGCGCTCCCGCCCATGCTCGAAGGCGGTCGCGGCTCGATCATCAATATGGCGTCGGTCGCAAGCTCGGTGATCGGCGTCGCCAATCGCTTCGCTTACGGCGCGTCAAAGGCCGCGGTGATCGGACTGACCAAGGCGATCGCCCGCGATTTTGCCGGCACCGGGGTGCGCTGCAATGCCATCTGCCCGGGAACCGTCGATACGCCCTCGCTTCGCCAAAGGCTCAGCGAAACCGGCGATTTCGAAGAGGCCTGGAAGGCCTTCAATGCCCGCCAGCCGATGGGCCGGCTGGGCAATGCCGAGGAAATTGCGGCCTTGGCAGTCTATCTGGCGTCGGACGAGTCGGCCTTCACCACGGGCCAATGCCAAATCATCGACGGCGGCTGGACAGCCTAGATTCGGCTGTCGCTCTCGACCAACTGCGCAGAAATCTCGTCGGCTGCTTTCCGCACGAGCTCGGCGGCTTCATTGGGCGAAACCGAGGGCTGAAGTTTCTTGAGATAGGGAACGGTGAGCGCCGCGGCTGCAAGGCCACCGCGCATGACCGGCGCCGAAATATCAGTGACTCCGACGACGAACTTGCTCGGTGTCAAAGTCGACCTGCTCTCGCGAATTGAATTTGCCTGGGCGCGGAAACCCTCGAGCTCCTCAGCATCCAGTTTAGGATTGAACAAGGCTTCCCACCGGCGGCGGACATCGTCCGGTTGAAAGGCATAGAGCACTGCGCCCGAAGCCGTCTTTGGAAGCGGTCGACGATAACCAATTCGCACCGAGAAGCCCTGGAGCTCGGCCGATTCGATCCTTGCCACCACCACAATGTCGCCCAGGCTGTGCATTGCAAGATGGCAGGACTGGCCCACGGCTTCGGCGAGTCGCCGCATCACCGGAAGCGCGATCTCAAGCAATGTGCGCGTTCTCGGCTGCTGCATTCCAAGCGAAAATAGCCGGTCCGTAAGCCGATAGCCTTCGCCCCCATTCTCCTGCTCGATATAGCCGCGATGTTCGAGCACCTGCACCATGCGGAACAGTTCGCCATGCGAACGACCAAGCTCCTTGACGATAGCGGTGAGCGTCATCGGTTCCGTCTGGATCGCCAGGAGCTCGAGTACGTCGAGGCCCTTCTCCAGTGCGGGAGCACGATAGCGCGAATTGTTTTCCTGCACCTGGCCCCCTCCGTGGTTCACTTCGTTCCTTTGCATCACGGCGCTACGCGAGCACAATAGAAACCGGTTACACTATCGTTTCGCTAGTGAACACGCTTTTCATAAAAGAGGAGGGCCGCTAAGCAAACCGGACAGTGGGGAGATGAGATGATGGGCATTGCGCAAGCGCCGGTGAACAAGGCTGTTGTTCGAGCTCGGCAATCGGTCGCCCCGATCATATTGATTGTCAGCCTGTTCTTCCTTTGGGGAATGGCGAACAATCTCAACGATCCGCTGATCAAGCATTTCAAGAAGCTGTTCACGCTCAGCGACTTCGGCTCGGGCCTCGTCCAATCGGCCTTTTACCTGGGTTATTTCCTGCTCGCGATTCCCGCAGCGCTCTTCATGCAGCGCTTCGGCTACAAGGCGGCGGTCATTCTCGGGCTGGTCCTTTATGGCGCCGGAGCGTTGCTCTTCTATCCTGCGGGCGAAATGCAGAGCTACGGCTTCTTTCTTGCGGCGCTGTTCGTCATCGCAAGCGGCCTGTCCTTCCTCGAGACATCGGCAAATCCGATGGTTGCGACCCTAGGACCGCCGGAGGATTCCGAGCGCCGGCTGAATTTCGCCCAATCCTTCAATCCGCTCGGGTCAATCATCGGCGCCCAGATCGGTGGCGCGTTCATTCTTTCGGGCATTGAATATACGCCGCAGCAGCTGCACGCGATGACGCCTCATGCGATCGCAGCATGGCACGCGCGCGAGGCGGCGGCCGCGGAGATGCCCTATATCGTCATCGGCATCGGCGTGCTGGTCTGGGCCATGCTGATTGCAGCGACTCGCTTTCCAGCGCCTGCTACGACGCATGTCGAGGGCATCGGCAATCTCGGCCGCTTCGGTGAGTTGCTCAGGCGCGGCCGCTACATGTTCGGAGTATTCGCGCAATTCTGCTACGTCGGCGCTCAGGTCGGGATCTGGAGCTACACAATTCGCTACGTCCAGTCTGAGCTACCCGGAACCCCGGAAAAGACTGCAAACAATCTTCTCACTCTGGGCCTGTTCCTTTTCATGATTGGAAGATTTGCCGGCACCGCCTTGATGGGGCGAGTCAATCCGCTGCGATTGCTGAGCTTGTACAGTCTCGTGAATATCGCGCTGTGCATGGTCGCAGTTTTCGTTGGCGGGACCGTCGGCACTGCTGCGCTGCTGACTGCCAGCTTCTTCATGTCGATCATGTTCCCAACGATTTTCGCCGCATCGATCCGCGGTCTTGGCGACCTCACCAAGCTTGGCTCCTCGCTGATCGTCATGGCGATCATCGGCGGCGCTGTATTTACGAACCTGATGGGGCTCGTTTCCGACCTGACTGGCCACATCCGATTCGCGATCGCGGTGCCCCTCGTCTGCTTTGTGGCGATTGCCGGCTTCGCAGCGCGCAGCCGGCCCGCTCCGCAGGAGGAAGGGCTCGCCGCAGCCGCTGAATGATCGACGCCCACGTCCACTTGTGGCGCCTCGGGCGCAACGGCTGCACTTGGCCGACGGCGGATCTGGCGCCGATCTACCGCGACTTCACCCTCGGCGATTTGGACGAGGTGACGCGGGCCTCTGGCGTCGAACAGGTGGTCCTCGTCCAAAGCCAGGAGGACGCTCAGGACACCGCCTGGCTCCTCTCGCTTGTCGACGATCCGCTTATCGCCGGAGTGGTCGGCTGGACCGATTTTGCGCAGGCCGATGCGGCGACAGCGATCGGCAAGCTTGCGTCCAATCGGCGCTTGCGAGGCCTCAGGCCGATGGTTCAGGATCGCGGGCCCGGGTGGTACGACGCCCCCGAGCTCGATTCGGCGTTCACGGCAATGACCGCGCTCCAGCTCGTGCTGGATGCGCTCGTTCGGCCGCAGCACCTGCCCTCGCTCTTGAGGCTGGCGCTGCGTCACCCGGACCTCAGCATTGTCATTGACCATGCGGCGAAGCCGGTTCCGGGCGATCTGGACGGCTGGTCCCAGCAGATTGAAATGCTCGCGCAGCTGCCGAACGTCTGCTGCAAATTGTCGGGACTGCTGACCGAGCTCCCGCCCGGCGCAGCAGCGGATGACATAGCACCGATCTTCGCCCATCTGTGGAGCGCTTTTGGCGCCGAGCGGCTGATTTGGGGCAGCGACTGGCCCGTTCTCAGACTCGCTGGGAACTATGCCGACTGGCTTGAACAATGCCGTCGGCTGATTCCCTCTGTTCATCACGGGTGTGTGTTCGATTCCAACGCGCGCCGCATTTACGGGATTTGAAATCATGAAACTTGCGCGTTTCGGTGCAAAGGGCGAGGAGCGCCCGGCCATCGTCGATGCCGACGGGCGCCTGCGCGATCTTTCCGCGCATGTCCCCGACATCTGCGGCGCCACCCTCACCCGCGAGGGCCTCGCCGCTTTGGCAGAACTCGATCCTGCTTCCTTGCCGATCGTCGAAGGAAAGCCGCGCCTCGGCCCATGCGTCGGCTCGGTCGGCAAGTTCCTCTGCATCGGCCTGAATTATTCCGACCATGCAGCGGAAACCGGAGCGGTCGTGCCGCCCGAGCCCGTGCTGTTCACCAAGGCGACGAGCGCGATCATCGGTCCCAATGACGATGTCCGGATTCCGCGTGGATCGACCAAGACCGACTGGGAAGTCGAGCTTGGAGTCGTGATCGGCACGACTGCCAAATATGTGAGCGAAGAAGAGGCACTGCGGCACATCGCCGGCTATTGCGTCGTCAATGACATCTCCGAACGCGAATATCAGCTCGAGCGCCACGGGACCTGGGACAAAGGAAAGGGCTGCGACACATTCGGGCCGATCGGCCCATGGCTCGTCACTCCCGACGAAGTGGGCGATCCAGGCAATCTGACCATGTGGCTCGAAGTCAATGGCCGCCGTTTTCAGGACGGCACGACTGCGACGATGGTCTACAAGCCGGCGTTCCTCGTCAGCTACATCAGCCGGTTCATGACGCTCCACCCGGGCGACGTGGTCTCGACCGGAACCCCGCCCGGGGTCGGCATGGGTCAAAGGCCACCGCTGTTCCTCAAGGCCGGCGACGTCATGCGCCTTTCGGTCGAGCGCTTGGGAGAGCAGCAGCAGAGGGTAGTCGCCGACGACTGATCTTCGGAGCCGACCTCAGCCTAACTTGCGGATAGTGCCGTCGACCCGCGCGAAGCGAATGCCGAACTTTTTCGCAATCACGTGATTGGCGAGGGTCCTGCCGTCGCTCTGCAATTCGAGCTGCTGCACGATTTTGAGATTCCCGTCCTTCATCGTGTAGCGGATCGTCGCTGAGGGACCGTTCACGACCACATCCACCGGGCCGACAGCATCGCTGAGGAAACCAGTGAAATGGCGGTCGCCGACCGGGTGCATGACCCAGGTCCGCTCGCGCACGGGCTTGCCCTCCTCGCGCACGGTGTCGATGAGGACGAACTCGCCTTGCTTGTTATGACCGCCGACACTGTCGACAATCAGCTTCTTATCGGCGTGGAATGCGATCTTCATTACATTCTCGGCATGGCTCTTGCCGCTGAAGAACGCCACCATGTCGAGCTTGGGCTTGTCGGCTGCTGCGGCAGCGGCGAAGGCCAACAGCGCAGCGGCCGCAAGCCTCACTGCCGCCCGGCCACCAGAGCGTCGACGATCGTCGGGTCGGCGAGCGTCGAGGTGTCCCCGAAGCCGTCCTTCGCTCCTTCCGCAATCTTGCGCAGGATCCGGCGCATGATCTTGCCCGAGCGGGTTTTCGGAAGCGCTGGAGTGAAATGGATCTTGTCCGGCGCAGCGAGCGCGCCGATCTCCTTGCGCACTTCCTGATTGAGTTCCTTGCGCAGCGTATCGCTGCCAGTCTCGCCGGCGTTGAGCGTCACATAAGCGTAGATCGCCTGTCCCTTGATGTCGTGCGGGTAGGCAACCACGGCCGCCTCGGCTACCTTGGGATGTGCGACCAGCGCGCTTTCAACTTCGGCGGTTCCGATGCGATGTCCGGAGACGTTGATCACGTCATCGACCCGGCCGGTGATCCAATAATAGCCGTCTTCGTCGCGGCGGCAGCCGTCACCCGTGAAATAAAGCCCAGGATAGGCTTTGAAATAGGTTTCGAAGAAGCGGCCATGGTCGTTCCACACGGTCCGCATTTGGCCCGGCCACGACTGGGCGATGCACAGATTCCCGCTTGCGGGCCCCTCAAGGACATTGTGCTGCGCGTCGACCAGAACCGGTTTCACACCCGGTAGTGGCTTGGTCGCGCTTCCCGGTTTCATTTCTGTCGCGCCAGGAAATGGCGAAATGAGAATCCCCCCGGTTTCGGTCTGCCACCAGGTGTCGACGACTGGGCAGCGCTCGTCGCCGACAACCCGCCAGTACCATTCCCAGGCTTCGGGATTGATCGGCTCGCCGACGGTGCCGAGCAGCCGCAGCGACTTGCGGGAATGGCGCTTCACCGGCTCTTCGCCTTCGCGCATCAGCGCGCGGATTGCAGTCGGCGCGGTGTAGAAGATCGTCACTCCCAGCCGGTCGACTGTTTCCCAGAAGCGATCGAAGGCGGGATAGTTGGGAACGCCGTCGAACATCACGCTCGTCGCACAGTTCATCAGCGGACCATAGACGACGTAGGTATGGCCCGTGACCCAGCCGACATCGGCAGTGCACCAGAAGATGTCGTCGGGGCGATAATCGAATATCCAGTCGAATGTCGTTGCCGCATAGACCGCGTAGCCGCCGGTCGTGTGCACCACACCCTTGGGTTTCCCGGTCGAGCCTGAAGTGTAGAGGATGTAAAGCGGATCCTCGGCTTTCATGATCTCGGGATTGCACTCGGTCGAAAGGCTCTGGCGGACATCGGAATAAAGGATGTCGCGACCCTCTTTCATGGGCACGCCGGCACCGGTGCGCGTGACGACAATGACTGTCGGTACGTCGCCCTCCTCGAGCGCAGTATCGACGTTGCGCTTCAAGGGGATGCGCTTTCCGCCGCGAACTCCTTCGTCCGCGGTAATCACCGCTTTGGCCTCGCAATCGGCGATTCGGCCGGCGAGGCTTTCGGGCGAGAAACCGCCGAACACGACCGAGTGGATCGCCCCGATCCGCGAGCAGGCCAGCATTGCCGCCGCGGCTTCGGGAATCATCGGCATGTAGATCATCACGCGATCGCCGCGTCCGATCCCGCGCTGTTTCAAGAGATTGGCAAAGCGGCACGTCTCTTCATAGAGTTCGCGGTAGGTCCAGCTATGGCCGTGCCCGGGCTCATCGGCTTCGAAGATCAGCGCACAGCGCTCGCCATGCTCGGCGAGGTGACGATCGAGACAGTTGACCGACAGATTGAGCTCGCCATCCTCGAACCAGCGGATGTGGAAATCATCCTCCTTGAACGACCAATCGCCGGCCCGGCTCGGAAATCTGTTCCAGCTTAGCCGCTTCGCCTGATCGAGCCAGAACAGGTTGGGATCGGCGCTTGCGAAATCGTTGAGCTCGGCTAGCTCGCGCGGCCCAATGCGTGCGTTGAACCCTTCAGGAACCGGATGGACGATTGAACTCATGGCCCTCAGCTTTTGTCGATGATGAAACGGTGTCGGAGGTCGCTTTCGAATAGGCTTTTATCAGCATGCGGTTGTGCCGTTCTCGCCACGATTACTTCCTATCGTTGCCGTTCCAGCACGCGCATCGCCTGCGTGAGATGCGGGCGATCGACCATTTTGCCGCCGACCGAAAGCACCCCGGCGCTTGGATGGGCTTCGAAGGCGGCGACGATTTCTTCGGCGTCGCGAATATCGTCCTGTGACGGAGTGAAAGCGGCGTTGATGATCGGCACCTGATCGGGATGGATTGCGAGCTTGCCGGTAAATCCCTCGCGGCGGGCGGCCTCGGCTTCAGCGCGCAGGCCGTCCTCGTCACGAAAATCTGCAAATATGGTGTCGACCGGCTGGACTCCGGCGGCGACTGCTCCGGCCAGACACAAGGATCGAGCAAGCTTGTAGGTGAAGCTAAGTTCTCCATCGGCGTCATACTTGGATGAAGCGCCAAGCGCTGCGGAGAGATCCTCAGCGCCCCAGCTCATCGCCGCCAATGGCAAGTTTGGATCGCGATAGGAGAGCAGTCCGAAGAGGCTCGCCGCAGTCTCAGTGACGATCGCATGCACTGGGATATTCCCGGTGCGGTGGGCGAGCTCGGTAACGTCTGCGCCAGTCTCTGTTTTCGGAAGGACGATGCCGCAAATGTCGCCGAGGCCGATCAGTTCGAGATCTTCCTTGATGAACTCGGACCCGAGCGGATTGACGCGCACCCACCACTCGGGTCCGCCCGATCGCTTCGGCAGATTGTTGAGCAGGTCGCGCGCGACCGACTTCATTGCCGGGACGACGCTGTCCTCGAGGTCGAAAATGATCGCATCGGCTTCGCTGTCGAGCGCCTTGGTGATCTTGCGCTCGCTGTCGGCGGGGACGAACAGCCAGGAGCGGGGCTCGCTCATTGCGGCTTCTTGTGAAGGAGGGCGGTGCGCGTGCATTCGCACACCAGCTCGCCGCGCTGATTGAAACTGCGATGCGCCCAGGTGACGATCCCTGCGTTGGGCCGCGACTTGCTTTCGCGCACTGCGATACATTCGCTTTCACTGCGCAAAGTGTCGCCAATGAACACCGGATTGGGGAAAATGACTTTATCGAAGCCCAAGTTGGCGACGAGCGTGCCAAGCGTCGTGTCAGCGACGCTCACTCCGATCATCAGCCCGAACGTGAACACCGAATTGACGATCGGCTGCTTGAATTCGGACTGGGCGGCAAGCTCGCGATCGAGGTGCATCGGTTGCGGGTTGTGGGTGAGAGTCGAGATGAGGAGATTGTCCGTCTCGGTGACCGTACGGCTGATCGAGTGCGACACGCGGTCGCCAATCTGCCACTCGTCGAAATAGCGCCCGGCCATCCTGAGCCCTCCTATTGAGGCAGGAGCAGCTCCGCAACGGCCTCGGCAATTGCAGTGCTGTCGAGGCGGTAGGCGGCGTAAAGATCGGCGAGGCTTCCGGTCTGGCCGAACTTCTCGATCCCCAGCGGAGCGACACGCTGGCCAAGAACGCCGCCGAGCCAAGACAGGGTGGCTGGGGCGGCATCGGCGAGCGTGACGAGGCCGGCCGTCGGTGGGAGGCGGCCGAGCAGTTGCTCGACATGGCTCAGCCTGCGCTCGCCGCGCCAACGCCCAGCCTGCGCAGCGGTCCAGCCGCGGTGAAGCAGGTCGGGCGACGTCACTGCCAGGAGGCCAAGGCCCGGAACGTCCTCGTTGAGCTCTTCCCAGGCGCCGTGCGCTTCGGGCATGACTGCTCCCATTGCGACAATTGCAGCGTCGGCGCTTGGGCCCGGTTCGCGCAGCCAGTATCCCCCCAGGAGCGCAGCTTCGCGCCAGCTGTCATCGGCGCGCTCAATCTGCCGGATGCTGCGCGTCGAGAGGCGCAGGTACGTGCTCTCGCCGGCGGAATCATCGATCAGGCGAAAAGCCTGTTCAATCATCGCTGCAAGCTCGTCGGCAAAGGCCGGCTCGTAATGGCAGAGGCCCGGCTGGCCGAGTGCAATGAGCGGCGGATTGATCGATTGGTGAGCGCCGCCTTCGGGACCAAGGGTGAGACCACTCGGCGTGGCAACAAGCAGGAAACGGGCGTCCTGGTAGCAAGCATAATTGAGCGCATCGAGACCGCGGGCGATGAACGGGTCGTAGAGGGTTCCGATGGGGAACAGCCGCGTCCCGAACAGGTCGCCCGAAAGACCTGCAGCGGCGAGCATCAGGAAAAGATTGCTCTCGGCGATGCCAAGCTCGATATGCTGCCCTCGTTTGTCTCCACTCCATTTTTGCGCAGAGGCAATTTTTGCGTTGGCGAATACATCGGGCATTTCGCTTCGACGGAACAGTCCACGCTGGTTCACCCAGGCGCCGAGGTTGGTCGAGACCGTCACGTCGGGCGAGGTGGTGACGATCAGGTCGGCGACTCTTCCGCCCGACTTCGACAGCTCCAGCAGGATCCGGCCGAAAGCGGCCTGGGTGGATTGCTCCTCGCCCGTCGGCGCGACGATTTTTGGAACTTTGATTTGGCCGAAGGCGCGCTTGCCTTTCTCGCGGGCAATTCGGGAACGGTCGATGAGCGCCTCAATCCCGCCGCGCGCATTGTCGCCGATGCCTTCGAACCTTTCCCACTCATGACCTTCGCGAACCCCCATGGTCTCGCGCAGCGCAGCGAGCTGCGTCGGATTCATCAGGCCTGCATGATTGTCCTTGTGGCCGGCGAACGGCAGTCCGAAGCCCTTGATCGTGTAAGCGAGGAAGAGTGTCGGAACGTCGTCATCGCAGCGGTCGAACGCCTCGATCAGGCTTTCAAGGTCATGGCCGGCAAGATTGGTCATCAACCGGTGCAGTTCATCGTCCGTCCGACGGTCGATGATCGGCCGTGCCTGCGGTATTTCCGTCAGCAGCCGCTCGCGCCATGCCGTCCCGCCGAGATAGGTCAGCGCCGAATAATCGGCGTTGCTCGCTTGGTCGATCCAGTCGCGCAGCGCTTCGCCGCCCTCTTCGCTGAATGCCGTCTCGAGCAGCTTCCCATATTTCAGGGTCTCGACGCGCCAGCCGCAGCTTTCGAAGATTTCGTCAAAGCGCTCGAACATGCGGTCGACGCTGGTCGCATCGAGGCTCTGGCGATTGTAGTCGACGATCCACCACAGGTTGCGGACGTCGTGCTTTGCGCCCTCGATCAAGGCTTCATAGATATTGCCCTCGTCGAGTTCGGCGTCCCCGACCAAAGCGACGAAGCGGCCGCGATTCCCCTCCTCCAGCAAGCCATGCGCCGTCAAATAGTCCTGGATGAGGCTTGCGAAGAGCGTGACCGCAACCCCCAGGCCCACCGAGCCCGTCGAGAAATCTACCGGAATCCGGTCCTTGGTTCGACTTGGATAGGATTGGGCGCCGCCGAAGCTGCGGAAATTCTCGAGCGCTTCGCGCGACTGGCTTCCAAGCAGATAATGAATCGCATGGAGTACTGGCCCCGCGTGCGGCTTGACCGCGACGCGGTCGTTGGGGCCCAGCGCATGGAAATAAAGCGCGGTCATGATCGCGGTCATCGACGCGCAGCTCGCCTGATGGCCGCCGATTTTCAGCCCGTCCCTGTTCTCGCGGATGTGATTGGCGTGGTGGATCGTCCAGGCCGACAGCCAGCGTAGCCGCTCGTCGAGAATCTTGAGCGCTTCGATGTCTGTGGTCAGCGGCTTGAGCATGTCCGAGCCCTAGCGCGTTCGCGGCTGAAAGCTAAGCCGCTTCGGCCCTTGCGTCCTGCTCGGAATCGAAGCGCGCATGTGCCGCGTGGATGTCTTCGACATGAGCGAGCGCCCACATTTCGATCCCGTGCAGCGGTCCGACAAGCGAACGGCCGAGTTCGGTCAGCTCATAGTCAACGCGTGGCGGGATCGTCGGTGTGACGGTTCGGCTAACGAGCCCGTCGCGCTCGAGATTGCGCAAAGTGAGCGTCAGCATGCGCTGCGACACCGTCGGGATCTCGCGTCGAAGCTCGTTGAAGCGCCTGCTGCCCTTCGCAAGCGTAGTGACGACGAGAACCGTCCATTTGTCGCCGATCCGCTGGAGCAGGCCGCTGATCACCCGGCACGTGGGGTTGTTGGGATCCTTCATCAGTTACCTTTCTGTTCCCGCGCCACGCGCGTGTTCCTGTCCCACAAATTTGTTCGTCCGCCACAAAAAAGTGCGTTCTTGCGAGCGATTCGTCGGTGGTTATTTAGGGTGCCTCGGTAACAAATCCATACCTAGGAGGCAATAGTGACCATCCTTCATATCGACGCGAGCATCAATGGCGACAATAGCGCCAGCCGCCAGCTCACCCAATCGATCGTTGAGAAGCTCAAGGGCGCTCAGTGGGGCGAGAAGGTCGTCTATCGCGACCTTGCAGCCAATCCGCTTCCGCACCTGACCCTCGACCAGTTCGCCGACAGCTCGGTCCTCGACGAGTTCTTTGCCGCCGACACGATCGTCATCGGTGCGCCGATGTACAATTTCACACTGCCGACCCAGCTCAAGAGCTGGATCGACCGCATCGTCGTGGCCGGAAAGACCTTCCGCTATGGCCCCAATGGTCCCGAAGGCCTCGCCAAGGGCAAGCGCGTGATCATCGCGCTGGCGCGTGGCGGCATCTATAGTGAAGGCTCACCGGCCGCGGCGCTCGAGCATCTCGAGACCTACCTTCGAGGCGTCTTCAATTTCGTCGGAATCGAGCCCGAATTCGTCGTCGCCGAAGGTCTCAACCTCAGCCCCGAGCATCGCACCACTTCGATCGAGCAGGCCCTCGGCGAAACCGTGCGCCTGGCCGCCTGATCATGGCCAGCTCCTTCTCCATCGGCGCCGGAGGCACCAGGGCCTCCGGCGCAACCTTATGGCAGGGTAGGGTCGCGCTCGCCGGCCGGGTGCTGCTTGCGGTACTTTTCGTCCTCTCGGGCATTGGCAAGGTTGCAACGCCCGGAACGGCTCTCGCATATATCAAATCCGCGGGCCTGCCCTTAGCGCCGCTGGCGCTGGCCGGATCGGCGCTTGTCGAGATCGGCGGCGGAGCGGCACTGGTCCTCGGCTATCGCTCGCGCTCCACTGCTGCGCTTCTCGCTGCGTTCACGCTGCTGACGGCGCTCGTCTTCCATTCGAATTTCGCAGACCAGAACCAGATGATTCAATTCCTCAAGAACGTCTCGATCGCCGGCGGCCTGCTGCAGGTCGTGGCGTTTGGCGGCGGCCGGCTCAGCCTCGATGCGCGTGCCCGGCGAGAGCGCCTGCAATGACGCTCGCCATCGTTGGCGACCGCTGGACGGGCTTCGGTGCGATTGCAGTGTTTCGATAAAAGCTCGGTTCGCCATTCTCCGGTGGCGCTCCCACTTGCGTCCTGCGCTGCCCAGAGGCGCCTCGGCCATCGTTCCCCTCCCGGTGGCCGGGGCTCTTATGCTATTGGGCTCAGCGGCAAGCGAAGGAGGTCGATATGGATCGCAAATATATCGATTGCCGCGAATATCCGAGCGAGTCGGGGTGCAGCATCGCGATCTCGGCGGATAGCGAGGATGAGTTGGTCGAGGCCGCCGCACAACATGCGGTGAAGGTCCACGGGCACGAGGACAGTGCCAAGCTTCGTGAGGAGCTTCGCCAGATGGTGAAAGAGGGCGCTCCCGCCTGACGCGGCCAGCTACGCCGACAGCAGCCGAATCGGATTCTCGACGTAGGTCTTGAGCGCCTGCATGAAGCTCGCCGCGTCCCAGCCGTCGACGACACGGTGATCGCAGCTGAGCGACAGGTTCATGCGCTTTCTAACCTCAATCTCGCCGTCGATCGCGACGAGCTTTTCTTCGACCTTGTTCACTGCGAGGATCGCCACTTCGGGGCGGTTGATAACGGGGGTCGAGGCAATTCCGCCCATCGGTCCGAGCGAAGAGATGGTGATGGTCGAGCCCGTGAGCTCGTCGCGCGCTGCCTTGCCGCTCCGCGCTGCTTCAGCGAGGCGAAGCAGTTCGGACGCCAGTTGCCAGACGCTCAGGCCCTGTGCGTCGCGGATGACCGGGACCATCAGTCCGTTCGGCGTCTGGGTGGCCACGCCCATGTGCACAGCGCCGCGCCGGGTAATGACGTTCGCTTCGTCATCGTAGGTCGCGTTCAGCATCGGCCATTCGCCGAGCGCGCGCGCCATCGCAGTGATCAGGAAGGGAAGGAGCGTCAGCTTGGGATTGGCGCCGCGATCACGGTTCATCATCGCGCGCGTGTCTTCGAGCGCCGTGACGTCACATTCCTCGACCAGGCTGAAATGCGGAATCCGGCGCTTCGCCTCGGCCATGTTCTCGGCGATCTTGCGGCGCAGACCGACGACCTTGACCACCTCGTCCTTGCGCTGCCCGGTCGAGCCGCGAGCCGAAACGCTGCCGCCATTATAGAGCAGATAGGCGTCGAGATCGGCATGGCGGATACGTTCGCCCGCGGTGCGGACCTGGCTCAAATCAATGCCGAGGTCACGGGCCCGCGCCCGCACTGCAGGAGAAGCGAGTGCATGGCCCTTGCCTGGCTCCTTTTCGGCGGGCTCCGGCTGGACAGTTAGCGCGGGTTTCGCCTTCGCTGCGCCAAGTTCGGCGGCGACGACTGGAATCTCCCTGGCCTGCTCGGGAGTCGCCTCGACGACGCCGTCAGCGAGCGGCCGCTCGTCCTTGCTGTCTTCGACCGGCTCGTTGGCTCGGTCCGCGCCTTCGGTCTCGATCACCGCAAGCACCGAGCCGATCGGAACCTGGTCGCCGACGTTGCCGGCAAGCTCGACCACCTTGCCGCTAACCGGGCTTTCCATCTCCACAGTGGCCTTGTCGGTCATCAGATCGGCCAGCTGCTGGTCCTCGAGGATCTCGTCGCCGACATTGACGTGCCAGGCGACGATCTCGGCCTCGGCAATGCCTTCGCCGATGTCGGGAAGCCTGAATTCGTATCGCGCCATCAGTCCTCCAACGCCTTCTTGATGGCGGTGCCGATTCTGACCGGCCCCGGGAAATAGGCCCATTCGAGCGAATGCGGATAGGGCGTATCGAACCCTGCCGCACGCTGTACCGGCGCTTCCAAATGGTAGAAGCAGCGTTCCTGGACCAGCGCTGCGAGCTCTGCGCCGTAGCCGCTGGTTCGCGTTGCTTCGTGGACGATGACGCAGCGGCCCGTCTTCTCGACCGATTGTTCGATGGTCGCGATGTCGAGCGGAAGCAATGTGCGCAGGTCGATCACTTCGGCATCGACTCCCAATTCCTCGATCGCAGCAAGCGACACGTGGACCATCGTGCCATAGGAAAGGATCGTTACGTCATTGCCTTCGCGGACCACCGCGGCCTTGCCGAGCGGCACCCTATAATGTCCTTCCGGGACGTCCGACGCCGGATGCTTCGCCCACGGCGTCATCGGCCGGTCGAAAAAGCCGTTGAAGGGGCCGTTGTAGATACGCTTGGGCTCGAAGAAGAGGACTGGGTCGTTGTCCTCGATCGCAGCGATCAGCAGTCCCTTGGCGTCGTAGGGATTGGACGGAATTACAGTCTTCAGTCCGGCGACATGGGTGAACAAAGCCTCGGGCGACTGGCTGTGCGTCTGGCCACCGAAGATTCCGCCGCCATAGGGTGAGCGGATCACCATCGGCACCGTCCATTCGCCCGCTGTGCGATAGCGGATGCGCGCCGCCTCCGAGACGATCTGGTCGTAGGCCGGATAAATATAATCGGCGAACTGGATTTCGACGACCGGCCTCAGGCCGTAGGCGGCCATGCCGATCGCGGTTGCGACGATGCCATTCTCGGCGATTGGAGTATCGAAGACACGGCTCGCGCCATATTTCTTCTGCAGGCCTTCGGTTACCCGGAAGACACCGCCGAAATAGCCGACGTCCTCGCCCATCGCGACCACATTGCCGTCGCGCTCGAGCATCACGTCATGGGCGCTGTTGAGCGCCTGGATCATGTTCATTGCGCTCACCGGCGCTTCGCCTCCAGCTCGGCGACCATCGCCGCCTGCTGTTCCTCAAGGTGCCAGGGCATCTCCTCGAAGACGTCCTCGAACATTGTCCTGACGTCATGCGGGAAATCGATGCTTGCAGCTGCGAGCGTACCCTTCTTCTCCGCCTCGCGCTGCGCGACGCGAACTTCGGCCGAGCATTGCTCGCGCAGGGCTGCGTCGCGCTCCTCATCCCATTCGCCGATGGTGATCAGATGCTGCTTCAGTCGCTCGACCGGGTCCCCAAGCGGCCACGCCTTGCCTTCACTGGCCGGCCGATAGCCGGACGGATCGTCCGAAGTCGAATGGCCTTCGGCCCGATAGGTGAAGAATTCGATGAGCGTCGGCCCGTTGTTCGATCGCGCCCGGTCCGCGGCCCAGGCGAAAGCCGAGTAAACGGCGAGCGCGTCATTGCCGTCGACGCGCAGGCCGGCAATCCCGTAGCCCTTGGCGCGCGACGCAAAGGTGGCGTGCTCGCCGCCGGCAATTCCGGAGAAGCTCGAGATCGCCCATTGGTTGTTGACCACCGCCAGGATGACTGGGGCGCTGTAGACGCTGGCGAAGGTCAGCGCCGCATGAAAGTCGCCTTCGGCGGTCGCACCTTCGCCGATCCAGCCGACGGCGATCCGGCTATCGCCCTTGATCGCAGCGCCCATCGCCCAGCCGACCGCCTGTGGATATTGGGTCCCGAGATTGCCGGAAATGGTAAAGAAGCCATGCTCCTTGCTGGCGTACATCACCGGCAGCTGCCGGCCTTTCAATTTATCGCCGCGGTTCGAATAGATCTGGCACATCATGTCGACCAGCGGATAGCCGCGCGCAACCAGCAGCCCCTGCTGTCGATAGGTCGGGAAATGCATGTCGTCGGCAGGAAGCGCAGCGGCGGCGGCGATCGCAATCGCCTCCTCGCCGGTGCACTTCATATAGAAGCTGGTCTTCCCCTGCCGCTGGGCGCGGTACATGCGATCGTCATAGGCGCGGACGACGAGCATGTGCCGCAGCATCTTGCGGAGCGTTTCGGGATCGAGCTTGGGATCCCAGGGGCCGACGGCGCGATGCTCCTCGTCAAGCACGCGAACGAGCGAGTCCGCGAGCGCAAAGGTCTCCGGCGCCGGTGCAGTCTCGTCCGGTCGCGGCGCCGAACCCGCGGCAGGCAGCTCGAGCCACGAGAAATCGGGCATGTCGCCCGGCCGCGCGTGCGGCTCGGGGACATGCAGCTCCAGGCTCGGCGCATTTCGGCGCATGTCTTGGTCCCTGTCGCTCATTACCTCTCCCGCGCGCCGCTTAGTCGCGAGTCCTCGCGGCGGCAACTGGGCGAGGCAAGAGACCTTGGGGCTCTCCACTCCGTTGACGCTCGACGGCCCCGAAGAGTAGGGCGCGCCGCATGGCTGACCAGACCGACACGCCCCCCGATCGCCTTTCTCTCGATCCGAGGAGCGATCATTATGACGAGGCGCTGCTTTCCCGTGGCGTGGGCATCAAATTCAACGGCCAGGAAAAGACCAACGTCATCGAATATTCGATCTCTGAAGGATGGATCCGGGTCGCTGCCGGCAAGAGCCGCGACCGCTACGGCCAGCCGATGACCCTTAAGCTCAAGGGCAAGGTCGAGCCTTATTTCGAAAATCCGGCACAGGTCTCGGTCGCCGACGAGGACCCCGCGTCCGAATAATCGGCCTCACGACGGCGAGCTCGTTTCGGACGACGGCACGGTCGGCGTCGCTTCCGAGGGATAAGAGGGATTTGATTGGCGCTTGTCGCGCCATTTCTTGAACGCCCAGCCGCCGAGCGCAAGCGCCGCCAGGGTCGGAACCAGCCTCTTGCCGACGGCAACCGCCCCGGCGCCGAGAATGGCGCCCTTCGTGCCCTCATTCTCGCCTGCAACTTTGCTGCCGATCCACGCGCCTGCAAGCTTACCCAACATCAGCCGACCTCCTTTGCAGGTTCGACGCGCCGGGGTTGGCGAATGTTCCCAACCGAGCCTTGGGATTCGGCGCCAACTGTTGGTTAGGAAAATCCACCATGCTCCCTCGCAGGTGGGAATTTTTTGCAGTTTTCCGGGATTGGCACGCTCCTTGATTAGCAAATGGCATCGGCCCGCAAACAAGCCCGGGCCAAAAAAGGAGATGGAAAATGTCGGCGCAGTCGCAGTTCGCTCGTACGCTGGTCGCAATCGCCGCGGCGCTCGTGATGAGCACAGTCGCGGTCGGCGCAGCGGTCGGCCCCGCCCAGGCGGTCGCCAACCCGGCCAAGGTCAGCGTCAATGCCTGAACTCGAAATCCTCGAGGCCAAGGTCCCGGTCCGCACGCCTCACTTGATCGAGGTCGAGAGCGAGCCGCGCGGCGGGCGTTTTGCGCCGGTCGCCGGCTGGTTCAGCGGTCCCGTGTTCAGCCGCGCTCGCGACATTTTCGCGGCGAACATGACCGAGCTTCTCGATCGGGCCGAAGACCCGGCGCGGATGATCCGCATGATCATCCTGGAGATGGAAGAGACTTTGGTCGACGTCCGCGCGACCGCGGCCCGTTCGATCGCCGATATCAAGGAGATGCGGCGCGCGGTCAGCAGGCTTGACGAGCTGCAGTCCGACTGGACCGGCAAAGCCGAGCTGGCGCTGAGCAAGGATCGTGACGACCTTGCCAAGGCGGCGCTGGTCGAGAAGCAAAAGGCGGCCGAGATGGCCGACGGCCTGCGCGACGAGCTCGATCAGATGGAGCAGGTGCTGCGTGGCTACGAAGCCGATATCGCCAAGCTCCAGGCTAAGCTCCGTGAGGCGCGCGCCCGGCAGAATGCGATCGCGGCACGCTTTGAGAGCGCGATCACCCGCGCGAGGGCGCGCGAGATCATGCACGGCAGCCGCACGCAGGATGCATTTTCCAAGTTCGAGCTGCTCGAGCGCCGCGCCGACTTCGCCGAAGGGCGCTGCGAGGCGCTGGGCATCACCAGCCTCGAGGACGAAATCGATCAACTGAAAGCTTCGGAAGCGATCGACGCCGAACTGGAAGCCATGAAAGCCGCGCTGAAAGCGCGGGCGAATTGAAGGGAAGGGATCAATGACGATGGCGCGCAAAGTTTATCCTTACTCGCTCGACCGCAAGGACGCGAAGATTGCCGGCGTCGCTTCGACGCTCGGGGGGATGGCCGGAATTGACCCGACGTTCATTCGCGTCGGTTTCGTGGCAGCCGCGATCTTCATCAGCTTCAAGCTGACGCTGATCGCTTATGCAGCGATCGGCATCTATCTCGCGGTGCAAAGAAAGAGGTCGATCACGGGCGAGCGGCGCATGAGCGACTTCGACCGGATGGAAGAAGTCTCCCGCCGCAGGCCGACCGTCCACGCAATGGTCAACGACCTGGACGAGACCGACCGCCGGCTGATGGCGATCGATCATCACATCAACAGTCAGAATGAAGAGCTGGCGCGCGAGATCGAAGCGCTCCGCCAGGAGGAGAAGTGATGGACCCGATGACGATGGCAGTGCTCGCCGCGAGCGTCCTTGCGGGACTGGGCGCGGCGAGCTGGGCAGGGCTCAAGGCGTGGAACGGTTGGCTCGAGCTCAAGAAGATGGAGCTGACCCAGGCGATCGGCGAGCGTGGGCTGCCCCCTGCGGGAGGTAGGATCGAGATGGCCGACCTGCGCGAACGAGTCCGCAAGCTGGAAGCGATCGCCGCCGGTATCGATCTTTAAAAAGATTGCTGATTGCCCGCCGCGCTTCGCTCCCCAAGCGCAAGGGCAGGGTTCCAATCGAAGCTTCCTTTGATTGGGCCCGGCAGAGGCGGTTCGGTCCCCTTCCCGAACCGCCTCTTCTTTGCCTCCTCGAACTGCAGTTTGCGTTGCACGAAGGATTAACTTTAGTTAGGTAGGAACAAGGGGGTCTCGCTTCCTTCGCGTCGCAAGCGAGAA